>NZ_BAAGXU010000017.1:69636-177306 GCF_054779675.1 Emticicia fontis
CGACGTAGTTGCCTACTACGTCTGCAAAACACATCTTGTCTACCTGAAAAATCTTATCTTTTCGGCGGCCGCCGCGCGGTCAGAATAATAGATTTTAATACGCTCTAAAACAATAGCTGTCTTTTGCCTATATTCCATCTGGCGCCCACAGAGAAGATATTGCTTGTGGTAGTTTCAGCCGTTTCAGGATAATTTACTTTTCTGTTCTGGAAACTGGCATCAATAAATAGATTATGCCCTAACATATACGAAGCTCCAATCTCAATATGCTGAATATTGGCTTCGCGACCTTGTCCGATAAAATTATTATAATCGTAAGGGCGTAGTAGATTGTAATTACGCTGAATATTACCTCCCCAGTTAATAAAATTATAATCTTCTCCATGTTGTGCCATCATGAAGTTATAATTAAGTGTTAACCTTTTTAAAGGTTGGTAACGTGCAATAAATAAAAACTCACGGAAGTTTGAACCTAATGGGTGTGCCAGAGGTAGATTATAATGCACAAAATTGCTATAAGTAGAATTATGGCTGTAAGTATATGGCCGCGCCTGATTATATTCTGTTTGTAAATCCAGATTCTTTATTCCTAAGGCATCTATGTAACGCAGTCCAATCTGTGTGGCATATTTGGTTGCCCACCAGCCTTTTCTTTGAAAATGCTTGAAATTAAACTCATCTAATACCAATTGCCCATAAAGTGAAAAATGGCGTAAGAAATTATATTTAAAATCAGCCCCGACAATGGAGTTATCTACACTACCCAGGTGACCTTCAACATAACGATAGAAAATAATAGGATTCAGATAGTTGACATCAAACCCAATTTTGCGTTGCCCGAATACAATAGTTTCAAATAGACCTATATTCAGGTTTTTAGTAATATTGGCACTCAGATGATGAAAAGTGAAGTATTTTGGCGGAATCTGCTCAGTGCCATCTTTCGCCACAGGAACCTGCTTATTAACAGCTTGCGCAAATATATTGATATATTGGAACCGACCGACCTGTGTAATGGCTTTCAGATGCAGATAAGGCGCTGAAAAATCAGATAAAATCAAAGACCTGATGCCTGAACCAATGAAGTTTTTGTCATGCCCGAATTGTAAGGTAAGATTCTTTAGCGCCTTAAAGGTGATATATCCTCTTGCCGAAAAGAAGTCGGTTGTCATTTTGGTTGAATCACTATCAACAACCTTGGTAAATCCTTCATAAGGGAAACCATTATACAACCTCGAATAATCTCTTACATATTGCGGATAGGCAATCTGGTTTTCGGTGAACATGGTATAAAATCCTAATTTCTTATTAAGGTTACCTCTGATCTCAATGCCACGGGTATTAGTAAATAAATTACTATTTGCCAGATTATCACTTCCAGAGGCAAACTGGAAAATCGGGCTGATATGTATATCAAAGTCTTCGTTCTGGAAATAATAAAAATCTGATTTTTTTCGAAGGAAATATTTCAGGAAAGGCTTCTTTGTGGTGTTCTGCTTTGCCTTACTTTCATCCAATCCATCAGGATAATTCTCAGCAAGCCATTCCCAGCTATCATTCTGTAAATATGCCAGATTGAAACGGTCAACGGTAGAAAGTCTGGCAGAAGAGTCTTTTTCTAAATCAACGGTCAATCCTACTAAGTCTTTACGACCAATAGGTTTAACATTGCTATAAAATTTGTTGGAGAGTTTTCCGCTTTTTATCTCGTAGCGTTCAATAAAATGCGAATAATCGTTATTCAGCGGAGTAAACGTACTTTGTGCCGAAGAACTAAAACAAATTACTCCCAGAAAAAAGATAAAACTCAATCGCATTAAAATATGTTCTTTTATATAGCTAAGCTATTTGGTGCGAAAATACGGATAATTCCTTAGTTTATCTCATAGATATTGTAAATTTGTGGAACCAGAAAGTAGAACACGTATATATCTGGCACACTATATGATTAACAAAAAAGGCGAATCTTTGTTCAATCATATTGATTATTAAAACACTTATATTCTTTATGAAATCATTTGTCATTCCGGAAATTTATAAGAGTAATGTCATCGGCAAAATAAAAGAGATACGTCGGACCAAAGATAAACTAAAGAAAGATTTTACCCCGACCGTATTAGACCTGGGTCCGGTTAGATTCTTGATTGCCCGCCATTTTGGTTTTTGTTATGGGGTAGAAAATGCCGTTGAGATTGCCTATAAAACCATCAATGAAAACCCGGATAAACGCATCTTTTTATTGAGCGAAATGATTCATAATCCGGATGTGAATGCAGATTTGCAATCGCAAGGTGTGAAATTCCTGATGGATACCAAAGGCAATCAACTGATTGACTGGAATGAGCTGAATCCTGACGATGCTGTAATAGTACCTGCCTTTGGTACTACGCTGGAAATTCAGAAACAATTAGAGTCTTTACAGATTGACCCTTATAAGTATGATACAACCTGCCCATTTGTGGAGAAAGTCTGGAACAGAGCCTCACAAATAGGAGAGAGAGGATATAGCATTGTAGTACACGGCAAGCCCAAGCATGAAGAAACCCGTGCTACTTTCTCACATAGCAAAGAGAATGCCCCGACAGTGGTTGTCAATGATATAAAAGAGGCTCAAATTTTAGCCAGATATATTAACAAATCATTACCTAAAGAACAATTCTATCAGGATTTTGCCGGACAATATTCGCAAGGCTTTGACCCCGATAAAGATCTGGCACGTATCGGGGTGGTGAATCAGACTACTATGTTAGCATCTGATACTCAGGCTATTGCAGACTATCTGAAACAAGCCATGATTGCTTATTATCAATTGCAACCACAAGAAGTTGAAAGACATTTTGCCAATACCCGTGACACGCTTTGCTATGCTACTAACGATAACCAGGAGGCAACTTATGCTTTGCTCAAAAACAAAGCAGACTTTGCCGTAGTTGTAGGAGGGTACAATAGTTCGAACACCTCGCATCTGGTAGAACTATGTGAAGAAAAATTACCAACTTATTTTATACAGTCGCAAGACAAAATTTTAGACAAAAATTTAATCCAACATTATGATTTGCACAACAAACAAGAGATTACAACTACCTTTATTCCCGAACAGGAAACAACAACGATTCTACTCACCTGCGGCGCTTCCTGCCCTGATGCAATCATGGAAGCAGTGTTGCTAAAGATTTCATCTTTTTTTAATATTGATAAAGAAATAAGCGATGTGGTTGGGGCGTTAGAATAAGAGAAGTGTGAATATTGCTGGATTTTGTTGAATTATTTTTTTAATAAAAAATTAAAGTTTTTATTGATTGGAATAAAAAAATATTTAGTAAATTTACACCTACTAGTCGCTATAACCATTCTAACCATTAATGATTTATGAAAATGTTAGAGTACGTAAAAGTGATCCTGGAAAAAGTAAGTTTTGAAAGTAGTTTGTTTGAAAAAGAATTAAAAAAATCCTTAAAACTATTGTCTTTCCGAGAAGTACGCGAATTGCGGAAATGGTGTTATGAAAAATTTGGAAGTATCTATCGGGGAATTCTGAACAAAACTTTCCATCGGGCACAACTAAGTGTATAGAAAAAATCCTCTCAGACCACTGAGAGGATTTTTTATTGGCATTAAAACTAAAAAAACTAAATGCTCTTCAAATCGTTTAATGTCTGTAAACCAAATTATAGTCAACCTGTTTCAGAACATTACATAATGAGGAAATCGAAGAAAGTATTAATCTCAGGAGCTAGTATTGCAGGCCCTACATTAGCCTTCTGGCTGGCAAAAGCTGGCTTTTCAGTGACAGTTGTTGAACGTTCAGATGCTCTTCGTCTAGGAGGACAAAATATCGATATTAGTGGACCCGCTCAGAAAATAGTTCAGAAGATGGGCATTGAAGCAGCCATTAGAGCCGCGAACACAGGGGAGGTAGGACTACAGTTCGTTGGGGAGAATAATCAACCCAAAGCCTCGTTTCCAAAAGATAAGGAACTCACCTGGACTCAAGAGCTAGAGATTATACGGGGAGACTTGGTTCAGATTCTTTATGATAGCACCAAAAAAGATGTAAAGTATCAATTCGGAGATCCAATCGAAGCACTTGAGCAACACAACGATAGTGTAAATGTAGCCTTTAAAAGTGGAAAAAAAGAAAGCTTTGAGCTCGTTATCATTGCCGAAGGTACCCACTCAAGTACCCGTGAATTAGTATTTGGTAAAAAGCCTATATTCAAATACCTGGGCCTGTATATGGCCTACTTGACCATTCCCCGTCATAAAAACGACAATAAATGGTGGCGCTGGTATAATGCCGTTGACAGCCGGGTTCTCATGTTACGTCCAGACAATCATGGAACCATGCGAGCTTCCATCGCATTTCTAGACGACGAAAAAGGTTATGAGAAATTGTCGTCCGAGAAACAGAAAGACCTGCTCAGAACCAGGCTGGGGGGCGCAGGTTGGGAGGCCGACCGGATAAGCAAGGCCTTAGATAGTTCTGATGATGTCTTCTTAGACAAAATTGGTCAAATTAAGACGCAAGAATGGTCAGATAGAAGGGTAGCAATGATTGGCGATGCCGCCTACTGTCCTACTCCTTTAACTGGAAAAGGAACTACTCTTGCCATAGTAGGTGCCTACCTATTAGCCGGTGAATTAGCTAGATACGAAAATCATGAAGATGCGTTTGCTGCTTACGAAAAAAGAATGCGTCCATATGTAGAAGAGATACAGAAACTACCGCCCGGTATACCCTGGATTGTGTATCCAAAGACCTCATTTGGTGTGTCAGTATTAAACACTATAGCTGGAATTTTTGCCAGTCAGCAGGTTCAAAAACTGGTCAAGCTATTTACGCCTAAATCTAAAGAAAAAAGTAAGCAGGAAATTGATCTTCCAGATTTCAAATGGCCTGATTTAAAAGAAGTACATTCTCATAAATAATGTAATTGAATGTTAAGTTTTGCTTATATACAAATTGAAAGCTATTGCGGCAGCTATTATGATGATTCAATCAGTATTTACCTTATTTCATTAATGGCATAATGATTATAGTCATTCAACAATTGTTTCAAAAACTCATAATCATCATCGGTGCTCTCTATTTTTAGTATATTCTTTAAATGCGCAGCCAATTTATGAATAACTTCCTGATTAAAAGTTTTAACACCCCTTTCCAGAAGAAATTGTATCTGATTGACTTCTTTATCCGTTAAGCGCATAATTTCAGGATATTTCGGCTGATAATCCTTGCTGTTAGTAGCATAGGCATAGATGGTATCTTCTATATAAATCTCTCTATGTGTGGTGCTGATTACAACTGTATTAGCTGCCATATCACCAAAGCGTTGATGCTTTTCAGTAAAGATAATTAGCAAGCCTCCGATTAATGGGCTAAAAAGAGCAAAGAAATAAAAAGCCGGGTGAATAAACACAAATAACCAGATCAGCCACATATCTACTCCCAGAAACAACCACCGGGCAGCACATTGATAGATAGAAGGATAACTGCCGTCGGCACTTACTACTCTTATTTTTACCAGAAGTTTCCCTAAAGATTGCCCATCGTTCAGCCATTCAAACAGAAATGAATAGAAGATAAATGGTAGATAAACTAAAAACGAAATCAGTACCGAACCCCCTAATACATTAATACGGCTAACAGACGAAATAATTAGCAGGTAAACCATCTTGATTATCCAGTCTATTAAAAAGGCACCAAAGCGAACACCAACTTGAGATAATTCAAATTTCAGGTCAATATTCAGGTATGTCGGAACAAAAAATGTTTTCATTTTCGGGCAATCGGTTACCCGATAAAATTATTTTTTTTATTTCTAAAAATATAACTTTCTCAGATATATTTTCTAATTTGCTTCATTGAGGTTTTAACTAAAATTATGCGAGAAAGTACCTTTATTGATAAAAATCTGAAGCGATGGGATGAAATTGAAAATGACTCAAAAACAGATCCGGATGAGATTTCGTCTGATTTCATTGATTTAATGAATGATTTATCTTATGCTCAGACGCATTACCCGCATAGTAAAATTAATGATTACGTAAACTCGCTTTCTGCAAGGGTTTACAAGAAAATATTCCTCCAGCAAAAACAAGATAAAAATCCGTTTTATCATTTCTGGGTAAAAGACTTTCCGGCCATCATTGGGCACAATATCAAAGTTCTTTGGGTAGCTACTGCCATTTTTTGTACTTTCTGCATTCTGGGCTATATCTGTTCTTTTATTGATACTGATTTTATTGAAGGAATTCTCGGACGGAGTTACGTAAGTATGACTGAGGAAAATATTAGAAAAGGTGAACCGTTTGGTGTATATAGTTCTGAAACACCTCTGGTAATGTTCCTTTCCATTTTCTCAAATAACCTTCGCGTTGGCCTTGTTCTATTTATTTCTGGTATAATTTTAGGACTTGGCAGTTTTTATTTTACTTTCTCGAATGGCGTAATGGTAGGTGCATTTCTCTCACTTTTTATTCAGAATAACTTAGGTACTGATGCTGTTTTTGTGATTATGCTGCACGGCACTTTTGAGCTGATGGGTTTAGTACTCGAATGTATGGCAGGTTTTATTTTAGGCTTAAGTTTCCTGTTTCCGGGTACATTAACAAGAAAGCAGGCATTCAGAAAAGGATTGTCAGAAAGTGTGAAAATTTATATCGGAACTATCCCCTTTACTACCATAGCTGCTTTGATAGAAAGCTATGTGACTTATCTCGGTAGGCAGGGGTTTCAGAACAATAATATGCTTGTTATGTTGTTTTTGGCATTGATCTTTATAGGCAGTTGGCTGGTGGTTATCTGGTATTTTTTTATTTATTCTAAAAAGCTGACTGAAAATTATCCTTATGAAAAATATCTGGAAGACATTGTTCATAAATAAAATCTCTATTCTTGGCTGTATTTTTCTTTTTGCATGCACAATGGCTTTTGCCGACAAGGGCAATTTATCAAAGGCGCATGTTGATTCATTGAAGAAAAGCGAAGAAAAACTATGGTATGTAGATAAGTTTAAAATTGAGAAAAAACCTATACCCAAACCAATACCGGAAGAGGAAGAAGAAAGAAGAGAACCAAGTAATATTGGCGAGATTATCGATGATATTATTCAGGTTTCAGTCTGGATAATCATTGGTTTAGCTATTGTTGGGGCTGCTTATCTTATCCTGAAAAACCTGAAAGGATATAAATTTAAAACTAATTCCAAAGTTCAGGTTACTACTGAAGGTATGTCAGAAGAAGAATTGGTAATAAAGAATGTCAATACTGCTGATTTAAGTAGTCAGATAGAAAAATGTATTCAGGATAAAAACTATCGCCTGGCTATAAGGTACTATTATCTATGGGTGATGAAACTATTGAATGAATCTCAACTGATAGAATTTAACATTGATAAAACTAACCAGGATTATACGAAAGAGCTAAGTAAGAAAAATACGCTTTCGAAAGAAAAACTGAATCTTTTTATTCAATGCACGCACTATTATGAATATTTATGGTTTGGGCAATTTGCAATCTCTGAACCATCATTCCTGAAAATTGAAAAAAACTTTAAAGATTTTCTGACTAAAAAAGCATGAGAAGAAATTTACTAATAGTGGGCCTTGTATTGATAGGAATAGTGATTTTTCTCTTTTTCGGTCTGGTTTTTTTTTCTTCTAAGAAAAAGTTTGATACAAATTTTACTGTTAGTCCCAGTTCGTATAAACCCTACGATTGTAAATTTTTTTATGATGAACTGAAACGAAACGCGGGTGGAGGATTCAGGGAAAATACAGTTCGTTTTGAATTAGGTAGTTATAATGCCTTAGCAACAGCCAATAATACTTATGTGATTGTTTCTCCTAATTTTTATCCAAGCTCAGAAGACATTCATCAACTGAAGAAATTTGCCGGAAAAGGAAATAAAGTGTTTATCTCGGCTTTCGGACTTACTACTGAATTCATTGATTCTCTGTATAATTCACCGACAAGTGGCGACCTTCATTCCATCTATCCGCCCCCTTTAGCAGAAGGCCGCTGGAGTATTACCTGGCGAGAAGACAGTCTTACGACTCAATATAATCTATTAGGCCATAAGCCCAATACGGCTATATTAGATTCTATATTTCTAGCTCATAATGATTTAATAACCCATATTGATACGCTTATTGTAGATGATAAAAAATATGTTCAGATGCTTGAGTTAACCTGTGGATATGGTCGGATTTTTCTTTGTAATAATCCGATACTGGTAAGTAATTACTTCTTGCTTTATAAAAATAACTATACGCTTTTTAATAAAATAGCCGATAAAATAAATCTGGCAGATAACAATATTATATGGGATGATTATTACCGGACAGTTAATAGAGTTGGAGATTACCCGGATTATTCGTCTGGCATAGGCCGGAGCGAAGTACTAAGGGTAATTTTCAAGAATCCACCATTGGTGTGGGCCTTTTATACTTTTCTGGCAGGAGCCTTATTATTCCTGTTGATTTATTATAAAAGAATCCAGAAGCCTATTCCAATTTATAATACCCCCAAAAATAATAGCGAGACATATATTAAGGTCGTAAGTGGGCTTTATTGGCAGCAGCAAAATCATAAATCTATTGCTGATAAGCTTATCGCTCAGTTTTTTGAGTATCTCGCACATAATCACCATATACAGATCAAAGATTTTCAGGAGTCAGAATTAGAAAAAATCAGCCTTAAAACGGGCAGAAGCTTACAAAGTATTCATGAGATTTTTGACGAAATCAATAGGATTAAATCGCAGGACGAAATTTCAAAGAAGGACTTAATGAGTATTTATCAGAAAATAAACGCATTTTATCAAGCATAAACATTCCGATGGAAAACGAAGAAGAAATATTTAAAAATAGAATAGACCTCGAATTGGTTACTAAAGCTGTAAATGACATTAAACAAGAGTTAGGCCAGATTGTTTTTGGACAGGAGGAGGTAATAGATCTGGTACTCATAGGGATTCTTAGTGATGGACATATATTAATAGAGGGAGTGCCGGGGGTAGCCAAAACCATGATGAGCAAGCTATTGGGTAAAGTACTGGACATTTCTTTTAAAAGAATCCAGTTTACGCCAGACTTAATGCCCTCTGATGTATTGGGTACTTCGGTTTTCAATCCTAAAACCTTGGATTTTGAATATAAACGCGGGCCAGTTTTCGGTAATATTGTGCTGATTGACGAGATAAACAGAGCCCCAGCCAAAACACAAGCGGCTTTATTTGAGCTAATGGAAGAACGCCAGATAACGATTGACGGCAATACCTATCTCATGGATACCCCATTTATCGTATTAGCAACTCAAAACCCGATAGAGCAGGAGGGAACCTATCGTTTACCCGAAGCACAACTAGACCGTTTCCTTTTTAAAGTAAACATCGGTTATCCATCACCAGACCATGAAGTGTTGATGTTGAAACGTTTCAATTATGAAACCTATAACGATGTGGTAGACAACCTTCAGCCTGTATTAAGTGGTAGACTATTAAAAGAGCTTCGTCAGATTGTGAGGCAAGTGATTATAGACGATAATATTCTGAAATATATTACGCATTTGATTCAGGCAACCCGGAATTATAAATTGCTTGAACTGGGAGCGTCTCCTCGTGCTTCAATAGCTTTGATGCTTGCTTCTAAAGCGAAAGCGGCTTTATCGGGTAGAGATTTCGTGACTCCCGAAGATGTAAAAAGCATGGCAAAACCTACTTTGCGTCACCGGATTATCCTGACTCCGGAAGCCGAAATGGAGGGCGTAAATGAAGATGAAGTACTTGATAATTTATTCTCAAAAGTAGAGATTCCACGCTGATGAATTTCTTTAAATCTTTTTATCTAACGCCCAGAACATTTATCGTTTTAGGTATCTGCATTGCCCTGTTTTGTATAGGGTTAGTGCTGAATCTTAGCTTTGTTATAGGTCAGTTATTGCTGTTTTTGCTCATCTTAGCCATAATAGTTGAAACGATTCTGCTATATAGTAAATCGCAATTGATTAATAGCCGACGGATTCTCCCCAACAGATTAAGCAATGGCGACCAGAACCCAATTGAATTGCAGATTAAGAATAACTCTGCAATGAATCTGGCTTTAACAATCTATGAAGATCTCCCGGATTTATTACAGTTGCGAATCTGGAAAATAGTAGTAAAACTAGAAAAAGCAACCACACAGACATTCATTTATGAGGTAAGACCTACGCTAAGAGGGATTTATACCTGGCAGCACACAAATATCTTATGTAGTACCAATTCACTTGGATTGGTAGCCCGTAAAATGACGTTTGAAGAAATGGTTTCAGTCAATTGTTATCCTTCATTCGAGCAGTTTAAAAAACTACCTCTCAATGCATTGGTCAATAGTTTTTCAGAAACCAGTACAACCAATATTCGTAAAATTGGCCAGAGTCTTGAGTTTGAGCAGATAAAAGATTATGTCAATGGCGATAATTACAGGCATATCAACTGGAAAGCAAGTGCCAAGCAGGGGCGTTTGATGCTAAACCAATACCAGGCAGAAAGAAGCCAGGATATCTATATGGTATTAGACATGGGCAGAAGTATGAAAATGCCATTCAACCAACAAACGCTTTTAGACTATGCCATTAATGGCTCTATTGCCTTAACCAGATCGATACTGGATGTAAAAGATAAAGCAGGATTGGTGACTTTTTCCTCAAAAAACTGTACTTACCTACCTGCGAGGAGTGAATACAAACAATTTGGCACCATAAACGATATGTTATATAACCTGACGACTGATTTTCTGGAATCGGATTTTGAAAGATTATATAAGTTTGTCCGTTTTAAAATAAGGCAGCGGAGCTTATTAATTATCTTTACTAATTTCGACTCAATCAATAGTCTGAAAAGGAATCTGAAATACCTGAAAGCCATTGCCCAATATCATCTGGTATTAGTGGTTTTCTTCGAAAATTCGGAGATTGTAGAATTTGTGAATCAACCTGCGACTCATTTGCGTGACATTTATTCAAATACCATAGGGAAGCATTTTCTGAGTCAGAATCAGCTGATATTAAAAGAATTACTCAAAGCAGGTATTCAAGGTTTACTTACCCAGCCCCATTTATTGAGTATCGAGACCATCAACAAGTATATTCAGATTAAAAGAAAACAAATGATTTAATTGTTTAGAGTATGTTTAAAGCCGCATTTTCGTTTCAAGGTAGAATCAGAAGAGCTGAGTTTGGCTTGACAGTAATGATAAATGTATTTTCTATATTGATAATATTCGCCTTTATTGGCGCATCAAATTCGCTTTGGTTTCTTTTAGGCTATTTTCCGGTTGCCTGGCTTACAATTGCACAAGGAGTAAAACGTTGCCATGATTTAGATAGAAACGGCTGGTATCAGTTAATACCTTTTTATTTCTTCTGGATGCTTTTTCAGGATGGTGACCGTGGAGACAATCAATACGGCTTAAATCCGAAAGGCGTTGGAAACGAAGACGCCTACGATGAAATGATAAGCCAGATTGGGAAATCTTTAAAATCATAATAAAACCGGGAAAGCTACCTGCACGATAACTCTCCCGGCTAATTGTAAAATATATTAATACCCTCTTACCAATTCTGCTGCGCCAAAAACACCTGCGCTATCGCCCAGTTTAGGTTTTAAGAAAGGTGTTTCCACCACACGACTGTTGAAAATAAAGTTCTTCAACTCTTCTGGCCCTTCGGTGTATACTTCATCAATATTACCTACACCACCACCAATTACAATCGCATCAGGGTCAATTACATTGGTGATATAAGAAATAGCCTTGCCGAATGATTTGGTTAAATATTTAACTGTAGCAGTAGCATGTGGATCATTGCCTTCTTTGAAATTCTGGTAAATCTCTTTCATTGTCAACGCCTTACCACTGAGTTTCTCATAATAACGTTGTAGCGATGGCCCTGAAAAAACAGTTTCGTTACAGCCTCTTTTGCCACAATAGCATTCATAGCCATCGTCTTCCAATACATTATGTCCCCATTCCCCACCAATGCCATGTCTCCCATTCAATACCTGCCCGTTAATCACTACACCTCCACCAACACCCGTACCTAATATAATACCAAATACTACTTTCGCATCTGGCACTAAATCTTTTACAATACCCATAGTCGCTTCGGCCAAAGCAAAACAGTTAGCGTCGTTCGCAATTTCAATCGGCAGGCCGAGCGCTCTTTCTAAATCCTCTTTCATCCGCTGGCCATTCATACAAACGGTATTACAGTTTTTCATCGTCTGCGTGCTAGGGTCTAGTGCACCGGGTGTGCTGAAACCTATGGCAGCAGGGGTAAAACCAGTTTCTTCTTTAATCATATCTATTAGTCTGGCAACCTGACTGATAATATGTTCATAACCTTTAACGGCTTCGGTAGGAATTCTTTTTCGTAATAATACTTCGTTTGTATCGGCATTCATTACAACGCCTTCTATTTTGGTACCGCCCAGGTCTACACCCCAAAGTGTTTTCATTTTTTTATATTGCTTAGATAAGGGAAAAACATCACCGAATTGTCTTTAACAAGTCATTAACACTTTGCCAGACAACTTTATACAAACATATAGCATCTAATAGTTAAAGACAAAAAAAACTTAGAAAAAGCTAAAATCGTAAAAAAATGAAACGTACACTAATCTTTATTGGCATAATCCTGTTGGGAGTGGTAGGGTTATCTTCTTGTAATGTATATTATGAAGAAACAGGTAATGGTATCATAGAAACCGAATACCGCCGTGCCGGATATTTCAACCGCATTGAACTCGATTTCGGTGCAGAAGTGATTTTAACACAAGGCCCGGCCCGGGATATTCAGATAGAAGCAGAAGGCAATATCATTCCGCGTATCGTTACCCGTATGAGTGGCAATACCTTGATACTTGATGCTAACGGAAGTATTTATACCAATAAGAAAATCAAAATCTGGGTTCAGACCCCTGATATTTATGGAATTGATGTAGCCAGCAGCGGCCGTGTGATTAGTGATAATAAAATCTATGGTAAAAGCATTGATTTAAGATTATCAGGCAGTGGTTTGATTGACGTTGCCCTTGATATGAAAAATGACGTAAACGCCATATTAAGCGGCTCAGGCCTGATTTTCATGGAAGGAGATACCAAAAATGCCATTTATACTATGACCGGAAGCGGCAAAATCGAGTCTTTCGGCTTACGTGCAGATAATTCAGATGTTGAAATCAATGGCTCAGGCCGTTGCGAAACTACCGCCTATTATAACCTGGATGTGTATATTTCGGGTAGTGGAACAGTTTGGTTTAAAGGCGATCCGAGAATCAGCCATCGTATTTCGGGCTCAGGCAGAATTGTTGATGCCAATTAATCAGTAAGTTTTAAATATTCAACCCTAACGTAACCTGCATATCTGGCAACAGATTTGCAGGTTTTTTATATACGTGCAAAGCATAAATTCGGTAAAAAAATCGTAATTTTGCACTCCTTTTAGCAATATAGAAAGGAAATAGTGATAGTTGTAAGGCTATCATCAGATACACAAACTAAGTTCGTTCGTAACGAACACCAGATAAGTATGATAAGCAAAACCTACAATCCGAAAGAAATCGAAGACAAGTGGTATCAGTATTGGACTGATAACAAGTACTTTAAGTCGACACCGAATCCTGACAAAGAACCTTATTGCATCGTGATTCCACCGCCTAACGTCACAGGCGTCTTACACATGGGACATATGCTCAACAATACCATTCAGGACGTATTGACACGTAAGGCTAGAATGGAGGGGAAAGAGGCTTTGTGGGTGCCGGGTACAGACCATGCTTCAATCGCTACGGAGGCCAAGGTAGTTGCTATGCTAAAAGAACAAGGCATTAATAAAAGTGATTTAAGCCGCGAAGAATTCCTCAAGTATTGTTGGGAATGGACTGAGAAATATGGCGGAATCATCTTGCAACAATTACGTAAATTAGGTGCATCCTGCGATTGGGACCGTACACGTTTTACGATGGAACCTAATCTATACGATGCCGTAATTGAGGTTTTTGTTGATTTATACAATAAAGGCGAGATTTACCGTGGATACAGAATGGTAAACTGGGACCCTCAAGCCAAAACTACGGTTTCGGATGAAGAGGTTATCATGAAAGATATTCAGCAAAAACTGGTATATATCCGTTATGATGGTGATGAAGGAAGCGTAACGATTGCAACTGTTCGCCCTGAAACCATTATGGCCGATTCAGCTATTTGCGTAAACCCTACCGATGAGCGCTATCAGGATTTAATTGGGAAAACTGTAAGAATCCCACTCATTAACCGTGAGGTAAAAATCATTGCTGACGAATACGTAACAGTAGATTTTGGTACAGGTGCCTTAAAAGTAACCCCTGCTCACGACCAGAACGACTACGCTTTAGGGCAAAAACATGGCTTAGCTGTGATTGATATTCTGACAGATGATGGTAAACTGAATGAAAAAGCTCAGATTCTGGTAGGAGAAGACCGTTTTGTGGCTCGTAAGAAAATCATCAAAATGCTTGAAGAGTCTGGCAATCTGGTAAAGGTTGAAGATTATAAATCGACTGTTGGTACTTCAGAGCGCACAGGTTCAGTAATTGAGCCAAAAGTTTCTTTGCAGTGGTTTATGAAAATGAAAGATTTATCAGAACCTGCATTGAAAAACGTAATGGACGATACCATCCAGTTTATTCCGCCGAAATTCAAGAATACCTACAAGTATTGGATGGAAAACGTGAGAGATTGGTGTATCAGCCGCCAACTTTGGTGGGGGCACCGTATTCCGGCTTTTTATATGCCAGATGGTACGTGTATCGTAGCGCCTAATAAGAAAGAAGCGTTGAAAATAGCCCGCAATAAATACCAACTCTTTGCCCTAAGCGAACATGATTTGACGCAAGACGAAGACGTATTAGATACCTGGTTTAGCTCATGGCTATGGCCAATGTCGGTTTTTGATGCCTTCAAAAACCCGGATAATGAAGATATTAAGTATTATTATCCGACAAATGACTTGGTAACTGCACCAGAAATCTTATTCTTCTGGGTAGCGCGTATGATTATTGCCGGTTACGAATACCAAGGTACTTATCCATTCAAAAACGTTTATCTGACTGGTATCGTAAGAGATAAACAAGGCCGCAAGATGTCAAAGTCTTTGGGTAATTCACCAGACCCACTGGATTTGATTGCACAATATGGTGCTGATAGTGTACGTACCGGTATGTTATTCAGTTCACCTGCCGGAAACGATTTATTGTATGATGAAAAGCTAATCGAGCAGGGCAGAAACTTTAATAATAAAATCTGGAATGCATTCAGACTCGTAGAAGGTTGGGAGGTTTCAGAAACTGCAACCCAGAATCCGGCTTCTGCTAAGGCTGTTCAATGGTTTCAATCGAAATTCAATAAAGTATTAGCCGAAACGTTTGACCATTACAGCAAATTCAGAATGTCAGATGCCCTGATGAGTACTTATAACCTTATCTGGGACGATTTCTGTTCGCAATACCTCGAAATGATTAAGCCTGCTTATGTAGATGGTAAAAGCTTGCCGATAGATAAGCAAACCTATGATGCTACACTTGAAATATTTGATGCGTTAATGAGATTGGCTCATCCTTGGATGCCATTTATTACTGAAGAAATCTGGCAGAATATTAAAACAAGAGAAGCTAACGATTCTATCTGTATCGCACCATTCCCAACGGTAGGAGCGATTGATGAAGAGATTTTAGCTGATTTTGAGATTCTATCTGAAATCATATCAAATGTTCGCAATACCCGTAATGCTAAACAGATTTCACCGAAAGAAGCTTTGCCATTAGCCATTAAAACTGCTAATAAGGCGCGTTATGAAGCATTGGCAGGTTTAATTCAGAAACTGGCTAATATTTCAGACATACAATACGTAGACGACAAAGCCGAAGGGATCAGTTTTGTGATTAAAGGTGATGAATTTACCATTGATTTAGGCTCTAATATTGATATAGAAACCGAAAAAGCCAATCTTACCAAAGATTTGGAATATGCGTTAGGTTTCAAAAAATCAACGGAAGCAAAATTGAGCAATGAGCGTTTTGTTCAAAACGCCAAGCCTGAAATTGTACAGACAGAGCGTCAGAAATTAGCTGATGCTGAAGCCAAAATTAAAGCTTTGGAAGAAGCCTTGGCTAAGTTGGGGTAATGTATAAGAAAATAGGTAATAAAAAATAGGCTCATGGAAATGAGCCTATTTTTTATAGATTAAAATCTCTTGAAATCATCTTCATCCTCATCATCAAATTTCATTTTATTCGGATCAAACATACTATCAAGCAAGTCTTTGAATTGTAAACCTGTATCGAGTGATTGTTTGCTGATTAAAGAATATTCGGCTAGTCCGTGTAAAGCGAACTCCATCATGAATAACTTATCGTTTTCATTTAATCTCGGATGGAAGTTTTCTACTAAGTCGTCTAAGCCATCAATGGTTTTTAATCTGGCTTTGTATTCACGGTCATTAAGGTCGTTTAAGAAATCAATTACATTCCCCTCACCAAACCAGGTCGATACCTGTTGAAATGGATTTTTGCCTGATTTCTTCTTCTTCAACGTTTCCGGATTAGGGAAATATTTCAGGAATTCAGTACGCATTGCTTTTCCAATAAGGCTTTGTGCTACATAAACCGGGCCTTCTACCTCACCTTCATATACCAATTCAATCTTGCCATTGATAGCTGCGATAGCCCCATAAATATCTGAAACACGTGCATTTACATTCTTCTCGCCATTAATTAATGAGCGTCTTTCTGCTGAACTTAAAAGGTTTTCATAGGCTGAAATCGTCATACGAGCCGAAACTCCACTTTTGGCATCTACGTATTCACTTTGACGGGCTTCTACGGCAATCTGCTCAATCAAATCCTTTAATATATCGTTAACGGCAATTTTCTTTTGCTCAGGTTTGATAATCGCTTCCTGTTGGGTAATTCTGCGACCTGTCTCAATAGATTTCGGATAGTGAGTCACAATCTGGCTATCAATACGGTCTTTAAGCGGCGTAACAATACTACCACGATTGGTATAATCTTCAGGGTTGGCCGTAAATACAAACTGAATATCCAATGGGATTCTCAATTTAAATCCACGAATCTGAATATCGCCTTCTTGCAGAATATTGAATAAAGAAACCTGAATACGTGCCTGTAAATCGGGCAACTCGTTAATTACAAAAATACAACGGTGTGAGCGTGGAATCATCCCGAAGTGAATTACACGTTCGTCAGAATACGGAAGCTTAAGTGTAGCAGCTTTAATAGGGTCAACATCACCAATTAAATCAGCGATAGATACATCAGGTGTGGCCAGTTTTTCATTATACCGTTCAGCACGGGATAACCAACTCACAGGCGTGTCGTCACCTTTTTCTGCAATCAAATCTTTGGCATAACGAGAAAGGGGTTCCAATGGATCGTCGTTCAATTCTGAGCCATCTACTACAGCTACGTATTCATCCAGTAAATTCACCATCAGGCGCGCAATACGTGTTTTGGCCTGCCCACGAAGCCCTAACAGATTGATGTGGTGCATAGATAAAATGGCTTTCTCTACATCAGGAATAACGGTATCTTCATAACCCCAGATACCCGGGAAAACCACTTCTTTATTTTTGAGCTTTTCGATGAGATTATCCCGAAGTTCTTGTTTAATGGATTTCGGGCGATAGCTACTGGCTTTCAGTTCGCCCAGAGTCTTAATTTTTAATAAGTTTTTGTCGAATCCCATAATGTGTATGCTCCTAATTTTCTTTAGTTTAAGCGTATGTTTAAAATCTGTCCTGATGATATAACCTCAATAGACAGAAATTTGTCGTTCAAAGGATAAAACGATAGGTACCTAAATAGAATAACGGATTTAACGAAGAAATGGTTTGTATACAGATTGCATTTAGTACTTTTTTAATAAACATCCAGCAACAGTAAGTAGAACAATTGACTTTTATTAATAAATGACTGTGTACTCAAGAAGATAATTGAGAGAATTGAGCAGCAGAAAACAAAATTACTGACAACTATTATCGCAATAGTTGTCAGTAATTTTATGATATATCAATCTTTTTTTGCAGGCATAAAGCGTGATACCAGAATCGGAATAAAGAAAATAGAAATGGTTAAGACTGAAGTGATAATGTCTCCCCAAACCATTGTATGTCCTTCTGGAATTGGAAGCCCTTGATGCTCAAGACAACCAGTTTCTCCTTCCATAAATGTAGAGAATGCACTACATGGATCAAAATGCGTATAGATTGAAAGAATAAGTTTTAAACCAAGAATAGCAATCACAATAAAGGCACAGGTTTCCAGAAAAGGATATTTTTCCATCAATCTGACAAAACCCTGTGCTACAAAACGCATAGCCAGAATACCAATAAAAACACCAAACCAGATGATAAGAATATTTTTCGAGAAGGCAACTGCTGCAAATACGTTATCTATCGAGAAAGCCATATCCATCAACTCTACTAGGGCTACTGTAGCCCAGAAATTTCCGAAAGTGCCAACTGTAATTTTATAAAGCCAGTTCTCATTTTTGTCAACAAAATCATCTCCTTCTGACTCCGTTTGTTTGCCTTTCCACCATGAATAAACCAGATATAGTAAGTATAGACCGCCTAGTGGTTTTAAGAACCAGAATTTTATTAAGAACGAAGCGAACAATAGCGCAAGACCTCTGAAAACATAGGCACCGATAATACCATATTTAAGTGCTTTATCTCGTTGTTTTTCGGGTAAATCCATCACCATGGTTGCTAATACCGCAGCATTGTCAACCGATAATAAGCTTTCTATAATAATTAAGTTTCCGATTATAGCCAGGGAGGGTACAGGGTTGTCAATAATTTGTTGCCATAATTGACCTATGGTCTGTAAAAAATCAGTCATTTTTTTATTTTATTGTTATTAGTTTATTTTGATAATCATTACTTTTTTTAAGATAAAACATGAGCAATAATACCGAAAATAGCGTACTGCTTAAACCTAATATACCCCAGCCAAGAGTATCATAAACTCCGTGAAGGATAGCAGGAACCGAAATCGCAAATAGATAGAGCGCCTTTCTGAATTTTGGGAATAAATTGGCAAATGCAATAAAATAGCCAGCTATACCTGCCCAGATGGCATGTAAAAAAGGCAAAGAAGTAAGCCTGGCAATATTCATAAAAAAAGCATGGTTATATTCAAGTTCGGTATTAGAAGTGGTCTGATAAATAACGCCTTCTAATACGCCAAATCCGATACCGGAAATTAAACCATAGTAAACTAAGGTCTGCGGAATCAGGGGCTGCCTGGCGGTTCTGACAAAATAGAATAAAGGCAGCGCTTTAATGGCCTCCTCAGTAAATCCAACGCCAAAGATAAAACCTATTAGTTGTGAAAAAAAACTATCCGACTTTGTTAAATCATAAAGATAACTCATAGGAGGAAAAGACTGCACATTTGTCAGAACAAACGCCGCAACCTGAGTAGCAAAGAATAGGATTACAGTCTTTTTGCCGTCTACCTGTTTTGTCTTGAACATGAAAAAGAAAAACACGCCCCATATAATGGAAAAATATAACGCAATGGCATAGAAGGTAATATAGGAAGCTAAGGTAAATCTGATTAAAAAAGCCGGAGCTAAACCAATAAAAGCCAGATAAAGAACCTTCTGGTCTTTTAATAAATCTTTTTTAATAAAATCTAAACCGGGCGCAAGCAAATCTTTACCGATTTGTTTCACCTGTTCCGAAATACTCCCTGCATTGCTGATATTAACCGTTACTTTATTCTGATTAAAAATATCTCTGACTGTAGCTTTTGCAGTTGCATTGGATAAGAGTACTTCGTCGGCCAGTAAAATCTTTCCGTCTTCAACGTAGGTCTTTAAGGCATCTACCGAGTAAGGCCCAAACTGCTGACTATTTCTTACTATATAATACATTGAAAACCATTTTTTATTTTTCTGATGCAATTATTGATTAGCCATCGTAATCACTACTACTCTACCGCCTTCTTCGTTCGATAGGAGAAGTTTTTTACCATCGGTCAATTCAACCATACTATTAATAGGTACTTCTTTATTCTCAGTTAGGTCCTTCAAAGAGTCCAGTTTCTGATTCACCAATACCCATTTACCATTATGGAAAGTAAAGTAACCCACAGGTATTTTTTGTCTATCAGTTATTTTTTCATTCCGGATAATATTCCGGTTGACGTGCCATTGAAATAAGTATTGATTATGGTAGACCATCAAACGATGATTTTCAGGTTTCCAGACCGTTGGTTTAAACTGATAATATAAGTCTAAAACTGGTAAAGTACCTTGATGAGGCGTTCCACAGAAAGGACATTTGGGCTTATTGGTATTATCAAAAACATACCATTTTTGTTCGCAGCTGTTATTACTACATGGCTGCATCAGGTCAACAGTTTTCAATAGCGCTTGTTCCCACTCGTCAGCCGTAGGTCTGTGCATAGGAGAGTGAAGCCCATCAATAAATGCCTTTTCAAAAAGTGTTTTCAGGTATGGCCCGGTAATCGTATAAGGCAATTTATTAATATCTGCCCAATACTGATCCCATTTGGATATCTGGTCTAATTTAGGTCTGTTAGATTTATCTGTCGGGTGCTCAATAAACAAAGCTTTTTCTCCCATTGATAATAAATCATCCTTCTCAGTATCTAAATCATGTACTTTGCCGCCTTTTAATGGATGCCTGTGAAGCAGATACATATAAATAAGACAAGCAAGCGCATGTAAATCTGTTTCTCTTCTAGGGAGTTTTCTATTCGGGTCGTTTTTATCCAGATGCTTTGTGGCCAGAACTTCTGGTGCAATAAAATCAGCTGTCCCGATTACTTCTGCCGGAAAAAGACCAGGTACCACTAAGCCGTCAAGGTCAATCATACAAGCTGATTTTGAAATCGGATCTACCAGCACGTTATTGTACGAGAGGTCAGAATGAGATAATCCCATGGAGTGCATTTTTTTTACTCCGCGCGAAAGATTCACTCCCACCTGAAAATAGCTCATCCAGTTACCCAACTCGGAAGAATCAAGACTTAAAGGGAATTTGGTGTTTCTGAACTTGGCACCGGCAAACCACTTTCCGTTTTTCTCTTCTCCTTTTATTAATTCACTGGTCGAATATCCTTTTTTAAAGAAGAATTTTGAATTATAAATAGGTACAATCAAACCAAGCTTCCCATTGATTTCAATAACATCGGTAGGCCAACGGTATATTTCTTCCAGATAATAATCGCCAGCATCTTTTTCTTTAATCTGCTTATAATACTTATCTGTAATCTTAATGAGTCTTTCTCGTTGGTTAAAGTCTTGCTTATCTCTAAAAATAGCAACAACATATTTCCGGTCAGGGCTGAAATACACATCTTTTACGCCACCTCTTTTAGGCTCGCCATCAATATATTGGTAAGAATTCCCATTTATAATTGACTTTACTGTAATAATGTTGCTCATATTTTTCCTTTAAAATATTATAGCTAAAGTTCTGTCATCATGATTACCCGCGCTCCAGAAATCTAACCATTTAGATAACTGCTCAGCGATTTCCGGGTTATCAGCCTTGAGTTCTACTTTTATATTTTCTTCGTTATTCCCGTCTAAATCTGCTAAAAACTCTTTCCATTTCTCAATTTTTTCAAGATTGGCTTCAACCACAAATTTAGGGTCATAAATGCCATCAGTCATTAAAAAGAGATAAGAAAAATCCGGAACGATTTTAGCGTTAAATCTTGTGCTTATTTTATCTGACGAAAAAATTTCGGGCATAGTTACAAACCTTGTGCCGCCACCATATTCGCCAACATCGAGCCAATTTAGCATCGTAATGCCAGAAATTTCTTTATCAATCAATACAATCGGGCAATCACCAACGCCAAAGCTTAAAATCAGGTAGCCGGATGGTATTTTTTTAAATAAACAAAAGATAAGCGTTGAATGAAATTCTTTTAGCGGATTTTCTGATTTATTAGCAAAATCAGTAATCCCTTCATGTACAAAACGCGCTATCTGATAAAGCTCTTTGATGATTTTTACTCTTAATTCAGAAGGTAGTTCTATAGACTCTTTAGTTGCTTCTGAACTAAAAAACTGGTCTATTTCTTCGATAAGACTTTTTGAGAAATGAGACTCAAAAAACTCGGCTGTTTTCTGACAAGCTAATTTTGAGCCCTGTCTTGAGAGTTTAGAAGAACCCGCACCGTCAGCTACTGCTACAATACTCCAACCGTTTTCAGGGAAATATTTATACGTAAAATCATCGTCTCTGAATGAACCAACATTGGCGTGTGAACGCCCTCTTTTTGAAGCCACTACAATATGTCTATCGCCTAAGGCACTTGTTTCTGCCACATCATCCTGTTTCCAATAAGCTAGTTCCTTATCACTTGCAATATTTTTCCATAATGATTTCGGGTCAGGATTAATAACCAAAGCAATACTCCTTTCATGAAGAACAGAATCGTCGGGTTCGCCTTTTATTCTGAATTTCATTTTTATCTTTAAATCACCACTTTGCACAGGTGTACCAGTGATGTACTCGTTTTGTGCGTTATATGATAAGCCAATGTCTTCAAGCCCCTCAAATTCCAGATGAGCAATATCTTTCCAATTCCACTTTTCTAGCTCAATCTTTGCCGTATAGTCTTTCCCAACGGTTCCGTTTGGAATGTTAATTGACTGATTGGTGATATCGTCAATCTTATTTTTTAATTCCCATCTGTCGAATATCATATCTTGTATTCCTTTTATTTGGTTAAAAAGAGAAATATTTCCCTCTTCTTCTATAAAATTCTGCAAAAAAGCAGATTTATTAGAAGGAATAGAAATGCCTTTTTTCGTCAACAGCGCTTGTATAAATCCTTTTAGTTCTGACATGGTAGTGATTATCCTTGAGCCCGGTTAATGTCCATACCTCCTGAACCATATCCATAAGTACCTTGTGTTCCACACCAAGGACAAGTGCTCACTTGTTCATCGCCAACACAATGAATTTTTCCACAAACACATACAGCAAAAGCGTGCTGATTGCCACAGCAAGGGCAGGTAGGCGCACCCACCAACTCACTTGTATTTATTTTGAAGGTATTCTCGTTTCCGTCCGATAATTCATAATAAGTATTATCTACCTGAAACCCACCCACCAGACGGTAAGCCATGGTCTGATAATTGAGCCCGCCGTATCCGGAATTACTGATAAATTTCTTGTATTTTATCAGGTAAGGGCGTTTGGTATTCTGACACTTAGCCGAAAGTACAACAAAGTTATTATCTACATATCGTTGCGGTGGCGGAGATTTCTTCAAGTCTATTTTCGAAATGACATCCTCATCGAATTTGGCTAATTCGAATCCGGTTGTATTTTTTTCAACACTCTCACTACTTGTTTTAATAGAATCTGATATCCATTTGAAAAACTGCTTATACGATTGTTCGTTGGCATTATTAAATAGAAGAACATTTTCTGTAAGCTCACCTAATGTGCTTGTATTTTCTTCGTCTCCAAACGAAATCGCAATCATATTTGCTGTTTTTGCCCAGTTTTGCTTCCATTCGCTAAATGCCACCTTGGTATCATCAGTAGGGGCACCATCGGTAAACAAAAACACAATAGGTTTCCAGTCGCCTTTGCGCTCATAGGTAGTTCTTACCAGATTAGTGCGGAGCTCATACATTAAATGCCCTAAACCATTGCCAAGTGAGGTGCCACTACTGATAGGAAATTTAGGCGGATAAAAACTGACAATCTCCTGCAAGGGAACAAGCGTTTTCGCTTGTCCGGCAAAGACTATAATTGAGACCCATACTGTTTCAATCGCATAAGGGTCTGTTTTAAGGGTTTTAATTATCGTTGCTATTCCTTCTTCTACCTGCTGAATTTGCTCTCCTACCATTGACTCAGAAATATCAATCAGAAAATATATGGGTAGTCGTCTCATAGATTAATTTAATTGAGAATTGAAATAATAATTATTAGTCACTCATACGTTGGTGGATTTGCAAGGCACTAACCCATAAAAAATCTATCTGAAAGAAATTGATAAGCTTCCCTAATCTGAGATTGATTTTCTATATCTAAAATTTGATTATCAAATTTAGACTGACTTTCGGTAAAATAAACGGAATACCATTTTTTTACATATTCATTATTAAATAGTATAAGATAAGTGCCATTTACCATACTATTAATCCCTAATGGTGCCTGAAATGCTGTTTTTAGAAATTTGAGTTGCTCGTCTGACCACTTACTTTCCGGTAAGCCTCCTGTAAATAGCAAGAGACTTGAAGCATAATCACCTTTCGAACTATTATTAGGCTTTATAAAATCCTCTTCATGCTTTTTCATCAGGAAATCAATACTTTCTATAAATCGCCTTTCCTTTGAGCAAGCAAATTGAAACGAAGTACCGGGAAGGTCAACGTGCTCAGTTTTAGCTAAAACTTCTTTAATCTCAGAATTACCAAAAGTAATAATTGAATAAAGCCTTGATTCAATCGCCCAGGAATTCTGACGATCCATTTCAAGGCATATGCGTATTATCTCTTCTATCTTTCTGATGGGTTCTCCAATCATATACTTAGAAGTATCCACTAAAAAATATACATGAGACCTTCGCATAGTATTAAATAGATATTAAGTCATACATCGTGCCTATGCACGAATTTAGCACATCCCCAAAAACATTCACTTTTATCAGATAGATGAAGATTTTTTTCGTTCTTATCTGAAAATAACATTTAATACCAGAAGTATGATCAGTAAAACAAGTTGTGTCATATCAAGCGATATGCCTTGTCCTACCTGAACTGGCTTCATGAATGATCCCAAACCTTTCAGTATGGGAGAGAAAATATTCTCAAAAAAAACAAATACAGCTTTATAACTACTGTCTAACCGGTCTTTATAAGGCAATAATCTTGAGTATAGAAATAAGCTTATAATAAATATACTCAACAATACTTTTATGAACATAATCAAGCGGATTTCAGATTGATAAGAGCAAAATATTTATCTATTCCACTACGATTAAATCACTAGATTTATCTCACTAGGTGGTGGTGGTAACGAAACACTTTCGCCTGTTCCCTGTGTTCTATTTCCTTGTTCAATGGTTTCAGAAACCCACTTAAAGAATTGCTTTAAGGTGGTGCTATCGGCATTGTCAAGGTGCACTACATCAGGAGTCAGTTCTTTTAACAGGCTATCATCAGCCATTGGCCCGGCTGCACAACAAACAATGGCTCCGAAGTTTAAAGATTTTATTTTCGGAATCATCTCCTTATACAGCATAAGGTCGTTAGGTTTCCCATCTGTAAATAAAAAGAGTAGGGGCTTCCAGTCTCCTTTCTGAGAAGGCGTACTTTTGATTACATCAGTTTTCACCTTATCATACAATAATTCTAGGGCTTTTCCTGTATGGGTAGGGCCACTCTGCGGGCACACAATTTCGGGAAGTTTAAACGAAACCAGTTCTGTAAGAGGCATAATTTCTTTCACTTCCCGATCGAAAGTAATCATAGACAGCCAGAGTGAATCTAAGGCCTGTGGGTCAGACCTCAGACTATTGAGCATACCTATCAAGGCATTATTAAGTGCCTGAATAGGCTCACCATACATTGAACCAGAAGTATCTAATAAAAAATAAACAGGTAATCTTCTCATTAATTTAAAATGGGCTTTTCACTAAATAACAATGTTCAATTCTGCTGGCGGTGGTGGCAGTTCTTTCATGCCTGTAACTTCTTTGCCTGAGTCTTCGACCTTAGTAGAAGAAACACCGATTGAAGCCGTTACCCATTGGAAGAATTTACCAATGCTTTGGCCATCGGCATTATCCAGACTTACCACATTTTCAGTAATTTGTTTCAGTACAGAAGTATCTGCCCCGCTTCCGGCTGCACAAGCTACGGTAAAAGCAACCTTTTGTTTACGAAACTCATTAAGTCCGTTCTGCCAGTTATCGGTAGGAATACCGTCGGTCATAATAAAAACTAATGGTTTCCAGTCGCCTTTGGTTTCGGTGGTTGTTTTCGCTACTTCCTTTTCTATGCAAGAACTCACAAGCTTTAGTGCTTCGCCTAAAGAAGTGGTTCCGGTTGCTCTGATATCAACCATCTGAAAAGAGGCCAGATCTGTCAACGGTATAATTTGTCGAGCCGAACTATCAAAAGTGATAATACTGATAAAGGCCGTTTCAATAGCCTGCGGGTTCTGACGAAGCGTACTTATCATGATCTGTACTCCGTTTTTCACTGCCTCAATAGGTTCTCCAGTCATAGAACCAGACACATCTAATAATAAGTAAACAGGTAATCTTCTCATATTTATTGAATATTATATGGTGAATTAGACGAACCACCAGTTGAGCCTGAAGCACTTCCGGCACCTGGGATATTATAGGCAGGTGCACCAGATGGAGTTGAGGCGTTGGGGTTCGGTACATTGTAAGTATTGGTAGCGGCATTGGGGTCGTTCTGAATCAAATGAGTCATTACTTCTTGTGTTACATCTTTGCCGCCGCTTAATTGCGTAAATAAAGCACCAATGGTATAGATAGGGCCCCATGGAATACCCCACCAGCCTAAGAAAAAATTCATAAGAAGGTAGCCTGCAGAATGTTTAAATGAACTTTCGTCAGGTCTTATAAAATAAATGTCGGAGCTTCTCTGAAAAGTCATCACAACAATTGAGATAGTATAGGGGAAAATTACAAATTTTCCACCTTGGTTAACTAGATTTCTAACATCAGCAACAGAAAGATTCTCTACATTTTTGATTTGAGTAGACATATAAGGTATAATGTTTTAAGTTTAGGTAATAATAGAGCAGCACTACTTTATAAATAGTTTTTTACAATTCTATGAATGGTTTGCCCCAGGAAAACATCATCAGTAGGATCACCTATCGCGTTGAATTTCCATTCACTTCCTTTTTTGTATAGTTTACCCATGATTATAGACCTTTTACCAACATATTGGCTTTCAGCACTTACGTTATAAGAAGCAAAAACTTCTTTCACGTGGGTAGGTGTACCTTCATACATACGGATTTTGGAATAAGGAATTTGCGAGAAATCTTCTTTTCCTGCATTATTCAAAAAGAAAAAGATTTGTGCAACATTGCTTCCTATTTTAGATAAATCGACGGTGATGATTTCATTGTCAAGACCATCGTCTCCACCGGTATCTCCTTTTAAATCGTCACCGGTATGTCTTAGAGCCCCATCCACTGAGGCTAATTTACCCTTTGGCAGGCCAAATTGTTGAAGAACATCTACTCTATATAAAGGAGAATAAAGGTGATCGCAAAGATTATTCTGAGCATCAACCAAAATACAGCTCAAATCTAAGTCGACGCTTTGTACATTTTTAGATAAGCCAAAAAAAGCTTTAGTTTCAATACCACCCCAGTTTACGCCTACGCAAAAATTAGTAAGGGTTGTACCATTTTCTTTTCGAAGGTCAATTCTCTGACCTTTTGATAAATTGATTGCCATAATACAAAAGCGGTTTATTAGTTATAATGATTAAATAATCGTTTTTTATACTTTTCAGCTATATCTGTTTAAAAAATCTTCTAATCCACCTTTCATACCCATTCCAACAGCCTCGAATTTCCATTCATCGTTACGTTTGTAGATACGGCCGAATTCTACCGCTGTTTCAACAGAGAAGTCTTCTTCCAACTCATATTTTAATATTTCAACACCATTACTGTCTACAATTCTTACAATCGAATTTCTTACCTGTCCGAAGTTTTGTCTTCTGGCTTCAGCATCATAAATGGTAACTACAATGCAGATTTCTGTTGCCTGAGGATGGATTTTGGAAAGATCTACTTCTATTTGCTCATCATCACCATCACCGTCACCAGTCAGGTTATCTCCCGAGTGTTTCACCTCATCTTGCGGAGAGCTTAAATTATTAAAGAACACCAGATATTCGTCGCCGAGTAGTTTTTTGTTTTCTCCCAGTATAAATACAGAAGCATCTAGGTCAAAGCTTGACCCTGTGGTGGAATTGTTGGTGTCCCAACCAAGTCCAATCGTGAATTTAGGAACATTAATACTTTGTCTTTGTCCTTTCTGTAGGTTGATAGCCATAGTCTAAGATATTTTATGATACTTATGCAATAACGTTTTTAAATAATTCAAATTCTGTTGGTATGCTTCAATTGTATGATATTCGTTTCCGATAGCCATATCATAAAGAAGATTGATGAAACTCTCTGTTTGATCCTGAATAAAAAGATTGAATGCCATCGGCTCAGAATTAAGTATGTATTTTACAATTCGGGTATTGATGGCAAACGAATCGCCTTTAATAATTTCATTCAAATCAAAGATTGATTTCACCGCATAGTAATTCAGGTAATTCTCAATATTCGGGTGTATATCTTTGTTTACCAATTCGGCAAAATAAAGCAGATGTACTTCATTAATTAATTCATACTCTTTCAGCATACGGGTTATCATCATTTCATGACTTCCGGTAATTCTGATGTCATCGAGGAATAAGAGCACCTTTCCTCTTAAAAAATCTTTATCAATATGAAATCTGTCGTTCTTTATTAAATCGAATCTCTGTTGAGCGTTCAGTTCGCCATAGTCTTCTTTATAAGTAATAGTCCGCTGTACTTTAGCTTCTTGTACAATTTTTTTATTGTTTTCAGCTAACCATCTGTTTAAGGTAAAAACAAACTGGTTTTTCATCGCAAAAGTAGCAGTTGGAATAAAAGCATAAGGGCTTGAAATAACAACCATTTGCTTATCCGGACTATTATATTGAAATATTTGGTCAATCAATCCATTGGCTAAATCCCTGCCAAACTTTCCGGCGATATAACTGTCTCCAAATTTAAAACGACTGTAATCATCAGCCGAAAAGCCAAAATCCAGCTCGCTGGTTACTTTATGTAAAGAGAAAGTGTGGGTCATTTAATGAAATAGATTGTTGATCGTATAATTATTTGAATTAATCTGAAAAACCTGAATGCCTGCGGCCAGCCCACCATTAATATCAGCTATTGGGTTATCGCCTATATGCAAAATTTCATGCAATTGAATCGAACGCTCCTGACGTTTTTCTTGTGTCGTTTGAATCATTAACTCAAAAAAAGCTTTATTGGGCTTTGATAAACCTTCCTCATCAGAGTATAACTGGAAATCAAAATATTGCGATAAATTGAGTTCTGGTAGAATTTTACGCAAAGTTTTGCCCTCGATAAAAGCAGTATTACTCAATATGCTTATTGTGCTTTTCTGGTTTTGTTTTATTTTATCCAGCACCTCAGATGTATCTTTACTATAAACCAAAGGCATGTACTGAAAAAATAGAACTTCCATCTCCTTTTGCAGCCATTCGATATTTAAATCATGAAAGACTGGTTCATAGTCATTCATTTGATAAATAACCATCAGGTACATTTCACTGGAATCAATGTTTTTACCTGTTTTTTCATTGATATAGTTACAAGTCAAATCAACCTGTCTGATTATCTTTTTGATTTCATCAAGTGTTTTCTTTTTTGAATTGAAGTACTTATGAAAAAACAAAGCCCTTTGCTCTTTAAAATCAGGGTTTGATTTAATAAGAGTCAGCCACAAGTCAAATGAGTAATGTTTATATAAGTACATTTTACAAACTATATCAACTAAGCTATTCAGCTTATTAAAGTGTTTTTAGGTTATATCAAAAGAGGGGATATAAGATAAAATTCTGTTCTACAATAACTATTGAATATTGGTTTGTTATTGAGATTCTAATGGCCATGAACGAGAAGAATATTATGCAATTTTTAGTCAGCAACATAATATTGATTAATCAAGCAAATCATAAAGAGCAGTTTAATCTTTAGCTATAGTCATTCAGGATTCAACGTTCTTTACAAAAGTAATTATTCGTTTTGTATTTTAAGATATAATTTGTCCTTTAAAATATTTTGAAAGGAAAAAAGCAAGATCTTGTTTATACCCGATTCCGGAAGCTTCAAATTTCCATTTTGAATCACGTTTGTATAATCTGCCAAATTCAATTCCTGTTTCGATTGAAAAATCTTCATCAAGCTCATATTTCGCTATTTCATTACCGGTTGAATCATCCACAATACGGATATAAGAATTACGAACCTGTCCGAAGTTTTGTTTTCTGGCTACCCCCTCATGGATGGTCACAACGAATAAAATCTCATTAATAGAGCTATCAATTTTAGAAAGATCTACCTGTATTGTCTCATCGTCTCCGTGTTCGCTATTACCGCCAGTAGGGTCGTCGCCAGTATGATGTAATGCGGCATCAGGTGAGTCTACATTGCCGTAGAAAACAAAAAATTCTTCACGGGGGATCAATCTGTTTGAGTCAATCATGAAAGCTGAAGCATCCAGATCAAAGTCATGACCGGTGCCTTCATTTGGATTCCATCCAAGGCCAACACTGATTTTAGAAAGCCCTATATCAATTTTTTGACCTTTAGTTAATGTTATTGCCATTATTTTAGTTACTAGGTATGGTTTATGGTTAAATAGCTGCAAAATATAACTTTTCTTTCTGCCGTCAAAAAAATGCGTTTTTTTTTTATATAAAATTTTTATTTCCCCTTTCCATAATTTGAAACCTTAATATTTCGTCTTTTTTCACTCATATGTCTATCTTATTGGCAGCATGGATGCCATATAAAACTGATTTTATATCATGGTTTACTTATTGGTTTGATGATTGGTCCGGTCATTAAAGAATAGTGAAAAGAGGAAGTATAGTAAAGCCCATTTCATTTAAGTAATCAATGAATGATATAAACGAAAAAAGGCTCAGTTACCTGAACCTTCAATGAAATACCGTAAGAATTATTTTAGCTGCATTGTCCTAAAATGACCCATAAAATAATAAAGACAATTATGGTGCCGAAGCAACCACCACCTAATTTTTTTGCGCCGTAACCAGCCAATAGTCCTCTCAATAAATTATTCATGTCTTAATATCAGTTTGTAGAGTTATATATCATGTATATACGATAGAAAAAAGTAATCCTTTAAAAGATCAGACGATAGTGGGGTATTATCTCCACAAATTGCTTTGATGAAAATAAAAGTGGGATTTGAGTAATTTTTTTGGGGAAAAATTTCCCAGCATATGGAGTGATTACCCAAAATTAACTCCATATTTATTGCCTAATTCTTGCAATGCCTTTGCCGTTTCAGTAAGTAAGTCTACACCTTTTTCCCTTTGTTGTTTTTTCAATTCTAATCCTCTTGCTCCTGGCATTCTTACAGGTTTATCAGGGTCGATAGGTTCTGAATTAAGACATTGATTTTTGAAATATTCAGTTTCTCTTTTAAACGCCTCTTCCCCTGAGAGTCCTTGGGGGCTGATGATTTGCAGATAAACTGATGCCCCCCAAAGAGTAGGCATCTCAGACCTGCCATGGCCGCCTAAAGCACTGGTGAGTGCTTCAATCATGATACCCAGGCTAAAACCTTTATATCCACTATCTAATCCACCCAAAGGTAATATTGAGCCCGGAGGGGTAGCAAAAAAAGCAGCAGGGTCATTGCTTGAATTTCCTTTATTATCTAAAATCCAGTCATGCGGCAATTTTTCCTGATTTCGGTGAGAACGCGCTACTAAACCATTGGAAGTAGCCGACATACTCACGTCAATCATAATCGGGTCAGATTCTGTCGGAATTCCCACTGCCAAAGGATCTGGACTATAAACAGGCGTGAGGCCGCCGAAAGGGGCTACTGTTTTATTTCTTGGGTCAGAGCAAGCCAACAAAATCATGAAACCTTGTCTGGCTACCTTCTCTAAGTAAGCAGCCAGACAAGCAATATGATGTGATTTTTGTATCGTGACAATGGCAGTGCCGTATTGAGTTGCTCTTTTACAGGCTTCTTCAATCGCTTTATTAACCAGCCAGGGGCCAGGCAGATAATGGCCATCTAAAGCCAGAACTGCTCCCATATCGTTGAGCAGTTTTGCTTCCCCGATTTTGGTCATGGTATCTTTTTCTAATTCAGTCACATAAGCCGGAAGAAGTTGAAGACCATGCGTGCGATGCCCTAATAATTCTCCTTCAAGCAGTATATCGGCTGTATGAAAAGCTTTCTCTTCATCTAAGCCTGCCTGTTGTAATATATTCTGACTGAATTGTAAAAGTGCCTGCGAATCTTTCATATTAAGCAATAGCTTTAGCTACTGATGCTTTCATTTTTTCTATACCCATTTTAGCAGCCACCAAAGCATCCATCTTCCAGTATTCTTTATTGAAAATCTCTAATGACAATATAATAGGGGTATTTTTATTATGCAATTCTTTTAATATCTGGGTAATTGGGGCAACACCATCACCCGGTAGGATACGGTCTCCATCATTAATGGTTTCTCTTGGAGGTACTCCCGGATAATCGTTCATATGGAACATCTGAATAGAAGAACCACTGGCAGTTCTTAGACTATTAATATTAGAGCCTCCTTTATGTAAATGATATACATCCGTTAATACGCAGGCTTTAGGGTGGCCACTTTCAGAGGCGGCAAACAAAACTTCTCCAACTAAGTGAAGATTGGTAGAGAATCCCCACATCTCTAATTGAGGAATTACACCAAAATTATCACTTACCTCCAGAAGTTTACCATATCTTTCTGCTATTGCCTGTAAGCTAAGCACATTTCCGGTAGTAGCGCCAAAAGGAGGGGCTGCAATACGCTTACAGCCGATTTCGGCCAGCATAGCCATTTCTCTTTTATTTTGCTCCAAAGCCTTTTCGCGCTCAGTAGCATCATCTACTATCCATTTTGAAAAACCTATGGCATCTTCAATCGTTATACCCAGGTCAGCGGCTTTTTTCTTTACATCTTTCAGCTTACCGCCTTGTTCCTTGTATTTTTCTACAGTGCTTACCCATACTTCAATCGCATCGTATCCTGCTTTTGCGGCAGTTTCAATTTCTCCCATCAGTCCAAGATTCTGCTCTCTGATAGTACTGGTATTCAGGCTGAATTTAAAATTATGTGCAGCTTTTTTCTCTGAACCAGCCATAGCTTCTGGTAGACCCAAGCCTAATCCAGCACCTACAACCAGCGAGTTTTTTAATAAATTTCTTCTAGAAATAGCGTTTGTTTCCATCGGTAGTCTTAATAAGTATAATATGATTGAATGATAGTGGGGTAAAGATAAGGCTATCTGATTGAGTTTTCAAGCAAATGAGAACTTTAATGTCTCATTTTTAATGGTAGAAGTGTGAATCAGACACTTGTTGTAGACAAAAATAAAAAACAAAAGCATGAGTAAAATTTACCCATGCCTGATTGATAAAAAACTGATTATCTGGAACCAAAAACTGCGATTCACTATCGATGATTAAGATAAAGGCGGTTTCTGATTTGTGTTTAAAGTATTAAGCCTGAAAAGCAGGATTCATCGCCAGAAGTGCTTGTTCAGGGGCACTATGAAATAGTTTATAAAACTCAGCTGTTCGGCCTACGTGAATTTCATAAGTATCAGTTTCAAAAGCATTCAGTAAATCTTCTGCTACTACTGCCGGAGAAATACCATTTGCCCCACCAATCACTTGTGAGAAATCTGTATTGACTAATGGAGGCATTAGTTCAAATACTTTGACAGGTGTTTTAGTTAAGTACAGCCTCAACGATTGTGTATATGAGTGTAAAGCAGCCTTACTTGCTCCATAAGTAGATAAGACATGGTTTGGCGCAAAAGCGACAATTGAAGACACGTTGACAATAGCAGCTTCTTCCTGTTTGGTCAGCAATGGCAAAAGCTTTTCGTTTAGTCTGATGATAGACAGATAATTGGTAAGCATCTCGGTCTGTGCTTTTTCAAACGCCTGGTCTGTTTCTAATAAATTATTTAAAAAGGCACTTCCGGCATTATTAACTATTACATTCAGATTCGGGAAATCTTTATACAATATTTTTACCAATACTTCCACATCTTCTTCTTTACTGACATCGCCTACTAAAGGCGTCACGTTTTGTAGTTTAGCCGCTGCTTTGGCCAAACGATCACCATCACGGCCTACAATAATTACATGATTGCCTTGTTGGCTAAAAAGTCTGGCTATTTCAAAGCCGATTCCGGCGCTTCCTCCTGTTACAAGGATGGTATTCTGTGTTGTTTTCATTTTTTTCTTTGGTTTAATATTTCAAAATCAGACAAGTGCTTACACCGTGTGCATAAACCGTATTGTCTTTGTCAATTAATTGCGCTTCTACCAAGGCTGTTCGTCCACCTGCGTGAATGATTTTTCCTACGGCATGAAGTTCTTCTATTCTGGTTGTAATGGCTTTCAGAAAATTTACTTTTAGTTCTAAGGTTGTATAGCCGGTGCCCGCTTCAAGTATAGAATGCAGCGTGCATCCCATAGCCGAGTCAAGAATGGCTGAAATAACACCGCCATGTACACTACCTATTGGATTATAATGAAATTCTTGCGGCTGAAAAGAGAAGATAACCTTTCCTTTTTCAAGATGTGTCGGTTTGAAATCAAGGGTATGGAGTAGGGGAGGGAAAGGGATTTTACCGTCACCCATTGCCTGTAAATATTCAAGACCTGACATTTTCAAGGCTTTTGAAGCACCCTCTAAAGGATTCTCCCATTGGAAAGTTCTTTCTCTGTTTGGTGTAGTCATAATCTTATTATTTTATACCGTTCGGTATTTTATGTGCTAAAAAAATAAGCGTACACTAAACGTACGCTAAACAAGGTCTTTTATAATTTTTTCAACCGATTGTATCACGGCTTTTCTATAATTCAATTTGCCTGTTAGTTTGGTAATCATGAGCCCTCCTTCCAACATCGCAATCATCGTCAGAGCTGTATGTTCAGCATTTACATCAGGTCTGAACTCCTTCGTGTCGATTCCTTTTTGTATCAATGCCATAATACTATTTTTCCAGTTAGTGATGGCATTAGCTGCCTTTTCTTTTAAGGCTGGATGAGTATCGTCAGCCTCAATAGCCGTGTTCAGAATGGGGCAACCACCTACCGGAAAGGGATACTTTAAGAAATTTTCATAAACATTGGCATATACTAGTAATTTATCCTGAATAGTTTCCTGTTTTCTGATTTCCTCACTGATAATCTCTCCTACACATTTCATATTATAGTCAAAAGCAGCCAAAGCTACTTCATCTTTATTCAGGAAATTGCCATAAATACTACCCTTGGTTAAGCCGGTAGCATCAGTAATATCATTCAATGAAGTACCAGCATATCCTTTTACGTTGAAAATAGACGCTGTTTTTTCGATGATGAATTCTTTTGTCCTTGCTGCTTTGCTCATGTCCGAATCAAATTGTTGATGCAAAATTATACCATTCGGTATAATTTTGCAAGCATTATTTACTATTTTTTGTATTCATCAATGTTAAACGGTTTTTAATGATTGATTATCAGGTGATTACTTTACTAGTAAAGGTTCAAAATGATTCAGAGATTCATCGAAAATTACAAATTTTGCCGGAAAACCGGGTGCAATCTGTCCGATGCTTTGTTCCATACCTACAGCTTTTGCAGCTCGGATAGTACCCATTTTGATGGCCTCTTCAGTGCTGATGCCTACTTTTTGCACAGCATTTCTAACCCCATCAGCCATTGAGATAGCTGCTCCGGCCAGATTACCCTCTGAATTACGGTATTGTCCATCTTTCAGATAGGCATCAAATTCTTCCCATTGAAAATGCGTTACTTTATCGCCTACAAAAAGTGCATCAGAAATCAGAAATAATTTATCTTTCTTGATTTTATAGGCGATTCGCGCTGCTGCAAAATCACAATGAAAACCATCCAGAATGATTGGCGCATAAACATCCGGATTATCAAATGTAGCACCCACAACTCCGGGTTCACGGTGTCCCATTTGAGTCATGGCGTTGTAGAGGTGTGTACATAGACTAATACCCTTCTGATAGGCATAGTGCGCCTGTTTATAAGTAGCATTTGAGTGACCCAGAGAAAGTTTGATGCCACTATCCAGTAATAAATCTAGTTGTTCGTCGGTGAAGTTCTCGGCGGCAATCGTCATGATTTTTATCACATCTTTGCCGTATTTTATAATCTCTTCTAATTCAGCATTGGTAGGTTTCCTGACATAAGCAGCCAGATGCGCGCCGCGTTTAGCCAGATTCAGAAAAGGTCCTTCCAGGTGCATCCCTAATACCCCAGAATCAGGGTTTTTCTGCATAAAACTTTTGGTAGCTTCTATGCCTTTCAGTATATTTTCTAATGGCGAAGTAATCAGGCAGGGTAAAACATGGGTAGTGCCTAAAGCCAGACTTGATTCGTAAATATCCTGTATTGTCTCTTCGGTCGGGTATTGCGTAAAATACTGTTTTTCTCCACCATTGATATGCGTATCAATAAAACCCGGAGCTATGTGTTTGCCTGCCAGATCTATGGTACGGGCACTTTCATAACCAAAATTATCTACAGACTCCAGCGCTTTTATAAGCCCGTTTTCAATAACAATAGTTTGGTTTTCAAGTACTTGTGTGCCGGTATGAATAGTGGCATGAATAATAACAGTCTGCATAGGAAGAATAGTGCTGAATTTTTTGGCAAGTTATGAAAAAACTGTCTGAAAGTGGGGGCTTATATGAGATATAATTCTGCCATCTTGTCAGTAAATTTCGTATTGGCAAAAAAATTGATGCATTTTGCAAAAACAAAATTGTTTGAAAAATGGCAGAGAATAAAGAAGGTCAAGAAATAAAAGACGAGCAAACAGAAAATTTGGCAGAAGAAACAGTAAACGAAGGCGCAGAAACAGCTGAGACAGAAGATAAAGTAGCTCAACTGGAAGCACAAGTGGCAGAGGCAAAAGATAAATACCTACGTTTATATGCTGAATTTGAAAATTTCCGTCGCCGCACAGCTAAAGAAAAAATCGAAACAATACAGAATGCTTCTGAAGGTTTAATCAAAGAGTTAATTCCGGTAATTGATGATTTTGAGCGTGCCAACAAATCTTTTGAAACGGTAACAGAAGTAGAACCTCTGAAAGAAGGTATCTCTTTGATATTTAATAAACTACAAAAAACCTTGGCTTCTAAAGGCTTGAAACCGATGGAATCTAAAGACCAGGATTTTGATGTAGAACTACACGAGTGTATCACGCAATTTGCTGCGGGAGACGACAAGAAAGGAAAAGTGATTGATGAGGTAGAAAAAGGGTATTTTCTGAACGATAAGGTGATCCGTTACGCCAAAGTGGTAGTAGGTAGCTAAGAAAACAGAGAGCAATATAATATAATAGTATAGAAGATGAGTAAATGGTGAATGCAATTTGCCCATTTACTCATCGCATTTATATCACAATCATTATGGCACAAAAAAAAGATTATTACGAAGTATTAGGGGTAAGCAAAACTGCTACGGAAGATGAGCTGAAAAAAGCCTATCGGAAGCTGGCTATTCAATATCACCCTGATAAGAATCCGGGAGATAAGGCAGCCGAAGAGAAGTTTAAAGAAATAGCTGAAGCCTACGGAGTATTATCAGATGCCGAAAAACGCCAACGCTACGACCAGTTCGGGCATCAGGGCGTGGGTGGTGCCAGCGGATTTGGTGGTGCTGGTGCCGGAGTAAATATGGAAGATATTTTCAGCAGTGTATTTGGTGACGATAGCCCCTTTGGCAGTTTCTTTGGCGGTGGTGGCAGACGTGGTGCGGGTGGTCAACCTGTACGCAAAGGCTCAGACCTACGTATCAAACTAAAACTGGATCTGGAAGAAATAGCGAATGGTGTTGAGAAAAAGATAAAAGTAAAACGCTATGTTTCTTGTAATACCTGCGGTGGCAATGGTTCGAAAAATGGTAATTCACTGAAAACTTGTCAGACCTGTAGTGGTTCTGGTCAAATTCGTAAGACTGTGAGTACAATGCTTGGCCAGATGGTGTCCACTAGCACTTGTCATACTTGTCAGGGAGAAGGTAAAGTAATTGTAGAGCGTTGTGAAACCTGTTTTGGAGAAGGCCGTGTATTGAATGAAGACTTACTATCTATCAAAATTCCGGCAGGTGTAGGAGAAGGCATGCAGTTATCAATGACAGGCAAAGGAAACGTGCCAACCCGTGGCGGTGTAGCTGGCGATTTGCTGATAGTAATTGAAGAAGAAGAACATCCGGAATTGAAACGTGATGGCAACAATATCATCTATGATTTGAAACTGAACTTTGCTGATGCAGTTTTAGGAAAAGATACTGAAATACCAACCATTGGCGGTAAAGTAAAAATCAATATCAAACCTGGTACACAACCGGGAGAAGTATTGCGCCTGAAAGGCAAAGGTTTACAAGAAGTAAACAGCTATATCAAAGGTGACCAGTTGGTTCATGTAAATATTTATACGCCAACCAGTGTAACAAATGACGAAAAGGTAATTTTAGAAAGGCTCAGGGAAGCGCCAAACTTCCAGCCAAGAGCTACCAAAAACGATAAAGGCTTCTTTGATAGAATGAAAGATTTCTTTCATTGAGAACTAAGATAAATGAACCCTGCTTGATTGAAGCAGGGTTTTTTGTTTCCCCCATTTCTTGCTTTTAACATAATTTAAGTTCGATTTTTTCTAAACTCTCCCCTAAATTCTCTATTTTTGAGCCATCGTTCTGATTTGGGAATAGAATTCACCCCCTGAACTAAGCATTTATACATTTACTCACTATCAAATGAACAATTTTAAAAGGCTCAATAATATCGTTGGCTGGGCAATATTTGCCGTTTCATTGATTTCTTACACACTAACTGTTGAACCCACTGCAAGTTTCTGGGATTGTGGCGAATTTATCGCCTGTGCCTACAAACTACAAGTACCTCACCCTGCAGGTGCACCTTTCTTCTTATTAATTGGCCGTATGGCATCTTTATTAGCCGGAAGCGATGTAACCAAAGTAGCATTGATGATAAACATGGTGTCGGTCATTTCGAGTGCATTCACCATTCTGTTTATGTTCTGGACAATCTCTTTATTAGCACGTAAGGTATTTGGTAAAAAAGGAGAAGAACTTAACTCAACAGAAACTATCCTGGTTTTAGGTGCTAGTGCTGTGGGATCGTTGGTATATGCTTTCTCTGATTCTTTCTGGTTTTCGGCAGTTGAGGCAGAGGTATATGGTATGTCATCATTCTTTACAGCAATTGTAGTGTGGGCGGCTTTCCGTTGGGAATTGATAGAAGATGAATCAGACGCGAATCGCTGGTTGATATTTATTGCTTATTTAGTAGGTCTTTCTATTGGAGTTCACTTATTGAACCTCGTTACGATTCCTGCTTTAGCCTTGATTTATTATTATAAAAAGACCAAAAAAGTATCATGGAGAGGTGGTATCATTGCCTTTTTGATAGGAATGGTTGTGCTGGCTATTATCAACGTGGGTGTTATTACAGGTATCCCATCATTGGCATTTGGTTTTGAAAAACTATTTGTGAATAATTTGGGAATGCCATTCAGTTCAGGTAGTTTGTTCTTTGTGGTGTTATTAATTGGTGCAATGGCTTATTCTATATTCTATACCAACAAAAAAGGTATGGTGATTGCGAACACAGCTTTAGTTGCGTTTGCTTTTATTCTGATTGGTTATTCAAGCTATACCATTGCTTTGATTCGTTCAAACTACAATCCTCCAATCAACGAAAACAATCCTAGTAATGTTTTAAACTACGTTTCTTATCTGAAACGTGAACAATATGGTAGCCGTCCATTATTATATGGTCCGGTATTTACAGGTAAATTAGAGTCAATCGACAATGGTGACCCTATTTACAAAGTAGGTAAAGATAAATATGTACCATACGATCATAAACCTAATTATGTCTGGGCACCAAACAGTGAGAGTTTATTACCTCGTATGTGGAGTACTGATGCCAACCATCAGGCCATCTACCGTCAGGAAATGGGATTGTCTCCAGATCAGAAGCCTACACTGGTTACTAATATCATGTATATGTTCAAACGTCAGTTGGGATATATGTACTGGCGTTATTTCACCTGGAATTTCTGGGGTCGTTCGAGTGATATAGAAGGCGCAGGCCCAACGAATATTACTGAAACAAAGAATAGTTTACCTCCGGCAGTAAAAGAAAATCGTGGTAGAACCAACTTCTATGGTTTACCTGTAATCTTAGGTATCTTAGGTTTATTATACCATTATTTCCGTCGTGAACGCGATGCGCTGGTACTCTTATTATTGTTCGTTTTCACTGGTGTTGCCCTGGTTGTATTCCTGAATGCACCACCGGTTGAACCTCGTGAGCGTGATTATATCTATGTTGGTTCATTCTACATCTGGGCTATCTGGGTAGGTTTAGGGGTATTAGGCTTGTTTGATTATGCACTTAAATTTATTAAAAGCACACAGACAAGAGCTATTTCAGCAACCGTAATTGGATTAGCTGTACCTTTAATCATGCTTCCGCAAGCATGGAGAGGTCATGACCGTTCTAACCGTTACCATCAGGTCGATTTTGCTAAGAACTTATTGAATTCTTGTGCGAAAGATGCTATCCTGTTCACCGGAGGTGATAATGATACTTTCCCTCTTTGGTATGTACAAGAGGTAGAGGGCTTCCGCACAGACGTACGTGTTTGTAACCTGAGTTTATTAGGTACAGACTGGTATTGCGAGCAAATGAAACGTAAAACGTATGAGTCTGATCCATTGCCAATCTCATTCTCAACTGATCAGTTGTTAAGTGGTGTAAACGACCAGATTCCTTTCGTAGAGCGTTTGCAACAACCGATTAACCTGAAAGAATTCTTAGAGTTGGTAAAGAAAAATGACCCGGCTATTCAGATTCCTTTAACTACAGGCGAAAGCATCAACTCATTACCATCAGATAGTTTATTCCTTACTTACAATGTAGAGGACATAAAGAAACTGGGCTTCGTTGGTAAACAATATGAGCCATATTTATCTGGCCAGATGGTTTGGAATATCGGTAAACGTGATTTATTGAAAAACGATTTGATGCAATTGGAAATGATTGCCCAAAACAACTGGAAGCGACCAATCTATTTTGCCGGAACTTTGGCTAACGATAATTATCTGAATCTGAGAGATTATATGCAGTTAGAAGGATATGCGTATCGCCTGATGCCTTTCAGAATAGCTGCCGGAGATGATGGTTTTGTGAATACCGACGTGATGTATGACAATATGTTGAAGAAAATGTCATGGCGTGAAATGAACAATCCGAATGTATATTATGACTCTGAAACTTATCTGAAAGTTCCTGTTGTAACGGCTCGTTTAGCTTTCTTGCGTTTGACTGATCAATTGGTTAGGGAAGATAAAAAAGCAAAAGCGAAAGAGGTATTAGACTATGCGAATAAGGTTTTACCTGATAACACTATTCCTTACGATCAATTGTGTACGAACTATGTAATGTATTATTTTGAAGTAGGTGATAGCAAAAAGGCGATGCAGATAGCAGATATCATGGCTAAACGTGCAGACGAGAACCTGAAATACTTTACAGAGAAATCACAAAGAGTAAGTGCAGAATGGATGCCTGATAATGTGCAGCAGTTTATTGAAGTAAGTATGCGTAATTTGCAGATTTTAGCCAATGTTTGTAACCGCAACGGACAAACTGAAGCAGCTAAACGTTATGAAGCAATTTTTACTAAATACAATCGCAATTGATTTAACTAGTCATAACAAATAGTATAAAAATAGAGGCACGAACAATGCCTCTATTTTTATATCCAGCCAAATATCAGGTAACTCATATAACCGACTATCTCTTTAAGTACCAATTGTAGCGCTCCTATTGCACCACCGCCTGGCAAGAAATAAAAAATCGTCCATTGGCGTTCAAATGATAAATAATTAGAACCAAAGGGAGTAACCTTAACTCCAACTTTTTCAAAACACGCTAATGCTCTTTTCAGATGAAAGCCGGAAGTGATAAGTATATAACTTTGATTCGGGAATTGTTTTTTTAAGAGTCGGGCTGTATTCACCGCATTTTCATGTGTATTGGTAGAGGAATCTTCCAGATAAATATCATCTTTTGGTACACCGCTGATAATTAAATATCTGGCAATCTGGTCTATCTCTCGTGTGGTAGTTTTATACAAAACGGGTACCTCGCCACCGCTGATGATTATTTTCTTTATTTTGCCAAATTTATAAAGCTGAATTGCTTGTCCGATTCTATCGCTTGATCCACTCAGAAATATATTTTCGGCAGGTTTTAGGGTAGTATTGATGATGCTACCAGTCAGAACAATGCCAATATCATGTGGCTTGACGGTTGATATGGCAGTAGGAGGGACCTCCCAAAACAGGCAGATTTCATTAATAACAAAAGGTGCTGAGGTGAGATAGAAAAAAATCAGCGCGGCAACGATAGTTTTTCTAGATTTGGTACGATTTTTTGTGTAGATAGCATAAATCAATAAAATACAAATAATACCTACTGGCATAATAAAGAAAGTCAGTAACTTTGAAGCAATATGATACATGGCTTTTCGTTAGAAATGGAGTTATATTTCAGATATTAACAAGTTTTTAACAAAAACTCATAAATTAAGCACTTATCTTTGTTAATCAGATAGACATAGACTAAAAAATAAAAATATGCTTTTGAAACATTACCGAATACCCTTACTCGTACTGTCACTTTTCCTGGCAATCAGTGGAGCTTTTGCCCAACAACCCGGACACTCAATCAAGGTTCGTATGAAAGGTATACAAGAAGGGAAAACTTGCCATTTAGCCCATTTTTTTGGTTATAACCAATATATCAAAGTTGATTCGGCTAAAGTAGAAAATGGCTTATTGAATTTTCAGGGTAAAGACCCTCTCAAAGGAGGTATCTATCTGATTGTGTTATCACCATCAAAGTATTATGATTTTGCCGTTGATGGCAAAGAACAATTCATGGAGATAGAGAGTGATACAACAGATTTTGTAGGACACGTAAAGTTTAAAGGTTCAAAAGAAAACGATTTGCTTTTTGCTTATCGTAAGTTTTTACAAGATAAAAGCAAAGAGGCTGAAGGTATTTCTAATGCTTCTAAAGGTAAAACTGATCCTGCTTCGCAAGAAGCAACCCGTAAGCAAATGGAGAAAATTCAGGCAGATGTGGAGACTTACATGAAAGAATTCACGAAGACCAACGAAGGGACATTTGCATCGAAAGTTATCAAAGGTAATATGGAGCCTGAATTGCCAAAAGTATTACCTAAAAAAGCTAATGGCCGTCCAGATTCTACTTACTTGTTTAATTATTATAAAGGGCATTTCTTTGATAATATTGATTTCACTGACGACCGCCTGTTGCGTTCACCTTTCTTGCATAGCCGTGTAGAGCGTTATTTCAAAGACCTGGTATATCAGGTAACCGACTCTATCAATAGAGATGCTGATAAAGTATTGAAATTGGCAAAACCTAATCAGGAGGTTTACCGATTTGTATTGTGGCAAATCACGAATAAGTATGAGAATAATGAGATTGTTGGTTTAGATGGCGTATTTGTACATTTAGCCGAAAACTATTATCTCAAAAATGCGCCTTGGTTAGATTCTACCCAAAGAGCTAAATTCAAAGAAAGAGTAGACATTTTGAAACCTTTGCAGACAGGTCTTGTATTTCCTGAGTTAATTGTTACTGACTCGCTAGGCAAAGAATATTCCCCGATGCAAAGCAAAACCAAATATACCATCGTGCATTTTTATGATCCTGAATGTGGACATTGCAAAGAGTCAGCCCCTAAACTAATGGAGTTTTATCATGCCAATAAAGGTAAGGTGACTATCTACAATGTAAGTATCGTATATGATAAAAAGAAAATAAGCAATTTTGTGAATACTTATAAAACCGGAGAATTGCTGAATCTATGGGATGCTAAGGGCAGGTACTATTTCAGAAATAATTTTGACGTATATTCTACACCTACCAATTATATTCTCGATAAAGATAAGAAGATTATAGCCCGACGTATTCCGGTTGATAAATTAGAAGATTATATTAATTTCTACGAGCGCCAGCAGGTACAGAAAATGGCCAATGAAAACGGTGCTAAATAGCCCCCGCTCCTAAAGGGGTGCTAAGACAAAAAGGCTAATACATGCGAGTATTGGCCTTTTTGTTTTTCTGGTTTTAGCACCCCTTTAGGGGCAGGGGGTTCTTTTTTATTTGGTATAGAAGATGGTTTTATGTAATTTCAAGTATCTTTTTTGCTAATGAATCAGAATCCCGAAAATTAGCCACCTTTTATGCCAACCCAAAAAACTTTATTGCTCAAGTGTTTTTTTTTATCAGGAATTTTTCTGCTTAATCACGTTTATGCGCAGAAGCTGAACTATAAAATCGATCATTATGGTACTGAGAGAGGTCTCTCGCAAGGCTCTGTGTTTGCTATGCTGAAGGATTCAAGAGGCACTATGTGGTTTGGTACACAAGATGGGTTGAATAAATGGGATGGGGAATCTTTTACGGTTTTCAGACCATCAGAAAAGAAAAAAAATAGTATTGATGGCATTGAAATCAAGAAAATTATTGAGGATGAAAATGGTGATTTATGGATAGGTACCGAAAGTGCACTGAATCGCTATAGTTATACTTCTAGTAATTTCAGTAAGTATGTAATTAGAGACCAACAAGGCAGGATAGCTAAAAGTGAAGTCTTCCCGATTAAAGCCATGAATGGTATGGTTTGGTATTGGTCTGCTTTAGAGGGATTAGTCAAGCTGAATGTTAAAACCGGCCATAAACAGCTTGTATTGCCAAATCAATCATTCAAAACCAGCTATTTCCGAACAGTTAATTCTACTCAGTTTGATACACAAGGTAAACTATGGATTCATAGTTCTGATGCCATTATCAGATTAGACACCAATGCTGATAAAAAGGATAAGATTGAATATTACTTCTCTAATCACCCCAACAACAAAGCAGGTAAACCCCTTGAAATCATCAAGATTCTTCCTGTGAATAATATTCTTTGGATTGCTACTGCCGAAGGATTAGTTCGGTTTGATTATACACATAATGATATAAAACAAATTCAGGAGTTTGAGAAAGAAAGACCAATTAATGTAGTGTTTGATTTAGATACTGATGGTAAAGGGAATTTATGGCTGGGTACCGAAAAGAATGGATTATTGAGATATTCAATAGCAAATCAGAGTTTTTCTCAAATAAAGAATGAAGGTTTTTTAGATAAGAATAATTTATATATCAATGAGATAAGTCAGGTATATGTAGATTACGATGGCATTATCTGGGCCAATACCGATCCTTATGGTATTGACCGGATACAGATTCTTCCCAATAATCTAAGTAGTTTCCGGATACCCTTTCCTAAAGATTTTCCTAAGCAATTGCTCAACTATTCTGTCAGGTTCATTATAAAAGATGAAGCAAAGCAGCAATTAATTATGGGTACACAACAAAGTGGGCTTTGGATATTGAATGATAAGGATTTAAGTGTAATCAAGAGTTTTTATAATAGTAATACGCAAAATCCATTGCCTTCAAATACAATCAGATACCTTAAAAAAGATTCTTCAGACAGATTATGGATTGGTACTTCACAGGGCTTAGCGTTGAAGAAAGGTTCTAAAATTCAGAAATTGAATAATCCTAATGGAAAGGATGTGGTGTTGTCAAACTTTATCAGGTGTATAGAAGAAGATAAGGAGAACATGATTTTAGGCACAGAGGGAGGGATTTATTTCATCAGTAAACAGAATCAGCAATTTCTGAAAAAAGTACTTTTGCCTGCTAAACGAATTTCTTTGATTAAGAAGGTAGGAGTGGGTAGGTACTTTATTGGAGTATATAACGAGGGGCTCTGGGAATTGGAAACAAAAGATGATTTCAGCAGTTATACTACTTCTAAAATTATTCAGGATGGTATCCCGATTTGTGCGCAATTATCAAAAGACCAATCAAGTTGGTGGATTGGTACAAGTAAAGGCTTAATAAGGTACTCGGTAAAAGACAGAAAAACAGAAACGTTTACAACAGAAGATGGCCTGCCAAATAATTTTATTTATGCAATTGAAATAGATAAGAACAAGAACCTCTGGTTAAGTACCAATAGAGGAATTGCCCGTTTTGATATTTATCAGCAACGATTTACCGCCTTTAATCTGAATGATGGCTTGCAGGCTTATGAATTTAATGGATATAGTTCTTTTCAGGCATCAGACGGGGAAATGTTTTTTGGGGGAGTCAATGGAGTTAATCGATTTTATCCTGACAATATTACCAAAAGTATACTCACACCCAACTTTACCTTAAACAAAGAAGAAAATCAGCTTTTTGTGGGCAATCGTTGCATGGCATATGTCGATGAAGATAATCGCTATACAAGACCTGTATTAGAAGATAATACATTTATGAGTCGGTTTAAACTCACCGTAAATGATATCCCCAACTTCGGTTATTCAAATAAAACTGTATGGTTGATGATGCGTGTCATGAATCTGGCAGATAGACAATGGTTGATGGAAATAGCCAATAGCCGGATTAATGAAATAGATTTATTTGTGGTAGAAAATAACCGCATCATTAATTCTATAAAATTAGGTGACCATTTTCCATACCATTTGAATACCATTAAGGATGCCAATCCTATCTTTAAAATCGATATGATTGAAAATCAGGAATATGTTATTTTCTTGAAATGCAAAAGTACAGAAGATTTAAAGTTTCCTATCTATTTCTGGCAGGAGTCAGACCTTTTCCAGGCAATGTCAAATCGTAAGATAGTCTGGGGTATTTACTTTGGTTTTATCTTTCTGATAGTATTATATAATTTCTTTTTATGGCTCGTTATCCGAGATCAATCACTGGTCTATTATATCTTCTATGTATTATGTTTTGGAGGTTTACAAGCGGTGCTCTATGGCTTTTTTTATCAATATATCTGGTCAAATTCATGGTTAAATGATAGGGGGCATTTGATATTTCTGAATATATCTTCTTTCTTTATGATTTATTTCACCATTGAATTCTTAAATTTAAGAGCCAATCTTCCACGTTTAACTAAACCCATACAGTGGTTTTCTTACGCCATTTTGTTATTTAGTTTTACTCTGCTTTTTCATTATGAATGGTATTCTAATTTCATCAGTATAGGGCTAACTTTTATTTTATTGCTTATTCAGGCTTATATAGTGTATAATTATGTTTCCCTTAATATCCGCATCATCTGGCTTTATGCGCTGGCCATGGTAAGTATTTCAATAGCAGCTATTATTGTAGCTTTAAAAAACCTGAATGTTATCCCTGCTATGAATCAGGAGTATTACCTTATGGTAGGTTCCATGCTTGAAATCGTTTTGTTTTCAGTAGCCTTTGGAGATAAACTGCGCCGCAGCCAGAAAGAACAACAAAGGCAACAAATGCTCAGAAATGAGATATCTACTAATCTACACGACGACCTGGCGGCCTCATTAAGTAGTCTTACGATGTTTTCAGAATTGAATCGTATGAAGTTTCAGAAATCAAGGCCGGAAACCTCAGAGATTTTTAGTAAAATAAGTACACGTTCCAGAGAAATGATGAGACAGGTACGAGAAGCCGTATATGACATAAATCCGCAAAATGATGATTCTGCCGAATGGCTTGACCGTATGGTGCAATTTGCGAGGGAAATGCTTTCAGCCAAGCAAATAGAACTAAATCTGGCTATTGACGAAAATATACCTAAGCAATCTTTATCAACTCAGCATAGACGGAATTTATACCTTTTCTTCAAAGAAGCTATTAATAATATAGCCAAGCACTCCGAAGCAACCGAAGTGAAAATTAGCATTGATTTGGTTTCATCAACTTTTGAAAAACAAGGTAAGCTGATTATTGGTGATAACGGGAAAGGTTTTGATCTCAATGAATTCCATCAGGGAAATGGATTGATAAACTTTCAGAAAAGAGCAGAAACGCTCGGCGGAAAGGTAGAGATTAGCTCAGAAATTGGAAAAGGTACGAAAATTGAATTAACTTTTATCTTTCAATAAGCTTTATGCAGCATGTATCCTACTAATTTTAGTAGTTGTTCAGCACAAGGATTATCATGAATTTTACGGAAACTCTTTCGACTACTTATGATACGTGTAACTATTTTTGAAGATATTAAAGAAATCAGGGAATTATTGGCTGAGACCATCAGAGTAGCGGAAGAATTAATTTTGACGGGTGCTTATCCAAATGCGAACGAGGCTGTTAAAATCATTCGCAGGGATAAACCGGATGTCATATTGATGGATATTCAGATGCCCGGCATTACGGGCATTGAAGCCGTGCAACAAATCAAAGCAGAATTCCCGGATGTACAGATTCTGATGCAAACGGTCTTTGAAGACAATGCCCGGATTTTTGCGTCTATTTGTGCCGGAGCAAGTGGATATATCCTAAAAGATTCAAGCCCTGAACGTTATATAGAAGCCATTATTGAAGTATCGCAGGGAGGTTCACCCATGCCACCTGTAATAGCACGAAAAGTATGGACGATGTTTCAACAACAAAACCAGACTTTTGTGAAGGAGGAGTATAAAGAATTATCTGTGAATGAACAAAAAGTATTAGACTGCCTGGTAAAAGGTATGAGTTATAAACTTATTGCCGACGAATGCAAAATAAGCATTTCAACTGTTAATTTTCATCTCAAAAATATCTACAGAAAGCTTCATGTCAATTCTGCAACTGAAGCCATTTCAAAAGCTGTGAAACGACAGATTGTATAATTTCTTAAAGTATTTTCCGCATTATACCCATGAAAAAACTAATTTTTATCTTACTATATGTAAGTCAATTCACTATGGCTCAATCATTCATTGGAGACTGGTATGGCAATATACAAAATGTCAACGGAAGTCTTCCCGCTGAAATGCACTTAAAAGTATCCGCCAATAATAGCATTGAAGGACAATTAATCGTTTTGTCTAATGGAAATAAAGATAGTTACCTATTAAAAGGGAATATCAATGCCACAAATGCAAGTGGTACATTGACTTATAAGGATGGAACTATATTTAATTTTTCTATGCAAATAACGAATGCCCAAATCAGACAAGAGGTAAGTTATAATGGACAAGTAATTTTAAATGGAACATTCATCAAACAAAATACGAATACAGGTGTAGTAACTACACCAAATTCAGATAATCTTTATCGTGACCCTAATCTGGTAGGTAAATGGGAAATGCAGGAAAACTATTCAAGTAATGGAGGCTTTTATGGAGGCACAAGTAGTGCAATCATACTTAACGCTGATGGCACGATAGACGATGGAGGCTCGAGCTCGTATGTAAGCGGACCAAATAGCTCAGGCAAGTCAACTGGTGGAGGTAACAAAATGATTGCCGAAGCCAAGGCAATGGGCGCAAGATGGTATACAAAAGGAAATATTTTTTACTGGCGTCTCACGGTGAATGGAAAAATGACAGATGTAGCAAATTCGAAGTATTATATAGAAAAAGGAGCTCTGCTATTAACTGATTTAAAAACTGGTAAAAAGCAATTGTATTATAAAAAATAAGAAGATTTACGAGCAATGCACCTACTAACTTTAGTAGGTGCATTGTGCTTTTTTATGGTTTAGCTTTGTAGCGATCAAATAACAGATGAGACCATGAAAAAAATACTTTTACTTCTTTTCGTAGTGGCGGCTTTTCAGGCAAAAGCACAGTTTGTTGAAGCAAGAACAGATAGCTTTCAAACCAAAGTACCAATCAGATTGATGAACTTGGGCGAGGGCTTTGGTAAAGTACTCACTTCAGATGCTTTAGGCAGAGCAACCTGGCAGACGCCGGTGAGTTTATGGACAATAGCAGGGGCAGGAGGGAATGAGATAAGAAATACTAATACAGGAGGATTCTGGTCAAGCTATAGTAGTCTGGTACCTATAGGAGCTACAGATATAACTAATCCTGCTACCGCACCGGTATCTGGTGGAGGTACAAGGATGATGTGGATTCCCTCAAGAAGTGCCTTTCGGTGTGGTTCGGTTGATGGCAATGCCTGGGATGCCAATAATATAGGGCTTCATTCTTTTGCAACAGGTTATAACTCTTCTGCCACCGGAACCGGAAACGTCGCTATTGGTACAGGTGCCATTTCAGACGGTACTTCTAATACAATTGCTATCGGAGAAGGTGCTTATGCTACTGGAGCCAGAAATATGGCTTTTGGCATAGGAGCGATTGCAGATGGAACTTCAAACACGATTGCTATCGGAGAAAACGCTCATGCTTCCGGGAGCGGAGGTATGGCCTTTGGGGTTGGTGCTTTTGCCGACGGGTCTGTTCGGGCAATTGCTATTGGAGAAAACACCCGGGCCTCTGGTAATAATAGTACGGCAATTGGCACGGGTACATTAGCCAATGCTTATTATTCTGTTGCTTTAGGGTATTATAATTCGCCTATTACAAGTGCCAGTGCAACAAGCTGGGTAAGTACAGATCCTTTGTTATATGTTGGTAATGGTCAAAGTGCCGTAAACCAAAGCAATGCAATGGTGATTCAGAAAAATGGGGTAATCAATATTAATGTAACACCTACTATCTCTACAGCTTTTAGATTAAAATTAGGTGGCAGTATGTCTGCCACCGGAACAGTGCAAGCTTCAAATTTAAGGTCTACTGGTCTTGCAGGCGCTGGCGACCGCCATGTATGTACTGATGCAAGCGGTAATCTGATAGAATGTGCAGCAAGTGAAATCAAGACTCTTTATTATAATGTATCCGCTTTAGGGTTTCACCCTGTTTTATCAAGTACTACTCCTTCTACTGCTTTCTTTAGAAATGTAGAGAGAGCTTTAATTTCATTTGCTAATGGTACTAAAAGTGGCGATGCCCATGCCTTTGCTCCGGTAGAGTTACCTGATGGGGTCAAAATGGTAAAAATGCTGATGAATTATAAACAGAATTCAGGTGGAACGATGAAGCTGACTTTTTATAGTGTCGAAAAACAAACAGATGCCGTAGGAACAGTGCAAGCAATTATAAGCAGTGCAGTGGGTGCCGGGTCTATTCAGGAAACCAGTATAAACTTCGATAAAGACATAATTATTGATAATAGCAAGTATTACTATTACTTGAAACTAGAAACAGTATCTAATTGGCAAGGAACAGATATGGCCTTGAGGGGAGTAATTTTTTCATATACAAAATAATGTAGATCATGGAAACAATCAGAATCAGTAAAAAGGACATAAGTCCAAATGATATTCTTTATCTCGAATCACAAGGAAATTATACGATGCTTTATCTAAGTAATAATAGAAAAACGTTGAGTTCGAGAACCTTGCAGATATTTGAACAAAAGCTGAAAGACTATAATTTTTATCGCGTTAGTAGAAGTCATATTATTAATTTTTCAGCAATCGAATGGTTTAACTCAGGTTATAACGAGATGAGTATCTTGCTGAAAAACGGTGTTCGGTTTTCAGTATCACGCAGACGCAGAAAATTATTCAGTAAGATTAATTTATAAACAATTCTATTGAGTAAACGCATAATTTAATAGTAACTCTGAATTACCAACCGCATAACTAGCACTTTTTAGGGACTTCGACCTACGCTGTTTGGCCTAATAATAACCCTTTTTAGATTTAAAACCCCAAAGAAAATGTTTAAAAAATGTTTTCCGTTGATTTTTTTGTCTTTAATATTCGGCAAGGTATTCGCACAAACCACTTTTTCAGAAGATAGTCTACGCTACTTTTTAGATAATCAAATCATAAAGATTGGCTTTGATAAGCGAATGGGTGGAGCAATCAGCTATTTTGCCCGATTACCCAATGGTGTAAACATGATTAATAACCACGATGCGGGTAGACAAGCTGGCTTCGAAACCCGTATATATCCAGACCAGCCCTCTACCTGGAAGCCATACAGTAATGCTAAATATCTTACGGAATTATTCCCTTATGCAGGTGGAGCCACACGAGAATGGAACGGCTTGGTTCAGGGGAGTTTTTATAACGATTATATTACCAATACTGACAATCTGGGAGGTTTGCCCGAAGAGATAAAGTTCGATGAAAGTACAGGCGTTTTGTACTTGAAAGCAAAATTGTGGGAGTGGGGTTTTGTAAAGGATAGTTCTGGCATTTACAAGAAAATAGATACAGGGGCTTATAATGAGTATTGGGTAAGTATGGAAGGGATTTCAGTACATTTTTCAGTAAAACAAACCAGAAATATACCCTATTTTGTAAGTAACTCTAATACTGGTATTTCTTTGAATGTGTTCATCAATCTCAATTTCCCCTTTGCTGAAAGATGGCAAACCTATAACGAAACGCAACCTTACACTAATCAGCCTGTATTTTATAGAACAAATTTACCTCCTGGTGAACCTAATCTTGAAAATTTCTGGGCTAAGAGTACAGAAAACTGGGTGGCTATGACAAACCAGTTTAATTTTGGGATGGGCATTTATACCGACGACCCTCGTTTTAGTTTTTTGTATGGCGAGAAACAGTTTAAAAATGAATGCCCTTTCGAACGAGCAAATTGCCTTGATGAAGAAAAATACTCATTTGGCACATTTTCGTTTAGTACCTATAGTTTTCCTTGTGGCGAACTTTGTACCAATCCAGATAATTCTACTACATTAAATTTCAGTTTTCTGGCAGGTACAATCGACGAGATTCGTCAGTTTGCCTATGATAAACACGCTAATCCTTGCGCGCATTCAATTGTATTAAGTAGTGTCAACGATGATTTGGATGAAACGACAACCAAAAAATCAAAGCTATTGATTGAGGCTAATAATACGATTTCTGAATCTTCGATTACTTATGAGACAGGAAAATTCATCCTCTTGAAACCTGGTTTTAAAGTAGAAAATGGCGCTTCCTTTCATGCGAAGGTATCTGTTAATCCTTGTAATTGATAACTAATACATAATATTGGAAAAGGCCTTTTTTATTTTAACTTTGTTTCAAAAAAAGCCTTTTTAATCTATGAGTCGTATAAATATTTCTACAGGAGCCAAATGGGAGGATATTGTTGGGTATTCGAGAGCCGTAAAAATCGGAAATTTAATTGAAGTAACCGGTACTGTGGCTACCGATAATAGTGGAGAATTAGTTGGCAAGAATGACATCTATATCCAGACTAAGTTCATTATCCTGAAAGCAGAAAAGGTATTAGAGCAGCTAGGAGCAGGTCTGAAAGATGTCATTCGTACACGTATTTTCACTACTGATATTTCACAGTGGGAAGCCATAGGCAGAGCACACGGTGAGTGTTTTCGCACGATTAAACCATGTGCTACAATGGTTGAAGTAAGCGCCCTTATTGAAAAGGACTATCTGGTTGAAATCGAATTTACAGCGGTATTAGAAGATAAATAATCAGACCAGGTTATTTTTAATAGCAAAGGCCACCAGCCCTGCGGTATTTTTCAAGCCTAATTTCTCTATCATTCTCAATCGATGGCCTTCAACTGTGCGAGGGCTTAGTGATAGCTTATCGCCAATTTCTGCCGTGGTCAATCCTTCGCATATATGTTTCAGCACCTCTTTCTCGCGGTCTGATATATCAGTCTTATAGTTAAATATTTTATTGTCTTGCTGATCTTTACGGGTCATTTTTCTGAGCATTACTTTACTCACAAAATCACTGAAATAAATATCAGTTTCTATTACTTTTCTTATGGCTTTTTCTACCTCTTCGGGGTCATTATCTTTCAATAAATACCCATTAGCGCCAATTTCCATCAGATGCAAAATGTATTTATCTTCATCATGCATCGATAAAATAATCACTTTCACATTCGGAAAATCCTGTCGTATTCTTTCAGTAGTTTTAGTGCCATCTAATTGAGGCATCTGCAAATCCATCAATACTACATCAACCGGAACGCCAGGTAATTTATGCAAAAACTCTAAGCCATTCGTAGCTTCCATTACTACTTCAAAATCCGAAATCTGTTCCAGAATTGAAATCATACCTTTTCTAAACAAGCTATGATCGTCTACGACTGCAATTCTTATATTTGACATATCATTGGTAATTTTTGAGCAATGGGATTTCTATTTTTGTATTCGTCCCTTGTCCTATACTCGCTTTAATGTTAAACGTACCATTCACCACACTCAGGCGACTTTCGATATTCCTTAAGCCCAAGCCTGATTTTGGATCTTTCTTTACTGCTATCAAGTCAAATCCTTTTCCATTATCCGTAAAAATAAAGACAATTTTGCTGGGCTGTACCAAAAGTTTCAAGGTGATTTCCTGTGCTTCAGCATGTTTTAAGGCATTATTGACTAATTCCTGTGCTATTCTATAGATAGTCAGTTCAATTTTTTTGTCGAAACGTTGGCTTTCTTCAATTCCCTCATGATTAAAAATGAACAAAACGCCGGAAGCTATATGAATCTTCTGGATAAATTCATCAATGGCAGAAATAAGCCCGAAATCTTCTAAGGTACTAGGCACCAGTTCTCTTGAAATTCTTCTTACCTGATTGATTGATTCTTCGAGAAATTCTTTGGTAGTTTTTCCCTGTTCTGTCAGCTCAGCCGAAGTATTGAGTTTTTTCAATAACTGATTATAACTCATTTTGGTCATCGACAGCATGGCACCCACTTCGTCGTGCAGGTCTTTGGCTATTCTACGCCGCTCTACTTCCTGCACTTCTAGTGATGATTCCAGTAACTGTCGTTGCATTTCAGCCTTTAGTTCCTGTATAGCCACTTTTTGCTCAGCTTGTTTTTGTTTATAATACACTACGAAGAGAATACTAAAGATAATTAGTACCAAAAGACCGGATGAACCTAAGAAGATTAATTGTAGGTCACTCATCTTGCTGAGTATTATTCAAAGAGTTACTATACCAGAATGCCAGAGAGATGGTAAAATGGAATAAAATACTAAGCGCAGAGTTAATAATACCCCAAGATACTTGAGTAGTGCTTTTGGCCGCTTTTATAAGAAACAAGTTTACAAATAAATTCCCACCCAAAAAGAACAGTAGACCTACGCTCACCCAAAAGTAGGGAAATTTCGTAATATTTTCAACTTTCAAATCTTGCAAAAGCTGATAAAAATAGGCCAATACAATGATAAGAACTATCAGACTTGAAGCGGTATAGGTATAGTTGTTGAAAAAAGAGGTGTTAATTTGAGTAATGGAGCCTGAAGGGATTTCTAAAATAGAAAAGAAGGTAAAAACACAACAAGCTATAATAATGAATACGCGCCAGTATGTATGATGCGTCAGACGAAAATACAAAAATGCGATAATATAAAATCCTATAATTGAATGCCAGTTATAATAAAACAGCGTGTGAAAATTGTTACCCCCTGTAAAATAAAGGATATCAGAGGTTACGCCAAAAAAGTTTCTGATGAGTGTTAAAACCACGTAGGCAGTAAGTATTCTTAGTTCTGTGCTTAAATATTTTTTTCTGAGAAAAATTATCGTCAAAGGAATAAGAATACTTACTTCTGAAACCGTGGAAAAAAGCATTAATCCATTCATTCGTTTTCCAGTTCCTTGTTTTTATTTATCCGTTTCCGAAAGGTGGTTGTGGCGAACCATTCCCCAAACCATTCCCATCCGGTACATCTTTAAGGCCAGTCAGGTCAATTTCTATATCTTTACCGTTTTCATCTACCGCAACCAGAAATAATCTTGGTCTTAGTGGAGACTCATTTTTGTCATCAAACGGGCTGGTTGCAATTCTTGACTCTCCGGTTTTTTCGTCAAAAGTCTCATGAGCCATACCGTGATAGACTCTGATACCGGATACGGTTTTACTTTGTTGTTGGGCCAGACTGATTAGTTGATTGATTTTGTCGATGCCAAAAAACTCGCCTGTTCTTACTTCTCCATTGACTAAGAATTTTGAAGCAAGTGCATCTTGTCCTTTAGCTAAACCAATTTCATTTTTAAATTTACCAGTAAAATCTTTTACATCTTTTAATGAGAAAAGATCTCCGATTTTGCTTACTCTTTCGCGTAGGAAAGGCCATTGTAGTGCCATGTTCGTGAGGTGTTTTTAGATTAAGTAATGATCGATAGAAGATATTTTGTCAACAGTTCAAAATACATCCGAAATATATCATTAAGTATTTATATAACGTATAGACCGCCCAGTAAAATGCGTAAAAACCCCTGTCGAATTGAGGGAAACTACGTTTCCTTAAAATAAAAAACCTCACTATCGGGTAGAATAGTGAGGTTGTGGAACTGAAACAATCGTACTCAGAAAAAAAATTATATTTTTTTCACGTTGACTGCATTCAAACCCTTGCGACCTTCGACAACTTCGTATTCAACATGATCGTTTTCACGAATCTTTCTGCCGCCGAGACCTGTCACGTGAACGAAGATTTCTTGCCCTGAAGCATCATCAACGATAAAACCAAAGCCTTTAGTCTCGTTGAAGAATTTAACTACACCTGTTTGCATTGAAATAAAAAAAATTAAGAGAATAATGAAGAATTGAATTGCAATGTACATAATTTAAATGATAAAACAAGTTTTGTAGGAAATATATTTGGACAAAACTTATATTTATTTGTACAAAAAAGCAGATGACTGTATTATTTTTTTGTTGTTTTATTGCTAATTAAAAGAATATTAGTAGATTCGCTATATCTTTGTAAGATTATATCTTTAGATAAAAACAAAATGAATCGCCTGAGATACCTCGTAGAAAACCAACTTTTTGGCGTGTGCGCTAGCTTGGGAGAGAAGCTTAACTTCTCGGCAAGTAGTGTTAGGCTTTATTTTATCTATGCTTCCTTCTTTACCTTTGGCTCTCCGATTATCCTGTATTTAGTACTAGCTTTCTGGATGGAAGTACGTAAGCATCTGCGCCGCCATAAAAACCCTACTGTGTGGGAGTTTTAAACACTCTCCTAACTTTTAATCTTAATTTCTGAATTCTATCTGTTTTGTTAGAAGTATTCCGTTGGATTTTTTGCTCAAAAAATGTATTTTTGAAAAAAACGACATATCTAAACACTTCTAAACAAACACTATGAAGAAAATTCTGTTTTTCCTGCTTTTTTGTGCATCTTCTGGTTTTGCGCAAAACAGTGACTCTCTTCAAATCAGAAAAATCTATGACGAAATTCTGGCTAACGGAGAATGTTATAAAACGTTGACATATCTCTGTAAAACTATTGGCCCACGTCTGAGTGGTTCGGCAGGAGCAGCAAAAGCTGTGCAGTATACAAAAAAAGTGATGGAAGATTATGGGTTTCAGAAAGTGTTTCTTCAAGATGTAATGGTACCTCATTGGGTACGTGGCGCTAAAGAAGAAGCGTATATTGAAAACGGGAAAGTAAAAACTAAAGTACCAATTGTAGCTTTAGGTGGTTCAGTGGCAACACCTGTAACTGGTATAAAAGCCGAAATAATAGAGGTAAAAACATTTGAAGAACTTAAAGCATTGGGAGAGGCAAATGTAAAGGGAAAGATAGTATTATTTAATCGCCCGATGGACCCCAAAAAAATAGATACTTTTGAGGCTTACGGCGGTGCAGTAGGGCAGCGTGGCAATGGTGCTTCTGAAGCTGCTAAATATGGAGCAGTGGGGGCTATTGTGAGGTCGATGACGACTTTACAGGACGATAATCCGCATACAGGTGGAATGCGTTATGCACCGGGAATCCCGATGATTCCAACTGCGGCGATTAGTACGAATGGCGCAAATCTGTTGAGCAAACTAATAAAAGAAAATCCAAAATTAAAATTCTATTTCAAACAAAACTGTGAAACGCTGGCTGATGCTCCTTCTCACAATGTAGTAGGAGAGATACGTGGTACAGAAAAACCTGACGAAATTATTGTAATCGGTGGTCACCTGGATTCATGGGATTTGGCAGAAGGTGCACACGATGACGGTTCTGGTTGTGTACAAGCCATTGAAGTTTTACGTGCCATGAATGCTTTAGGCATTAAACCTAAACGTACAATCAGAGCAGTGATGTTTATGAACGAAGAAAATGGTTTGAGAGGAGGTACCAAGTATGCTGATTTAGCAAAAGAAAATAATGAAAATCATATTGCAGCGCTTGAGTCAGACGATGGTGGTTTTACACCAAGAGCATTTGGTATGGTAGGTACTGCTGCGCAGATTGCTAAAGTAGATGTATATAAGAAGTTATTTTCACCTTATGGAATAGCTGAAATCGGAAGAGGTGCTGGTGGTGCCGATATTGGGCCTTTAGGGAAATTAGGTACTTTATTGATAGGCTTCAAGCCTGATTCTCAACGCTATTTTGATTACCATCACGCTCAAAATGATAGATTGGAAGCCGTAAACGAAAGAGAATTGAAATTGGGTGCTGCTTCAATGGCAGCGTTAGTGTATTTGATTGATAAGTATGGTTTGTAATAAAATAGGTAGTATAACCCCACTCTCTAAATCTCTCTCCCCATCGGCGGTCTGACCCAACATTGGAGAGAGAGACTTTTTTTACCCTCTCCATTGTTGGAGAGGTCTAGGGCGGTCGGCCGCTGGCGTGGGGTCATAACCTCACAACCACTCTCCCCATCTGTCCGCCTTTCAATATCTTCTTGATTTCTTTATCTAATCCTTTTAAACCAACTGTTTTTGTAATAGTCTGGATTCCTTCCGGTTTCCATTTCCTAGCTAGGTTTTTCCATATTTTCTTACGCCACTCAATATCACATTCGGAAGAGTCAATCCCAAACATTGAAACACCGCGCAAGATGAAAGGAAAAACAGTTGTCGGTAATTCAGGTGATTGTACCAAACCACATAAACTGACAACGCCATTATATTGCATTGATTTCAGGATAGTAGCTAGCATATTACCGCCCACCGTATCAATGCAGCCCGCATAAATACCTTTTAACATAGGCCTACCTGACTGGTCATTAACAGCGTCACGAGAGATAACTTCTTTTGCTCCTAAATTTAATAGAAAGGCTTCTCCTTCTGGCTTACCTGTGACACCTGTTACTTGAAAACCCAATTTTGCCAGAATCATGACAGCCATGGTACCTACGCCACCTGTAGCACCTGTCACAATTACTTTACCTTTGTCTGGCGTCAAACCATTCTGTAATAGTTTATCTATACATAGAGCCGCTGTCAGCCCAGCTGTGCCGAAAATCATACTTTCTTTCAACCGCAAACCTCTTGGTAATTTTATTACCCATTTGGCAGGTACGCGAATGTATTGCCCAAATCCCCCTGAGGTATTCATACCTAAATCAAAACCTGTCACAATTACTTGTTCGCCTACTGAAAATTCATCAGAACTGGATTCTTCTACTACTCCTGCGGCATCAATGCCAGGCGTATGCGGATAATTACGAGTCACACCACGATTACCAATTGATGAAAGGGCATCTTTATAATTAAGTGATGAATATTTTACACGTATTAATACTTCTCCGGCAGGTAAATCATCGGTAGAACGCTCTATAACCTGGTTAGAAAATGTTTTATCTTCATTTTCGCTCGCATAAAAAGCTTGAAATGTTGGCATAGTATTCAATATTGTTTCGACAAATATGTTAAAAGTTTATTGTGATGAGAAACAAACTATTAATTAAAGTTCTTGAGTTTCGAAAATTATAAGAATAGAATTTATTAAGGAGTAATTTTGGTAGCTATGTTTGATAGGTAAAAAAATAAACAACTAAAAATTGTAACCTTATTACGTCATTCCTGTTTGAGCGCGATTAAAAATCTAGCTAAATACTATAAATTGTACAAAGATTTATCAGATTTTTAATTGCGTGAGTTAGAATGATGGGCTGCTTTTTGGTTACTTTTTGCAGCCACAAAAAGTAACAGCCCGAGACTAAGAAAATAGCAGTATAAACCTGTTTAACCTTAACAACCCATAAAATGGAACTTTTACAAAAGACTTTGAATTGTAAATAGAAATCAATTTCTCCCATGCCATATACCTCTAATCCTGACTTACCAACACTCAAATTACCTTTTGAATGGAATGGAACTCCCATTGATGAAAGAGGAAGATTTGTGAATTATGAATTTCCTTTTGTTGATTCGTTCAGAGATGTATTACGATGGCAATTCACCAAAAATCCGCAGAAGACAGAGAAGAAAACCGATAAATGGCGGGCAGAAGTCTTACAAAATCAAGGTTTTCTTGAATCAAAAAAAGATTGTATTGTTTGGCTGGGTCATGCCTCTTTCTTTATACGATTGGCAGGTATTACTTTGTTGATAGATCCTGTATTATTTAATGTCTCACTAATAAAGCGCCAATCAGCCTTACCAGTTCAGCCAGAGGATTTACGTAATCTTGATTATATTCTGGTTTCACATGATCACCGAGACCACTGCGATGAGAAGAGCTTACGATTATTAGCCAAAAATAATCCTGATACTACTTATCTGACAAGCTTAGGAGTAGATGGTCTAATAAAAACATTTACACAGAGCAATAAGATTCAGGCGGCAGGATGGTATCAGCAATACAAAACGGATGATGCCATAAAAGTATATTATGTGCCCTCAAGACATTGGGGAAGACGTTTTCTGACAGATACGAATGTCCGGTTATGGGGTGGCTATGTGATTCAGGGGGCAGGGAAAACAATTTACTTTAGTGGAGATTCGGGCTATGGTGGTCATTTCGAAGATGTTGGCAAAATCTTCCCAAATATTGATTATTGTATTATAGGAGTAGGCGCCTATAAACCTGAGTTTTTTATGGGACAAAGCCATGTTTCACCTACCAATGCCGTAAAAGCTTTTCATGACATGCACGCCAAAGTAATGATACCGATGCACTACGGCACCTTTGATTTATCTGACGAACCCATGGGAGACCCTTTGAGAGTACTCCATAAATTAGAAGAACAAGGTGAAATCAAAGGCGATTTAAAAGCCCTGAGAGTAGGAGAGGTGCTTAGCCCCTAACCCCTGAAGGGAATGTAGAGGAAGTCAGGACATTAGCTATGGTAAGTGATTAAGATTCGCTTACTTGGTACCGAACTTTATTGGCATCTAAAAATTTCAGAATTGTTTCTACATGCACGCCCATGCCAACATTGATAAACTGATGCTCGGTGATTTCTTTGTTATCCACCACAATTTTGGGCGAAAATCCTAAGGCTAAGTGAGCTGTTCGGCTTTGGATAGCCCAGATATTACCAGCAGTATCAAATATAGGCCCGCCACTTTGTCCTCGAAATCCGGGCGTAGAAGTTTCAATAAATTTTATCTCATATTGATTATTCCCGGAATTAGGCTGTAAAACCTCTCTGGTAAAAATCCCATCAATCGGAAAACGAGGAATTGGCAAGGCATTTGGCGCAATCTGAAAAGCATTAGTAGCTTCGTTAAAAGTAGCTTTTACTTCATGAAACGGGTATCCCAATTTACAAAGGCTTGTTCCTATAGCTAAGTTATCAGATTTTTTAAAGACAGGATATTGTGCACAAAATTGCGGATTATAGTTAGTTAGCCTGCCAATAGCTAAGTCATTTTCTGTAAGCAGAAATATATTATCAATCCCATGTATATCAGCGCCCCACCAATAAGAGTAAGTACTTATCCATTTTGGATTGTACTTTAGCTTTGCTAGTCTTCTTTTTTTATCCTGTGACGACAGATACTTATTGCCTTCTATTTCGCTTACCTCCTGATTATACTGATTGATTTCTGCTGTATCCCGCTGATGTGTCAGCATAATATCAAATATATGAGCAGCAGTCACAATCCAGCCATCAGCATTAACTATGACAAATGAGCCCACACTGCATTCAACAGTACCATCAAAACGTACGATTGAAATAAGAACAGGTTGTGTATAATTACTGGCGATTTGATAGGCTTTAGCAAACATCAGATTGGTGTTTAATCTCTAAAATTCAGGTATAAATAAAGCCCTCGAATTTCTCCGAGGGCTTCTTTGTATGTGATAAGCATTTGATTACATCATGCCGCCCATTCCACCACCGTGGCCATGACCACCCATGTCTGGCGCTTTTTCTTCTGGAATATCAGAAACTACAGCTTCTGTAGTTAATAATAAACCTGCGATAGAAGCAGCGTTTTCTAATGCTAAACGAGTTACTTTAGTAGGGTCGATGATACCCGCAGCCAACATATCTTCATATTTGTCTTCACGAGCATTGTAACCGAACGAACCTTCACCACCTTTAACCGCTTGAACAATTACTGAACCTTCGCCACCTGCGTTAGCAACGATTGTACGTAATGGCGCTTCAATAGCAGATCTGATGATAGCGATACCTGTTGTTTCGTCACCATTAGCGCCTTTTAAGCCTTCTAAAGCTGCTTGCGCACGGATTAACGCTACACCACCACCTGATACGATACCTTCTTCAACCGCAGCGCGTGTGGCATGAAGTGCATCATCAACGCGGTCTTTTTTCTCTTTCATTTCTACTTCTGTAGCAGCACCGATATAAATAATCGCTACACCACCTGACAATTTAGCCAGACGTTCTTGTAGTTTCTCACGATCGTAATCAGATGTAGTTGATTCGATTTGTGCTTTGATTTGATTTACACGACCTGTGATTTGTTCCTGATCACCAGCACCATTTACGATGGTTGTGTTATCTTTATCAATGATGATTTTATCGCAATGTCCTAGGTAAGATAGGTCAGCGTTTTCTAATTTGAATCCACGCTCTTCAGCAATTACAGTACCACCTGTCAAGATAGCGATGTCTTCCAACATTGCTTTACGACGGTCACCGAAACCTGGAGCTTTTACAGCACATATTTTCAATGCACCACGGATTTTGTTTACTACTAATGTAGCAAGTGCTTCTCCGTCAACATCTTCAGAGATGATTAACAACGGACGACCAGTTTGTGCTACACCTTCCAATACTGGAAGTAACTCTTTCATTGAAGAGATTTTTTTCTCAGAGATCAAGATGAAAGGTTTTTCTAATTCAACTTCCATTTTCTCTGGGTTAGTTACGAAGTAAGCCGATAAATAACCACGGTCAAACTGCATACCTTCTACTGTTTTAACTTCAGTTTCAGTACCACGTGCTTCTTCTACTGTGATTACACCTTCTTTACCAACTTTCTCCATTGCGTGAGCAATCATCTGACCGATTTCGAAATCGTTGTTAGCAGAAATAGTAGCAACTTGTTCGATTTCTTTTGAGGTAGAAATTGGTTTTGATTGGCCTTGTAATGCTTCAACAACAGCTGTAACAGCTTTATCGATACCACGTTTCAAGTCCATTGGGTTTGCACCAGCTGCTACGTTTTTAGCACCGATTGTGTAGATTGCTTGTGCCAATACAGTAGCGGTTGTTGTACCGTCACCAGCTTGGTCAGCAGTTTTAGAAGCTACTTCTTTTACTAGTTGAGCTCCCATATTTTCAATCGAATCTTTCAATTCGATTTCTTTTGCTACAGTTACACCGTCTTTAGTAATAGCTGGTGAACCGAATTTTTTATCTAGAATTACGTTACGACCTTTTGGTCCTAAGGTTACTTTAACAGCGTTAGCAAGTGTATCAACGCCACGCTTCAATTTTTCTCTTGCTTCTGTATCAAAAATGATTTGCTTTGCCATGTTGTTTTACTAATTATTAATTAGTGAATAAAAATGAGTGAATGATTGAATAGAGATGGAAATTATATGTAGAAAGCGAGTATTCTACTGTCCACACTATAATGGCGAACCTAAGGCTCAAAAAATTAAACGATTGCGTAGATATCTGATTCACGCATGATAAGATACTCTTTGCCTTCAACGGTAATTTCAGTTCCGGCGTATTTTCCGTAAAGCACGCTATCACCTACTTTTACTAATAGAGGCTCGTCTTTTTTACCAGGCCCTACTGCTACTACAATACCTTTTTGTGGTTTTTCTTTAGCAGTGTCGGGAATAATAATACCGAATGCCGTTTTTTCCTCCGCCGGAGCAGCTTCAATTAATACTCTGTCTGCTAGTGGCTTAACGTTTACTGACATAGTTATTTTGATTTTTTATGGTTTTAATAATTATACTTGTTAAAACCAGACAAACGTGTCTGATATCGAGATGCTGACAAGTCAACAAGATTTTTGCCAACGAGCCGCAAAGGTACGTTTTTCTGACAAATTTTCAGTAAATACTGACAAAATTGTTAAATAGTATGACATGCCATTGAAATATGTATGCGAAAGCCTAAATGAAATGTTGTATAGACAAGGGAGATTATTTACTGAACATTTTTTGTAAAGCTGTCCAGAGGTTTTTCTTTAAATTTGTGTCAGTAGCAATAGCGCCCAGGTTATTAGCCAAGAGAAAATCAATACCTGATACGGTTTTGATTTGATAGGGCATTAAAGGTAAGTCCCAATTAAGTTTGCCTAGTCCTACGCCAAAACTGATAAATTTGGTCGTAACTTTTTGCTCAATAAAAGACGGATAATCTATGTGCTGTGTTTTCTGAATCTCTATTAAATCTATTTGTGCCAACGATAAACCAACTGCTTTCAGGATATTACCCAATAAAACTTTTTCATCTTCCGAAATTACATCAGCAATTATTAAAACCGGATGATTTAATTTTAGAGGAACAATAACCGGTGCAACAGGTTTTGGTGTTTCAACTATAGGAGTAGGAGGCGGAGTAACTGAAACTTTAGGAGTTGATATAAACGCTGGAGCGACTTCTTTCTTCTCAACTACAATTTCCTTTTCAGAAACTATTTCAGTCTGTGGACTTTTGTAAAGGGTTTCTTTATTGAAAAGATATTGGGCTAGTATATGATTCATTTTTGTTGTTTTTGTAGAGACGTACGGTTCGCCGCGCAATTGCAATACGTCTCTACAAAACGAAAATATATTTAATTATCAAGAAATCACCGCTTCTCTTAAAATAACAGCCTGACGGTCTGGTCCGGTAGAGATGAAACTAATCGGAACCGCTAATTCGGTCTCTAAATAATTGATATAGTCTGACAATTCTGCCGGAATCTCATTATACGTATGGAAGTCTGCTAACGAACATTTCCAGCCTTTGAAAGATTTATAGATTGGTTCTACTGTAATATCTGTCAAATCAAATGGCATTTGCTCAGTAAGCGTACCATCTGGCAATTTATAATGTGTACATACCTTGATTTCATCTAAGAAATTCAATACATCCACCTTCATCATTATCAATTGCGTAACGCCATTCAGCATGATGCTGTATTTCAGGGCAGGTAAATCTAACCAACCTGTGCGACGTGGGCGACCTGTGGTTGCACCGAATTCTCTTCCTTCTTGGCGAATAGCTTCGCCTAAATCATCATTTAATTCAGTAGGGAATGGACCGCTACCTACTCTTGTGCAATAGGCTTTGAAGATACCATATACCTCACCTATCTGACGCGGAGCGACACCTAAACCCGAACATACCCCTGCGGCAGTAGTATTAGAGCTGGTTACGAATGGATACGAACCAAAGTCAATGTCTAGTAATGAACCTTGAGCTCCTTCGGCTAATATTTTCTTGCCATCTTTAATGGCCTCATTTACAATGTATTCGCTATCAAGAATCGTAAATTCTTTCAGGAATTCAACGGCTGCAAAGAATTCTCTTTCAGACTCTGAAAGATCATAAGCAAACTCATGGAAATCCAGCACTTGTTTATGCTTTTCTACAAGATTTTTATATCTGTCTTCAAAATTAGGAGAAAGAATATCACCTAATCTCAAACCCTGACGCGATACTTTGTCAGAATAAGCAGGGCCGATACCGCGTAGGGTAGAGCCAATTTTTGAATCACCTTTAGCTTTTTCTAAAGCAGCATCTAATAATCTATGCGTTGGGATAATGATAGCAGTCTTTTTCGAAATAATCAGATTCTTCTTCAATTCAAGATTATATTTGGCTAAACCCTCGATTTCTCTACGGAAAACGATAGGGTCAAGGACTACACCATTACCGATAATATTCAAGCAATCGGCACGGAAAATACCTGATGGAATCTGGTGAAGAACGTGTTTGATGCCATCAAACTCAAGGGTGTGTCCGGCATTCGGGCCACCTTGAAAACGGGCAACAACCTGATAGTCAGGGGCAAGCACATCAACAATTTTTCCTTTGCCTTCATCGCCCCATTGTAAACCTAGAAGTATATCAACCATTACTTATTAAAAAGACTATGTCTCTATTTTATATTAGAAAAAATTAAATTTTGTTTTCACATTTCTCACGCTGACAGTTTCCGTAGAATATAAGCGAGTGGTGCATTACTTTAAACTGGAGCATATCGCCTACCATACTTTGTATATTCTGCACGCGAGGGTCGCAGAATTCCATTACTTTATGGCAATCAACACAAATCAGATGGTCGTGTTGTTTGTAACCATAAGCCTTTTCATACTGTGCCAGATTTTTACCAAACTGATGTTTTGTTACAAGGTCACACTCAACCAATAAATCAAGGGTATTATATACTGTTGCTCTACTAACCTGATACTTTTTGTTTTTCATTGAAATATACAAGTCTTCTACCTCAAAGTGGTCGTCACGAGAGTATATTTCTTCCAATATCGCATACCTTTCCGGAGTTTTCCGAAGCTGTTTGGCTTCAAGATAAGCAGTGAAAATACGCTTGGCTGAGTCAAAATTTGAAGGGTTCGGAACCATATTGTTCGCTATGTTTGACTGTTATTTTGCTGTGAAGTTACAAAGAAAATAGATAAGAACGGAAAAATGAATGCAGGAATGATTATTTTTCTAAAAAAAATATACAAGCACTGAGTAAAGTTCAATGCTTGTATAAAGAATGAGAGTTCCAATAAATAAATATTACCAGGTGTTTTCTAAATCTTTTTTTACGTAAGTATGATTTCTTTCATCATACGCGCTGGCAGTAGCTGGTTTTTTCAATTTCAAGGCATCGCCTTTTTTGAAGATTCTCATTAAAAGAGCAATTGGTGTCAGGAAAATGAAGAAAATCAGGCTTAATAAGACAGTAGAGTTTACTCTGCCCAATATTTCAGCGAATTTAAGCCAAACCCAGGCAATTTTTTCGGCAACAAAATTGGAAAATATACTTAACACCCCAATCCCAAGTGCCGCAATCAATAAACCTTGTAATAATGTGCCTTTTGGCTGTGCAGCTAATACGCCTTTTGGTAGGAAAATGAAAAAAAATACTAATAATCCTACCACAATTGTCAGGATAATCTCTTTTGTGTTTTGTTGTTTCATTGCTTAAAATAAGGTATAAATAAACGGAGCAATAGCCGAACCACCGCCAATTACAATCAATACGCCAATTAATAACAATACCACAATCATTGGCATAAGCCACCATTTTTTTCTTTCTTTTAAGAAATTCCAAAGGTCTTGTAAAAAATCCATGATAGTACTCCTCCCTTCCCTGAGGGGGATTGGTTTAAGGTTTTGTTAGTTTTTAGGGACGCAAAACTAATCTAATTTGTATTCATCTTTCCATGATTCCGATTCGGTCCATTTTGGTTGGAATTTCTTATCAAAAATAAAATTTCCAACTACCAAATAGTCCATTTCGGTACGCATAAGGCACTTGTAAGCATCTTCGGGTGTACAAACAATGGGTTCGCCACGTACGTTAAAGCTGGTATTTACAATAACGCCATAGCCAGTCTGTTTCTTAAATTCGTTGATGAGTGTCCAATACCGAGGATTGGTTTCTTGATGAACAGTTTGAATACGAGCAGAGTAATCGATATGTGTAATTGAGGGTAGATCTGAGCGTAAGAAATATAACTTTTCCATCATTGGTAAATCTTCATAATCTGCCGGAAAAGCGTTTCTTCTTTTTGGGTTTACTCCATGTACTAATAACATATAAGGCGAAGGCGTTTCGCACTCAAAATACTCTTCTACATCTTCTGCTAATACAGATGGTGCAAAAGGGCGGAATCCTTCTCTATATTTGATTTTTAAATTCAGTTTTTTCTGCATTTCAGAGTTGCGGGCATCTCCTAAAATACTTCTGCCACCCAAGGCTCTCGGACCAAACTCCATACGCCCCTGAAACCAGCCTATAACATTCCCTTCGGCCAATAACTCAGCAGTTTTAGCTGCTAATTCATCAAAGTTGCCGAAGTATTGGTAATGAGCATCGTACTTTTTAGCCATTTGCTTCACATCCATATCCGAATACTCAGGTCCTAGATAGGAGCCATGCATTTCGTCTAAAGTATTTGGTGTCAGATTGCGCTCCTGATTAAAGTAGATATAATTAGCGGCTAAAGCAGCACCTAAAGCGCCACCGGCATCTCCTGCAGCCGGTTGGATATATACATTTTCAAAAATATTGGTCTTCTGTAATTTACCATTGGCCACACAGTTCAGAGCTACGCCACCAGCCATACAAAGGTTTTTCGAGCCTGTTAAACGTTTGGCCTCTTCGGCCATTTTAATAACAACCTCTTCAGTTATCTCCTGAATGGCTAAGGCAAAATCGCAATGGATTTGTTGTAAAAGACTTTCAGACTCACGGCGTTTGAAACCTAACAGTTTCTCCCACTTATCGTCAAATACCATTCTCAGGCCAGTAGCATAATTGAAATATTCCTGATTCAACCAGATTGAACCATCAGCTTTGATTTCTACTAATTCATTTCTGATCACATCTACAAACTTGGCTACCTGCTCCGAACCGTGGTTACCATAAGGTGCTAAACCCATGAGTTTATATTCACCAGAGTTTACTTTGAATCCGCAATAATAGGTAACTGCTGAATACAACAAGCCTAATGAATGTGGGAAACGTAACTCTTTTAATATCGTCATCTGCCCCCCCTTGCCATAGCAAATAGAAGCTGTTGCCCACTCACCTACACCATCAATGGTTAACACTGCGGCATCTTCGAAAGGAGCTGGATAATAGGCACTGGCTGCATGTGAAAGATGGTGCTCAGGAAAAAGTAATTTAGCTTTCTTTTTATCGTAGTTTCCGATTTTCTCTAATTCTTCATGAAGCATTCTTTTCAGAAACATCTTTTCTTTCAGCCATACCGGAATCGAAGTGAGAAATGATCTGAGACCTCTTGGCGAGAAACCATAGTAGGTCTCTAATAAGCGCTCAAACTTCAACAAGGGCTTGTCATAGAAAACGATTGCATCTACCTTATCGAGGGTCACACCACTATATTCTAAACAAAACTTAACTGCATTGGTCGGAAATGCCGGATCGTGTTTTATTCTTGTAAATCTTTCTTCTTGGGCTGCTGCGAGAATTTCGCCGTTTTTTATGAGAGCTGCTGCGGAGTCGTGATAGAATGCAGAAATGCCTAAAATTATCATGAATGTGTTTTTAGTCCTTAGATCTATAGTTTGTGTCAATTCAGTTACAAATATAGATAATTTGGAACCTTTCCTATATTAAATATTAATTAAGCTAGAAAAAATTTATTTAAGGGTAAGATTTTTTCTAATAACTCCTTTTCAGAGAATTCTATTTTGAATAATACAGGAAATCCGAAGCTTATTTGAATATATTTATGCCGGTTTTAAAAGCGGATTGTCAGGCCAACGCCATTACTTTCAGTAAAACCAAAGTCTGCTTTTTGTATAAAAGAAGCCAGAGGTTTTTTGTTTTTTAGCTTGGCGTTATAAATATCAACCGAGTGTTGTACCAATTCATTAGAAGATTCTATCAGGCATAATCCTGCTCCCACTAATCCAATCCCTATTAGTAATCTGGGTAAACTACGAATTTTGTATTGAACTTCCTGCCCTTTTACCATAGCAGTAGCATCTACTCCTTTCAAAGCTACAACAGCTATTCCAATACCTGCAACAGTTATGACTGGCGCTACCGGATTCATGTAGTATCCCCATTTGTATTTTACGTTCGGCTGCCAGGTATCTCTATATAAACGCAAAACCTTGTCGTGTGAAAGCTTAAAGCCATTTCTATAAATTTTTGTAGTTATAAATACTCTTTTGGCAACAAGCGTATCTAAGGTCTGGGCAGAGGTATGCAAGCTAATAACTACAAGAATTAATAGAATGGCAAATGATTTCATTGAAGAGTATGGTTATATGGGGTATAGGATGTTTAGACTCAGCTTTCAGCATCGACACGTGTTACCTGATGCACACCTTCTATCTCTTCCAAAGACTTCATCAGCGTTTCCAAATGTCGGGTATCCTGAACATATAATTTGATATCACCCGTAAATATACCATCATTTGTATCAACTGCCAAAGAACGCATATTAATATGTAGCTCACTTGAGATAACTTTCGAAATATCCTGAATCATTCCCATGCGGTCAATGCCATCCAGGTGCACAGTAGCCACAAAGGCTTTAGCTACCTGAGATGACCAGCGGGCTTTAATAACCCGATTGCCATATTGTGATAGTAACTGTTGGGCATTAGGGCAAGAGTTACGATGTATTTTGATACCTTCATTTACAGTCAGGAATCCAAAAACATCATCTCCCGGTATCGGATTACAACAACGCGCTAAAGTAAAGTCAATCTCCTGTAGGTCATCGCCGATGTAGAGCGTATCATTGCCTTTTACTTTCTTAAACTCTTTTTCAAAACTCTTGGCATCAGTAAAAGCCTTATTATCAATTTCAATTTTGGCTTGTTTATTTAACCGGGCATCTCTCTCAGTCTTGAATTTCTTGATTTCATCAGACTGGATATAGGCCTTACCAAAAGCATAATAGAGATCGTTATAATCTTTTTTATTAAAATAAGCACGTAATTGATTAAGGGTCTCAAGGTTATTCTCTAAGCCTAAAATCTTCAGTTTTTTGGCAATAATTTCTTTTCCATCACTATAATAAACCTTATTTTCTTCTTTCAATAAGTCTTTGATACGGGCTTTTGCCTTACTGGTAGTCACAAACCGAAGCCAGTCTTCCGATGGTTTCTGGTTTTTAGTGGTTAATATTTCAACCTGATCTCCATTCTGTAAAGTATAACTAATCGGTACTAGTTGATTATTTACCTTTCCTGCAGTACATTTTTTACCAATATCGGTGTGAATCTCAAAAGCAAAATCCAATACTGTAGCCCCCTTTCTTAATACCTTCAAATCGCCCTTAGGTGTGAAAACGAAAACTTCTTCATTATAGAAATTACCTCTGAAATCTTCCAGAAACTCGATGGCCGATTTATCACCAGATTGTAAGGTTTCACGCACCTGATTAATCCAGCGGTCGAGTGGCGCATTCATAGAGGTGTCATTACCTTTATACTTGAAGTGTGCCGCATAACCTCTCTCCGAAATCTCATCCATCCGCTCTGTACGAATCTGTACTTCTACCCATTGACCTGTATGACTCATCACGGTTGTGTGCAAAGACTCATATCCATTGGCTTTGGGAATCGAAATCCAGTCTTTCAATCGGTCAGGATTAGGTTTATACTCATCAGTAACTATTGAATACACCTGCCAACAGGCCGATTTTTCTTTTTCGGGCGTTGTATTGGTCAGAATAATTCTGATAGCAAACAAGTCAAAAATCTCTTCGAAAGGCGTATTTTGCTTTTTTATCTTATTCCAGATAGAATAAATATGTTTTGGACGACCCTTTATGATAAACTCGATTCCGGTATCCTGGAGTTTTTTCTTAAGGGGTTTGATAAAATTATCGATAAATCGGTCACGAGTTGATTTTGTACTCTTAAGTTTTTGTGCAATGTCTTTAAACATCTCAGGCTCTGTATACTTAAGGTAGAGGTCTTCTAGCTCTGACTTTATTTTATACAAACCCAGACGGTGGGCGAGGGGAGCATAGATGAAAATAGTTTCGTGTGCAATTTTAAGCTGCGAGTTACGAGCCATACTTCCCAGCGTACGCATATTATGCAGGCGGTCAGCCAGTTTTATCAGTATCACACGCACATCTTCTGAAAGTGTAATTAGCATCTTCCGGAAGTTTTCGGCCTGAGCCGAAGTTCCCTGTTCAAAATTGCCTGATATTTTGGTGAGTCCATCTATAATACGGGCTACTTTAGGGCCGAACTCTTTCTCAATTTCTTTTAAAGTCATATCTGTGTCTTCTACTACATCATGCAATAGAGCGCAGATAATAGAAGTAGCTCCCAATCCGATTTCTTCTACACAGATTTGAGCTACTTCCAAAGGGTGATATATATAAGGTTCGCCGGATTTTCGCCGCATGTCTTTATGGGCTTCAACGGCAATAGTAAATGCTCTTTTTATCTGCTTGGCATCATCTCCTTTCAGGGTAGGTTTCGCCGCCCGAAGTAATCGACGATACTTCGCTAATATCTCAGTTCTTTCTTTCTCTAGGTCTATCATTGGCTCAGACTGACGACTGGTTTCCACTTTTTCTGAAATTTCTCCTAACATTCTCTTCGTTTTATTGTATTCCTAAAACTAATATAATCAATGATTGCGGGAAGCCCAAATAATTCGTAAAGCTTTTGTTAAATTTTTAATTTTTCAAGTCATGAAAAAAAAGTTTGAAAAAAAATGAAATTTTTTTCAAAAGGTGTTGACAAGAATAAATAAACTTATTACCTTTGCAGCCCGATTCAGTTACAACTGACCGGAAATGAGCGATGCGGGCGTGGCGAAATTGGTAGACGTGCCAGACTTAGGATCTGGTGTCGCAAGGCATGGGGGTTCGAGTCCCTCCGCCCGTACAGACAACCCTCTGAACCTTGCCTGGTCAGGGGGTTTTTTAATAATACCAGTTCGTAACTCCATAGAACTTTATTTCGTTCAGTTATTTACTACTGAACGTGGCGGATTTTATCAAAATAAACCTCATATTCCTACATAATGGAAACAATATTCGACAAGACTTCTGCAACAAATGGCAGACTTAAAGTAAGTGTTACAGAGGCAGACTACAAGCCGGAAGTAGATAAGAAAATCAAGCAATATACAAAAACAGCACAGGTGAAAGGTTTTCGCCCGGGCATGGTTCCTAAAGAATATATCCAAAGATTATATGGTAAAAGCATTTTAGTTGACGAAGTTATCAATCTGGTTTCTAAAACAACTAACGAATATATTACCAGCAATAAATTACGTGTAGTAGGTGACCCAATGCCAGACAATGAACTATCTTCTAAAGTTGATTGGGATAATAGCAAAGAATTTTCTTTTGAATATGAATTAGGATTAGCTTCTGACTTTGCAGTTGATTTAAGTGCAATTCCTGCGATTGTTAACTACGACATCGAACCAACAGAAGAAAGAGTAACTGAAGCGATTGAAGATATTCGTCGTCGTTTTGGAAAAGATACAGAAGCAGAAGAGGTAGAGAAAGAAGATTTAGTATTTGGAATTTTGAAACAGGAGTCATCTGAAACTGAAATCAAAGATGCTACTATTTCAACTGGTCGTGTGCGTGAAGATGCTTTCCATATCTTTAAAGGCTTAGAAAAAGGAAGCAGCGTAAAATTTGATATTCAGTCGATCTTTGAAAATGCTAAAGATTTAGGTTTTGCTACTGGTAAAAGCGAAGAAGAAGCAGCTGCTTTGGCAGGTGAGTTTGATTTTACAGTAGAAAAAATTACAAGAGTTGCCCCTGCAGATATTGACCAGGAGTTTTTTGACAAAGCGATTGGTGCAGGTAAAGTAACTACTGAAGAAGAATTCAGAGAAGAAATCAAGAAGATTGTTAAAGAAAACTATGAGCGCGAAAGCGATTATTTATTAGACTTTGAAGTTGAAAAAACGCTTTTAGATAATATCCACATCGAATTGCCGGATACATTTTTGAAAAAATGGTTGTTGAATATCAACGAAGGTAAATTTACAGAAGAAGATATCGAAAAAGATTATGATGCTTTTGCCCGTGGTTTACGTATGGACTTGATTCGTAACGAAGTAGCAGCAAACAACGAAATCAAATTAGAGTATAATGATATTGTTGAAGAAGTGAAAGCTGAAATGCGTAACTATTTCGGTGCTTACTCTTACGAAGGTCTGGAAGACATCATCGACAATATGGCTCGTAAACAATTGAAAGAGAACAAAGATAACGCCGTACGTCGTTATACTGACCGTGCTTTTGGCAAGAAAGTACGTGAGTTCTTGAAAGCAAACCTGACAGTAGAAAAGAAAACTGTTAAAGTTGACGAATTCAATAAAATTGCAGAAGAGATTTACGCTTAATCTTTTGTAATAAGCATATATAAAAAATCCTCGTAGCTACGCTGCGAGGATTTTTTGTATATGATAGATTTGATAAAGTCTTAAGAAATCAGCACATTTCCTGTCATCTCCTGCGGAATCTCTACACCCATCAAAGTCAGGATAGTTGGCGCTATATCCCCTAACTTACCATCTTTTACCTGATAACGGTCGTTTTTATCAACAATAATACAAGGCACTAAATTAAGGGAGTGCTGCGTATTAGGTGTTTTATCATCATTAATCATATAATCGGCATTGCCGTGGTCGGCAATTACAATAGATGTGTAGCCATTTGCCAAAGCCGTATCTACTACTTGCTCCAAGCATTTATCAACTGCCTCAACTGCCTGCACTACAGCATTAAATACACCTGTATGCCCAACCATGTCAGGATTAGCGAAGTTCAGACAAACAAAGTCGACATCGTGTTTCTGTAATTCAGGCAATATAGAATTATCAATATCATAAGCTGCCATTTGTGGTTTTAAGTCATACGTAGGTACATCTTTTGGTGATGGACATAGTAAACGGCTTTCACCTGCAAACGGTTCTTCACGACCACCCGAGAAGAAGAAAGTAACGTGAGGATATTTCTCAGTTTCGGCAATACGAATCTGTTTTTTACCTGCTCTTTCTAAAACCTCGCCCAATGTATTAGTCAGATTATCTTTCTCATAAATTACATGTACATCATGGAAAGATTCATCATAATTAGTCATGGTGAGATAATACAATTTAAGCGCTTTCATCTCGTACTCAGGGAAATCCTGTTGAGTCAAAACTTCTGTGATTTCTCTACCACGGTCAGTACGGAAGTTGAAACACATCACTACATCGCCTTCTTCAATCAAACCAATTGGCGCATTGTTTTCAGTGATAACAATAGGTTTCAAGAATTCGTCAGTCACATTCTGGTCGTAAGAACCTTGGATGGTGTCTGATAATTTATCGATGGTAATAGTTGTTTCACCAACACCTTTTACCATTGCATCGTACGCCATTTTTACCCTTTCCCAACGTTTATCTCTATCCATCGCATAGTAACGACCCACCACAGTAGCAATTTTACCTGTCGAACTACTTAGATGGCTTTGTAAATCAGCTAAGAAACCTTTTCCGCTTTTAGGGTCACAATCACGACCATCGGTAAACGCATGAACAAATACATTTGATAAACCATAACCTGCCGCAGCACTGCAAAGTCCTTTCAAATGCTCAATGTGTGAGTGAACACCACCGTCAGAGGTTAAGCCGATAAAGTGTACTTTTTTGTTATTGGTTTTTGCGTAGGCAAAAGCATCCACCAAAACAGGTTCTTTGGCTAACTTGCCTTCTTCTACAGCTATGCTTATTTTTTCTAATTCCTGATATACCACACGCCCGGCACCTAGATTCATGTGTCCTACTTCCGAGTTGCCCATCTGCCCGTTAGGTAAACCAACGGCACGCCCACACGCTTCTAAAGTGCTGTGTGGATATTCTTTTAATAGTTTTCTGAAATAAGGTACATTGGCGGCATCAATGGCAGAACGCCATTCTTCGCCCGGTTTGGGAATTCCCCAGCCATCAAGGATTATTAAAATTACTTTCTTGTTCATAGTTTTTTACCCCGAAACCTTGTTTAAGGTAGTTTTATTAGAAACTTTTCATGCCTTGGGGTAGGGTTAAGCGCATGAAAGTTTCATAAATTTCTTTGTTGTTTCTACTCCACAAATTTACTTATTTTTTCTTCAAGTCTGCTAAAATCTTCTTTCCTCTGCTTAGAATAGCGGCCGAACCGTCCTGATTTTTCATGAGTACATCTTCTACAATCAATCGTAATTCCGGTTTAAGTTCAGGTATTTTTCTTGCGATATGATAACAGACTGTCATAGAAAAAACTTTAATGGCAATCGCTTCATTACTATTGATGAACCCGAAGCAGATGTCATAAATATCATCTATGTATTCGTCAGGAATATCTACATATTGCCATACCCGAACAATATTCCTTTTCACCGAATCAGATGCCATCGGCTCTTGTATTTTCTGAATGAAATTCCTGAAATAAGGAATAATCAGAAATGGATAACTATGGGCACACTCACCTAAAACCCATCCAGCTTTTTGTGTATGGATATACTGACCTCTCAGGAAGATATTCATTAAAACAGCAAAGCGTTCTGCATCAGCACCTATATAAGTAGCAATTTTACTTACCTGTGCCTTTGAGAACTCTCTGTTTATTTCGCTATCGATATGTAAGTCTGGAATAGTCATTGAGTGAGTTAGTGAATGAGTGATTTAGTGATTAATAAATTACAAATTAATGCATGCTCAGAAACTGTTAAGCGATAAACACTTTATATTTAGATAGACATCAAAATTATTTGGTAATTCATTATTTGTGATTCACAATTAAAATAATCACTCATTCACTAAATCGCTAAATCACTCAATGGCATTCTCCACCAGTCCATGCTTTTCAATCAAACTATCTAATAGCGCCTTGCAACTTCTTTGGACAATATGAAAAACCTCTTCAAAATCTAATTCTGAACCATAATATGGGTCAGGGACTTCTTTTACGCCTGTTACTTTCGGGTCATAGTCACGGAGTAAAAACAGTTTCTCGGTAGAAGGGGTTGTATGTTTTATTCTATAATACATTTCATACACATCCTTAAAATTGCTTTCGTCCATTACTACAATGTGATCGAAAGCATCTAAATCAGCTGCTTGAATCTCTCTGCCTTTATGAGTTAAGGCAATGCCATTATCTAAGGCATTTTTAATAGCCCGATGATCGGGAAGCTGCCCCGCATGCCAACCTTTAGTTCCGGCCGAATCACAAGAGAGTTTATCTTCTAAATTGTGTTTTTGAATCAGGTCATTGAAGACTCCTTCGGCAACCGGAGAGCGGCAAATGTTGCCCAGACAAACAAAAAGTACTTTTACCATAGTGTTATTGCGTGTGTAAATTTAATTTTCGTAAATTTATAGGATTGTTGTACTTGTTATACAGCGAAAAGGTTATTTTAATACACATTTAATAAACCTTTTCACCACCTACAAAGGTATTGCTAACCTTTATGCTTCGCAGTTTTTCTTTCGGTTCTTTCATAATATCAGCCTCTAATATTACAAAATCTGCCATTTTGCCATTTTCAATGCTGCCACGTTCTTTTTCTTCAAAATTTGCATAAGCACTCCAGATTGTCATAGCTTTTAAAGCTTGTTCACGTGTAAGTGCATTTTCCATCTGAAAGCCTCCATCAGGATAATTTTTATCGTCTTGACGTGCCACTGCAGAATGAAAACCAAATAATGGGTTCACATGTTCGACAGGAAAATCACTTCCGTTAGCAATTACCCCATTTTGTTTCAATAAATCCTGAAAAGCATAAGCTGTTTTTACCCGTTCACTACCCAGACGTTCGCCTGCCCAATACATATCTGAGGTAGCATGGGTAGCCTGAATAGACGGAATTACTGAATATTTGCCAAACTTAGGTACATCTTCTTTTGATACTACCTGACTATGCTCTATTCGCCAACGGCGTGCATTTTTGCCTTTCAATAATTTACCATATAAGTTCAGAATCAAACGATTAGCCGAGTCACCAATACAATGGGTATTAGCCTGAAAGTCTGAATTATAAATAGCTGTCAGGCTTCTCTCTAATTCAGTAGGGCTCAATAATAGGAATCCGGTTTTTTTAGGTTCGTCGCTATATGATTGTAATAAACAAGCCCCACGCGAGCCTAAAGCACCATCGGCATATAATTTAAAAGAACGTACATTCAGTCGGTCGGTTTTATAAGGCCCTTTTTTGATATAATAGTCCAGATTACGGATACCTAAAGAAACCATCACATAATCACGGATTTTCAATGTACCCGCTTTATTCATCTTATCAACTAATTCAATATCATCCTGATTAAGACCTGCATCAGAAACTGTAGTTAAGCCATATTTAAAGCACTCCTTTTGAGCCGCCAGAAGCATTGCTTGTTTTTCTTTCTCTGTTGCACCAGGGATTACTCTTTTCACTAAACCCATGGCATTATCCACCAGAATACCCGTTAATTGGCCGTCTATTACTTCTACATCACCACCATTTACTTTGCTGGCAGGAGAGATCTTGGCTAATTGAATAGCTTTCGAATTGATAAGAGCAGCATGCCCGTCAATACGAGTCAGCAGTACAGGTTTATTCGGAAAAGCTTTGTCTAATAATTCTTTAGTCGGAAATACTTTTACTTCCCAGTCGTTCTGGTCCCAGCCGCGACCGATAATCCATTGATGGTCTGGATGTTCAGCCGCAAATTTTTTTAAACGCTCAATGATTTCTTCATAAGATTTAGTATCCACTAAATCGCATTGATTAAGCATCTGTCCTAAACCCAGAAAGTGACTATGTGGGTCATAAAACCCCGGATATACAGATTTTTTATTGGCATCTATCTTTTGTTTGGCATTGTATTTTGCCAATATGTCCTTTGAGTTACCCACACCAATAAACTTACCATCTTTTACGGCAAAGGCTTCTGCAGTGCCAAACTCATTATTAACCGTATATACAACAGCATTGTGCACAATCAAATCGGCTTGTTGTTTCTGAGCCAATAGGGGAGAAAATAGGCTTAAACCGACAAATGCACTCAGTAAAAAGGTTTTTGAAGTGAAAATCATACAATCGTTTTAGTTTGTTATGCAAAGTATAAAAATGCCTTTCGATTTATCAAACAATCAGCCTAATTTGTTCTCTTAATGAGGCTGATGATACCCTCCTCGTTTCTTACCATTTCAAGCTCAAGTAATTGCAGATAACGATTCAGTAAATCAAACAAAGATTCATTTCCTTTGATGCATACATCAAAATACCAATCCAGCTTTTCGTTGGCTATTTCTTCACATACTAACTGATAATCTTCCATGCTATAGCCTTTGAAATGTCGGCCATATTGCTCCCACATCAGTTTCATCACGTCATCCAAAGAAAGCGTATGACTTGATACTTTTCTGATATGTAAATCTAATATCTGAGCAGCAATGGCTCCTTTATTATACACAGATACCTTTCGGTCGGGGATACTAGGGGTATATCCATCCAGCCATAAATCCCAAGATGATTCTACAAGTGATTGCGATGCCTTATCTGCATGGTCAAAATGGCGTTTAAAACAGGCCTCTAATTCTTTCAGGTATTGAGTTTCATCGAAAACTTTCGAGCGGCTCAGCATTAAATCACCATAATAAGTGGTTACCCCTTCTGCTACAAAACAAGTCGGGAAATAATTTTCTTTGGTGTAATCATAAGGCAATAACTCAATCGGGCGAATCTTGCAGATATTCCAGGTATGGAAAAGCTCGTGTGAAGCCAGGCCTAACAAATCAATGTATAATTCTTCAAAATTCTGGCTATCCGGCCCTAAAACCTGCATGGTAGAACTTCTATGTTCAACGCCATGATAATAAGGCACAGGAAGTACCCATGTCAGGAAATGATATTCTTTTTCAGGGAATTCGCCAAAAACATTGATTTGTTCCTGCGTAAATTTCTTGAAATCTGATTTAATACGCTTAAAATCAGGCTGAAAATTGCCTTCAAACCATAAATTAAATTTTACTTTGCCTATCTTATAAGAATCATGTTTCAGTGTCGGACTCACAATAAAAGGGCTGTCTGCCAGATGATAAAAATCTTTGAAGCTCAGTTCATATACCCCTTTTTCGGGAAAATGAATGATGTCATTGATTCCTGCAATTTTTTCATTGGCTCGTAAATGTAGTTCTATGGTGCAGGCTTCATCAATTTTTCCCTCTGCATAAATACATAAATTGACAGGATTTACATAAAAAGTATGCTCGTCTACAGAGCTACTTCCTGCATTGATGATGTTGGCATAGTAATTATAACGAGCCACAAGGCTTTTTGCTCCATTCATCTGCACTTCCCATCGGTCTTTGGTAGTTTTTCGGGCTACTAGCTTTTGCCCGTTTTCGTCAAAAATTTCAAAAGACTGTATGTTTTTGGCAAAGTTTTGTAATTCGTAGCGCCCCGGACGCCAGGCTGGTAATTGTAATTCAACCTTATCGCTGGTGAGATTATCAATAAAACACTCGACATCTATAAAATGTGAGGTTCGGTCTTTGGAATAAATTTTATAATGCATGAAACAATTTTTTGCGCCTATGTTGGCTTTCTAAAAATTAATACGTATTTTTGCAGTCCGTTATGAAAAGCACGGATTATTTAGCAATATAGGAACAAAAATTAATAATTATAATGAAACGTACATTCCAACCATCAAACAGAAAGCGTCGTAACAAACACGGATTCCGTGAGCGTATGGAAACTGCTAATGGCAGACGCGTATTGGCTGCACGTCGTGCACGTGGCAGATGGAAATTGACTGTTTCTGACGAGAAAAAACATAAATAATCTCGTTTTTAGCAGTTTGATAGTTCAAAATTTACGATTTGTAAATGAGACATAATCAAGATATTATAGCCACCAATCGGTGGCTTTTTTATTAGATTTGTATGAGATTTAACTGATAGATTGGTGAAAAAAACTTTCAAAAAAAATGAAAGATTATGCAGCCTGAAGATAATAGGCAGCCTTTTTGACAGAAAAAACTCTGCCAACGAAGGTGTTTTTGCTTATCCTATCAGAGTGGTTTGTAAGCCATCAGAAGAAGCACTCACACAAGTACTTTTTTCGGTACCTAAGCGCCAGTTCAAACATGCGGTTGACCGAAATCTGATTCGCCGACGCATGAAAGAAGCTTATCGGTTGAATAAAGAGCTACTCTCGAAGCCCTATTATATTACTTTTATTTATGTAGGTAAAGTGATAGAAAACTATGCAGTGATTGAAAAAGGGATGAAGAATAGCCTTAAAAAATTACAGGGTTAATATTATTTCTTGGCATTGTCTACGCTCCATTTCCCTGGCCCTATGAAAAAGTAAATCATAGCCAATAAGGCAAATAAAAATGGGTATTGGTCTTCGTACCAGAATTTGCCATTGCCTATTTTGAAGCAGATAAACAGCATGGTTAGGGTGACAAGTATGGCAGCAGGGCGTGTCAGGAAACCGATGGTCAATAAAATTCCACCGACTAATTCACTGCCTTTCCCGAGGTAGGCAAAGAGAAGTGGGAAAGGCATACTTTTGAAAGAATCCCATGAGGCATAATCCTGCATTTTGGCACTTTCGAATATTTCCAGACCATGATAAATAAGGAATAGTCCGATAATGATACGGATAATAGCAAATCCGGTATTATTAGCTTCTTTCATTTCGTCGAGGGTTTTGAGTGTTGTCTTAACAACAAAATTAGAATAATTTTTTAATAACAAATCTCCCCTTAACTATTTTATAAAGTGTTGATAATTAGTTATTTTTTCAGTTTCTCCCGAATCTCTATTAACTTATCTTCATAAGAAGCACCTACCGAAATTTCATTACCCGCTATCCAGACCGACTGACGTGTGAGTTTCTGAATTTTATTAATGGCAACAATATAAGAACGATGAATCCGGACAAATTGATTGGGGGGTAAGATACTCAACGTTTCAGTGATATTCTGGCGGCTTAATAGTTTCTTGTTTTTCAGAATAAACGACATATAGTTACCTTCTGCCTCAACATATAGAATATCGTCGAAGAAAACCTTTTCTTCTTCGTAGCCTGTTTTTAAAAACATGAAATCAGGAGTACTTTCTTTAGTGAACTGGCTGATTTCCAAGGCTTTATTACAGGCCTTAGTAAAACGTGCCAGCGAAAAAGGTTTCAAAAGATAATCAATGGCATCCAGCTCGAAACCTTTTACCGCATATTCAGAATAAGCAGTGGTAAATACCACCATTGGTACTTTTTGAAGAATATGAATAAACTCAATGCCTGATATATCAGGCATTTTTATGTCGAGAAATAATAAGTCGATTTTGTGTTGCTGCAAATAGGGGATAGCTTCAAAAGCGTCCGTAAAAGTGGCTTTCAGGTCAAGAAAGGGTACTCTTGAAGCATGCATTTCTACAACTTCAAGGGCGCGAGGCTCATCATCTATGGCAATGGCGGTCAGCATTAGCAGGTTTTTAGAAACAAAAATAGTGTTTTATTAAATTGATTTATAGCTTCTAGTCAACAACAAACTATCTAATTGCTTATACAGACCCTTCAAATCAGTGGGTCTTACTGCATGGCTATTGATAATCTTCCCATCTTCGTCAACAATAAATTGCCATGGATAATAAGGTACCTCGCCTTTATCTTCTTTGACTGTCTGGTTAAAAAGTTTCCAACTAAATTCTTTGTTCACTAAGTAGTGCTGCCCCTTGGCATGAGCAGACGCCAATTTACGACGCCATAATACATTATTACTGATGTCTCTTAGAGGATAACTGCTTTCGGAGCATATATAAACAAAGGTAATGGGCTTGTCTTTATAGCGTGCCTGCAAATGCGGCACGTAGTCTCGCAATTCTACGAAACAAGCACCGCAATTAACAGACGAGTGGTCGACATACAATAATGAACCTTTGTATTTATCTAATATCTGACTCAGGTCACTCACCTCTAATGCCTCTTCTATATGAATCTCTTTATTGAGTTTCGATTCATAATATTTATTAGCCGAAAAAGAGCCGATAATGATTACTACAAATACAATGGAACAAGTAATCAGGAATATTTTAGTGAGCTTTTTCATCGTTTTATTGTTTGTTGGCTAGTATCTGATTTAACATTCTTTTCCCGCCCTCATTATTAGGGTTCATCCCTATAGATTTCTGATACATGATAATCGCTTCTTCGCGCTTGCCATTAGCATTGAGTGCTTCGGCATAACTATCATAAACATTAAAGCTATTCGGAAACAGGAGTGTGTTTATCTTGAAGGTCTCTAGCGAATATTGTTTTTTATTAGCCTGAAATAGCAAGTCATACCCAAGCCAGTTCATTTCATTTTCTGATAAATAGTAATTTGTACTATCAGTTTTGAGTTCATTAAATACAGTTACGGCACGGTCAATACCATCGCGAATTAAAGTAGAACCATATTTACGGGCTAGTGATTTTTTATAAAATATTTTCTTGGGTGTTTTACCGTTCAGAATTTCTAAAGAGGCGCGTATTTTACCATAAAAAGCTAATCCTTCCCGTTCTACGTTCTGATACATAATGACCGTTTGATTTTTTGTCAGGTTTCTGTAAAAATTGGTTGCCAAGCCAAAAAGATGCCCACCATGACTTACTGCTTTACCCAACTCTTCATCTTCGTATATTTCCCAACCTAAGCCATAAGAACTTTTACCTAAGAGAGACATTTCACCACCAAATGGGTCATAGTGAATCGTGCCATTATTCAATCGGGTAGGAGTGAAGGCTTCGTCCAGACTGCTTTGTGAAAGTAATTTTCCACTATACAATGCCTGATCATAATTCAGCATATCAGTCGTAGTAGTCATGATATTGCTATCGCCATAAGTACCGCCACAATTGTAGGTACAATATTTAATTCCCCCGAATCGGATAGAATCTACACTTTTATAAGTATCGTCGTACCAAGTAACCAATCTGTGATTTACTACTTGATTTTTTGGTATTTCGGTGGCCCCTATTCGTAGATACGTATTAGTCATATTAGCAGGCTCTAAGATGTTTTTCTTCAAATAAGTCGCAAATGGCATTTTGCTTACTTTTTCAACTAATAGCGCCAATAGAGCGTAATTAGTATTGCAATATTTCCATTTATCTCCCGGTTCGAAATAGAGTTTTTGATTCCAGTTTTTCAGAATAGGAATAACCGCCTGATTTCTGATAATACTATCTGCTTTGGCATTCACTACCGATTCATACAACTCTAAATCAGGCAAGCCGGAAGTATGCGAGAGCAAATGTTTGATAGTGATACTTGGGAATGGAAACTCAGGGAAGTATTTTACAAACGTATCTTCCAGTTTCAATTTCTTCTTTTCTTTCAACTGCAAAACAGCGACTGAAGTAAAAGTCTTAGAAATAGAAGCCAGATTGAAACGGGAGTCAATAGTATTAGGTGTTTTATTGGCAAAATCAGCATAGCCTAAGCCTTTTTGGTAGATAATTTTGCCTTTTTCAGCCACCAGAATACCTCCGTTGAAATCTTCATTCTGGGTGAGTTTTGTAAATAAAGAGTCTATTTTTTTAGTAGCTGTATTTTGCGCTTGTGCTAGAGTCAAGGCAATAAAATAGATAATAGTAATAATAAATAGCTTTTTCATAATTGTATATTGTAAAGAGTATCACCAATAAGTAATTGTAAGAGAAACAAAGAAATCCTGTTCGCTTTTCTGAATATCCAGGGCATAGCGATTTTTGTAAATCAATTCTAAGCGTTTTTTTACGTTTTCCAGCCCGATGCCATTATTGTCTTTTTCAGGGTCTAATTCAGATTTGGCGTGCAGTGAATTGTGGACTTTGAAATAAAGCTTTGTATCATCAAAGGTAAGCGTAATAAATATCCACGAAGGATTACGGAAACTAATACCATGTTTAAAAGCATTTTCAATGAATGGATTCAGGAGCATGGGAGCAATAAAAATATCTCTGTCGGATGGCTGAATATTGACTTTGATTTCTATATTGTCAGATTCAGCAATACGCATCCGTTGTATCTCAATGTAGTTTTGCAGGTATTCAATTTCCTTATTGAGCGGAATTCGATCCTGATTATTCTCATTCAACATAAAGCGCATCATATCGCCTAACTTTTGTATACCATCAGCCGTTTTATCTGCATTTTCTTTCAATGAAACCGAATAAAGTGTATTTAAGGCATTAAATAAAAAGTGTGGATTTATCTGTGACCGAAGCGAAGAAAGCTCGGCTGTTTTTTGAGTAAAGAGTGTACGTAATTGAAGTTTTTCTTTAAAGAACACATTTTTCAAAAAAGCGATAATGGCCGAAGAAAAAACAATAATAAAGAATACAATGAATAGGGCTTCTAAATGAAACCCGAATCGAAAAAAGCCATTAGAAGTCCAGTAAACTAATTGAATGGAATAAAAAACAAGACTACCCACTCCACAAACAGCCAGAAACATGGTAATGCCTATCGAAAATTCTTTTGAACGCAGATTGGCTATAAAAGGCATTACTCTGTTAGTAAAAACTTCCTGAGCCAGATAGGTAGTGCCTAAAACAATAGCCACGAATACAATATCCCGAAGGTCTCCATTCCAGTAATTGACAGGTAACTGGCCAACTAACGCGAACAGCAAAAGAGATAAAGCAACAAAAGTTACCAGCATGTAGTCGAGATATTGGTAATTCTTCTCAGGTTCTTCATGCAGTTTGGTTTTGATAAAATAATAAAACTGCATAACCAGTTCATAAAGACCTATAATGGTTAGTAAAGCAATCGTATTACTTAGCAAATGGGCTTTGCGAAACAGGGAATAAACCTTAAAATCAATAATCTGCCCCGAATTATCTAACCTGAAACGCCAGTAAAGTTTGAAGAAATCATAAAAAAAGACACTTGCCAGACTTAAAACAGCCGTCAGAAACAAATAGGTAAAAAACAAGCTTTGCTCTTGCCCTTTCGATTTCCAACGTGGGAAAGCCAGATAATGAAAGGTTGCCCAGGCTAAAAAGAAAAAGACACCAGCAGCAATGGTTGGAAAAATAGTGTTGAGTATGTGATTATAAGAAGCCAGACTTTCCCAGATACTATGGATTGTCCTTGGATATAAATCGGCAGAGGCGTTATGAGTAGTTCTTTCCGCCAGCTCGACATCTCTGTCGAACTGGGCGGCCATTTGAAACAAACGTCGAGTGATGTATATGGTAAATGCCAGAAGGATAAACCAAAACTCGTAGCGCCTGAATTGTTTAAATGATTGCATAGCTTTTTCGTAATTTTTCAACAAAGCTATGGCTCAATCAACTGTGCGAGTAGATAATGTTATGAAAACCCTAAAAAATGTGATGAATTTTTAGAAGCCAATCTTTTTTCGTTCTTCCTGTGGCTCTGTTTGTTGCGTGCCCAGACGTAGTAAATCGCCCAATAAGCGTTGTTGTTCAAATTTTTCACGCCAGTAGTGAGCGGCTAATTGCCATTTTTCTACATCTGCTTTCAGTTTTTCGTTTTCTAATTGCAGTTTTTCTAAAGCAAAATCTACGGGCTGTAAATCTACACCCAACCATTCTAATAGATTTGCCTTTAATAAATTGGCTATTTCTGTGGCTCTGGCAATAGTCAATTCGGTTTTATTGCGTTCAATATCGCCATAAGCAGTGGTAGAAACCCCTAGCATATCGGCCATATTTTCCTGCGAAAAGCCTTTTTGCAGGCGCGCCTGACGAATTTTTTCTCCAATAATTATCGCTTTCGTTTCCATAAGCAATCGTCAAAAATTAATAGGTGTTTCTTGAAATAGTATAAAAAGCCATTTATAGAATACTAACGCTTTTTAGCTTATAATCTGTTCAATGATAAGTATTTATGTGGTCATAAATATATAATATAGAAAGGTCTTATTTAACTGCTCAGATTGTAAAATCAGTTTATCCGATAAAATATCTGAAATTCTGACTACAATTTACTGAAAGAAATGACATCTTTGTATCGAACAAAACGGAAATATAGAAAGTTCTACTGTAGAACTTCACACAGATTTTTCGTGTTGAATAATAAATAAACACATATTAAATAGAAGATTGAAAATGCATTTTGGAGAAGAATTCCGTAAGTATGCTGTAAATCATCTCGGTATGAGTGGTTTGGCACTTGATGATTACATGAAACACAATGTCACTAACATGACGCCTAACATCATTGAAGAACGCCCGATGCGTTTTGCTGCGATTGATGTATTCTCACGTCTGATTATGGACAGAATTATTTTCCTGGGTACAGCTGTAGATGATTATGTAGCCAATGTGGTAGTAGCACAGTTGTTGTTCCTTGAGTCAGTTGATGCGAAAAAAGACGTGTTAATGTATATTAATAGCCCTGGTGGCTCGGTATATGCCGGTTTAGGTATGTATGACACTATGCAGTATGTGCGCCCGGATGTTGCTACTATCTGTACTTCTTTGGCTGCCTCTATGGGAGCTGTATTGTTGGCAGGTGGTGCAGCAGGTAAACGTTCGGCTTTACCTCATGCACGTGTGATGATTCACCAACCAAGTGGTGGCGCGCAAGGACAATCGCGTGACATGGAGATTACTGTAAAAGAAATCATCAAACTTCGTAAAGAGTTGTATGAAATCCTGGCAAGTCATACCGGAAAAACTGTTGAACAAGTTGAAGCAGATTCAGACCGTGACTACTGGATGAAAGCTGATGAAGCCAAAGAATATGGCTTGATTGATGAAGTTTTAGTACGCGATAAATAAGCGTTAAAACAGTAATAAAGCATCATGAAAATGGGATTTTTCTATGCAGTAAAAAGCATAGGGAATCCCTTTTTTTGTGGCTGGTACTTATGTTTTTTGAAATTCTTAATATTAGAAAAGTGCAATTTTGTGTTTTTATTTTTGACTTTCTTATTATTAAATCTAGTAAGTATTTTTTGAATAAAATATTTCAGAGGATCAGCTGAAATCCGAGAACTTAGTGTAAGCAAATTGTTAAGCCTTTTCGAGTTTTAAAATTGTTTAGTAATAGGGATATAAATGGTTTTAAGATTATTTTAAGAAATTTTTATTTTTAAATTGTTGATAGTCAGTGATTTAAAAATTTTTTCAAAAAAAGTTAAAAAAAAATTTGGAAAGTAGAAAATAAAATGCGCTATCTTTGCAGCATCAAAAACAAGAAAACAATGTACCAATCAGAAAAACACATAGCGCCGATTAGTAGCACAGATATGCTATCGTTTGTGAGAGGGAATTGTTGGGCTTTAAGTAAATTGAGGTAGAAGTTTTACACCAAAATATACAAAGCCCGGCCTTCAAAGAAAGTCGGGCTTTTTTAATGCAAAAGCCACTAGTTTAATCAATTGTAGAACCAAAATTTTAAAGATATAATATTTTCAATGTTTATCAGAAATACATATCAACATCAAAGCATTTCCCTAAGTCCGAAACGATTTAAGGTGACCTTCCTATACCGGATTGAAAATTTAGGCGGAGCGTCATTTGTCGATTGGACAGCGGAACCAAGAATGGGGAAACGGCTGAGGTACGTATATTTATGCACATAGATTGTTCTGTTCAGAACGCCGCATAAAGCCCGACCTCAGCCACAAACGAGGTCGGGCTTTTTGTTTTAGCCCGGTTGATTTCAAAAATTCAAATGAAACGATTATGGGCAAGCATATATCAAAACTTGAACGTCAAAGAATTTTACAACAAAAGCAGGATAGAGAAGAGCTTTTGAAACAGAAGTTTTCTCAGGCAGATAAACTAAACAAGAGTTTCTTAGTGGTTATCGATCAGGCGCTTAATAGAAATCTGAGAAATGAAAACCAAAACAATGATAGATTTCAGTTTTTTGCAAACTTTCTGTCACAGCATGAAGCCGTAAACAAAAAAATAGTGATGGAACCCTGGATTGACAATCTGGTTTTCATGACAAAGCAATTAGAAAGAAAATGTCCGAAGTGGTTTAAGGATATGTATTTCATAGAAGCGTTAACGGTAGTTGCCAGGCATCGTAGTCTATGGATTCGTCCGTTGGAAAAATGGAAACCCAAAATGAAAAGCGAGCATCAGCGGTTTAAAGAATTGATTGCCTATTTATTTGCAGAATACCGTTTTCCAACCTTTTTGAATTATATTTTTTTCAACCCGGAAGATTATTTCTTTATCAGAGACTTCATCTTCTTAGCACAAGGGGGCAGTATCAAAGCCATTAGTTCGGCTATACCACTCAACCAGAAAATGAAAGTTGAGTTTACCAGAAGTCTGGAAGGATTCAGAGTCTTCGAAGCTTTCAGATACGCACAAGTCCTAGGTTTGGGAGGAGATGAAATGCTGGCTTATCATTTAGCCTACTCCTGGTTAGGTCGAAACGAAATCCGTGACGAACCTTTGTGGGAAACGTTTATTAGAATTCTGATTGCAGGGGGTGATTTCAGTCATAAAAAAATTGGAGACCTAATAGACTATGTTCGTTTTGAACTCAACCAGAATCAGGCTTATTCGCTGAAAGGTAGAACTTTAAGTTCATTGATTCGTCAGACTGATAGATGGCATGAGGGCCTAAAGAAATCGCAAGCTGTAAAAGCACAATCGCAATGGAAACCAGCTTTTTTCCAACCTTTTGAAATTATTGAAGGAAAAGGAGTCAATGAAATTCAATACAAAATGGTTGAATTATCATCAGATGAGGAATTAGTAGCTGAAGGGATGAAAATGAGAAATTGCGTGGCTTCGTATACCCGCTATTGTGTTAACGGAGAGTCTAGCATTGTTTCTTTACGAAAATATCAATGCGGATTTGAAGTAGAACGCTTGGCAACGGTAGATGTCGAGGTAAGGAATAAACGAATTGTACAGGCTAAAGCTCGTTTTAACAGACCTATAAGTCCTAAGGCGACGACTCTATTAAGTGAATGGGCTGAAAAACATGGATTTAAAGTAGATGAATATTTATAATATCTAAGTAAAATAAAACACAACAATGAGAAAATTAGCGACTATTCAAAGAATTATCGCATTAGAACCAATTGAGGGTGCCGATAATATCTTGAAAGCTAAAGTTCTGGGTTGGGAGCTTGTGACTAAAAAAGGTGAATTTGCCGTAGGCGATTTGTGTATCTATTGTGAAGTCGACAGTTTGCTCCCGGATAAACCGGAATTTGAGTTTTTGAAGTCAAAGAGTTTTCGTATCAAGACTATCAGACTTCGTGGGCAAATCTCACAAGGCATTTGTTTTCCTTTGAGTTTCTTGCCGGAAGATTTTGAAATTGAAGAAGGAGCAGACTGTACAGACGCACTCGGTATTACCAAATACGAACCACCATTTGACCCGGGCTCAGCACATCTGGGCGGTAATGTAAAGGGAAGATTCCCGTCATTTATTCCGAAAACTGATGAAACCAGGGTACAGATTTTGCAAAATGTATTGGCAAAATATAAAGGTGAAACCTGCTATGTTGCCGAAAAACTAGATGGTAGCTCAGCCACTTATTATATCAGAAATGGTGAATTTGGGGTATGTTCAAGAAATCTTGAAATTGAAGAAGATAACGAAAATACCTTCTGGAAAGTAGCAAAAGAGTTGAATATTGAAGAAAAACTCAGGTCTTTGAATGGTAATTTTGCTTTACAAGGCGAATTGGTAGGAGAGGGAGTTCAATACAATAAGATGAGAATGAAGGGTAATACTGTATTCTTTTTCAACCTTTTTAAGATTGATACTTTCGAGTACGTTTCTTATGCCGATTTTATGAAGCTGATGAATGAACTCGAATTGCCAACTGTACCTGTATTGAACGATAACTTTATTTTGCCTGATAGTATCGCCGATTTGGTAGAGATGTCAAAGATTAAGTCAAGCATTCAACCGGCTATGTGGGCTGAAGGTATTGTAATCAGGCTGTTGGATGAGAAGTTGGATAAGTATCTTTTGAGAGATATTGGTGGACACGGACGGATTTCATTTAAGGTAATTAATCCGGAGTTTTTGTTGAAATTTAACGAATAACAATCTTTAATTATACCCTTATGAACTATCAGATTATCAGAGACGAAACGCTTTTTCGCGACTTTATTGACTGGTTGCCGGAGCTTAAAAGAAATGAAACCTATTATGTATCATTATTGGCTCGTAGCAAGTATCATCCGGCAGTGGGAAGCGATAAAGCACAGGTAAAGCGATTCACAGCTACCAAAGATTTCCTCTTTGATAAGGTGAAACAACTGGAATGTGAATTGGGTACGTATAAATATAAGGGTGTAGGTGTTCCACAAGAGGCTTTAGCCCTATATATCAGCCTGAATCCACGTGATATGGAGAAGGCCGCTAAGAGTGCTTTGATAAGATTTGCCGAACTGATTACTAAAGAATATAACGGGTATAACCCCCATCAGGAGGTATTATCAGAGATACAAAAGTCGTGTAGCCGGAAGGTATATTTTGATCTGGATTTTGATAAAGTGGAAATTGAAGAAACTTTAGCAGAGATTAAAAAATACATCAATGAAGATTGTCTGACAGTATTAAGAACACGAGGTGGCTTTCATTTATTGGTAGAATTAGCCAAAGTCGATAAACAATATACCAAAACGTGGCATCAATCACTAGCCAGAATAGAAGGTTGTGATGTGAAAGGAGATAATCTGATACCCGTGCCGGGCTGTACACAAGGTGATTTTACACCACATTTTATGTAATAATTCTATTAAATCAACACAATACGCATGGAGACTGGCAGGAGTTGCTTAATGCTCCTGCTTCATGCAAACAACAAAACGGAGGTAGCCCGAATGGACGAGGAGCTTGCCTTGAAAGCAAGTAATACTGGAAAGTATTATGGGTTCGATTCCTATTGCCTCCGCAAAATTTATAAGTAATACCGAGAGGGATTTGGGCGGTCGCCGCGCGATTCGATTCCTACTGCCTCCGCAACATTAAATAAGCATGTACCCCAATCGGCAGAGGGGTCTGTCTCAGAAACAGTTCAGTATGGGTTCGAATCCCATCATGCTTACATGTAATAAGGGAAAATAGTCCGTAAGTGGAAGCGGGGCGGTCTGTAAAACCGTTGCATTGTGCCTTGTGTGTTCGATTCGCACTTTTCCCACGATGAAAGGGATGAAATAGATGAATTAGGGTAATTGTAATATTGCCGCAATTACCCTGGCTGTGACAGATTGTACATTTCGATTCATACATTTTCTGTAAAAAATAATAGAGAGTAATTCCTACTGGGTAGGACATTGTTTGCTAAACAATTGGTTCATCAATGAATGAAGTTCGATTCTTCTGCTCTCTGCCAGGTGATGATTGAAATATGGAAAAATAGCCGAGTTGGTCAAGGCGTTAGTCTGAAAAACTAAAGATATAGGTTCGAATCCTATTTTTTCCACCAGAAAATAAAAATTAATTATTCAGTTTTAGTAAGTACTTAAATAAGTAAAAGCAGTGGAAAAAGAACGTTTATTAATGATTGGTTTGGAAGAAAACGAAGTAAAACACATTCGTAATTATACTAATTGCTTACTTGTTTCATACGATTTTCTGCCAAATATAAAATTGATAGAAGGCGATTTATACGTTGAAAGTTCTTTTAATCCTGATAAATATCTAAAAGTAGATCGAGTAATTTATCACGGAATCTTTGAAAATGACTATGATTTTATTACGCTTTTGGCCTTGTGGGATGGTAAGTGTTTACCGAATCCTATGGCAATGATGGATTTACGACTCAGACATTCAGGTCTGGTAAGGTCTTTAATAGCTACCATATTTAAGAATTTGAAACGAGGGATGTCTATCAAAGCTGAAAGCTGGCAGGTACAAAAAACAACTGTAGCTAAGTGGGGAAACTGGCATTGTGGTGAAAATAAAGAGTTATTCGAATCAAATTTCTCAACATCAGAACCAACTTTATTCGAGCCATTTATTGAGGGTGAAGCGGTAAGAATTATGTTAATTGGCGAAGAAGCCTGGCAAATTAAGCTGGAGGGTGATGATTGGAAAAAATCGCTTCATCATGAGCAATCAGAACAAATGCCAATAGATGAAGAATTATTAGATGATTCAAGGAACATTGCCAGATATTTTGATTTAGAAATTGTGGGCATTGATTATATGATTGCTTCAGATAAAAATAAGTATTTACTGGAGGTAAATCATATTCCAAATATTACTGTTTTCCCTTTTATCAGTGACTCGTTTTTGAAATATGCTGTGAATTGGATAAATAAATAATTATTTGAAAAAGCCTTTACAATAAAAATGCTCTGACTTGAAACGCAATATATACCTAGGGCATGATTTAAAAATGGTTTTGCTGACTAAAAAATGCCGGATCGTTCAGCGGAAGGACATGACGATACGAACGTTAAGACCAAGGTTCGACTCCTTGTCCGGCGACAAATAAGTAAAAAGCTATTATATTGGGGTTTTAAATAAATACCAAATGATACTTGCAGTAGATGTTTTTTATAAACAGAGTAGCGCCAAAATAGTAGGATTGATTTTTAATGAGTGGACTAATGCCAGATATGCGCAGAAAATTGAAAAGTTCAGAAACGATATAGCCAACTATGAGCCTGGGGCATTTTATAAAAGAGAATTGCCATGCATTATGGATATTCTGGCAGATCTGGATCTGACACAGCTAGATTATATTATAGTAGACGGATACGTGTTTCTGGACGATGAGGGCAAACCCGGTTTAGGGGCATATTTATACGAAGCATTACCAATAAAGGTTCCGGTAATAGGTGTTGCCAAGACTTCTTTTGCGAATAATAAAAAGTATGTGGCCGAGGTATTCAGAGGTATAAGCCAGAAACCATTATTTATTACAGCCATGGGAGAAGATTTAACAAAAGCTGCCGCTATGGTACGCAGCATGTCTGGTGATTATCGCTTCCCGACTATGCTAAAAGCGCTGGACGACTTCACAAAAAGTGATACGGTAGTAAATGAATAAAAGTTTTTTGAGAATATTTTTGATTGCAAATGTTTGACTATCAAGTATTTGTAATAATGTAAAGAAAATATTTTTTACTGCGCAAAAAGACTGCGTAGAAGGTGTGAAACTTTGTAGCATCAAATTGATAATTAAGTTCTTTGATAAAGATAAAAACAAAAAGAAGTGCCGACTAGGCGTCCCCGTAGAAAGAGTTACTTCGCCTTCCACGCCGTGTGTCATTGGTTCGAATCCAATCTGCCTGACTAAAATTTCATTCAGGCAGTAGCTCAGTCCGGTAGAGCAACGTAATAGTCTCTTTTCGCTCTTTGCCTTCTTTAAAATCTGGGTGTTATGCAGATGGTTATACAACGGTGTTTTGGAGACACCGGTTCGTTGGTTCGAATCCAACTACCCAGACAATCAGGTGCCGTGGAGAAGTCGTACTTCGTATCCAGGGGTTAATATATAGGTAGTAGTCAAGTCATGCATGGCTAAAATCCTATCTGCAAAACCTTGCAGTAGCTTAATAAAAGCGTAACCAAGCTCAAGGAAGATGGGCCTATAACAGTTTAGATTTCTCATTCTTTGCCTTGATTATTTCGCTCGGTTGGGCAAATTGGTTAAGCCACTACACTTTCACTGTAGAAATTACGGGTTCGACCGCGGTGGCGGACCACTCCCGTACCGAGTACTTATATTTTATGATTTTAATAGTTAATACAATGAAAAATGACATCATCAGATATTTCCTGGTAAACTCTGAAGAGACCGGAAGACATATTGTCACTTCGTTCCGAACGGGTAGAAAATATTATATAGAGCCTATTGGCAATGGAAGAATGGCAGATTGGGGAAGCTATAATCCAACTACTGGTAATATAGAAAATAAGAAAGGTGCAGGCAAACATACTGGTTCTGTTACTGAAGACAATTCTATTATTAAACCAGAAAACGGATTCGTGAATATTCATTTGGTTGAAAGCGGAAGCCCATATTCAATCATTAATGAAATGGATGCCAAATATCCGAGTATATAAATTAAAAATAAGCAAGTGTCGTAGATGAGAGTTACTTCGCACTCTTAATGCAGAGGTCGTCGGTTCGAGTCCGACATAGACCTAGGTCTATTAGCTCAGGTGGTTAGAGCACTAAATATTCTCTTGTCGCTGTTTACCTTGCTTATTTTTAAAATGTTGCGATTAGTGTAGTGGTTTACACGACGGTTTGTGGAACCGTTAAGATGAGTTCGAATCTCATATCGCAACCAGTCAAATACCATAAAATGGTTTTGATTAATACTTGATTAGGCAAAAATGCTGTGACTATTTGTGACTAACGCCTAAATCAGGTGCAATGAGGTGCCGTAGAAAAGTGTTACTTCGCTTGGCTGAACAGAAGAAATTCTGAAAGGTTCGAATCCTTAAACACACTTTTTGCTTTTTGCCCTCATTTTTAAAATTACCTCATAGCTCAGTCGGTAGAGCAGCACCCTGTTAAGGTGATGGTAGTAGGTTCGATCCCTACTGAGGTAGCATTTTTCGTCAATGCTGTGATTGTATAATCGGATCGTCTAATTGGTTAAGACATCGGGATTTGGCCCCGAAGATTGAGGTTCAAGTCCTTATCTGGTTGCTGAATAGTTTATATTATTACTTTGTAACTCAGTTGGTAGAGTACCAGCCTTTTAAGCTGGGTGTCGTCGGTTCGAGGCCGACCAGAGTAACATCAGGTGCCGTAGAGAAGAGTTACTTCGTTAATTATTGGGTCATTGGTTCGAATCCAGTCTGCCCGACTGATTTTTAGTAATTCGGGCAGTAGCTCAGTCGGTAGAGCAAATAAATGTCTCTTTTCGGTTTATAGCCCTGAATTAGTCTGATAGCTCAGTGGTAGAGTTGTTCTCTGATAAGGAACAGGTCGATGGTTCAATCCCATCTCAGACTACAGTGATTATTTGTTTTTATTACTCCATAGCTCAACCGGAAGAGCGTCATCCTTCTAAGATGAGGGTTGTTAGTTCGAATCTAACTGGGGTAACATCAGGTGCCGTGGAGAAGAGTTACTTCGTCTTTTAAACTCTGTACTCTTTTCGTTTTTTGCCCTGAATTGGTTTGATAGCTCAATGGCAGAGCGGTTCTCTCATAAGGAACAGGTCGGTGGTTCGACTCCATCTCAGACTACGAGTTTGATGCATCACTTACTTCCTCTCAGAACGGTTCTGAGATGGCGTTATTCAAACAAAACTTTTAAAATCATGAAATTCAATATTTTGAATCGTGAAAAAAATACAGTTACCAATTATGAAGGAGCCAAAGCTTATACGCTTACTCCCGCTATGGAACTATATACCAGTGTAGTAACCAGTATTCTGTCAGATACTTTTTACGAAAAAACAGATGCGCGCTTGGCTCGTATTCAGGCACTTATCCGTAAAAATGATGCGCAATTTGTGGCAAAACTGGCAGTATATGCCCGTGAGAAAATGTACTTGCGTTCAACGCCTTTGGTATTATTGACAGAGTTGGCACAAACACATAAAGGAGACAATCTGGTAAGCCGCACGGTTGGCCGTGTGATTCAGCGTGCTGATGAAATTACCGAATTGCTGGCTTGTTACCAGATGGCTAACCAGCGTAAAGAAACCAAAAAACTGAACCGTTTGTCAAAACAGATTCAGAAAGGTCTGGCTGTGGCTTTTAATAAATTTGACGAATACCAGTTCAGCAAATACAACCGTACAGGTACAGATGTGAAGCTGCGTGATGCCCTGTTTCTGGTTCACCCAAAAGCAAAAAATGAAGCGCAGCAAGTCATCTTTAATAAAATTGCTAAAGATGAACTAGCTATTGCTCAAACCTGGGAAACTACGTTGTCAGCCGTTGGTCAGAATGATTTTGACTCACAGGCAGATAAAATGGAGGCAAAATCACAGGCTTGGGAACAATTGATTTTGGATGGAAAACTAGGGTATATGGGGATGATGCGTAACCTACGCAACATTATTGAAGCAAACGTAAGCCAGGCATCTATTGAAAAAGTATGTGCTACTTTGAGTAATGCTCGTGCAGTAGCCAATGCGAAACAGTTTCCTTTCCGTTTCCTGTCAGCTTACCGTGAGATAATGCAATTGCATAGTGGACGATTAAGCAATATTCTAAGCGCGTTGGAAACCGCCGTTCAACATTCGGCAAATAATATTCGTGGTTTTGATGCTCAAACAAGAGTGGTAATTGCCGCTGATGTATCTGGTTCAATGCAGACGAATATTTCTCCGAAAAGCACGGTTCAGAATTACGATATTGGTTTGATGTTGGCCATGTTGCTACAAAACCGTTGTCAGGATGTAGTAAGTGGTATGTTTGGAAATACCTGGAAAATCATCAATATGCCTAAGAATAATATTCTGGCAAATGTAATGGAATTCCGTCGTCGTGAGGGTGAGGTAGGTTACTCAACCAACGGACATCTCGTAATTCAGGATTTAATTAATCGTAGAAAAGTAGTCGATAAAATTATGATTTTTACTGACTGTCAACTATGGAATAGTAATGGCGGAAGCCCGATTGCTCAGGCTTGGGCTGAATACCAAAGAATAGCTCCGAATGCTCGTTTGTATCTGTTTGATCTGGCTGGACACGGAAATACTCCTGTTAACACAGTTAATGAGGATTCAGTATTCCTGATTGCCGGTTGGTCAGATAAAATCTTCGACATTCTGGCGGCTATCGAAGAAGGAAGCAACGCTATTGCTGAGATTAATAAAATTGAGATTTAGGGTTATATCATTTTCCGGGCCTGGTTTCCGGACCCGGAATTTTTAAAGGAACATTAGTGAAATGGCTATCATGCTACCCTGTCACAGTAGGGCCACGGGTTCGACCGGGGTGGCGTCCCACTCCCTTATGTTTCGAGGTAGAATTTTAAAGGAACATTGGTGAAATGGCTATCATGCTACCCTGTCACGGTAGAGCCACGGGTTCGACCGGGGTGGCGTCCCACCGGGCGGCGTACGCTCTCGTGTGTTTCGAGGTAGAATTTTAAAGGAACATTGGTGAAATGGCTATCATGCTATCCTGTCACGGTAGAGCCACGGGTTCGACCGGGGTGGCGTCCCACTCCCTTATGTTTCGAGATAGAATTTTAAAGGAACATTGGTAAAATGGCTATCATGCTACCCTGTCACGGTAGAGCCACGGGTTCGATTCCCGTATGTTCCGCGATAGAAATGAATCTTGAACCTGATGAGGGCTTCGGTATAGCCCCATAGTATTGGAGCAATAGCTGCCAATATGCTGTCAAGGTAATTTCTGTTAAGTTTATGCAGGTTCGAATCCTGCCGAGCTCGTGAGGGCTTGTGGCGAAATGGTAAACGCGATGGAGTTCCAGTCCATTTTTAGAAAACAAGTAAATCAGTCTGAAACTATTCGGGTGTTTTCTCCTTCGCGAAAACACAGTTCAGTAAAGACTTGCAAAAAAGAGGATACCGATACATAGAGATGATTGCTTTAATTCTAAACTGCTATATATACTATAAGGTAGCTGTCTCATGGTTACGAGAGGCAGATATTTTAGAACGATAGAATAGTAAAGATTTATTAAACCAATTATTGAAGTTTATCTTAATCTGATTTCCGTTTCAACGAATCGGGTAATGTAAGACTGATTTTTAAAAATGTAATTATTAAAATCATGAAAAAGATACAAGTAAACACTAACCAGGTAGCATTAATTCTGAAAAATAAGGCATTCAAGCAATTGCTTGGTGAAGGCACTTATTGGTTCTGGAGCAATGAAGAAATTTATATATATGATAAAGGAAGTGCCTTTGCTGCTCCTGTCGAACTGAATGCCCTTTTGCAACACGCGGAAGTAGTTGAGGCTTTGGAGATATTAGAAGTAAATGATAACAAACTTACAGTTCAGTTTGAAGACAATCGTTTCAGAACTGTTTTTGGTCCGGGTAAATATGCTTTTTGGCGTGGTATTAAAAACTATACTTATACAGCTATTGATTTAAACAAAATTGAGATTACTGAAGATTTCAGCGCTCAATTAATCAGTACTAAATTATTGCCTTATGTAAGAAGCTATACCGTTGAGGCTTTTGAGAAAGGAGTCTTGATTGTTGACGGTAAATTTATGCGCGTTTTAGATGGAGGTACTTACTACTGGTGGAAAAATACTATCAATATTCAGGTAGCGAAAGCGGATATGCGTCAATTACAACTGGAAATTTCAGGACAAGAGATTCTGACTAAAGACAAAGCGAATTTGCGTCTGAATGCCTTTGTTCAATATCGCATCACTGATATTGTAAAAGCGATGTATGAAAACAAAGATTACGAAAAGCAAGTCTATGTTTTATTGCAATTAGCTTTACGAGAATATATCGGTGGATTAACTTTAGATGAATTACTGGATAAAAAAGATAGCATTGTTGATTTCGTATTGAAAAATACTGCTGAGAAGCTGGTAGGTTTAGGTATCGAAATCAAAGGCTGTGGTATCCGTGATATTATCTTGCCGGGAGACATGAAAGATATCATGAATCAGGTATTGATGGCTGAGAAAAAGGCGCAAGCCAATATCATTATGCGTAGAGAAGAAACAGCTTCAATGCGTAGCTTGTTAAATACTGCCAAATTGATGGAAGAAAACGAAACCTTGTGGAAACTGAAAGAGATGGAATATGTAGAGAAAATCGCAGATAAAATCAACAATATTTCAGTTTCAGGCAATGGTCAGATTCTCGACCAGTTGAAGCAGATTTTTGTGAAAAATTAAAAATTGTAGGGGCAAAAAATTTTTTACCCATTTTTCAAAATTATTAAATGGAAACAACGATTTTATTAGAAGAAATACTGGCATTAGGGAATATACCAGAAAACCTGCAAAACAGTTTTCTGAGAATCGCTAACGGGTTGCATCAAAAGGCCGAATATCCAAAAGAGAAAGTATTGAGGCTCTTTGCAGAAATGTTGGCTAGTCCCAAGAAATTTGCCTATTCAAAGAATAAGGTAACCAATCTGGCAAAAGAGATTTTTGACCTTGAAAAGAAGGGTACAAAAGTAGAACTTTCAGAAGAGGGGAGAAGCTATCTGCCTGCTGAATCTCCTGTATTTGAAATGGAGGAAAAAGAAAAGCAAAAAACCATTGCTTTTGATTTAAGAACTTCACCATTGCCATATCAGATTTATGGTGCTGAACATATTGAAGAAGGTGCCCTGAAACAGATGGAAACTGCTCTAAGTTTACCGGTTGCTGTAGCAGGATCTTTAATGCCTGATGCCCACCAGGGTTATGGATTGCCTATTGGTGGTGTATTGGCTACTACAAATAATACGGTTATTCCGTATGCCGTAGGGGTAGACATTGCCTGCCGAATGTGTTTGTCAGTTTTTGATATTCCAAGCGATTTTTTCAAACGCCAGCCTCATTTACTGAAACGTGCGCTGGTAGACAATACCAAGTTTGGTGTAGGTGGTGAAACGGCTCACAAGTTTGATGAAACCGTAATGGATAAGACAGAATGGACAGCCACAAAAATCATCCGTGATTTGAAGGATAAGGCTTACCGTCAGTTAGGTACATCAGGTACCGGCAACCATTTTGTAGAGTGGGGGATTGTAGAAGTATTTGAAGATGATGACTTATTGGCTGTGCCTAAAGGAGAATATCTGGCACTTTTATCACATTCAGGTTCAAGAGGTTTTGGTGGAGCTATCGCTAATTATTACTCTAAGGTAGCTATGAAGAAAACTAAACTTCCCAAAGATGCAGCCCACCTGGCTTGGTTAGATATGAATACCCAGGAAGGACAAGAATACTGGATTGCCATGAATCTGGCAGGAGATTATGCGTCAGCCAATCACCACGAAATTCATAAGAAAATAGCCAAAATGTTGGGTGAACAACCAATGAAAATAGTTGAAAACCACCACAATTTTGCCTGGAAAGAGGCATTGGCTGATGGTACAGAGGTAATAGTACATAGAAAAGGAGCCACTCCGGCAAGTCGTAACGACTTAGGAATTATTCCAGGCTCAATGACTGACCCAGGATTTATCGTTCGAGGTAAAGGCGTAATTGAGGCATTAAATTCAGCATCTCATGGTGCCGGACGCTTAATGTCAAGAACCAAAGCATTGAGTTCTATTACCCATAACGCCATGAAGAAAGTATTAGAGGATAAAGGAGTACAATTAATAGGTGGAGATTTGGATGAAGCACCTATGGTTTATAAAAATATCGAAACCGTTATTGCTTCACAAACCAATCTGGTAGATGTATTAGCTAAGTTTACTCCAAAAATTGTAAGAATGGCCGATGCCAATCGCAGAGAAAGACGAGAGGATTAATTTCTTCTCGTTTTTTATGAAAGTTTATTTATAATATTTTTCCAAATTGAAATAATTCTATCCTTACGAAACTGATTGTTTGAATATTCCAAATTCGATGTAATTTCTTCTTCAATAGAATGTCTTTTTAATAGCATTTCTAATTCAAATTTTATGTAAATTTTTACAGATTCATCAGCTAGAAGAATGTCATTTTCAATAGTAGAACGATTGTTAAAGATATATATAATGTCTTCAAAATCACTATCTCCCCTATAATCTGAACTATTCCCTCTTGATTTAAGCGCTTCTAACTTTGATGCAATAAAATAGGAGATAGGAAATAAATAAATTGATGTTTTGGTATCTATATTAAAGTTGATACTATTTTCCACTCCATCCTTATACCACTTGTTAGAAAACCCTAAAACACTTGCATCATTTGGCATGATGTCTACAATGATTTCGTTGAATTTATACCTGCAAATTACACCAGAGGATGTATCGTTTCTAAAACCAAGAATTCTTACTTGCTCTTCTAATTCACTATAGTCTCCTCTATTAATTACTTCAACGACTATATCAATATCATCCGTTATTCTTACTTCTTCTCGCGCTGGGTCGTCAGTATATAAATCTACAACAGCGCCACCTATAAAAACAATTTTGTTTTTTACTGGCAATAATGCATTTGCTATAGTTTTTAATCTGTCTATATTTTTATATTTGTTTCTCATATTTATACAAAACGTTTATCCATTTCTTCAGAAGCTATTTTAAATACTCTTGCTGTGCCAGTTCTAATAGCATCAATTAAAGAAAGAAGCTCATAAAGTTTGTTATTTTGCGAAACAATTGAAGGTATAGTTGGATATAAAGGTTCAATTATTTGCCCTCTTATATTACCTTCAGGATGTTCCCAGACATAGTACTCTTCAGAAACAATTATACTCTTTAAAGGCTCTGCTGAATGGGCAGTAGCAATTCCTCTAACAATTGAGCCCGGACGAGTTGGAAAAACGTACTTTATACCATATAGTAGGAAATCCATTAGCGCTTTTTTGTTAATTTTTTTCCTTTTGGGACTATCAATTAAACCAGAAAAGCTTGATCTATGTAGTGACTCTGAAACTTCAGACTCACTAATATTAAGCATCTGAGCTATTTTTTTATTATTAGCTAATGGGATAGAAAATTTAGTATTTGAATCATCTGTTTTTTTGGGCTTAATCGTAATAATTGCTGTATCTGCAACAATAGCCATCAAGATTGCTATATCTTGTGGTCGCATGCCATTATGTTTTTTCATAAATCTCTATTGATAATTTGCAATTTGCAAATCGCGAATTGCAAATCAAAAGAATTATTGAAAAAATTAATTAAAATATCGAATAATGTAGTTTGCCGTGAGAATAAGAATAGCAAATATTGCCGATGCCAATCGCAGAGAAAGACGGGAAGATTAATTTCTTCTCGTTTTTTATTCTATTCCTTTTATTATATCCAACAATTCGGCAATCATCATGGCAGTAGCTCCCCAAACCATTTGTTCCTGAATGATAAAGCCTGGCGTTTCAAATTTATAACCTCGAGCTTCTACAAGTCTTGTTTGCACGGTATCAGGATTTAAAAAATCAGAAAGAGGAACTTCTAAAATAGCCGCCACCTCACGCTCATCAGGATAGAAATCGGGGCGATAATTGATATAACCTAATACAGGCTGGCAAAGCAGATTCGAAGGATTAATATATAATTCGGTAAGATTTCCTATAATTTTTACGTCAGATGCTTTGATTCCTATTTCTTCCTGTGCTTCTCTAAGTGCGGTGTCCTGAATTCCTTTATCCTTTAACTCAGCCCTACCACCCGGGAAAGCCATTTGTCCACCATGCACGCCATCATATTGTGGCCGAAGAATGAGTGGCAAGTAAATATCTTCACCTTTCGGATAAAACAAAAGCAATACACCACTTCTACGAGTACTTTCATTAGGCTCGCCTTTTAACCGCATACGGTTAGGCGACATCTTTTTTACGATTTCGTCATGACCTGGTAAAGGGTAATTGGCCAATTGATAGGAAAGTTTACTGATAAAGCCAGCGAAATTCACGGTGTAATAATAACGTTAGGTTAATATATAGTTTTTGCAATTTAAGAAAAAAACTTTATCTAAGCACCGTAAAATTTAGCTAATTGCTCTGCACATCTTTCACCATCCATTGCTGCTGATACAATTCCACCTGCAAATCCTGCGCCTTCTCCACACGGAAAAAGCCCTTTGATCTGCAAATGTTCAAGGGTTTCCTTGTCTCTCGGTATCCTGACTGGCGAAGAAGTCCGGCTTTCAATACCAATCAATTGTGCCTCGTTAGTTACATATCCTTTTATCATTTTACCAAATTGCTTAAATCCTTCTTGTAGCGGGCGAGCAATAATATCCGGTAAAACCTCGGCCATATCCAGAGATGCAAGCCCCGGTTGATACGAAGTGTCATTCAGAGAAGAGGAGATTTTTCCATTCAAAAAATCAACTAATCTTTGCGCAGGAGCTAATTGACAATGAGTGATTGAGTTATCTTCTATAAGCTTTTTCTCCTGATTGATCTGAGTAAATTGCTTACTCTTTGCTGCATATCTGAAAGCTTTTTGCTCTACTTCCTTTTGAAGTTCCAAACCTGCCAGTGCACCTAGCTTTTTATTCTTCTGCCAATCTGTTTCATTGATAGCTACTACGATACCAGAGTTGGCATATTTAGAATCCCTACGGTTAGGTGACATTCCGTTCACTACCAGTTCACCCTCATCGGTCGCCGCCGGAACAATGAATCCACCCGGACACATACAAAAACTGAATACGCCACGCTGCACATTTTTATAGTTGGTTTGTGCTACCAGGCTATAAGCAGCCGCTGGCAATATGCCTCTTTCAGGGCGATGATATTGATGTTGGTCTATCAAAGATTGTGGGTGTTCAATGCGTACACCCATGGCAAAAGGTTTTGCTTCGATTAGGATATTTTTCTTAAATAAAAGTTCGAAAATATCTCTTGCCGAATGTCCTGTTGCCAGTATAACCGCTATTCCCTCGAAATGCTGTCCAGTATGAGCGGTTACGCCTTTAATCTGATTATTCGTAATAGTTAAATCAGTAACCTTGGTATTAAAGTGGATTTCTCCACCTGCTTTTAAAATGCTCTCCCTTAAATCGGCCACTACATTGGGTAGTTTATTCGTACCAATATGTGGATGGGCATCAACTAAAATCTGTGAAGTAGCGCCATGTGCGACCAGTATTTCTAAAATCCGTCTGATATCTCCCCGTTTTTTTGAACGGGTATATAGCTTTCCGTCAGAATAAGTACCTGCACCTCCTTCCCCAAAGCAATAATTAGAATCAGGATTAACTATATGGTCTTTGTTAATGGCAGATAAATCTCTTCTACGTGCCTGCACATCTTTGCCACGTTCTAATACGATTGGCTTTATACCTAATTCTATCAGACGTAAAGCTGCAAATAATCCGGCAGGGCCGGCACCTACCACAATAGCTTGTTTATTTTTACTGACATCCTGATAGTCTTTCTGGAACTCCATAACTGTAGCAGGTTTTTCTCCTACATACAATTCAACTTCCAGATTAACTTTTACCTGTCTGTTTCGGGCATCAATAGATTGGCGGATTTTCTGAATAAAAACTTCTTCGGTAGTATCAGGCAATGAAGCTTGTTTGAGTAGAAATTGGCGTAATGCTGTATCTTCAAGAGCCACTTCCGGCTCTAATGTAAGCGTGAATAATTGTCTCATTTTGAAAGGTGTTTATCCTTTAATATATATAGTAATAAGATAAGCAGATACTTAAGCAAGCTGAGTCTTTTCCAGCGCAAACCTTCAGTTGGCAAATCTTTTTCTCAAAATTAGGGTTTTAAAGATGAAATGGCAAATTTGGGTTTATATTTGCAAATGGATTAATCTATAGAGCTGATAGAAATAAGCGCTAACGACTGGATATTGTAATGGGATATTTTAGAGATATAAGATTGGGGATAAAAACAACGGTGAAAGGCATGAGCCTTACGCTTCGACATTTCTGGAATGCACGCCAAAGTAGAAAACCCATTTCAATACAGAACCCTGATTATTTTCAGCAGGATACAGGGATTGTTACATTGCAATTTCCACATGAATCGATGTTGGTGCCTGATAACGGACGTTATCAACTGGATTGCGAGATAGATGATTGCATAGTATGTGATAAATGTGCCAAGATTTGTCCGGTCGATTGTATTGATATTGAGCCAATTAAATCATCTGAGATTATTAATTATGCTTCTGATGGTTCTCCGATTCGTTTATATGCTGCCAGGTTTGATATAGACATGGCGAAGTGTTGTTTCTGCGGACTATGTACAACTGTCTGTCCGACGGAATGTCTTACCATGACGAATGAATATGATTTCAGCGTGGTAGATATTACACAAATGAATTTTGAATTTTCGAATCTGACTCCGGAACAGGCCGATGAAAAACGGAAATTATACGAACAATTTGTAGCAGAAAAAGAGGCAGCAAAAGCTACTCCAAAAACTCCTGCGGCTCCAGTTAAAGAAACTGAAGCACCAAAACCAGCATTCAAACCCAACTTTAAACCAGTAGTAAAACCAGCAGTTACTGAGCCGGAAGAAGTAAAAGAAGATAAGGTAGTAGAAGAAACTCCGAAGCCTAAGCCTGTTTTCAGACCAGTAATGAAGACGGTTAGAAAAGAGGAAGACGAGACACCTAAAGCAGAGGAAAAGGCAGCAGAAGCAGCTCCAAAGGCAAAACCAGTCTTTAAGCCTGTCATGAAAACAGTTCCAAAACCAGTTGAGAATGCTGCACCGGAAGAAATAAGAGAGGAAAAGGTTGAGGAAGAAGCCCCGAAACCGAAAACATCTTTTAAACCAGTTTTTAAAGCCGCACTAAAACCAGTTGAGAATGCTGCACCAGACGAGATAAAAGAAGAAAAGGTTGAGGAAGAAGCCCCGAAAGCGAAAGCATCTTTTAAACCAGTTTTCAAATCAGTGCCAAAACCAGTTGAGAATGCTGCACCGGAAGAAAAAGTTGAGGAAGAAGCTCCGAAACCAATTGAAAATGTAGCACCGGAAGAAATAAAAGAAGAAAAGACTGAACAGGATGCACCCAAGCCGAAACCTGTCTTTAAGCCAACAATGAAAATTCAACCTAAAAAACCTGAATAGTGCATATCGAAGATTTATTGAAAAATATCGACCAACAATTAGTACTGCAAATTTCATTTTTTACGTTTGCAGCCATTACTATTGGTGGTGCGCTTTATCTATTATTTACCAGAAATGTACTATATGCCGCATTCAGCTTATTAGTTACACTTCTGGGTATAGCAGGTTTGTATGTTTTTGCCGGAGCAGATTTTCTGGCTGTAAGCCAGATTATGATTTATGTAGGCGGTATTCTGATTCTGATGATTTTCGGAATCATGCTTACCAATAAAAAAAAAGAACAACAGAAAGCTGGCCAACTGAATAAAATTCTGGTAAGCCATCATAATCGTTTTTGGGTGGCTATTGTGGCAGTATTGCTATTTCTGGGCTTTTTAAAGGTGATTTTTACTGCTAATTTCCAATTGGTTAGTAAAGAATTACATCAAGGAACAACCGTTCAGAAAATAGGGATAGAGTTAATGACCAATTACGTATTCGCCTTTGAACTGATGGGTTTATTGCTACTAGCTGCTTTAATAGGCGCAGCATATATAGCGAAGAAAGAAAAGATTTAGTGAATGATGTCTTGAACTATGATTTAGCTGATTAATCTGATTTTACTGATAAGTTTTAACAGGATAAATAGTTTACAACCTCGTTTTTAATTCAATATAATCACAAAAATCAGGTCAATCAAAGTTCAAGATATTAACCACTCAATAAATACAAAAATGATATATATTCAAAATTATCTAATTATTGGGGCATTATTATTTTCGATTGGTTTAGCGGTAGCAGTTACCAAGCGAAATGCCATTCTGGTATTAATGGGGATTGAACTAATGCTTAATGCCGTTAACCTGAATCTGGTTGCATTTAGCCAATATGACCCAAATCGTTTGCAAGGACAGATGTTTGCTTTATTTGTGATGGTAGTAGCAGCTGCAGAAATAACCATTGCATTGGCTATAATTTTGAAAATATATGATTATTTCAAGAATATTGACCTTGAGGCAACAAATGAATTAAAAAAGTAAAAAAGTAGTTGACAAATATAAAGAGACTTGCTACCTTTGCAGTCCCAAATCGGGAATATGGCTGCGTAGCTCAACTGAATAGAGCGTCTCACTACGGATGAGAAGGTTAGGGGTTTGAATCCCTTCGCGGTCACACAGAGACTACAATTTATCTTAAAAAATTGTATTTTAGCCTAAAAAGCCCTACTTCCAAGTAGGGCTTTTTGCATTTTTACTCCCTCAAGTTGCCTTCATTTCTTGTATTTTATGGATCAACCCTAAAAGTTGTGGGGAAGTAAAATAATCTTGACCTTTGCATTTTAAGAAGAGACAGATGCAAGAGAGTTACGGATCAACCCTAAAAGTTGTGGGGAAGTAAAATAATCTTGACCTTTGCATTTTAAGAAGA
>NZ_BAAGXU010000018.1:0-134402 GCF_054779675.1 Emticicia fontis
GCTATCTCCAATTGCTTACTCAATCTAGCAATTACTCAAAATTCGGGATGACTCATGTTTATGTTATTAAGCATTTAAGCACTTGGAATTGTCTCCACTAATACTTCATTGCCTTTTGTATCATAATAAGTACAAGTCATATAAGTTATATCAGTTACCCATTTTTCTATTCCGGTCTGAGCCGCTTGTTTACAGAAAGTAAGAAAATCTGATTGCCCTTGCTGATGTAATTTCAGGTAGTTTTTAAACTCATTTGTATCACTTTCATTCGCTATCAGTAAGGAATCATATTTATCCCCGGATATAAGTGCATAATTATCTACTCCAATGAATTCTGTATGCCCATCAATTACATAAGTACTATACCTTAAAATACCTAATTGCAGCAGGTCTTGAATGTATTTAGGAAAATCGGCTCCACTTTTTACTTTCGCGTGTGCTTCTTTAATTTGATTGAGTGTAAACATTTTTTTAATGGTTTTAAATTTTAACAAAGGTCGATATTGCGCCTATGTTGAAATTGTAAAAAAACGTTTACTCAATCGGCTTAATAAAATTTTGGCGGCGGATTTAAAGTCAGATTCTGACGTTGGTGCCAGTAGGGATAAATAGGAGGGACTTCGCTGGCTTTATCTAATCTTTTCACCTGGTCAGTTGTCAGGTTCCAGCCTATGGCTGCAAAATTTTCTTTCAACTGTTGTTCATTACGAGCTCCTACGATAATACTTGATACCGTGGGTCTTTGTAGAACCCAGTTGATAGCTACTTGTGCAATAGTTTTTCCGGTTTCATTGGCAATTTCTTCTAATACATCCACCACATTATATAAGATCTCATCATCAACCACCGCTGCCGGAATTGGACTACCGCCTTGTGCTGTACGCGTATCAGTTGGTTTAGGCTGATTTCGTTTGTATTTACCTCCTAACAAGCCCGCAGCCAACGGAGACCATACAATCGCGCCAACTTTCTGGTCGATTCCCAGCGGCATTAATTCCCATTCATAATCACGATTAGCCAAGGCATAATATACCTGATGTGCTACGTACCGGTTCCAACCATATTTTTCTGAAATAGCCAATGATTTCATTAAGTGCCAGCCTGAGAAGTTTGAAGCTGCTAAATATCTGATCTTTCCACTCTGTACTAAATCATCCAATGTGCGTAGGGTTTCTTCTATGGGCGTTACGCCATCAAAACCATGCATATGGTAAATATCAATATAATCTGTATTTAGTCGCTTCAAACTACCTTCTACTTGCTTTAACAAATGAAAACGTGAAGAACCCTGATTGTTCGGCCCTTGTCCGAAAGTAAAAGTAGCTTTAGTTGAAATCAATAGCTGGTCTCTTTTGCCGGCAATTGCTTTCCCTAATATTTCTTCTGATAGTCCTTGTGAATACACATCAGCCGTGTCAAATAGGTTAATTCCTGCTTCAAGACATAAATCCACCAGACGGGTAGCTTCTTCAACCTGTGTGCTTCCCCAGGCTTTGAAAAATTCACCACTGCCACCAAAGGTAGCTGTGCCGAAACTTAATACTGAAACATTTAAACCAGATGCCCCTAATTGTCTGTATTCCATATTTTGAAAAATTAGTGAATGAGTGATTTAGTGATTGAGTGAATAAATAGTACAAATTGTAATGATTTGCTTAATTTTTATGTTAATAGAATGATTTTTGAATTAAAATGTCTAGTGATTTAATCACTAATTCACACAATCACTCAATAATTTTATTCCCATATTTCGTTCATTTCAGTCAGAATGATGGGTTTGTCAGATGTTACTACAATCGTATGCTCATGCTGCGCTACATAGCCGCCTTTGTTGCCTAATAGCGTCCATCCGTCACTTTGGGTATCAGCCATAGTAGAATGGGTAGATATAAAGGTTTCTACGGCTATAACAGAGTTTTTTCTGAATCTGGTTGTGTTGTATCTATCATAATAATTGGCAATTTCATGCGGTTCTTCGTGTAAACTTCTGCCAACGCCATGCCCGGTCAGGTTTCTGATAACCTTATAGCCTGATTTCTTGGCTTCAGTTTCAATGAGTTTGCCTATATCGGCTATTTTTATACCCCCTTTAATCTGGCTGATAGCTTTCTTAAGAATACGTTTAGAGGCATCAACTAATGCCTGATGCTCGTTAGTATCTTCACCTAATACAAACGAACCACCATTATCTGACCAATAGCCATCTAATTCTGCCGATACATCAATATTGATTAAATCACCTGCTTGTAGAATAGTTTTTTCTGATGGAATACCATGTGCTACTTCGTTATTCACACTAATACAAGTTGCTCCAGGGAAACCATATGTGAGTGAGGGAGCAGGTTTCGCTCCTAAATCAGCCAATATTTTAGCGCCGAAATCGTCTAATTCTTTGGTTGTCATGCCCGGTCTGGCATGATTCCGCATTTCTTTTAAAGTGAGCGCTACCGCTTCACTTACTTTTTTCATACCCTCTAATTCGGATTCTTTAGTAATAGACATAGTTTTTAGTTTATGCTTTTATTGGGAACAAACGTATAAGCTTTATGATTCAATCATCAGCCATAAGTTGAAAATTTTACATGGAGGTACTCAATTCATAAAATTAATAACTCATCCTTAGAAAAATAGTATTGATGCAAAGATTTACAGATTATTTTAATATAAAATGCCGTAAAATAAATTTTTGCATATGTATTTATCTGAATTAACATTGGAGTTATATCGGATATTTATATTGTCATTATTAACTTCTATAACCTCACAAATAATGGAAATAATTGACATTACAAGCATTGAGTTCGGTGCAATTCCGAATGAGAACACTCAAATAGCTAAAGATGCTAATTTCTTTGCTATCCATAAAGCGCAGAAGAAAATCATGGATAATGATAACATCAATTACTCCATATTTTTACCGCCAGGGATTTATTACTTTGATAAGTCAATTCACATTTTTCAAAAAATTGAGCTTTTTGGTACAGGGAAAACACAATTTGGGGGTGGTAGCTTCCAATCAATTATTCAATTTACAGAAATTGATTGCTCATTTATCGTTCATGGAGAGTACTGTTTCAATGGAGGCGGCTATATCAACGAGCGAAAATCCTCTCTACCTATAGCCAATTGGCTTGAAATGTTCCCGGATGATACCAGTGTAACGCATGACACAAATGCCATAGAGGGTTATCCTGAAAATTATATGGGAAATAGTTGTAATGGTGGTTTCAGTATCATTCGAGATATTCAGATTTGGGGCATATTTCAACCTCATGTTAATTGGAATGACCCCAATGAGTTGTCGATTAATCTTGATCCTACTCATCCAAGGCGTATACTTATGTATACACAAAGCCCGGATAATGCGGGGATAAAATTAATAAGTGCGGCTTTATTATTTAGAGTCCAAATATCTCAGTTTGCAGGAACAGGTTTAGAAATAGATTCCGAGACTAAGTCTATAGGCATAAAAGAAATTAAACGAATTAACAATGCAGATTCATGGCTTGCCGAATCATGTATTATTACCGGTTGCGGTGGACACGGAATTCATACTTTTGGGAGAGATTCACAGGCTGGAATGTGTAAGGGTTTAAGAACTGTTAATATTATGGGCAACGGTATTTATGAGTCATCTTTTTTTGGTAATTCATACTATTCTTGTTATATCTATTACTCACTGGGGCACGGAATACGGGCAGATGCGCAAAATGGTTATTCAACAGTTTTTTACAGTTGCATGTTAGAACATTCAAGCCCTAACTGGGTCAGAATGCCTGCTATGGTCATTGGTGGAAATGATAGTGGAAGTAGTCCGTTTATTGATGAATCAATGTTTCATTCTACGGATACTCTAAACGATATAATTATAGATGGACATATTGGGCTTTTTAACCGTGGCCAACGCAATATGTACAAAGTGTCCACACCTTTTCAAATAAAAAATATTTTAAAAGATATAACCCTCTACTTGCAAAACGACCAATCAGAACATGAAAATTCTGCCTTAGGTTGGAAATCTGAAAATGAAGATAATGGTACTACTTTTTGGTGGCTTAAATATTGGGCGGAATCAAAAATCTGGAATATAGGTAAAAGTAAAGATTCGGGACTATATTTTACTACCAACGGACACGTTCGTCAAGGTGGTTATGCAGGTGTAGGAGGTTTACTACTTGGTTCATATAATCAACCTGTAAGAATAGAAAGTGGTTCTAGTGCCAGGCCAGAACTCTCTCAGGGTTTTAATCTTAGGGGAGATATAAAGTTTAATAATAGCCCAACGGTTGGAGGATATGCCGGTTGGATAATGGCAGAAAAAAATGGAGCAATAAACTGGTTTCCATTTGGCAAAATTGAAGATTTTACCTCTGATTCTGAAACTCCTACCAATGGTTTAAGAAACAATAATGGTAATTTGGAATTGTTGGTTGACAGGCAAGTGATAGGTAGCATTGATGTGGATGGAGGTGGATGGATATTAACTAAAAAAGGTTTTAAGCCTATACCACCATGGAACCCATTATTCGATGTCTTTACATCAGATATGAATAGTTTAGCAAAAGAATTAAATGAGAACATACAAAAAAAAATCCAATTAAAACTGATTGAAACACTCAGAGAAATTGGAAGTAAATTGTAGTTATTAACTGAAATTATACAAAAAATGAGTTATTCCTTTTTATCCGGAATAACTCATTTTTGTAATCTATTTTTTAATTCTTATTTCGCATAAGCCACGCTACGCATTTCGCGAATGACAGTTACCTTGATTTGTCCCGGATACTGCATTTCTTTTTCTATACGTTGTGAAATGTCGAAAGACATTTTGCTGGCAATTTCATCGTTTACATTTTCAGAGTCTACGATTACACGTAATTCGCGTCCGGCTTGTATGGCATAGCATTTTTCAACACCGTTGAACGACAATGCTAAATCTTCTAAATCGCGTAGACGTTGTACATAAGACTCCATCATTTCACGGCGTGCACCCGGACGAGAGCCTGAAATCGCGTCACAAACCTGTACGATAGGCGATATCATCGAGGTCATTTCAATCTCATCATGGTGAGCACCAATCGCATTGATAACTTCCGGATGTTCTTTGTATTTCTTCGCCAATTCCATGCCTAGCAAGGCGTGAGGTAATTCTTGTTCTTCGTGCCATACTTTACCAATATCGTGCAATAGACCGGCACGTTTGGCTAATTTAGCATTCAGACCCAACTCAGCTGCCATGGTGGCACACATTTTGGCAACCTCGCGTGAGTGTTGCAAAAGGTTTTGTCCATATGATGAACGGAAACGCATTCTACCAATCATTCTGATTAGTTCAGGATGCAGGCCATGAATACCTAAATCGATAACGGTACGCTCGCCTATTTCAACGATTTCGTTTTCAATATCTTTTTTGGTTTTTCCTACTACCTCTTCGATACGGGCAGGGTGAATACGACCATCCTGTACTAAACGGTGCAAAGACAGACGGGCAATTTCACGGCGGACAGGGTCAAAACTTGAAATTACGATTGCTTCAGGAGTATCATCTACAATTACTTCAACTCCGGTTGCCGCCTCGAGGGCACGGATATTACGACCTTCACGACCAATAATTTTACCTTTTACCTCGTCACTTTCAATATTAAATACCGATACGCAGTTTTCAATGGCTTGCTCAGAAGCAGTACGTTGAATAGTTTCGATAATAATCTTTTTAGACTCTTTCGTGGCCGATAATTTGGCTTCTTCAATGGTCTGCTTGATATAAGAAGAGGCTTTTGTTTCTGCCTCACCTTTCAGGGCATCAATCAATTGTTGTTTGGCCTGGTCGGCGGTCAGGTTGGCAATTTTTTCTAATTGTTCTACCTGTTGGCCAAGCATACGCTCAGCTTCTTCCTTACGCTTGTTTGCAACCTCAATCTGTTCGTTGAGCTTATGTTGTAAAGTATCTAATTCGGTTTCTCTACGCTTGTTTTGCTCTAACATCTGGGCAGCCTGTTGCTGCATTTGTTTTACCTTCTGCTCATTCTGAATAATGAAGTTTTTACGCTTGTTGGCATCTTCATCAAACTCAGCTTTTAACTTTAAAAAGTGTTCTTTTGCTTCTAGAATTTTGTCTTTTTTAATGTTTTCGGCTGTTTGTTGGGCGTTTTTTAGTAATTCATTTACACGTACTTCGGCTTCTGCCTCTTTGCTTTGGAAAGTTTTCTTAATAAATGCTCTGCCCACAAAGAACCCTATTACCAAAGCTAACAGGTCTGTGAAGAGCATCGTGATGATTTGTGACATCAAATTATATGTTTTAAATAATTAAGAATGAAATAAAAACCATTTTTGTTGTATAGAGTTCGGCTATGATGGGACAACAGCCCAAACAAAACCCTACCAAAAATGATTTGATTGACAGAAAGCAGAACAGCTTTGATGAAGAAATGTAGAATATTAATTGAGCGTAAGGCGGTTGCTGAGGTCTTCTAACCTTTTATCAAGGTCTTGTTGCAGCAAAAGATATTTATCCTGGTTTTTTTGATTTTCAACTACCCCCTCAATGGCGACAATGATCAGAAAGTCTAAAAAATCCATGTCACCCTCCCCATTTTTTTTCATATAAAAATTAAGGCGTTGATTAACAAAGGTAGCCGCATTACGGAAATATGGCTCTAACTCCGGCTGAATCTTAAGGGTAACTACTCTTTGCAGCACTCTTAAGTTGATTTCTATTTTTTCGCTATCGGCCATTGTTGATTCACCTCCAAGGGCTGTTTTAGGTTAAACTATTCTTCGTTCAGCAACTCAACGCACACATCAATCTCTTGTATTAAATCTTCTATTATTTTCTTCAATTGAGCCTTTTCTTCAGACTGTTGTACTTTACTAGCTACAATTTTAACACTTTCTTTTTTAATTTCTTTGTTTTTTTCAATAAAATCTTGATTTCTTTGCTTTATTTTCAGTTTTTTTATCTCCTCGTCCTTATCTTTTATGATTTTATTAAGTGTATTTAACTGAGTTTTCAGCAATAAGATTTCTTCTTGCGCCTGTGCCCGCTCAAAGAAAAGAGTATTGGTCAGCTTATTAAAAGCTGTAAAAGTTCTGATGTTTTCAGCTTTAACTATCTCTGCAATATATTTTTGTTCAACAGTCATAGGGCTTTATTACATACTCTTTTTGACTGCTTGTTTAAAGTCTGCAATTAAATCGCTTATATCTTCTAAACCAACAGACACACGAATCAAACCTTCAGTGATTCCTAACTTAGCTTTATCTTCTTTCGGCAATTTGCTATGTGTAGTGGTATTCGGATTAGTAATAATAGTACGCGAATCTCCCAGATTTGATGAGATAGAAACTATTTTCAGTTTTTGTGTAAAACGGTTTACACGCTCAAAGCCACCTTCTAGCTCAAAAGTTACCATAGCACCACCGGCTTTCATTTGTTTCTTTGCCAATTCATATTGCGGGTGGGATGGTAAATGCGGATATTTTACATTCACAATACCCTCCATTTTTTCTAATGCTTTGGCTAGTTTCATCGCATTCTCACAATGTCTTTCCATTCTGAGTTCAAGGGTTTCCAAACTCTTTGATAGTACCCATGCATTAAATGGAGACATTGACGGACCAGTATGTCTGCAAAAGAAACGAACAGGGGCTATTAATTCTTTTGTTCCGGTGATAATTCCGCCTAATACACGGCCTTGTCCATCCATAAACTTCGTAGCTGAATGCACAATCAAATTAGCACCATAGTCGGTAGGCGTATGAATAATTGGCGTAGCGAAACAATTATCTACATAATAAATCAGATTATGTTTTTTAGCCATGCGTCCAACCATCGCCATATCAACCAGTTCAAGACCCGGATTCGATGGTGTTTCCAGATAAATCATTTTGGTATTTGGCTGAACCGCCGCTTCCCACTCGCTTTCAGGTGCAGTTGCATCCAAATAGGTATGGGTGATACCCCATTTAGACAATATCTGTGTCAGAATCTGGTGTGCTGATCCAAATAAAGCTCTTGAAGAAACTACGTGGTCGCCTGATTTTAAGTGTGCAGCAAAGCCTGCAAATACTGCTGCCATACCGGTAGCAGTTGCCAAGCCTTCCTCACAGTTTTCAAGCATACAAACCTTATCAATAAACTCTTGTACAGATGGGTTTGAAAAACGTGAATAAAGATTCCCTTCCAGCGTTTCGTCAAAAATGGCTTTGCCTTGGGCGGCATCTTCAAAACAGAAACTACTAGTTAAAAATAATGGTGTTGAATGTTCTCTATATTGTGAACGTTTGGTCTGAATTCTTATTGATTGCGTCTGTTTTTTCATTGCACTGTTCTTCCTACTGATTAATCTATACTACTTATTAAAACTCCCCTTTTTCATAATTGGCTAACCAATCTTTTTTCACGCCTTGAATCTGCTCAAAAAAAGGAATAAAATATTTTTTCATATCTGCTTCAAAGTCTCCGCTGGTATAAAAAGGCTTTTCAACAAAAACCGTTCTTCGGGGATAATCGAACCCTACCATTATAATAGGTACTTTGGCTGCGTGAGCCATATAATAAAAGCCTGTTTTCAGCCTTGCTACATTCTTTCGGGTGCCTTCAGGAGCAATAGCTACCAGGAGCTTTTCGTGTCTATTGAAAGTTTCAGCTACCTGTTGAACAAAGTTTGTACTATGTGAGCGAACCACAGGAGTGCCACCTAAAGCCTTGAATAACCAACCAAAAGGCGGGCGAAACAGTTCGGCTTTGCCTAAGTACTTGATTGATTTTCCTAAATCAGAACGTGTACCCACACCAACCAGGAAGTCGTACCAGGTTGCATGAGGCGCCACTGCAAAAATCGCTTTTTTCAGGTCAGGCGGAAGATTGTCAATTGTTTTCCATCCCGCTAATCTGAAAATGGATTTTGCTAACCAACTAAACATTTTGTATAATAGTAAAAGGCTTCGGTGTAAAGCACAAAATAAAAATCAACAGGGCAAGCCAACCTAAAATTTGCCTTTCTAAGGTAAGTGGTTGCTTGTCGTAGGTTGGAGGGTGGTAGATTCCTAAGAAACGGCCAATCATTAAGCCAAAAGCTAAAAATCCTGAATACCCCTCAACTGTGGGGTAAAAATAAGTGATTATTAACTGAATCGCAATAACACTCAGGGTTATCAGCAAATTTGTCATAAGATTTTCTGAAACTTTGGAGAAACACAGATAGATAAAGCCAATATAAAGCGCAAATTTCCAGATTATATCGGTATTGGGCATAAAAAACTCATCAACTTTAAATAAGCCCAGACCTGCATAAAATACAAAACCTGTAAATAGGATAGGAGAAACGATATTAAAAGCTCTGTCACCAATCAAACCATAAAGAATGTGCCCACCGTCTAGCTGGCCAATAGGGAAGAGGTTTAGCGCTGTAAAGAATAAAGACAAATATCCTGCAAAAATGATTGGATAATTGGTGAATAGATAAGGGTGGGGTAGTTCGCCAACGGCAATGTAATCCTGAAAGAATTTGAATAGTAAACTATCCCCAAGTTTGATAGAAACATAGTCTGGTGTAGTTTCCAGGAACTTTCCATACTCCATCCCATATTGGTTTAGTTGTGGAAATAGATTAAAAACATAATCTAGACTTGGCAAATGCGTAAAGCCATACCAAAGTACGCCTAATGCAGCTACAAAGCCCGCTAAAGGGCCTGCAATGCCTATATCGAAATACTTCACTCTTGATTGGATTCGTTCTTTGATACGAATAAAAGCTCCTAAAGTACCAAAGGTTGAACTAAGTCCGCCTAACCAAAGGGGAATATAAAATGGGAGTGTTACGTCGGTTTTATGTTTTTTTGCTACAAAATAATGCCCGAATTCATGGATAGTCAGCACCCCTAAAAATGGAATTGAGTATTGAAGACCCTGGACCAGTTCGTGCCAGCCCATCGGATTCGATCCAAAAAAGAAAGAATTGCCGAAAATCCATTCTGCTCCTGTAATTGTTGTGGTGATAAGTGTAACTATAAAGAGGGCAATTTGTATAAGTAATGTTCGGTTTTGCTTCATTAGCTAAGTATAATTGTGGTACAAAGAAACGATTTAAAAAATCGTTTTACAATATTCAACGATAGAAGTATGAGGTTCAACCAGTATAGTTTGCATACCTAATGCACTGGCCGATTGAATATTATGCGGATTATCATCTAAAAACAATGCCTCATGCGGTTTTAGCTTGATCTTTTCTAATACATATTCATAAATTTCGGCATCTGGCTTCCACATCCCGATTTCATAGGAGAGGAATAACTGGTCGAATAATTCGTCGAGATGTCTGTAACCAAAAGTTTTCTTTAAATAAGAATTAGAAGCTTCAATGTGAATGTTGTTGGTATTACTCAGGAGATAAATTGGGTACTTTTTGCGAAGTTCTATTAAAAAATCAATTCTTTCCTGCGGAATGTCCAGTAAAAGGGAATTCCATGCTCTGTCTACTTCATGATCACTTAAAGGAAAACCAACGGTTTGTCTGACAATTTCTCTGAACTCAATGTCAGTAAATTGCCCGGTTTCATAACGTCTGAATAGCTGATTTTCTGATACGAGTTTTTCGATAACTGCTTGTCTTTTGCCAGTAAGACTGGCGAATGCCTGGAAGGTACGAGGGATGTCGATGTTGATGATTACGTTTCCGAAGTCAAAAATAACGGCTTTTACTTTCATACAAATTTGAGGTAGAGATGGAGCAATAAAAAAGTGTCAAACTGTTGTTAAACGTCTGACACTTTCGAAATATTTTGTAGTATGCGGCTTCTGAATTAAAAAAGTATAAACTTTTAGCTAAGTTTTGGGTGAAAATTGCTTGTACTGATGACTTAAAGGAAAAACCAATAGGTATGCTAGCTCTTCATTTATAGATAGTTACTATCTTCTCGTTTGGATGAGTCCAGATTAAACTATCATTTAAAAAAAGTTTATCCGTATAAGCGCCGTTTTTATGTTGTACTATCTGAAATTTGACTTTGTCTGAATCTTTATCGTTCCAATGAATAGTCACTGTATGCTCATTGGTTAGGGCTTCATAGGTTGTCGGGAAAATACGAAGATAATATATGCCATCACTTTGATAAAAAACAGGCTGACTTCTATCGATACCCTTAACGATAAATTTCTTGCCCGGATTGGTAGAAAATTCTAATGCAAGACTTTTGGCATCAATATAATTTTTCGAGTTGGGGTTGAATAAATCAGCACCCGTGTTCTTTTCAATAACTGAAATGGTAGCTGAGGTATCAATAATCACGCAGCAGATATTATTATCTTTGCAACTAATAATGATAAAGTTAATAGCCAGAGCAAGAAGTAAATTTTTCATGTTTGAGGATGTAAAATTGAAAAACCTGTTTTAATTATTGACACTAAAACTCCGGACAAGGTTGTGAATTTTTAAGCAAAGCCTAAGTTTTATTTAATCAATTGCTCAATAACGGTATCCAGTTTTTCAAGAAACCCCTCTGCCTCACCTTCCTGCCTGAATCGGATATTACCATCTTTATCAATGATAAATTTTGTCGGCAAGCTATTTACTTTGAGTTTGTCCACTGCTACATTGTCTTGATCGAACACTATCGTAAAATCATATCCTTTACTTTTTATCAGTTTTTTAGCTTTTTCTTCAACATTGCCTCCAAATTCCAACGTGTTCAAGAAAAGAAAAACTACATCAGCCTTTCCATATTTTTTTGTGAGGTTATACATGCCCTCGAAGCCTATAATACAACTGTTACACCAAGTTGCCCAGCAATCAACCACAACGACTTTCCCTTTTAGCGATTCTTTAGTTACCTGTTTGCCAAGCGTATCAACAAAATAAAAATCAGAGAGCGGTTGATTGATAAGGCTAACTGGCACACGATTTTTAAAATTATTTATACTAACAGTAGAATTTAGGTTTGTAGATTTCTTCAACTGATTCAAAAAGGCATCTATATGTGGGCTACTTTTTTGTGTACTTACAAAACGCCGGGCTTCTTCTTCAGCTTGTTCAGTTTTACCTCTTTTGATTAAACAATCTATGTATGTCTCATTTATTTCTGTATGTTCTCCAAATGCATAAGTATATGCAGCTTCTTTTAAAACTGAGTCAGCCAATGCTAGCTTATTATTTTTCATTAATATTACTCCATAATTCTTAATAACCCAAGCGGCATATTTACGCCTGTAATGGTTAACTTCTTCATCGGTCATATAAAGAGGTTCATTCCAATATCTTGGTTCTTTAAGATTTTTAAGTTCAAAAACACAGGCTCTTTTAGCAAGAATTTCTGCATTTTCTAAATAAGAGTCTTTATTAACTAAATCAGAAGACCCTAAATATAAACTAGTACGTTGCCCTACTGCATTTAATTTTGACAATTCTATTTCCCATTCATCAAACCTATTTTCCTTTAAATAGTATACCGCTAATCTGGCGAGCATTGTTCCTCTTTTGAATTGATTCAGTTTTACAGTAATAGAATCTTCCAGATCATTATACCTGGCACAAAAAGCGTCATACATCTCTTTCTTTTTAGAAAAACTTTTTTCTCGTGCAAACTCCATGTGAAAGTCTCGGTTCGCTTCTTCAATTACACTACGATCCTTCGGATATTTCTCGTGCCTTTTTTTATTCAGTTCTCTGGCAGTGGTATTTTCATTTATCTCAGCATAAAATTTTGCCAGAAAACGCATTTCGACCTCAGTGAGGTCGTCATATAAAACAAATCCTTGTAACTCTCTTTTAAATTGATTTTTATTGAAATTATTATCGCCCTTCATGGACATTAAATAAAATATTAAATGATTTCTTTTCAGATAGGGATTTTGGACAAATTCTTTTTGGTATAAGTCTAGTGAAAGATCAAACCTTTGGGCTAGAGAAAATGCATTATGATGCCAACAGCTATACATATCAGCCATTGTTGAGCGTGCGCCAGCAACCAATTTCCCATTAGCATATACAGGACTCCAATACCCCCCCTCATGATTACTATCGATTACCCCTGATGAGTCATGAAATACCATTAGAAAACTCTTTGTCTCAGCACCAAGTATAAATTCAGCCTCGTATTGCTGATTTTTGTTTTGCAAAGGAAGAACAGTCACTCGTGTCTGGTCAGTGTTTTGATAGAGGTAACAAGAAAGTTTGGCTGTTGTTGAAGGCAGATCAGGTCGGTAAATAAGTTGGACTTTTTGTCCCGCTTTTGGTTCAGCGGGTATAAGCTTTACCTGAGTTGAAAGATTTTGAGAAAAACCAGTAAATGAAAAGATAAACCACAGCAAGCAAAGTAGGTGTTTCATAGAATTAGTAATTGAAAGGTCAAGCAAAAAAATAATTCAGCATCAAGTTCAAGGCTAAATTAAACAATATTTAGCTATGAAAAAATACCCTATAATAAATATGCTTTTGTACAAACACTAATCCTGAAAATTTTATTCCAGACTTATACTAAGGAAGACAAGCTTTTAAATAGTATCAGTAGCTATAACTCTATCCAAATCCTCTTCAAAGTACCTTCGGGTTTTCATTTTTTCATTTACTTCAATAGAGTAAATATGTTTGCCGTCATTATTATGCCAGCTGATTCCTTTGATGATTCCAAATTCTAATTTTCCTTTTGAACTATAAAATTTCACGTCTTCCAAAGGTTTGAATTTAGGTTCCTTATAAGGTACAGTATGTATATATTTTTCTAGAATACGAAAAATTTTATCCCCAAAGTTTAACATTAAATAATTATCTTCTTTTCCAATGCACTGATGCATACTATTGATATACGGGTAGTTTTCCAAGATATGCCAATCATCAGGATGGATATAATGCTTTTGATTATAGTTAATAATAGAATATAAATTAGCACCAAACCATTTATTTACTGGGTCCTTGACTCGTAGCTTTTCAATTAATGCCGAAGATTCCGAGTAAGATTCAAATATTGGCTCTTTAATTATTTCAGAAGATTTGGAACTGGGTTTGGCAGAATTCTTTTTTTGCGCGTCTTCAAGAAAATAAATTATCATGCGCACCACCAAAACTATAATCAGGGCTTCCATAAAATGAATAGTTCAAAAGTCAAGCAAAACAAAATGGATGTTATAATGCTAAAGTAGAGAATATTTTGCTTAATTAAAATACGCTTTAACAAAAAAAGCGAGCAACAGCCTCAGCCATTACTCGCCATTTATATTTCAGTTGTTAAAACTTATGCTTCTTCAAAGAATCCCATCGAGCAGAATTTTTCGATACGGGAGTCAATTCTTTCTTCAGGCGTTTGTTTTTCCAAGTCTTCAATTTCAGAAAGAATTCTTGTTTTCAGACGAAGAGCCATATCATCCCAATCTAGGTGCGCACCGCCCAGTGGTTCTTCTATGATACCATCAATTAGCTTATTGTTCAGCATATCAGTGGCAGTTGGTTTCAAGGCTTCTGCGGCTTGTTCTTTATAATCCCAGCTGCGCCATAAGATTGTTGAGCAGTTTTCGGGAGAAATTACCGAATACCATGCGTTTTCTAACATCAATACTCTGTCACCAATCGCAATACCCAAAGCCCCGCCTGATGCACCTTCACCGATGATGATACAGATAACCGGTACTTTCAGTACACACATTTCACGTAGGTTGCGTGCTATGGCTTCTGCTTGTCCGCGTTCTTCGGCTTCAAGACCCGGGAATGCACCCGGGGTATCAATTAATGTAACAATCGGCTTATTGAATTTTTCGGCCAGTTTCATCAATCTCAAAGCCTTTCTATATCCTTCCGGATTTGGCATACCAAAGTTACGGTATTGTCTTTCTTTGGTTTTGCGTCCTTTCTGCTGACCAATCAGCATTACGGTTTTTCCATCTATATCAGCAAATCCACCTACAATAGCCGGATCGTCTCTCACTGTGCGGTCACCATGTAGTTCATGAAATTCCTGACATAATTTTTCGATATAATCTAAAGTATATGGGCGATCAGGGTGGCGAGACAATTGTACTCTTTGCCAGCGGGTAAGATTTGAAAAAGTTTCTTTTTTCAGATTAAGAATGTTTTCAGTAAGACTTCTGACAGCTTCTCTTACATCCACGTTGTTCTCGTCGGCAAGGCGTTGCATATCGTCAAGCTTTGCTTCAAGCTCTGCAATGGGTTTTTCAAAATCAAGAAGAGTTCTCATAAACGATTTAGCGCTATGGGCGTTTGTTAAATTTCGTAAGTTTGTCCTTTATCTGGTATCTCAATCTGTTGATACCCCTTTTGTTCGAGTGCAATTTTAAAATTCTGCATGGTTGGATACTCTCCATGTACCAGAAATACCTTTTTTACTTTATCTATCCCTTGCGAGGCCACGAAATTAGTCAAATCTTTGAAATCTCCATGGCCGCTGAATACATCAATTCTTAAGATGGTTGCATTAACCGGGTGTTTTTGTCCCCTTATGCTTAGTTCCTTGCGCTCACCGTTCAGCAATTTCCAGCCTAAAGTCCCTTCGCTCGCATAACCAACCATCAGGATAGTAGCATAAGGATTACTGATATTGGCTTCTATATGATGCTCCACTCTACCTCCCTGAATCATACCCGAGGCTGAGATAATAATACATGGCTCAGCATGATTTGAAACAGCCTTACTCGCCTGATTCGACTCCAAATATATCAGATTCTCGAAATCAAACAAAGACTCATTTTCTTCGTGAAAAGTACGGGCGTGCTTATTAAGCAGCTTTACACTCTTTTCATACACCCTGGAGCTAGCCTTTGCCAAGGGGCTATCAGTAAATACTTTAATAGGCGTAAAGCCCTTTTCAGTATATAATCTATTCAAGGTATAAAGCATGGCTTGTGTGCGGCCAACGCTGAAAGAAGGAATAATCAAGCGCCCTGGCATATCAATACAGGCTTTCTGAATGATTCCGGCCAGAATAGCTTCAGCCTCGCCTTCATCTATATGGTGGCGGTCGCCATAGGTGCTTTCTGTTATGAGATAATCTACTGGTGGGAGAGGTTGGGGATCTATCAATAAAGGATAATTCTTGCGACCAATATCACCTGAGAAACCCAATGTTTTTTTCTTTCCATCCTCCCAGAACTCAATATATACATGAGCAGCACCTAATAAATGGCCTGCCGGAATAAAAGTCAAAAATCCGTCGTCTTTGAATTTAAAGCGCTGGTCGAAAGCAATCGGCACAAAATTATCCATTGCTTCTTTCACTTGCCTCTCCAGATATAGTTCTCTTGAATCTATATCTTTTCTTTTCTTCGACCTTTTTTTGCTGTCATGAATCAGCTTGAATTTCCTTTGATTGAGCGAAGCCGCATCTAATAGAAGCAGTTCACTTAAATCCATTGTAGGTTTTGTGCATAAAACCTGCCCTTCAAAACCTTCTCTATATAAATTAGGAATCTGACCAGAGTGGTCAATATGTGCATGAGTAAGTATAACCAGATTGATTAAAGAAGGGTCGAATGGAAAAATGCCATATTCAAACTTAGGTTTTTCGGGGTTATTTTCTCTTTCTAAATCAGTACCACAATCAATCAAAACTTTATATTCATCATCAAACTCAAGTAGGGTCATGCTACCTGATACTTGCCTTGCCGCTCCCCAAAAAGTTATTTTCATACGAAAATGCTATCAAAATATTAAAAATATGAACGCAGAATAGATTTTGCTCCATATTCAGCCACAAATTAAGGAAAGAAATCTTTTTTTTGCTAGCCATTTCCTCTAAATTCGTTTTTATCAAAGCCCTTGCCTTAAACCTGAATCATTTCTATGAAGCTATTTTTATTCATTCTTCTACAACTAAGTTCACCACTTGAAAAGTTTCAACAGCTCTTAGATAGCATTCAGAATGATAGCGAAATCCAGACTGGTGTGGTGGCAGCTTCTATCAAATCAACTCAAACAGGTGATTATAAAATTCAATTCAATGCCAGAAAATCTGTCAACTCAGCTTCAACTCTTAAACTAATATCGACGGCTTCGGCTCTATCTGTTTTAGGCCCCAATTATCGTTACCAGACTTTTGTTGAGTATGATGGCGTAATAGCAGACAGCGTATTAAAGGGGAATATTTATATCAGAGGAACTGGAGACCCATCTTTAGGTTCATCAAGAGTGGGTTTAGATTTTCAACAAGTGGTTAATTTGTTTGCTCAGAAAATACGGGAAGCTGGTATTAAAAGGATAGAAGGATTTATTTTAGGTGATGGTAGTATTTTCCCTGATAATACTCTGGCTAATTCGTGGGTATGGGGAGATATAGGTAATTACTATGGAGCGGGTGTGAGTGGTTTGAATGCCAATGAAAATTTGTATGAAATCCATTTCAAACCTGCTAAATCATTGGGAGAGGATGCGCCAGTATTAAGGCTTTCTCCGACGGTTCCTGCTATAAATTTTATTAATAAGGTAACAACGGCCGAACGAGGTTCAGGTGATAATGTCACTGTTTATAATACACCATTCAGTAATACGATTATTTCCGAAGGTACAGTGCCAATTGGCCCGTCAGATTTTGCTGTGAAAGGCTCATTGCCTGATCCTGCCTATTTTCTCGCCTATCATGTGCAAAGAAAATTTCAGGAATTGCAAGGTCAAATAACAAATGAAGTAATCAGCTATCAGAATTATAAAGCAAAGGTTCAAGATAAAAAGTCACGAAATCTGATTCTCAGCTACGATTCACCCACTATTTCTACCTTAGCTCAACATTGTAATTTTCAAAGCATCAATCTCTATGCTGATGCTTTTCTGAAAACGGTAGGCTATACACTTTCTAAAGATGGAAGTTTTGAAGCTGGGGTAAAAGCAGAAAAGTTTCTCTGGTCGCAAAAAGGCGTTGATTTACAGGGCTTTATGATTCGTGATGGGAGTGGACTCTCACCATCGGGTGTATTAACTGCCAACAATTTAGTAGATATCTTATTCACTATGCGTCGGGATAGCGCCTTTAATGATTTCTATGCTTCTATTCCTGTGGTTGGTATTACTGGAACAGTACAAAACTTAGCCAAAGGCTCAAAAGCCGTAGGAAATGTAAGAGCCAAAAGTGGCTCAATTGCCAATACAAGAGCCTTTTCAGGCTATTTTACCGCTGCCAACGGAGAACTGATGTCCTTTGCCTTCATTATTAATCGTTACGCTGATGGCGCCGACCGTAAAGTAAGAAGGTATTTGGAAGAAATGATTAAATTGATGGTAGAGTTATAATTGTATCCCGATTTTTTAAATCGTTGACTGAAACTTCTATTTATGATAGATTGCTTTTTTATAGAAATATTTCTCCTATTCTCTTAGTCTCGGGCTGTTACTTTTTTGTTGCTGCAAAAAAGTAACCAAAAAAGCAGCCCATCATTCAAACTCACGCGATTAAAAATCTGAAATACCTTCGCTTAAATCTGAATTATCTCTACGATTTTTAATCGCGCTCAAACAGGAATGACGTTATAAGGTTACAATTTTAGTTGTTATTTTTTTCTAAAGTTAATCATAGAGACTTCTTTAAGAACCACTATTCATTTTCGCGTTCATAATCTGGCCGATTTCTAAGGCTTTGCTTTTTACGAATTCGGCTCTTGGGCCACTGAAAAGTGTGTCGGCTGTCATAAACCATAAGGCGAGCCAACGCTCAAAACGTTCGGTGGTTAGTCCATGATGCTGATGCGCCTGCATATGTACCCACATCATGCCTCCATTATAACTACCTGTCTGAAAAAGCCAGTTTTCCCAAAAATTCACTACTCTTATTAAATGGGTTTCCCACTGGTCTTGTGGCATGACAAACACAGGGGCAAGGTCAAAATCTTTATGTACTTTCTCGTAAAAACTATTCACCAGAAGTTCTATATCTGCTCTATTCTGAATATCATTCATCACTGCTGAAATTTTTTGCAAAGATACAGAAGAAGCCCTTATGAAAAGCTGATAAAAATCATATTAGCATTCATATAAGTTTTTTGAAAAAAAATATCAAATAAATTTGTCAAAATGTAAAGTTTATTTTACTTTTGGTGCGTTATATTTTACATAAACGAAATAATACAAAATTATGAAACCAAGATTCTTATTTCCCCATCGCTACAAACTAATCGGTTGGTTACTTGCTATCCCATCTTTAATTTTAGGCTTATGTGTTTTAATTGGTGATTTTTACTTTGATTTCCTTACGGTAAAGTTACCATTTGAGTATATTTTTACAGATACATTTACCTCCTCAAGCGGAGCAGATAAAACTACTGTAAATGACAGTATGTCTGTTTTAAACTTTACCGATGAAATAGCTGCCATCGGTTCAATTATAGGTTTACTGTTTGTTGCTTTTTCAAAAGTGAAGATTGAAGATGAATATGTATCTAAAATCCGCTTAGAATCTCTACAATGGGCGATTTATCTCAACTTTGCTTTATTGATTCTGGCTATTATTTTCATTCATGGCATGGCTTTCTTTAGTGTCATTGTCTACAATATGTTTACACCGTTGCTGCTTTTTATCATCCGGTTTCATTATATACTGGTTATAAAACCTTCATTCGATGCCAATGGCAAATTCCAAAACAATTGATAGCCAATTAAATATTTAGATTATGAGAAACAGGATCAGAATCGAACGGGCTATCCTTGATATTACGCAAGCCGATTTAGCTGAGCGAATCAACGTAAGCCGCCAGACCATCAATGCCATTGAGAGCAATAAATACGTCCCATCGGCAGTACTGGCAATGAAAATTGCCAAAATCTTTGGAAAAACAGTTGAAGAAATATTTGAATTAGATGAGAATGATTAATTAAAAGCCTTTTCCCTGAAATCCACTACAATTTTACGGCTGCTTTGTTAACAGTTGTCTACATACAATACATTATGAACAAGCTATCGCAAAGCCCTTATTGATTCGATAAGGGTTTTTGTTTTATCTGGTTAATGCCTGTGCCGAAAAGATTTTTTTCTAACTAAATTCTAATAGCATGGTACTATTTTGACGTTCTGTCGTATATACCTAATGGATTTAATTACAGTAATCAAGTGCAATTTTGACTTGATTACAGGTATTTAATGAATTTGGATTTTTTATAGATATTTGGGAATGATAATCCTAGGAAATAAGATTATTTTAGGAATACTCATAAAAATCGCATTGTTTGGTTTATAGTCCTTAATTAGAAAAGTAATATATCGAAATAGTTTAAATTGAAATAGTCTTAGTTTGGCTTTGAATAGTTATATTAATTGGAGCAAAGTGATGTTATTTTGCACAATTCAATATTTAATTCAATCTATCGTTTTTCGTTTTCATAAGAAGCAACTATTTTTAGGAACCTGTTTGAAAAGCTAACCCTAAAATGAAAAAGCAAAACCCATCTTTTCGAACAGGTGCAGGATCAATATCCTGATTTTATTGTATATTGGAATGATAGAATTTATCAGACTTTTCTTGAAGCGATTCTTATTCTTTATGAATATGATTTTGGCACTATATACATTATTAGTGTACCAATTGAGCTATTCGGTAAGTGTAAAACATTGGCTTGGGGGCTTTCTGATGCTCTCATTACCCCTTGCTTTTGCTGGCAACGTCTTTTTTATTATTCTCTGGGCTTTCAGAAAATCTCGTAGGGTCTTTATTTCTATTGGTATTTTGTTGATTGGCTTTCCATTACTTCTTCGCACTTTTACCTGGCATTTAGATAATGAGGAAGATAAACGGAAAGGTATTTCTGTGATGAGTTATAATATGATGTGGTGCGATATTGAAAGTTTTACTATGAGGGGAGACTCAATTAATTCTACTAAATTAATCCGGAATGCTTTAAATATAAATGCAGATATAAAATGTGTACAGGAATTGTTTAATGTAGACTATATTCCTGAGTTCCGGATGATTCAGAAGTTCAGAAACACGCATCCTTATTATACCTATGTTCATTCAACACCGGGCAATGATAAAGGGCAGGGTTCAATTGGGCTGGCTATTTTCTCAAAATATCCCATTATCAGAAAAGAAGAAAAACATTGGTCAATTAATCATAATGGGCTTTTGTCGGCAGATATTGTGGTTGAAAAAGATACAATCAGAGTAATAAATATCCAGTTGCGCTCAATGGGTGTTCGTGTCAACAAGGTTCTGGATGCTGGTGATGATAAAGAAAAAGCCAAAAAAGAAGCCAAAACTATATACAATCAGCTAAAAGAAGGCTTTACCGATAGGATTATTCAGATGATAGAGCTGGAGCTGTGGATAAAAAATAGCCCATATCCAATTATTCTCGCAGGTGATTTTAATGAAGTACCTTATGGATATACCTACGGCAGAACCCGGAAATACCTGAAAAATGCATTTGAGGAAAAGGGTAAAGGATTTGGGTTTACCTACCATCGCTCCCCAGGATTTTTAAGAATTGATAATCAATTCTATGACGATAAATACTTTGAACTGAAGAGTTTCAAAACTTACTCGGAGGTGCCTTATTCAGACCATTATCCTATCTGGGGTAATTATATTCTGAAGAAATAATTTCAGAAAGAATTTTTAACTTTTCAGCAATAGTTTAAAGGTTGTTTTTAAATTCGGTATGTCCTTCCTAATTTTGAAAACCTGAAATTGGCCTGGAAAAATTGTGTGTGACTATAATAGTTTTAATCTCCTTATTTACCTATCAGATGCTATTATGGACCATAGCTTTAGTGTACGGATACACAACCAACACAAATCTTTCCAATAGACTTATAAATTAAAACGCCGAATCATATACATGGAAAAAATATATCAGCTTGCTTTGACTTTGGTAGAGGGTGTGGGTAGTATTATGTTCCGACAGTTAGTAAGTAATCTGGGATCGGCCGAAAATGTTTTTAAAGCAAAGACTGATAAATTGTTGAAAACTCCCGGTGTTGGTAAACAAATTATTGAAGGTCTCAGAGAGAAGTCGCTATTGACAAAGGCTGAAAATATTCTGAAAGAATCTGAGAAGCAACAAGTTAAACTCTATTTTTCCATTGACAAGGATTATCCTTCACGCCTGAAAGGTTTATATGATGCTCCGGCTATTTTGTATTTCAAAGGCAATGGGGATTTAAGTGCTTTGCGTACAGTTGGTATTATAGGAACCAGACAAGCTACTGACTATGGCAGAAAAATAACAGAAGAGATAATAGAGCAGCTAAAACCCTATCAGGTAAGTATTATCAGCGGTTTGGCATATGGCATTGATATTATCGCTCATAAAGCAGCTATTGACAATGAAATGGCAACCATTGGTGTAATGGCTAGTGGGATAGATATTATTTATCCGGCGGCTCATAAGAAATATGCAGAGCAAATGCTCGAGAAAGGAGGACTTCTATCTGAAAATCCGTTTGGTATGAAACCAATCCGTAACCTATTTATTGCCAGAAACAGAATCATTGCGGGCCTAAGCGATGTAAATATCGTAGTGGAATCTGCTGATAAAGGAGGGGCATTAGTAACGGCTGATTTTGCCAATAATTACCATCATGAAGTTTTTGCGGTGCCGGGTAGTCTTGCCAATAAATATTCGGCGGGTTGTCATAAATTAATTAAAGAGAATAAGGCTAATATTTTTACAGAGGTCAACGATGTGATTGAAGCCATGAACTGGGGGGCAGAGAGTAACGGAATTACCAAAACAAAACCTAAAGAGCCTGAAATTGATCTGACACAATTTACACAGGAAGAAGGCCAGGTAATTGCCTATTTACGTACGCATGGCGAGACACAGATTGATAATCTGAGCTGGCAGACTCAAATACCTGTCAATCGTTTAGCATCATTGCTCTTAAATCTTGAATTTCAGGGAATTGTGAAAGCAATGGCAGGGAAAAAATTTGGTTTGAAATTTTAAATTTTAATAATTTTTAAAAGATTATGTCAAACGATTAGGGGGTGAAATTCGTTATACTCATAAGCCTTTGAAAATATAATTAAAATAAATTGTAGTGAACAGAATTAAACAACTGAATGGTCGGACTAAAAGATTCATCGCTTTTGTTACCTTAAGTATTCTTCTTGGCTCTTGTTTCAGCAGATGGATAATGACCGAGTCTGAAATTAAAGAGCATTACCGCGACCGATTAGCCAAGCCTTTATATCACATGGTTGAAAACGACTCTTTAAAGTTGCACTATGTAACTTTCGGAGCAGATACGGCTCAACCCGTACTTTTTATTCATGGTGCTCCAGGTGCCTGGGATGGTTATATGAATATGTTGGATGATAGCTCCTTACAGCATCAGTTCCATTTGATTTCTGTTGATAGACCGGGATACGGCAAATCGCAGAAAAAGCCTAAAAAGAAGGTCTATAGCCTTGTTGAGCAGGCACAGGCGATTGTAATGGCTTTGAAAAGTAACCATTCGGGTAAAAAAGCTATTATTGTTGGCCGTTCTTACGGTGCTCCGGTAGCAGCTGAAATCGCAGCGATGTATCCTGAATTAGTAAAAAAAGTAATTCTATTATCACCCGCCATTGACCCTGATACTGAAAAGTTCTGGTGGTTTTCTAAATTTGGAAAGGTATTTCTGGTAAGATGGTTTTTACCTGAACGCATGAATACCGCCACAGACGAAAAATATGCACACGTAGCAGAATTGAGAAAACTGAAAAGCGAGTGGCCTAAAATACAAACAGATGTAACAGTGATGTGTGGAGGACAAGACTGGATTGTGGATACCACGAATTTCTCTTTTGCCAAGAAAATGCTTCAAGGGAATAAAAGCGCCAGATTCATTTTTATTCCTGAGTCAGGACACTTGATTTCTTCATCACGACCTGATTTAGTAAAGAAAGAAATTTGCGGAATTGCTGATTTAAAGGAAACTATTCAGCAACAGGCATCCGCTAATTAAGGTAGTATATTTAAATTATTTTCTATAAAGATTCAGGCAATGTTCTACAATTGTTTGAATCTTTATTTTTTTAGGTCTATATTTAAACACACACCGAACTGAATACTCAATAAATCACTATCAATAAACATGAAACACCGATTTTTACTTCTTTTTTCTTTTCTATTTCTAAGTCTATACTTATCAGCACAGGATAAAAAAAATCAGATGCTCCAAAGCATTTCTAAAAAAGAAATGTATTACGGTGGCATAGCCAAACAAATCTGGAATTATGCCGAAGTAGGGTATCAGGAAACAAAAAGTTCGGCGCTTCTACAGGAAACATTAGCTAAAGAAGGTTTTACTATTCAGAAAGGAGTGGCCGAAATTCCAACGGCTTTTGTTGCCTCTTTTGGAGAAGGCAAACCAGTGATTGGAATTTTAGGAGAGTACGATGCCTTACCGGGTCTTTCACAGGATTCAACAGCCGACCAGAAATCAATTGGAGGTACGGCAGGCCATGCCTGTGGGCATCATTTATTTGGAACAGCCTCTGCTGCCGCAGCCATTGCCGTGAAAGAATACATGAAGGCCAACAATATCAAAGGTACTATCCGTTTTTATGGTTGCCCTGCCGAAGAAGGTGGCTCAGGCAAAGTATATATGGTTCGTGCCGGATTATTTAATGATGTTGATGCCGTTTTGCACTGGCATCCTAGTTCTTTTAACACAGCAAGTTTTGGTACATCATTGGCCAATAAATCAGGGAAATTCAGATTTTATGGAGTTTCCGCACATGCCTCAGCTTCACCTGAAAAAGGACGTTCGGCATTGGATGGGGTAGAAGCCATGAATAATATGGTCAATATGTTACGCGAACACGTTCCTTCTGATTCGCGTATTCACTATGTGATTACTAACGGTGGAAAAGCGCCAAACGTAGTTCCTGATTTTGCTGAGGTTTATTATTATGCCCGTAATCCTCGCCGTGATGTGGTAATTGATGTATGGTCGCGTATTGAAAAAGCAGCCAAAGGCGCAGCAATGGGTACAGATACCAGAGTAGAATGGGAATTAACTGGCGGTACTTATGAATTATTAGCCAATGAGACCCTCACACATGTCATGCAGGATAATCTGGTTAAAGTGGGAGGATTAAACTACACGCCAGAAGAGAAAGTGTATGCTGAAAAATTATCTAAAAACTTAGGCTTAGACCATTTAAGATATGAAGATGCCACGGGTATCAAGCCATTAGATGTTGAAAAAACTGGTGCTGGTGGTTCAACAGATGTAGGTGATGTAAGCTGGGCTGTGCCAACGGTTGGTTTAAGTGTAGCAACCTGGGTGCCGGGTACGCCAGCCCATAGTTGGCAGGCAGTAGCTGCAGGTGGTATGAGCATTGGCCGTAAAGGAATGATTATAGCAGCCAAAACCTTAGCCCTTACCGCCACACAATTATTTGAAAGCCCGGAAACAGTCAAAAAAGCCAAAGAAGAGTTCCTGAAAGCCAGAGGTGGAGATTTTAAATATATATCATTAGTAGGGGATAGGAAGCCGGCATTAGATTATAGAAAATAGAGGAAAATGGAAAACCCCTAGCCCCTAAAGGGGAACAAAAAAAGTGAAGAGAGATTTATAAATAAACGAGCCAAGCCTTATGTTTATCGAAATTAAGGCTTGGCTCATTTATTCTCTAAATTTTTCATTTTCCTTTTTCCTTGCTCCTTTCTCCAAATATCAAACCTCAAACTTGGTCTCATTTTTTATCTCACTCATCACAAAAATGCTATGAGTGCTACCAATATTTTCAAGGGAAGCTAACTTGTTCATCAGGAAGCTCTGATATTCGCGCATATCGTCAACTACCACTTTTATCATAAAATCATACTCACCAGAAATATTATGGCACTCTATTACTTCATTGAGTTTAACAATCTCTTCTACAAACTTTTTACCTGCCTCTTGTGCGTGCTCTTTTAACCGGATATTGCAGAATACCATCAAATCCTTCCCAATCTTTTCGCGGTCAATTACAGCCACATATTTTTTTATCACCCCATCATTTTCCAGTCGGCGCACACGCTCGTAAACAGGAGTTGGGGATAGATTCAGGCGAGAGGCTAACTCTTTGGTTGTCAGGTGCGCATTCTCCTGTAAGTACTTTAAAATTTCTCTATCTGTATTATCCAGTTTTTGCATAGATAAAATGTCGTTTTAAGCAAATATTTCTGCCAAATTTAAAAATAAAACTCGTAACTATTCTATCTTGTTTAGATATTTTATCTATTTTATTAAATTTTTTCAAAAAATCAATCTTTAAATAGTATTTTTGTGAGATAAATTTTGTTGTTCTTATACACGATTGGCGAAATCGTGCTACAAAACCTAAAAGATAGATTACAGTGAGCGACATTCGTGAAATATTAAAAGATAAAATTCTGGTTCTTGATGGAGCTATGGGTTCGTTGATTCAGCAATATAAATTGACCGATGCTGATTATCGTGGAGAAAAATTCCGTGATTTCCCACATGAAGTAAAGGGTAATAATGATATGCTGTCAATTACACGCCCGGACGTTATCAAGGAAATCCACGCCAAATATTTTGAAGCAGGGGCTGATATAGCTGAAACTAATACCTTTTCGGGTACATCTATTGCTATGGCAGACTATCACATGGAAGATTATGTGTATGAGCTCAATTATGAATCTGCCAAGATTGCCCGTGAGGAAGCCGATAAGTTTACCGCTGAAAATCCGGATAAACCACGTTTTGTGGCTGGTTCTATTGGGCCAACCAACCGTACTTTATCGCTTTCACCAGATGTTAATGACCCGGGTTTTCGTGCTATAACCTTTGACGAACTGGTGGACGCTTACTACGAGCAAATTCAAGGTTTGGTAGATGGAGGAGCGGATGTTCTTCTAGTAGAAACGATTTTTGATACGCTGAACGCGAAAGCGGCTCTTTTTGCCATAGATTTATATGAATCGGATAAAAGGAAAGGCAAAATACGGCCGTTGAGAAGCCATTCAATTCCGAAACAGAATAACGAAAATGCTCCTCTTGCAGGAAAAGATGTAAAAATACCTGTAATGGTTTCAGGTACAATTACCGATGCATCTGGCAGAACATTGTCCGGACAGACCACCGAAGCTTTTTTAACCTCGGTTTCACATATTGATTTATTATCTATTGGCCTAAACTGTGCCTTGGGAGCTGATTTGATGCGCCCTTATGTACAGACTTTAGCCAATGAAGCTCCATTTTTAGTGTCTGCTCACCCAAATGCAGGTTTGCCTAATGAAATGGGTGAATACGACCAGTCGCCGGAAGAAATGGCAGTGATCGTAGAAGATTTCTTACAAAATGGCTTCATGAATATTATCGGCGGTTGTTGTGGAACAACTCCGGCGCATATTCATGCCATTGCAGAGGTCGCGAAGAAATACAAGCCAAGAGAAATTCCTGATTTTGAACCAATCCAGAAATTATCGGGCTTAGAGCCGTTGAAGATTACAAAAGAAACCAATTATGTAAATATCGGGGAGCGTTGTAATGTGACAGGTTCAAAGAAATTTGCCCGGTTGATTCGTGAAAGTAAATACGATGAAGCTATTTCGGTAGCGCGTGAGCAAGTGGAAGGCGGGGCACAGGTGATAGATGTGAACCTTGATGAAGGAATGATTGATGGGGTAGAAGCCATGAAAACATTCCTGAATCTGCTGATGGCTGAACCAGATATTGCCCGTTTGCCAATTATGATTGACTCATCGAAATGGGAAGTAATTGAAGCAGGTCTGAAATGTGTGCAAGGAAAATCAATCGTAAACTCTATTTCTTTAAAAGAAGGCGTAGAGAAGTTTAAGGAGTCTGCTGAGAAAGTAAAACGTTATGGTGCCTCGGCTGTTGTGATGGCATTTGACGAAACAGGACAGGCAGATAGTTACGAACGACGCATTGAAATCTGTAAAAGAGCCTATGATATTCTTGTAAATGAAGTACATTTCCCTCCACAGGACATCATTTTCGATCCAAATATCCTGACTGTTGCGACAGGTATTGAAGAACATAACAACTACGCCGTTGATTTTATTAATGCTACCCGCTGGATAAAAGAAAATCTGCCTTATGCAAAAGTATCTGGTGGGGTTTCCAATATCTCATTCAGTTTCAGAGGGAACGAGCCCGTACGTGAGGCCATGCATACGGTTTTCTTATATTATGCTATCAAGGCGGGTATGGACATGGGTATTGTAAATGCGGGCCAATTAGGCGTTTATGACGATATTCCAAAGGATATGTTGGAGTTATGCGAAGATGTACTTTTAAACCGTCGTCCGGATGCGACTGAACGATTGGTGACATTTGCAGAAACTGTAAAATCGAAAGGAAAAGAGCAGGTAGTTGACAATGCATGGAGAGATTTGCCAGTAAACAAACGTCTGGAACACGCCCTTGTAAAAGGATTAACTGAGTATATTGATATTGATGTGGAAGAAGCTCGCCAGCAGGCCGCAAAACCATTGCATGTGATTGAAGGCCCATTAATGGATGGAATGAACGTGGTGGGTGATTTGTTTGGTGCAGGTAAAATGTTCTTGCCTCAGGTGGTAAAATCTGCCCGTGTGATGAAAAAAGCCGTAGCTTATTTATTACCCTATATTGAAGAAGAAAAACAAGGTGGAGAAAGCTCTAGTGCAGGAAAAATATTGATGGCAACTGTAAAAGGAGACGTACACGACATTGGTAAAAATATTGTAGGCGTAGTGCTAGGTTGTAATAACTACGAAATCATAGATTTAGGTGTGATGGTGCCAACTGACAAGATTTTAGCAGAGGCTAAGAAGCACAATGTCGATATCATAGGTCTGTCTGGTTTGATTACGCCAAGTCTGGATGAAATGGTGGGTGTAGCAAAAGAAATGGAGCGTCAGGGCTTTAAAATGCCTTTGTTGATTGGTGGTGCCACAACCTCTCGTATTCATACGGCTGTGAAAATCGACCCGCATTATTCAGGGCCTGTGATTCACGTACTTGATGCTTCAAAAAGTGTTCCGGTGGCAGGTCGTTTGATGCAGAATGACCAGACTCATCAGGAGATTTATGATGAAATCAAGAACCAATATGCCAATCTGAGGGTTGAGCACGCCAGCCGTCAGAAAGATAAAAACTTTATCACGATTGAAAAGGCGCGTGAAAATCATGTGCCGATTGATTGGGCAAACTTCCAGCCAACGAAGCCTAAATTTTTAGGAACGAAAATTTTTGATAACTATGATCTGGCAGAAATTGCCAAGTATATTGACTGGACTCCATTCTTCCAGACCTGGCAATTGCATGGCAAATATCCGAAAATCTTCAATGATGAAGTGGTAGGAGCAGAGGCGAAGAAATTGTATGATGATGCCCAGAAGATGTTGAAGAGAGTAATTGCTGATAAATCTTTGCAAGCCAGAGCAGTGATAGGTTTCTATCCGGCCAATTCAGAGGGTGACGATATTACCTTACATAATTTTGAAGAATACCACTATGATTTAGCCGGACAGGGTAGCTTAAAAGGCACGGGCTATAGAGTATTGAGTAATACTGCTGTTGCTGAAAATGGTGATTTGATTGAAAATACTACCTCTTTAGCCACTTTGCATAATTTGCGTCAGCAAAACCTGAAGGCACAAAACCTGCCAAATCTATGTTTGTCAGATTTTATAGCTCCTGTTAATTCGCATAAAGAAGATTACATTGGTGCTTTTGCCGTAACAGCCGGATTAGGCATTGAAGCGCTTCTGGAACAATATGAAAAAGATCATGATGATTATAATTCAATCATGCTCAAAGCTATTGCTGACCGTCTGGCTGAGGCATTCACAGAATTGATGCATGAAAAAGTGCGTAAAGAATACTGGGGTTATGATTCAGACGAAAATCTTAGCAACGAAGAATTGATTTCAGAAAGATATGCAGGTATTCGTCCGGCACCAGGTTACCCTGCCTGCCCAGACCATACTGAAAAGCGTACTTTATTTGATTTATTGCAGGCAGAGAAAATTGGTATTGAACTCACTGAAAGTTTTGCGATGTATCCGGCAAGTTCAGTAAGCGGCTGGTATTTCTCTCATCCTGAAAGTAAATACTTCACCATAGGTAAAATCAGTAAAGATCAGGTAATTGATTATGCTGAGCGTAAGAATATGCCTGTAGACGAGGTTGAGAAGTGGTTGAGCCCGGTTTTGAATTATGATTGAGCATTGATTAAAGAATGGTATAGAAAGGCAATCCTTATGGGTTGTCTTTTTTCTTATCCATTTTTGCCATAATTTTGTAGTCGAAGAAAATAACCAATCATGTTTACATACCAAATCAAAAATCCAAAAGAGGCGTTTCTCAATATTGAAGTAGGAGAAGGGGAGTTTGCCGGAAAGATATTGAAGTCGAATGAGTTACAACCTTGTATGGAGTTAACCTGTAATTGCGGAAATATCTATTTTGCTGATGATGCCGAGCAGGTATATGCGCTGGATGTATCGAATAATCAGATTCTGAAATATACTGAGACAGAAGCTATTGATAGCAGTAAAGATGACTACCTGAAGGCGCTTGAAGGTGAAATATCAAACGAGCAATGGAGTGAACTGAATACCTTTTTTAAAGATCTGAAAGGCATGGCGTCAGAAGTGGCTGATGCAGATAAAATTGAAGCCAATTTTGCCAATTATCAGAAAGTATTGAAGGAGTCTCAGATGGTTTCATACTTTGAGGTACTCCCGTGGTCATTTGATTTTAATTTAGTAATTGACGATACTACTTACTGGATTAGTGATTTTTATTGTGTGCAACCTTCATGTAGTTGTACGAGCGTTTTATTGTTATTCTCATTCAGCTATGATGAAGAACCTTCCTTAGAGCTTTGGTATGATTATAAAACGCATGAGGTTTCAATGGGGCAACTGGATGATAAGAAAATGCCGGTTACCAAAATCATCAGAGAAATCAGATATACACAGGCTGATAAATTCAGACAGACATTAAGCAGCCGGCATAGAAGAATGACTATACTCTTTAAGAATTTTTTGAAGAGGAATAAAATCACTCCGACCATGCAAACACCCATTATCGGAGGGAATACTGTGGGAAGAAATGAGCCATGTCCTTGTGGGAGTGGTAAAAAATATAAGCAATGCCACGGTGCATAAAACAAAAGAGCGGGTATCACTACTCGCTCTTTTGTTATAATATTATTAGAAATTAAGCTACTCTCAATGCTTCAAAACGGCGCTGTAATAAGTAGAAGCCACCAAATACGACACCAGAATAGAATTGGTCGCCTACAATTTGATTTCTTAAGAACTCTAAACCTGCCCTGTACGAAGCTATTATCCCTGTCCAGTTATGCGGATAATGTCCTAGCATTGGATCTGGCGCTGGCGCTTCAGGGTATAAAAAAGCAAAATTTGTAATTAAAAAGAAAAGCAGGGAGCTAGCCAGAGCAGCACCCGCCACTCTTAAAATTGTTACTTTTTGTAAAGCAAAAATACCTAATAACGAAATCAATGCAAATGATCCGTATACAACGGGTATACCGGAATGGAATCCCCAGCCTGTTAATAATTCCAGCATAATATCACTAATCAGCATAGCCGAAAAAGGCACCAGAAAGGCCAGCCAGCGATTACTGAAATAGGCTCCGCCGAATAGTGCTATGGCAGCCATTGGCGTAAAATTAAAAGGATGAGGGAAAAATCTTGACAAGGCAGCCAATACGATGATAGCGGCAATTGTAGAATAACGAGTTATATTCATAAAAAATCGATAAGTCGGTAATTGGCTGATAAGCCATTTGGATTATCAGCCGAAATCACGACAAAAATACGAACCTTATCGCACAATCAAAAATAAATAACGTCTTTCCGTTTGAGTAGGGCAGTTTCTATACATTTTAATAGAGTACCCAGGTATCTTTACTACCACCACCCTGCGATGAATTAACTACCAATGAGCCTTTGCGCAAAGCCACACGGGTTAGTCCTCCGGGAGTTACATGAATGCCATTGCCATATAAAATATAAGGTCTTAAATCAACATGGCGGCCTTCTAAGCCTTCTTCTAATACACAAGGGCTACGTGATAAGGATATAGTTGGTTGTGCTATATAGTTTCTTGGGTTTGCCTTGATTCGTTTCTTGAATAAATCATGCTCTTTTTTTGTGGCTTTCGGCCCGATTAACATCCCATAACCTCCTGCTTCATTGGCCTCTTTTACTACCAAGTCGGCGATGTTTTCTAATACATATTTCTTTGCATCCTCTTCACCACAGATATAAGTATCTACGTTCGGAATAATGGCATCTTCTCCTAAATAGTATTTGATAATGCGAGGTACATAGGCATAAACTACTTTATCATCGGCGACACCTGTACCCGGCGAATTAGCTAATGCGATATTTCCTTTTCTATATACATCAAACAATCCCGGAATACCAATCAGTGAATGAGGATTGAATGTGAGGGGATCCATAAAAGTATCATCGATTCTTCTGTAAATCACATCAACCGTTTTGAAGCCCTTGGTTGTACGCATTTTTACATAATCGCCTGATACTACTAAGTCTCTGTAATCTACTAATTCAACACCCATTTGTTGTGCCAGATAAGAATGTTCAAAATAGGCAGAATTGTAAATACCAGGGGTCAATACTACCACAGTAGGATCCGGGCGTCCTGATATATATCTGAGTACTTCTAACAATTTAGCCGGGTATTCGGAAATTGAGCGTACGCTTGATTGAGACAATACATCGGGGAAAGTCTGTTTTGATAGCTCACGGTTTTCGAGCATATACGATACACCAGACGGGCACCGAAGATTATCCTCCAGAACTCTGAAAACTCCATCATTGCCCCGAATCAAATCGGTGCCGGTTATATGTATCCATATCTTTTTTGGCGGAGTCAATCCCATACATTCTTTCAAAAAGCCTTTACTTGATTCAATGATTTCGCGAGGAATGATTTTGTCTTTTAATATTTTCTGTTGGTTGTAAATGTCTTGCAGGAATAAGTTTAGAGCCGTAATACGCTGAATTAAGCCTTTTTCCAACCGGTTCCACTCAGAAGAATCAATCACCCGGGGAATGATGTCGACTGGAATAATTCGCTCAGTTCCACCTTCTTCCGAATATACGTTGAAAGTAATACCAGCCGAAATCATGGCACGTTCTGCGGCTCGTTGTTTGTTCAATAATTCAGGAATTGAAAGTTTCTCAATCCGTTCTTTTAAAAAGTGATTACCTACGCGTGCAGCTGTTTCAGCAGTTAGCATTTCGTCGAAAAAGTTTTCAGTTTGGTAGTTTTTGAAGTCGTAGGTCATATAAGTTTCTTTGGTTTTAGAATAAACTGATGTACTAAAATATCATAAGCAATCTTTAATTCAAAATCTTCTATCGATTTTGTATAGAAATAGTTAATTTTGTCGTTCTTTTGATTGGAGTACTATTGATTGAATCCATTTTAAGGAATATATAATCCTACTTTTAGATGAGGGTATCCTTTTGTTTTTTGCTAATACTAATACATTTACAAACCTTTTCACAGCAATGGCTTGGTATTTCACCAAGTAACTATGCAGGTACCTATGGTATCTATACTAATCCCGCCAATGTAGCCGATTCTCGCTATAAGATTTTTCTCAACCTTGCCGGAGCTAATGTTGATATTATGAATAATTATGCCTCCTGGGGTGCTCCTTATTCAATCTTAGGTTTAGTAACTAATACTGTTTCAAGCGAAAATCGGGCTCCAAACGGCAGTATTTTATACAGAAATACTTACACTAAAGAGGCACTGGGTAATAAAAACTCAACCGCTTTTTTGGGGACAGATGTACGTGGGCCTTCGTTGATGTTTACACTCGAAAAAGCCAAAATGGCTATCGGGCTTACTTCAAGATTAAGATTGATTACCAATCTTAATAATACAACTACCCCTGTGGCTCGTACTTTTGTGAATGGTACGGTGATTCCGGATATTTTTGGAATACCTCAGAATGATAATCATTTTGCTGCAAACCTGAACGCCTATGCTGAAATGGGGTTTACTATCGGAAAAGTTATCAGAGAGCAGGATGAGCATTTTCTGAAAGTGGGGCTAACCGTGAAGCGTGTGAATGCAATTATGAATGTGCACTATATTGGTGAGGATATTGATTTTACGATAGATCAGGTGCCAAATCGACCTAGAAAACAGAATCTTTTCTTTGAAAATGCTGTCGGTACTTTTGGTATGACAAAAAGTGGTGCGATGCAGATTGCAGGATTCAGCCCAAATTGGTTGTTTGGAGATGCGCCTGCAGGAATTGGTTATGGCTTAGACTTAGGTTTTGTTTATGAATATAGACCTGATTATAATAAATATGATATAAGACTAAAAGATCGATGGACAATGGACGGTACTAAAAACAAGTATCTCTATAAGTTCAGCCTGGCTTTAGTAGATTTTGGACAGATTCGTTATAAGAGCGATCCATTTGTATTCCAGACAGATGTAGCAGAATCAAATGTTCTGATTTCTCCTGGAACATTTAATAAAATTAATTCTGCTGATAAACTTTATAATCAGATGAATAATGCATTTGGCTGGTCTGATATTAATTATCGCCATCAGTTTAATGCACCTTTGCCTACAGTAATTTCTACCAGTTTTGATTATTCGTTTTCAGAGAAACTATATGTAAATGCTACCTGGATTCAGAGTATCAGAGATACTAAATCAATAGGTATGAATCAGCCTTCTCTGATAGCAATTATTCCGCGCTGGGAGTCAAAATGGCTGGAGGTTTCTGTACCTTTATCTTTACAGAATGGCTATAGGAATCCGTCGATGGGCTTGGCAGGCAGGGCGGGCCCCTTGTTTTTGGGAACTGATAATCTGCCTGGTCTCTTAAATATTGGAAATCCCAGAGGCTTAAACGCTTATTTTGGACTTTTTATGCCAATTCACAGGAAACTCCCTGATTCGCCAAATGCTTGCTATTCAGAAACCAAAGCAGGGTGGGGGCAAGGTATCCGGGATATGCTAAAGAAAAGAAAACAACGTAGACAGTGGAATAGAGTCAGATAAAGAAAATGCCTGTTTTGGGAACAGGCATTTTCGTATAAGTATATGCTATATTTTCACCCCATAAGGTTTCCGCATTTTTCTGCTCAGTTTTTTATTTGCTTCAGCGTCGTCAAATTTCTCTGTTACAGGATTCCATTTCAATGGACGACGAAGTTCATAACCAATGTTGGCAATATTACAAACTGTACAAGTACGATGCCCGATTTCCACATCGCAGAGTGGTTTTTGTCTGGTGCGCATCGAGTTCAAGAAATCCTTATAGTGATTTCCGCCAACCGGAGATGTTAATTTAATATCACTATCTTTCAATTGCACATCTTTTAGTTTGTCTGGTACATTCAGAAATGACCGACTTACTTCAATAACCCCATCCTTGCCTCTGAATTGGACCCCATTGCCTTTGCCGAAGTCGTGATGAATCATTTCAACACCATTGGCATATCTGAAAACCATACCTTGTTCGGCATCAGGAAAACTTGGCGGATACAATTCAACCGGGCCACTTTCGTCCATACCTAATCCCCATTGAGCAATATCAAACATATGCGCTCCCCAGTCGGTCACATCACCACCACCAAAGCCTTTATAATAACGCCATTTACCCCAGAAATTATCTTCCAGGCGTGGCGCTAAAAAGTGATGGTATGGATGAGGCTGATTGGGCCCTAACCACATATCCCAGTTCATGGTTGTTGGAATAACCTCAGGTTTAAAGTCAACTGGTTTCGGAGGCCCGCCTATAGTCACTCTTACCTCCGTGATTTCGCCTATATACCCATTTCTCACCAATTCACAGGCTCTTCTGAAACCATCGGCAGAGCGTTGCATACTTCCCGTTTGCAAAACTCTGTTATTTTTTCGCACAGCATTTACCAAAGCTCTACCCTCTGCTACGGTGAATGTAAGCGGTTTTTCCAGATAAATATCTTTCCCTTTTTCAGCGGCTCTGATGGCAATAGAGGCATGCCAATGATCGGGTGTAGCAATTACCACGGCATCAATATCTTTTCTGTCTAAAAGCTCTAGATAGTTTTCGTAAATCTGTGGTTGTGTTTTTTCTTCACCCAGAAACTGCTTGGCATTTTTTACAAACAAATCTTTGGTAAAGCTTTCTGATTTGGTTTTGTCAACATCAGAAACGGCTAGAAGGTTTATTTCTTTGGTTTCAAGGAAACGCCCTTGCAGACCGCGGGCTTGTCGGCCTAAACCAATGAAACCTACGTTAAGTACATCACTGGGAGCTAAAAAACCTCTGCCTAGTACGTTTCTCGGGACAATTGAGAAAGCTGCCAGAGTTCCGGTAGTTTTTAAGAAACTTCTGCGGGTTGTCATAGTATTTAAGGTTGAGTTATGTTAGATGAACTGTATCCAGAGTGATGATACAATCAATAATAAATCGAATTCAAAGATAGGTGTCAAACCTATTGGTTTCCATCAATAAAAGGAATTATTTATTCATCCTCAGACCAGCTCATTCGGATCATCTAATGTATAGGCATGAGTGTGGTGTACCATGCCTATGCGAGGATAATAATTAATAGCTTTAGGCGCAGAGAGAAGTATGAGTTTTGCTTGCGGACTAGCGATTTTAGTATGTCGTATCAATTCGCGGCCAATACCGAGCTTCTGATAATTTCCATCAACAAACAAGTCAGACAAATACGTACAGAATACCCAATCAGTTACGGATCTTGCCACACCTACTAATTTATTATCAATTCTTGCTGTAATAATCAGGTTGGCATTTTCAACCATTGCCTTTATTCTTTCAAAATCATCTACCGGACGCCTTTCTCCTAATGTTGAGGCAATGAGTGTATTATTGAATTCCTGCCAGTCAAGGTCTTTTTCCTGTGCGTATTGTACTGATATATCCATAAAATTTGTCTTGTTGTAATGCAGACAAATGTATCGAAATGCAGTCGATAAATCAAAATAAATCAGGATTGAATCAGAGAGTTTAACAGCCTATGGGTTTTCGAAAAGTATTTGTTTGCTTCTGATTACTTGTATTTCTTTTCCATTACTCATTTGAATAGCCAGTTCAGGATATGTTTCTGATATGAACAGGATTGGGTATTTTTGGGTAAATTAAGGTATTTGAAATGTTTTATATTTTAAGAATTAAGGAGTAGAAAACATTCTTTAAATATTAAATAAAATACTACTATTGGGGTATTTTTACCTGAATTCTGTTTTTGTACATTTGGAGGAAAATCCAAAAAATGGTTCAGTCGTGAATAAAATTGTTATACTTGTTTGCCTGATATTGTTTAGTTACGAAGGAAAATCTCAGTCAATTTTTCTTGCCAAAAGCCAAAGAATACATCTGATAGATTCTCTAGAGCTAAGAATTAAGTCTCTATCAAAACAACCTCAGAGTTTCACAAGAGATACAGCGCTATTCCGTAGCTTTCAACTTATTTTTGTTCAATCCGGTCAGCTCAATCCTAATCTTGTAAAAAACCATAGAACATATTCAATCATTTTTGATTCACTTAGCAAAATTTCGAATAGAATAAACTGGCTTGAAGGAAAGGCTGATGTTTTATTTTGGAAAGCATTTGGATTAAGAAACGTGGAGAATAATGAATCCAAAGCCTTTAATTACTTTTCAAAAGCGCAGCTCCTGTATCATCAGCTTTCGCTCTCAAATAAAGAGGCCTGGAGTATAATTCAAAAAGCAACAACTTTGGTATACCGACACAACAGAACCGAAAATGAATGGCATAAAGCAACAGAACTGATTAATCAGGCTTTAGCGATAGGTATTAAAACGAATGATTTGGAAATTATACATCAAGCCTATAATTACATGGGAGATTTTCATATTATCAGACACCTATATGATAAAGCATTAGTCTTCTATGAAAAAGAAATACCCTATTTTGATAAGTATGGTGCTGGCAAAGAATTAGTTTATCTAGAAGGAAGACGAACCAATTATGCTTATCTGGCCATTTGTTACAGGCAACTCAATAATGATGTAAAGGCAAGAGAGTATTTAGATAAATTTTTGAAAGTCAATAATCCCGAAGATGGTGCTTATGCCAATTATTTATACCATACGGTATTAAGTGAAATAAGTAACTATGAGCTTAATACAAAAAAAAATGAAAAAAAAGCTCTCAAATATAGATTATTATATGAGAATATACTTCATGAAAGACCTTTGTTTGATGTGGCCAACCACTATTTTGCCATGTTTAAAATATATCGTGCCCTTAAATTGAATGGTAAAGCATTGGAATATCATGAAAAATGGGTAAGTGCCAAAGACTCGCTTAAAGCAGAAGAATTGAGCAAGGAGTTCAGAAAAATTGAGACACAGTATAATGTCCAAAGAAAAGAATTAGAAATTAAGATATTGCAGAACACTACCCTTTTAAAAGAGAATGAAAAACAGCAGACTATCCGAAATTTTCTGATTCTGACAAGTATATTAGGGTTTGGCTTAATTATTATTCTAGTAAGTTATAATAGTTCGAGAAGAAAAAATAATGCGTTACAATTAAATCTGTCTTTGGTCCAGAAAGAAATTACTGAAAAAATACTACAGACGCAAGAAACCGAAAGACAAAGAATTGCCAGTGATCTACATGACGATTTAGGGGGGAGTATCGCTACTGTAAAAAGGTATATGGCAGAAATTAAAGAAAAAAATAAGCAAAATGAATTGAAAAAGATAGTCGATAACATTGAACCGATAATTCACCAAACCAGCGAAGATATCAGACGAATTTCTCATAATCTAATGCCTCCAGAATTTGAAAGGCTGGGTCTGCAAAATTCAATCCAGTATTTAGTAAACCGTTCTTCTACGCCAAAGGTTCAGATTCAATTCCTTACGTTTGGCAATGTACACCTATTGGAGGCAGAAGTATCTATTAATATTTACCGGATAGTTTCTGAACTCATTAACAATTTATTAAAGCACTCTCGAGCAACATTGGCTACGGTACAGATGATTTATTATGAGAAGTATTTATCGGTTATAGTAGAAGATAACGGTACTGGGCATCAAATAGTAAAAGAACCGCAGAAAGGGATTGGGTTAAAGAGTATCTTCCTACGTGCCAAATATATCGGAGCAACTTTAAAGGTTGATTCAGGACCCCAAGGGAGTACTTATATTCTGGAGATAGGCTTTAAATAATCAGACTTGTAGGCTTTACAAATTTGCCAGTAAATTTAGTTTTCGTCTGGCAACTTTTATTTCTTTTCCGTTTGTCATTTTAATATACGAGTTTCTTCCCTGTTTGTTGATGCAGGCTATATATGCGGGATTAAGCAGATATGAACGATGAATGCGTAAAAAATGATTAATTTCGTTTTTACTCTGGTAGTATTTGAGTGTAAATGACGAAGTCCATTTCTTTCCGTCTTCGAAATGAAAAATGCTGTAATTGGTATCTGCTTCAAGATAAATGATATCCACCGGTGGTTGATTCTTAAGAATGTTCATAATAATGGCTGTTTTAAGAACTGAATTTGCTAGGACACTGATATAAAACTGGCTACCCTAAGTAACCAGTTTAGTTATAGAAAAGTGGGCATAAAGCAAAAAATCAATTACCATTTTGTATTTTCCCTTCATAAGGTTTATTAATATCTGGCAAAATATAAGTGCCAGTTTCTAAAAAAATAGCTTTTTTTGCTATATCTAAGGTGCTGAAATTAAGACCTGACTGGCGATAGATATAGTGTTTTAAACCATCTACTGCGAATAAATTTCCACCTGCTTCTGGCGAGATACCCTTGAAATAATAACGACCATTGTATATGGCTGCCCAACGGTTATTCAGATTTTCGTTGGGTGGCTCGGGAGATATAACGCCATCGGCTGTACCCGGGTTTAAATCCTGTACAATTATTGTTCCTGCTTCAGTTCCATCACTCTTCCATATCTCGCGTCCATTTTCGGCAGTTCTGGCACTGAAATAGCAAATTCCGTCAATTACACCCAAGTCCTGCGGTCTTGAGTCGGCTGTGCCTGGATTAATATCCTTTACCATATATGTGCCTACAGCTGTCCCATCGCTTCGCCATAGTTCAGCACCATATGTTGGGTCAATTGCCGTAAAATAAAAAATATCGTCATAGCTTTGCTTTGGGTAGCTATTGTAATTATTGGCACGTATTGGCATATAGGGAGTTGTTCCGGCAGGAAAAGTTATTACCTTAGTTGTTCCACCAATTGTACCATCACTTTTCCATAGTTCATAAGTTCCAGAACCATTTGCATTGGCTTCGCCCAGAAAATAAATATTTGAAGAGGTAGGATAAATTCCATTAAAGGAATTTGCTGATTTCATGAATCCATCGCAAACGGTACAACTACCTCCGCAGTCAAGATGGCAACCAGTGACTCCCAGAGTAACAAGTGTATTTCCTTCTATTTTCTGTAAAGGAATTGAAAATTCTCCATTGTTTATTAGAAAGGTCTTCCCATGCCAATTTATCAGGCTAGTTGAATAAATATAAGTCGAATCATCTGTATTATCTGTATTTTCTATTGGAGACCTAAAATTCATTTTTACAGTTCCACTTGCAGTCCCGTTGGTTCTCCAGATATCAAATTGGTCTGAAACATAAGCATAAGTACCATCTGAAACAATATTCCAGACAGACATATCTTTTATTTTATATGTACCTGCTTCTGTACCATCGCTTCGCCAAAGGTTTGAACCGTTCTCAGAAAAAAGTGCAATCCCATTCAAATCTGTGATAAAATGCGGTATTGACCCAAGATTATCTTTAACCATTTGAGCCTGTTTTGTTTCACCATCTATTACCCATAAACTGTTTGGTTGGCCAAAAAAGATGTATTTACCAACTACGCCATATCTTTCAGGATAAGAATTGAAACCCATCCAGGCAGTTCCAGGAAGTAATGTGCCTAATGTGTCACCATTAGTTTTATAAATTCCATCAGGACTGTCGTTGCAACCCACATTATTATAGTAAAGACTTCCTTTGTAGCTTATAAAATTCAATGGAAAATTAGGAGAATTGGAGCATCCTTGCCCGATTAACGAGATTTGAGAGAATCCTTCTGATGCTAGAAAGACCATCAATAAAATATAAACTAATTTTTTCATGAGATACTATTTTTTTTGATATTCTTTTAATTTTCCAATATTATCCTCGCAGTTCGAATCGATAATAATTTTGGTTATCACACTGTGAACTATTGAGCCTTTTGAGTGATTTAAAATCAGATTTTTAAACTTATGGGTTATTGATAATTTTACCTCCAAATTTATCTGGCAAAACAGTTCTTTGACAATACCCCGATAGGGGTATATTAATAAAAACATGGATTCTAAACGATATAAAAAAGGGGGAGCGTAGAAAAAAAATAATAAAAATACTAAGTGTAAAACGGCTTAGAATAGCTATTTTGACGCTTCAATATATTGATGAGCTTATGGTATTAAAGTTTGAATGCTTTGTTTACGAGCTTTTCTAAATAAAATTCTATATGTCGGATCCAATAAAAGTATTAATCATTGATGACCACCATCTGTTTAGTGAAGGTGTAAAAGCATTGCTTTCAGAATTACCAGAATATGAGGTTTGTGGACAGGTATTTAAGGCAAAAGATATTGATAGTGCAATTCATACACTTCAACCTGACTTACTTTTGCTTGATGTAAATATTCATGGCGAAAATGGGATAGAAATTGGTAGTCGTATTTTGCAACACTGGCCTGTGAAAATTATTATTCTTACGATGTACAATCAACCTAAGTTATTACAAGAAGTTCAAAAATCGGGCTTTCATGGGTATTTACTAAAAGATTCTACCAAAGAGGAAATAATTGTTGGGATTCAGGAAGTATTGAAGGGTAAAAATTTTTTTGATACCAAAATCACCAACTTTCAGCCAACTAACGCATTTAATGATGATTTTGCCATAAAACTTAACCTGACTTTCAGGGAGTTAGAGTTGATAAGGTTATTGAAATCTGGACTAACCAATGAAGAGATCGCCAACCAACTTCATCTGAGTGTTTTTACTATTAAAACTCATCGTAAGAATATCTACTATAAGCTAAGCATTAATAATCTGGCAGAACTCATTCAATTTGCCAATCAAAATGATATATGATTCTTGAACAATACTTTCTGGTGGCTGCAATAAAATTTCTTTGTGGCGCGTTCTGAATTTGTTTTTCTTCATTAAATATTTTTATTAAAGAGAAAATTTCTACATTTGGAACAAGAATCGGGTATAATGAGAAAAATACTTTTATATGCTTTAATATTGGGTCTCACAGGATGTGCCACCAATAAAAAAACAAATACCAAAGCTCCACGCGAGACAAAGACTGCTGTAATTACGCCCGAAGTGGTAACAAAACCAATGGTTGTGGCAATCAAGAGTCGATACATTGTAAAAGATTCTTCTATGGCAAAGATTTTTATGGAACTGGATGTGGAGAATCTGAGTAGAGCCAATGCCATGCAACAAATGAAGGATGCTTTTCGGTTGAGCTGGTTATTGCAGTCGGACTATGGTGTGAGAGATAGATTGGCCTTTAACAAAATCGACTTTACAGAGCAGAATTTTCTGTTGCGCGACGGTAAAATAGAAATTGTATTTGACGTACAAAGACCCAAGAACGTTGGCAAGGCTTTATTGTTGATGGAGATTTTTGAATTGTCCACCAATAAGAAATCGAATAACGATTTAGTGATAGATTTTGGAGCGACCCGCTTAAGCGATAGATTCGGGCTTTATGTCAGTGATTTATCTCGTCCGCTTTTCAGAAATTATGTAAACAAGAAAGACACGTTTCAGATCCGTAGTATTGATAACCACGTTCGGGATCTATTCCTGATTCGTTATACCAACGATTTCGACCCGGCGCAATCGCCAATGGCAACTACTCTGAAGCCTACGATTAAATCATTGAAAGTAGAAGAAATAGTAAAGGTTCAATCAGGCACACCACTGCAATTACAGAACGAAGGTTTGTATTTTGCTGTTGAAGATACAATGAATACCAGAAATGGCTTTGGATTCATGATTGTAGATAATCGTTTTCCGAAATTTACCATGCCTGAAAAACTGGTAAAACCCCTCATTTATATGAGTACAAGTCAGGAAACACGCACAGTAAACGAGAATCCTGATGCAAAACAGGCGTTGGATCGTTATTTTCTGGCCGTTACAGGAGGGAATCAGATGCTAGCAAAGAAGATTATCAAGACTTATTATCATAGAATCGAAGAAGCTAACCGTTTATTTACCAGTTTTAAAGATGGCTGGAAGACAGATAAAGGGATGGTATATATTATTTTAGGGCCACCAAACAAAGTGCAGAGAAGCCGTGACAGAGAGGTGTGGATGTATGCCCAAAGCCAGAATTTTTCAGAAATAATTTTTACATTTAATAAAAAACCAAATCAGTTTACAGATAACTATTATGAACTGGTTCGGTATCCCGAATACCAGGCATATTGGTATCCGTTCGTAGAAGCATGGAGAACAGGAAACGTTATGGAGTAAATTCCGAGTCAGGTGACCGTAAAGATGGCCCTCGTGGAGACGGCTCTCGCCCGGATTTTAAGAAAAAGCAAAAGTTTTTTGCAAAACCTAATTTTGAAAAAACATCTAAACCAGATATAGTTTTTGGTGTACAATCAGTATTGGAAACCCTGAAAGGCACCAAGGAGATAGAAAAAATATTAATTCAGCGCGAGTTCGGTCATGCCGAAGTAGAAAAACTTGCCAAAGAACGTGATTTACCAGTACAACGAGTACCGCTCGAAAAGCTGAACCGGATCACGATGAAAAACCACCAGGGGGTTATCGCCTTTGTATCTGCTGTTAACTACGCCAAAACTTCAAATGTGGTAGCTGATATTTTCGAGAAAGGAGAAGTACCTCTGCTATTGGTTTTAGATAGAATCACCGATGTACGTAATTTTGGAGCAATAGCCCGTACAGCCGAATGTTCGGGTGTGCATGCAATCATTGTAGCATCAAGAGGCGCAGCACAGATTAATGCCGATGCCATGAAGACTTCTTCAGGGGCATTGAATTTTATGCCTGTATGCCGTGAAAATAGTTTATCGCAAGTGCTGGATGAATTACAGCAATCAGGTATTCAGATAGTAGCCTGTACCGAAAAAGCTACTGACGAATTGTATGGGATAGATTTTACTGTTCCAACAGCCATTCTGATGGGCTCAGAAGAAGATGGTATTTCTGAAAACTTGTTGGAACAAGCAGATCATTCGACTAAAATCCCGATGCTTGGTAAAATTGGTTCGTTAAATGTTTCGGTAGCTACTGGTGTAATATTATATGAAGTGGTAAGACAAAGGATTTAATTCTATATAAAAGTTTTTGATAAAATGCTCTGATAATCAGCAATGATTGCCAGAGCATTTTATTTTCTGACATAGCTGTCCAACTATTTCATATGAATCCCTGTCAGTACAAAAAAACACCTGTGAACTTATGAAAAGAACTTTTACACTGATTGCATTTTTGTTGTTTATTCATCATTACCTAACTTTTGGTCAATACCCACCTGTAATTAAAGCCTACAGCATCGTGGATATGCCCCTGCAAAGATGGGATAAGTCTTTAGGCGGAAATGAAGGAGAAATTGGTTTTTGTGTAGAATTGGCAGACGACGGAGGTTATGTCATGGCAGCCACGACGCAATCTAGTATTGGTGGAGATAAACAATCGGCCAGCAGGGGTGGTGATGATTTCTGGATAATAAAGATTAATCAGAACGGTGAGAGAGTCTGGGATAAAACTTATGGTGGAAGTTTATACGATTATGTGAGAACCATAGCTAAATGCAAAGACGGTGGTTTTTTAATCGGTGGCGATTCTTCGTCTCCACAAGATGGTGATAAGTCTGAGCCTGCGCATCCTTATCCAAACGGTATTCCTTCTAATGATTATTGGGTAGTGAAGATTGATGCGAATGGTAATAAACAGTGGGATAAAAGATTTGGCGGCAATGGATTTGATTATCTATGGCATATAATCCAGACAAGTGATGGGGGGTATCTTCTGGGAGGGACATCAGATTCAAATGATGGTGGAGAAAAAACAGAAAATCTCAGATATGGCAGAGATGCATGGGTAATAAAAATTGATGCCAATGGTAATAAACAATGGGATAAAACCCTGGGTGGAAGCGGCTACGAAAGTGCCGAAGATTTACTCGAATTACCAGATAAATCGATATTAGTGGCTTGTAATTCTTTTGGAGAAGGTACTGGTGGAGATATGAGTGCCCCCATAAAAGGAGGATCTGACATCTGGCTGGTGAAACTAAGTGAAGGAGGAAGTATTATATGGAACAAAAGATATGGAAGTACTGGCGAAGAAAGGTATCCATCAATGGTGCTGACAAATGATGGAAATGTTTTTTTTACTGCAGGAATTAATGGCCCTCAAAATGGAGATGTATCTTCCGAGCCAATTGGTTTCGATGATTTCTGGTTAATAAAAATTGATTATAATGGTAACAAAATATGGGATAAGCGTTATGGTGGTTACAACAGTGAAAACATGCCAAGTATCTATAAAACTTTTGATAAAAAATATTTACTGGCAGGGCAGACTTATTCGCAGTTAGGGTACGACATTACAGATTACCCACATAGTTCTAACGATCTCTGGGTTTTAAAAATTGATGATGACGGAAATAAGTATTGGGATAAAAGAATAGGTTGCAATGATTTATATACCTGGGGACGAAGTATACTTAAACCAACGCCAGATTTAGGTTTTGTTTTTGCCGGTACATCAAATGCCGCTATCAGCGGAGATAAAACGGAAAATTCTTTAGCCAGCGATATATGGGTAGTAAAAACAGGCGTGAATGATTTTGTGAACCCGCTATGTACTCAACCAAACCGGGAACTTGCGTTTGTAGCTAATGGCTGCAATGGCACTATCAACTGGTTTGATGGTAGCACCGGCCCTGCACTGGTAGCAAAAGCAATAGATGAGCCTATAATTGCTTCAGCAACCTGTACCGAAAATGCAAATACCTCGGCAGCTTCGAGTTTTAGGGTCAATGTGGCTTTATATCAGCATTATATTACTGAAACAATTCAGAATGATAATAAAACATTTAATGCCATGACGACGATTGAAGCCAATAACCTGATTATTGCTCCGGTTGACGTAAAATACATAGCCGGCAATAGTATTCAGTTGAATCCGGGTTTCAAGGCAGATAGCGGTAGTATCTTTAGTGCAACGATTAAAAGTTGTTTTGAATAAAAACTAAAGTTCTTTCAAGGTATCGTGTAAAAACGCTCTGATAGTCAGCAATCTGGTTTTCAGAGCGCTTTTGCTTTTATTGAGGTCTGTCTTTTTATTAATCTTCCGTTCGGTACCCTTCAGGGTCAGGGTACCTTTGCTTTTTACCTCTATAATCTCCCGAAGTTTTTCAATATCTTTTTGAGTAATCTTCCGGTCGCGGCCATTACGTTCAAATCTCAACTTGAATTTTTTTTCATAAAACCGAATCTTTGAGGCCGTAACACCCAGAATATCTGCAACTTCGTTGGTTGTATAGAAAAGCTTCATTAACGTACTAGAATATCTTTTTTCTCTAAATCTGTCACCAATTTAGCTAATTCTTCTTTCTTCTCCGCAATTCTGTCAAAATCATTTCCGCCAAAAAAGACTCTTTGTAATTTTTCAAACTTTCTTAGCTGAACCGGCACTTCCATAATCTGATTCCTGCTTATATCAATCTCAACCAGATTATCTAAGGCATATACCTTTTCTGGTACTGTCTTAAACATATTATGCCCTATATGTAGCAACTTTAAATCAGGTAGGGTAGGCAGCTCATTCAGCCTATTATGATGAGCATAAAGAGTCTCTAATGTCTTGATTTTTGCGATATGCGCGGGCAAATTCCAAAGCTCATTATTTGACACTGCCAGAGTTTTTAGTTTGGGCATATCACATATTTCATTTGGCAATTGCTTGATGTCGTTATAATATAAATCCAGTTCTTCCAGATTCGGTAACTTAGTTACATTCATTGGCAGTTCTGATAATCTTGCATTATAGAGATTTAGTGCTTTCAGGTTATCCATCTTTTTAAAGTCGCGCTTTCTAAAGCTTATAAAACGATTGTTGCCTAAGAATAGTACTTCAAGCTTTCGATTCTTTGATAGACTTCGCGGTACATAAGGAATACCAGTGTATTGCAGATTCAGGTCTTTAATGTGAGTGTTCTTCTTAAACCTGAGCTTGTTGTTGTTGATAGGATTATTACTGATACTCAAAAATTTCAGGTTCTTGATTTTAGAGACAGATTTAGGGATTTTTTCAATGTAGTTGCCAGACAAATCTAATTTCTCAAGATTTTTAAATTTAAATGCTACCATCGGAAATGACTCTAATCTTAAGCCATTCAGCATCAATGTTTTTACGGTGTCGGGTTTATCACAAGCCTCGGCAATTGCCAGATTATAGATAAACATTTTGCTTGGCTTTTTGGGTGTAAGGTCAAAATTGAGTAAAAAACCAATTCTAAACTTTTCTTTACTATAGTGACCAGGGAATTTGTAGTTTTTACAAAAATCATCTGCTATAGCAACTAATTTTTGCTCAAACTCAGGGTTTAAGCTATCACTAATAGCTTTATTGTTAATTCTTATTGGACCTTGCCACCCGTAAACAAAATAGTCAATAACCCCATTAGGTTGAACCATAAATTCAACAGGCACACTCTTAGTTTCGTTTAATTCATTAAATCTTACCTGGCGTTCGCGTGCAAATTTGTAAAAATCATACTGCAGCCGCTTATTTTCTACTTCTAAAATAACTGTATAATTCTTCTCATCATCGAGTATAGGGTTATTTAGAGATTTATATGGATTTGTAGATTCGATTATAGTACTCTTGCCATCTTTGGTAATTTTTGATGGAAATACATCTCTTTCGAAATCTTTAGCTTTCAACACTTTTTGTTGCCCCAGGGAGAAAAAGGAGATAAATAATAATAGGCAAAATAGGTTTTTCATAGATTTTTTATTTAGTCTACAAATATAACTAAATTCTTAGTTGTATATTTTATTTATAGGAAGAAAATTTTCTAACGGTATTTTGTAAACCATATTTTCATCCAAAGCCGTATGCAAGCCTATTAAAATCACCTACATTTGTATATAAACTAACAAATATGGAGTATCAGGATATAATCGTAGAAGAGAAAGAAGCAATTGCTATTATTACTTTAAACAGACCCGCAGCTTTAAATGCGCTGACACCATTAATGGTGAAAGAATTAAAGCAGGCGCTGACAGATATATCAAAAAGAACAGATATAAAAGTAGTGATTGTTAAAGGGGCTGGCAGAGCATTTTCAGCTGGTGTTGATTTAAAAGCCCTGAATGAAGGTATACAGGATGGGCAATTCAAAGCATCGGATATTCTGCAAGATGGCAATGACATAGCGCATCTACTGCAAACTATGCCTCAACCCGGTATTGTTTTGATACACGGACATTGCTATACAGGAGCGACAGAACTGATGATGTTTTTTGATTTGATTCTGGCCGCCGAAGATGCTAAATTAGGAGATACACATACGAAATGGGGAATATTACCTAAATGGGGTATGACACAAAGGCTACCCAAATTGGTAGGCATATTGAAAGCCAAAGAACTATCATTTACGGCTAAACCAATCACAGGTAAAGAAGCTGAACGCATCGGCTTAGTTAACAGGGCACTCCCTCTAGAAAAACTGGAAGAAACCGCTTTTGAATTAGCGAATGAGATTTTACAAAACTCAGCTCAGACAATAGCTGCTATGAAGCATCTTTACAATGAAGGTTTTGCAAAAACATTAGAACAAGGTCTTGCCATAGAACAGGCATTCTTAACCAATATTACGGATAGAGCTGAATTTTTGAAGAATTTTGAGAAGAATAAGTAAAGACATGATTCTATATTTTTCTACCTGAATAATTTAAATTACTCGTTAGCTGTTATAAATTCCTATGAAACCAACTTTAACAGGCAAAGCCCCCTGTAATACAATTGAAATTTATTTTGAAACTTTTGGTCATCAGAAAAATCCTGCCATTCTGCTGATAATGGGCCTGGATGCCCAGAGTATCATGTTTACCAATGACTTTATTGAGCCTTTGGTTGAAGCAGGCTATTACGTCGTCCGGTTTGATAACAGAGATATTGGCTTATCAACCTGGATGAATGATACCTGGCACCGGAAAAAACCTTATACCTTAGAGGATATGGCAAAAGATAGCATAGAATTACTCGACTATCTTTCTATTGCCAAAGCACATATTATAGGTGTTTCGATGGGTGGGATGATTGCCCAGCGTATCGCTATTTCTTATGCTGATAGAGTATTATGTCTTGTTTCTATTATGTCTTCCGGTTTTATTCTTGACCCTCAGACTGTGCCATTCTTCAGAGGAAAACCATTTGTACGCATGATTCCTTTTTTTCTCAGAAATTTTAGTATCAAAAGCAAATTGGTGTTTCCTGCCATTACGGTTGAGAATTATGTGAAAACATATCGGAGGCTCAACGGCAAAACTTTTCCGTTCAATCATAATCACTTAAGAACGATTTTTACGGAAGGTATAGAGAATCGAAAAGGGCAGAATCCCAGAGCCAGATTCCAGCAGTTTTGTGGCATTGCTGCTTCGGGCTCTCGTTTGCATGAACTATCCAGAATCAAAGCACCAACACTTGTGATTCATGGCACAGAAGACCCATTGATTCCACCGATTCATGCGACAATTTATGCGCCTAAAATACCAGAGGCAAAAATGCTTTGGGTAGAAGGCATGGGGCATCAAATGCCCAAGCCAGTTTTAGAGAAGATTATGCCGGTTATTATTGCGCATTTGAATACTACTTCTTTTCATAAAGCTGCGGATTCAGCGACTTAAGTTCTTTTATATCTCCTTTTCAGTATAACTATTGCGTTTTATTAAAAGAACACTTCAAATAGTCTATAATTTAGACTAAATTTGCACCCTCAATAAATAAAGCAAAATATTTATCGAGGAGGGAAATCAAGTAAGATTTATCTTTCTTGATTTCGACAATAGAATGGATGGATTCCTGTGTCGTGGCGATAGCCACTTAATCACTAATTCACTCATTCGCACATTCACTAATTTATCAAACGCAGATATGACTTCTCACGAAATTCGTAAGGCTTTTTTAGACTTTTTCCGTAGTAAAGGGCACTTGATAGTACCTTCGGCTCCATTGGTGGCAAAAAACGACCCAACCCTCATGTTCAATAACTCGGGTATGGCGCAGTTTAAAGATTTTTTCTTAGGTAATGGTACACCGCCCGCCAAACGTATTGCGGATACTCAAAAATGTCTTCGGGTTAGTGGTAAACATAATGACCTGGAAGATGTAGGTTTTGATACCTATCACCATACCATGTTCGAGATGCTGGGCAACTGGTCTTTTGGTGATTATTTCAAAAAAGAAGCGCTGGCATGGTCATGGGAATTATTGACTGAGGTATATAAATTACCTAAAGACAGAATCTATGTATCGGTTTTTGAAGGTAGCAAAGAAGATAATGTACCTTTCGATCAGGAAGCTTTTGATATATGGAAAGAATTGATAGGCGATGAAAACCGCATTATTTTAGGAAACAAAAAAGATAATTTCTGGGAAATGGGTGACACAGGCCCATGTGGCCCTTGTTCCGAAATACATATAGATTTACGTAGCCAGGAAGAAGTAGACCAGAAAAGTGGAAAGGAATTGGTGAATAATGACCATCCTCAGGTAATTGAAATCTGGAATAATGTATTTATGCAGTTTGAACGCAAAGCTGACAAATCGTTGGTTTTATTGCCTGCCAAACACGTAGATACAGGTATGGGCTTTGAGCGCCTATGTATGGCTATTCAAGGTAAACAGTCGAATTATGACACAGATATTTTCCAGAATACAATTACTGTATTGGAAGAAATGTCTGGCAAGAAATATGGCGAGAATGGTACACTTTCATCTGATTCTTATGTAGATGTAGCCATGCGTGTAATCGCTGACCACATACGTGCTGTGGCATTTACTATCGCTGATGGACAATTGCCTTCAAACAATAAAGCCGGATACGTTATCCGCCGTATTCTTCGTCGTGCGGTCCGTTATGGTTATTCATATTTAGGGTTTAAAGAGCCATTCATGAATAAACTGGTGCCCGTATTAGCTGAACAGTTTGCTGATGTTTTTCCTGAATTGAAATCACAACAAGAGTTTGTAGGTAAAGTAATTGAAGAAGAGGAAAAAACTTTCTTACGTACGCTGGAAACAGGTTTGAAACGCTTGGATGTGATTATGAGTAGTACCAATGGAAAAGTGATAGCTGGTGAGCAAGTTTTTGAATTGAGTGACACCTATGGTTTTCCGCAAGATTTAACTGCGCTTATCGCTAAGGAAAATGGGCTTACGGTTGATGTAGAAGGATATAACAAAGCCTTACAAGTACAAAAAGACCTTTCGAAGAAAGACTCTGCTAAAGAGGCTACTGATTGGGTAGAACTCAATGAAGGTGATGAATTTGAGTTTGTAGGATATGAGCAATTATCGGCTGAGGCACAGATTGTAAAATACCGCAAGGTAAAAACCAAAGCAGGCGAAGAATATCATATTGTATTAGATCGCACACCTTTCTATGCTGAAATGGGTGGTCAGGTTGGTGATACCGGAACAATCGTGATTGGTAATCATGCGATTAATATCGCGGATACCAAAAAAGAAAACGATTTGTTTATCCATATTTCAAGAGATAAAAATTTAGAAGAATTGCTCAATGATGCCAAAACGGTATTAGCGCATGTAGATGCTGCTCGTCATGGTAAAATCATGGCTAACCATACGGCTACGCACTTAATGTTGGCGGCTATGCGTCAGGTATTAGGTGGGCATATCGTACAGAAGGGCTCTTATCAGGATGATAGCGTAACGCGTTTTGACTTCTCGCACTTTGCTAAGGTTACTGACGAAGAGCTAGCAAAGATTGAAGACATTGTAAATGAGAAAATCCGTCAGAATATTGCCTTAGACACTAAGGTAAATATGCCAATTAATGAGGCCATTGCTTTGGGTGCTACGGCAACATTTGGTGAGAAATATGGAGACTTCGTTCGCGTAGTTATTTTTGACCCACAATTCTCGGTTGAATTATGCGGTGGTACGCACGTGCCATCAACTGGTCAGATTGGTATTTTCAAATTTGTTTCAGAAGGTTCGGTAGCTGCTGGTGTACGAAGAGTAGAAGCTTTGACAGGTGAAAAAGCCATTGAGAAAATTAAAGAAGATTTGAAAGTAAGAGATGAAATCGCTTCTTTATTGAAAAACCCGGCTGATCTGGTAAAAGCTATCGAAAACCTACTTGCTGATAAAGCCGCTTTACAGAAAAAAGTAGAAATGCTGGAAAACGAGAAATTACAGGATTTGAAAAAACAATTGCTTGAAAAAATAGAAGCTATCAATGGTATAAATGTATTAACTGCCAAAGTTACCGTACCATCTGCTGATGCTTTGAAACAACTGGCTTTTGAGTTGAGAAATCAGGTAAATAATTTCTATGGCGTACTTGGTGCAGAAATAGGAGGGAAGCCGCAATTAGCTGTAATCATTGATGAAGGCGTTATGAAAGACAAAAACCTTCATGCAGGAAATATCGTAAAAGAACTGGCCAAAGAAATGAAAGGTGGTGGTGGTGGACAACCTTACTTTGCAACCGCCGGTGGAAGTGACCTAAGTGGCCTGGACAAAGCGATTGAGAAAGGGAAAACTTTAGTATAAGAAGTATAAAATGAAAGGCGAACACGATGTTCGCCTTTCTTATTTCATGATTTTGTATGGGTGTGTGCGCTTAAATATGCTTTTCTTAATCTGCTAGCCTGACCATGCATTTCACCACCTCATCATTCCTATACCATTCTATACAAGCACCGTGAGGGTCTATACTTGGGTTTTCTAGTAAGGTATTGAAGGCATCTCCAATCCCCGACACGTCCTTCATATAATCATGAATATCAATGCTTGTGTATTCTCCTTTTCTGATAAGGTAGGTCTCTAAACCTAAAGCCTCAGCTTCACCAAGGGTCAGTTCTTCTGCACAAGCCTTATAGATAATTGTGCCATCAATCGGGAAAGAAATGCCGAAGTATTTTCTTTCAGCTGAATCTTCTCTTGGTACTAGGCTATGCAATTTTTGATGTGCCGCCAGCACTCCATCAGGAAACGAACTGGCGGTTATATACATCGCTGAAATATCGTCAGGCAAATGATACTTTTCCATGTGTTACAGGCTCTTTAAGTTTATTGTAATACACATAAGAAACGATCAGGATGGCTAAAATAAAAAGCGGAAACGGGGTCTGTGCATTAAAGCCATCTATGGCCCAATGGCTGATGAATGCCGAAAGCAAAGTAAAGCTAAGCCCTGCATAAGCCCATTCTTTGATTTTTGCCGGAACCATTGGTAGTATAATGGCTAACGAACCCAAGACTTTATAAACTGTCAACATTACTCCAAAATAGGCAGGATAACCCAAATGGTTGATGCCCTCTTTTGCCAGTTCAGTCTGAGACGTTAAGGCAGGCATTACACCTTCCCATAAGAAAATAATGGTTGTAGCTACCCAGAAAATGATTTTATTTTTTTTCATGTTTGTCGTATTTAAAAAATTAAAAGTATATGTTTTAAAAAAGTGTTGTGGTAGTGCTTAGCACTAAAGGTGTGTAGATACTTGAAAATTATTCTTGTGTTTCTTGTGGATAGCCGTTTGGATCCATCCAGAAAACTTCCCATTTATGTCCGTCAAGGTCAGCAAAACTATCCTGATACATCCAGCCCATGTCTGTCAGGTCTCTGTATTTAGTTCCACCAGCTTCAATCGCTTTTTTAACGATTTCATCTACACTCTCTTTACCTGGCATTTCCAAAGAAAGAATTACTTCAGTCGATTGAGTTGCATCAGTAATGTCTTTGTCGATAAATGATTTAAAATGCTTATGCGTCAGAAGCATGGCATAAATGCTACCCTCTTCAATAATCATGCAGGTAGCGTTTTCGTCGGTAAATTGCGGATTGAACGAGTAACCTAGTTTTGTGAAAAACTCGATTGATTTTTGAAGGTCTTTTACTGGTAGGTTTACAAAAATTTTCGTTGCCATTGTGTTGATTGTTTATGTGTTGTTAAATGGATTGGGTAATCATCTGGCTTATTTTTACTTCCTGATTACTATACAAATTTACGGCAAAGAAATTAGACAGGCAGAGGGTAAATACGCCAATAAAAGGGCTATTTGCGACAAGATTTTTGAGGCTATTAATGACCTTATCAGAAGTGAGATAATGGGGTAAGAAAGTGGTTGATTTTGCCAGAAAAATAAAGACTTTTGTATAATAAAGAGAATATCTATGGCAGATATTCTCTTTAAATCAGGCTATTATTTCAGTTGCGTATCGGCAAAATGTGCCATGGCTTTACTTAAAAATAATGCATATTCAGGGTGAGAAACACCATCTATTGTGGTGAATCGTTCATCGCTCACATATAATTGCCCGAGCCCCTTGTAAGCCTCTGCCTGCTTATCGCCTGCCCCTGCGGTACCCCAGAAAATTCTGATAATTTCATAATGGCGTGCAATCAGATTTTGTACTTGTGCATGGGTTGCATCTTCATCTTTTAAAGCGAATAAGGCATTAGCATTGTTTTTCAATTCGCCTTTCAATGCTTCAAACTGCTCTTTGGTCATTTTGCCTAAGGCTTTCTCTGAATGCTCTACCGCTTCCAAGCCATATTTCTTTGAGGCTTCTGTTCTATAGGCATCGGCAGTTTCTTTGCTTAAGCCTTCATATAATTCTTCTGGTTTTAACATAATCGTTCCTGTTTTTAAATGATTAACTGTTTTGTCAATCGTTTCCAGTAGCGTGTTTATTCTGTCTTTTCGGCTTTGTAAGGATTCCTTATGGTTGAGTAGGGCTTCAACCAGATCGAAATCAGGGTTATCTAGAATACTATGGATTTCTTTCAAAGGGAAATCCAATTCTTTGTAAAAAAGAATCTGCTGTAATCTTAATAGTTCCTTTTCGCCATATAATCTGTACCCGGCCTCGGTACGGATAGATGGTTTCAGTAAACCCATCTGGTCATAGAGATGTAAGGTACGTACACTTACACCCGCCAGTTTTGCCATTTTTTGTACAGAATAATTTAACATTTGCTGTCATTTTTGATTGACTATGCAAACATAGGCTATGACGTAAGGTAAGAGTCAAGCGTTTTTTGAAATATTTTTTGAAAATATTTCTGAGTAGGTATTTAGGGAGTATAATTTTTAAAGATACTCTTAGTTTATTCGATATAAATTCTATTAGGTAAAATTATTCCCTCACTGCTTCACCGCCTGAATATCATTAGAAAATTGGCTTACTCAATCCAAATCTGCTGCGTAAAAGCCCCGTTGGTAGCTACATCCCAAAGCTCAGCCCTTATCCATTTTTTTCCTTTTAAGTTTGTTTTTACTTTAAAGGTTTCGCTGCCGAAGGCTGAGGTATAATTCAAATTTATTTTTTCTCTGAACACGCTTTTCCCGTCTCCCGTTACGATTTCTAAAAAATTTAAAGGGAAAGTCCAATCTCCTTTTACAATAATTTCTGCATTTGCATTTTTATCATTCAGGGTAATTGTTTCGCCACTACGTTTTCCATTTACAGTAAATTCGGGCAACAATACTTCTCCTGTTGAAACAAAGAATTTTCCGTTTTGCATGGCATCTAAAACGGGTTGCCAACCATCTTTATACTGCGGTGGCGTTTCCATTTGTAGGTAATTCACGTTTAAATGCGCATACATTTCATTTTCTGGACGAATGGTAAAAATATCAGATTCGGCAATTACGTGCTTCCGTAAGCCCCAATTAGCCATATCATCCATTAAGTCTAATACTCGTTTACCAATTTTTGGAGTGGATAAATCGGCAGGAATGTTTTTCCAGGCTGCTCCCATAAAGCGGTCTGATTTATAAAAATCTTCTTCTTTGTATTTATCAGGATAGCCCGTTGAACCTTTTGTACGGGCATGGGCTGTCCAGGCCAGGCCATTCTCCAATTCGAGGAGTTTTAGCATTTCAGCCTTGTTAGCAATACGATATACTTTTCCATAAACAGCGTCTTGTGTAAAAAAGGGTTTTTCCGGGCTTCTAGCCATAATCCAATTGACTGGTTTTGGAAAAAAACTCAACCAATGCCCTCCATAAAACTCATTTGGCTCTTCACCTGGCAGCAAAAGGAATTTTTTGTCAGAAAACCTACTGCACATATCATGCAAAGCTTTTAATTCTTTCAAACGTAAGCTGTCAGGTCCTTTTGGGTGTGCTGTATAGTGAAACTCTCCCAGATGCACAATGTTTATCCCCGTATTTTTGAACACATCTACAAAAACGGGCGTTCCTTTTTCTTCCTTTTTGGGAATGATATTGTTCATCACATATTCATTATGGAAGTGGCTCGACATCGTTTTATAATGTGCCAGAGGTTTGTACCTATCGCTGTGCGTGAATTTTTTAACTTCTTCAATTGCCTTTTCTGCGGTTTCGGTACTCAATAAGCAGTAAAAATTAAGTCTCTGTTGTGTTTGTGGCGGTGCATTAAACCAGGGTACATAACGGTTATCCCCATTCAAATCTTGGCGAATCCCTAAACCATAATCTGCAAATAAATTAGCATAATTCTGACCAAACCATGTAAAGCTTAGATTGAATGCTTCGTCCAGGGGATAAAAATATTGATGTGGTGCCGGGAATACAGCCACACTGCCAGCTTCATTATTGCCAACAATTGTTCTGTATTTGACCGCCAAAGGTGTAACGGTGTCTTTGCGTGCAGGTGATGTGGCTTGTAACTGGTCGGCAGTGTTTCGCCACGAAATATTTTTCCAAAGTTTTCCTTTATTCAATAATCCTGCATCATATAAAATAGCAGTAGAATCTATTTCGGTAGACATTACAGCCGCAAAGTTCATCAATGGGCTATTGTTATAAAGCGTTATTTCAAGGTTTCCCGTAAAATTGCCGGCACTTAATTTTCCGATTTTTACAATAGTCCTGTTACCATCTGAAATAACAGTTGCTTCATTTTTAATCATTTCTACTGCAAATCTCTGAAATGGCTTTTTATTTGTTTTATCAAAAAAAATGTTCCATCCATTTTGTGATATTAAATCTCTTTTGCCAACGGTCAAAAGAAAAGCTGGGTCAAGGTCTGCCATGAGTTCCTTAACCACATTCGATTTGATGAGTTGAAGGCTTTTGATAAGCGGTTTATCCTTTGCAAGATTAATCACAATTTTTGCTTTTTCATCCTTGCCCGAAGCCCACGACACAGACAATAGCTCTTGTTCAATTTTAGCCTTTACATCTTTCGATTGCCTAAAATCAGATAAATTAATTTTAGTTTGCGCATAAGCCAATGAGCTTAAAAATAGCAAAAAAAGCACTAAATATTTTGGCATCTTATCAATAGTTGAAATGGTAAATTTAAAGCATAATTCCATAATGCTGTGGAACTTTCTTTATGAATATGTTTTAAAATTATATTGGGTATAAAATTCAGCTTTTTATATCTCGAACTTGTTTAACATTATTCCAAAGTGCCAGCGACTGAAATGGTCCGCCGTGCGGTCGCCGTCTAAAATAACAATGGAAATGTCATCTTTCAAGTGCAGACTAATTAGGTTTCAAGAAATAACCGTTCCCATAAATACTAAATTTGGCTAAAGCCAATCAGGATAATTTTCCGCATTTACCCCAGCTAAAGCTGGGGGCTATTGAATCAATTGCTACCTGCTTTAGCTGGTGGTTACTAAATTACCAGAATCCAATTTGGCTTTAGCCAAACTTTTCGGAGAACAATTATTTCCTAGGAATCCTAATAAGTCTGCACGAACATAAAAATTATTCTTTACAGGTCGCGAGTGACATTTTCGACCAACTCTACAAGCAATCTTATTGATAAAATTAATTTTAAACAAGTTCCTCTTATAACCCATCCAGATATTTCATTAAATCTTCTTTGGTAGTGGGGGTAAGTTTTATCTCTGTTTTTTGCTTATCCTGTACTACTGTCTCTTGTAGAAAAGAATAGTATTGTTCATCTTCTGTGATAGCAAAAGCTATCATTTTTACATTTCTACCCACCGGAACTTGTCCTGAAATGCCGCCGTATACCTGCATGACCGACTGTAAATCGGGGAAATATAAAAATATAAGAATTTTATCTATTGAAGGGTTGGCTGAAGTAAATGTTATAGCTGTTTTAGCTTCTGTGAAATAATAGAACTTATCGCAGTTGATCCAGCCAATGCGGCTTGGGAAAATTGTATACCTCTCATTCTGGCCAAAAATAGTGCCTCCATTTCCTACTCCCGGAACCCTTGAGGTATCTGCCTGAACCCAGTTGATAAATCCGGCTTTTGTTTCTTCACCATAGAATAAATCCATAAACCCATCTATTCTTCCACTTTTTGCCGGCACATTTATCTGAGTACTATTGATTCTACTCACGGTTAATTCCTGTCCATTCTTATAAGCCTTAATCAAAACCTCGCCGGCCGTAGTTAATAAGCGTCCGTTAGATACCGTTGGCATCTGGTGCAGAATCATATCTTTTGGGCTAAACAATTCAAGCAATTCAATATCAAATGGATAGGTGATAGCACCACCATCAGGGAATTTCAAATCTCTCGTATAAAGCCATACTCTGGTGCCTTGTTTACCTATAAATGGTAAATCATTATCACTTTTTATCGTCTTTTTCTCGGGTTGTGTTCCCAGCTTATCAAAACTGGAGTTGGTAGGTGATACAAATTTATCTTTTTGTTCTACCAGAGTAGGGCTTGTTTCCTCTTCAAGCAAAATTGTTCTGTCTTTAGAACAGGCAATTGCTAATAAAAAAACTGATAGTATTAGAATGTTGATATGTTTCATTAATAAAAAACATTTAAGGTTTGGGACAGTCGTTTCTATGTGCTAATCGGTCATTAAAGGGGAAAAATAATACCCCTATTTCTCCATAGCTTTCTTTCCAGAAAATGTTGTATTTACCTTCTGCGAATATTCTTATAAAATTCCCGCCGATTGATAAACCTAATCCTGCCTCTGGCAATATATTATCCGACTTTGCTTTTTTATTTAGTGTTTTCTCGTAATTGAGCCATTTATTATATTCTACTCCGGCAGCCAGATATAAAACTGGGCGCCTGGGGTTTACGTACTTTCGGGTGCCGAGCGAAAAGGTATTGTTTAAAATAAAATAATGCAGATTAATGCCCCCATAAGCCTCATGAATATTATTGAATGCCGGCATGTATTTGATTTGTGGAACCAGGGCTAATCTATTGGCTACAGGCATCTGGATCCTAAACCCTGCTCCAACTGTTTGCAACGGGAAATTGTAAATGGCTGAAAGACCAAAAGCAGTTTTATCCTGCGCATAAAGGCCCATGCTCAACAATAGCAGAGGTATTGTTTTGAGGTAGATGTTTTTCACAAAATAGCTATGAGTTAGATTAATCTTAAGCAAATATCTTCAAAATCAGGCAATTATCAAAAAAACAATCCTGAGTAGAAAAAGGAGGGTAATCAATTTATACAAAAAAAGCTGCTCAAACTGAACAGCCTTTCAAACTAACGATTATATAAAAAACAATCTACCTTTTAAGCATTCGAATAAGATATGAACTAGATGCTAAATTCACTAGCAATCTATCTGTGTTTTGTTTGAAAGACGTTCGAAAACGACCAGAGGGTTGCACCTTTGATAAGAAAGACTCAATAGGAAATTAAGAAAAGAGAAATGAAGCCAATAATAAGGAAATGAGCAATTTATCCTTAAAGAAGCGTTATTTCGCGAGATAAATTTTGTTTGGCCTTTGATTCATATTTATTGTAAAAATAATCAGTTTTGAATATTCTTTGCATATCCAGAAAATGATTTAATACTTTTTTTCTGCCAGGTTTATACACTAAATCAGGGTAGATACTATATTCTTTTCTGACTCTTTGTGTATATTCCTGATACGAAACCCAATCTTTGCCCAGAATAGAAAGGTCTGCATCAAGGAAATAATTGGTATCCCTATTTTCAGATAAGATATGCTTTTGGGTGGCAATAATATGTTGGTAACAATTTTCGATAATCAAGCCGGGGATTTGAATGGATTCCATTCTTTTTTGCGCTATTGCGGCACTTAGTTCTTCATTATTATTTTTCAGAACATTATAGACGATATCATGATAATACAAGGAAAATAAAACGGTGTTCCAATCATTGATTTCATTGCGTACCTCAATCAGTTCTTTGAGCATATTTTCCAAATGCGCCAATGTATGATAATGGCGATCTTTACTCATATAGGCTTTTTCTATTTCACTCCAATAAGTGTTCACTACCTGATTATCGGAGGTATATTCATGGAGCAAAGCAATGAATGTCTCTTTCAAAAGACCTAATCCCATTCCCATTTTACTGAATGATTCTTTTTAAATTCAGGTTTCCTCCTTTTTGTGAAGTGGAAACCTGAGGAATATATTATCTTACACTCACCAGTTCAATCTCAAAAATCAAATCTTTTCCAGCCAGTTCATGGTTAGCATCTAATTTAACCTTGGTAGCTGTGATTTCTCTAATAATTACCGGAATCGCCTGTTGTCCGTTGTGCATATTCAAAGTTCCGCCGATCTCCAAAGGAATATTATCCGGAATCTCCAGACGGTTGAAAGTGAAAATCATTTCTTCTTGTACCGGGCCATAAGCTTCTGCTGCCGGAATAAAAACAGTTTTCTTATCTCCGATTTCCATGCCTGTTACGCCTGAATCAAAACCCGGAATAACCATGCCACTGCCGACTGTAAACTGTAATGGCTGACGACCTTCTGAACTATCAAAAACCGTTCCGTCGCTTAATGAACCTTTATAATGTACCTGTACTGTATCGCCTGATTTTACCATAATTGTATTTTTTTGTCTATATCTAAATTAATAAACTGACTATTTTTATAATTGTGACAAATATATAATCCGCAAAGTTCTGCAATTGTTTTTATTTTTGAGGGTGTATGTTGGAAAAATGCAATTTTAATCTCGTTATTAAATTATAAGGTATTGATATTCAATGTTTTATTGATGTAGGTTTTGCTTTAATCTTCTTTTAATACTTGTTTAATATCAGTATAATTATTATAAATCAACTTTGCTGCATCAAAATGAAGACAATGAAACGCATTCACTACACCCTTTTATGGCTTTGCCTTCTAGCACCCCGCCTTGCATTATCGCAAGACACACTCCGGTTGACATTACCGCAGGCAGAACAAGAATTTACTCAAAAAAACCTCCAGGTAGTTGCAGCAAAAATGGGCATCAGCGAGAGCAAAGCTTATGAATTGCAGGCAAGCCTGAAACCAAACCCGAATCTGTATGTAGAAACCATGCCTTACAATACACAGAGAAAGGAGGTGGGGGGATTTGGAAAAAACAATGCACAGCAAGTTGTACAGTACCAACAATTGTTGGAAGTGGCCGGCAAAAGAACCAAAAGAACTGAATTAGCTCGTTTAACCACAGAGCAGGTTCAGAATCAATTGTTGGCTTTGCTGAGAGATTTGCAATATGCGCTTCGTACTACTTTTTATGATCTTTACTACCAACAAGAGAAATTAAAAGTATATGGCGAAGAAATTGAAACGCTTCAGGAAACAGTTAGTCTCTATCAGCAACAGTTTGATAAAGGGAATGTGCCCTTAAAAGATCTGGCTCGTCTGAAAGCATACCTTTTTAACCTCAATGCTGAAAAACAAGAGATTTTAGCAACAATCGCCGATGACCAGTCAGATTTGAATGTGCTTACCAATAATCTGGGAAGGTACTTTGTAGCTGATGCCAATGTAACTGGTGTAAACCTGAATCAACTCAAAATTGGTGATTTAATTACACAGGCCGAAGAAAACCGCAGTGATCTGAATGTAATAAAAACTGGTGTAAAACTGGAAAACCAAAACCTGCTCTTGCAAAAGGCACTGGCAAAACCGGATGTTACTTTACAGTTAACCTACGACCGCAACGGAGGCTATATAACAAACTATTTGGGTCTGGGGGCCTCTATTAATCTGCCTTTCTTTAATAAAAACCAGGGCAATATAGAAGCTGCCAGAATCAGAACACAAAGTGTACAGAAAACTTTGCAGGCATATCAACTGCAAGTACAACAGAGTGTAATTACTTCGTATAACAAAGCGATACAGGCAGATAAAATGTATCAGACCTTTGATAGCCGTTTTGCTACAGATTTCTCGAACCTGATTGATGGGGTAATATTAAACTATAAAAAACGAAACATAGATGTAGTTGAGTTTATAGATTTCTTTGATTCGTATAAGAATACTGTTATCCAGTTCAACCAACTACAAAGCAACCGCATGAAAGCCTTTGAGGATTTGAATTATGCAGTTGGGAAAGTGATAATTTAGTGATTTAGTGATTTAGTGAATGAGTGATTTAGCCATTAGGAGTACTTCTGGGTCTTGCTCTTTCATATCAGGATTAAAAATAATCACTAAATCACTCATTCACTCAATTCCAAAAGTCTATTATTTATAAAATAACAATGAAATTTAAAACAGCAGGACAATGAAAACGCTTAAAATATTCAATATAGGTATCATTGCTGGTCTAACCTTTATATCAGCATTAGGATTCTCTTCTTGTACTAAGTCGGAAGCTGAGGATAAAAAGGATAGCGTTGAAAATGCATCAGGGCTGACACCTGAACAAATGAAACGGCTGGTAACTGAAACAGCGGAAATTAAAACAGTTGCCAACGATTTGAGCCTGACAGGAAAGATTCAATTCAACGAAGATAAAGTAGTAAAGGTATTCCCATTGGTGGGTGGAAACATAGAAGATGTAAAAGTGGAATTGGGTGATTATGTGCAAAAAGGACAAATACTGGCTGTAATCAGAAGTGGCGATTTGGCTGATTTACAACAACAAGCGATTACTGCCCGTTCGCAATTATCGGTAGCACACAAGAACGCACAAGTGGCCGAAGATATGTCTAAATCGGGCTTAGCCTCTCAGAAAGATTTAGTGGCTGCGCAAGAACAATTAGAAGCGGCTAAGGGGGAATTGACCCGTGTAACTGAGCGTCAGAACATCTTAGGTGGTAATGGCTCTGTATATATTATAAAAGCTCCGGTTGGAGGCTATGTGGTAGAGAAAAAAGCCGCTCCCGGTATGGAATTACGTTCTGATAATCCTGAAAATCTCTTTACTATCAGTAACCTGGATCAGGTCTGGGTTTTAGCCAATGTTTACGAAACTGATCTGGCAAATGTAAAACTGGGCTATAATGCTGATATATCTACTTTGGCTTATCCGAATAAGGTTTTTAAAGGCAAAATTGATAAGATATTCAATGTACTGGATCCGGATTCTAAAACCGAGCAAGTGAGAATAGTACTTACCAACAACGATAAGAATTTCTTCCTGAAACCGGAGATGTTTGCGAATGTACATCTGGAATATGCCGGAACCGACCAGAAAGTGGCAATTCCTGCCAAGGCAATTATTTTTGATAAGAGCCAGAATTTTGTTGTGGTATTGCAGAATGAGAAGGATTTAGTGGTAAAACCTGTGGATGTGTATAAAACAACTGGTGACACGGTTTATCTGAATAGTGGTTTATCGCCGAATGAAAAGGTGATAACTGATAATCAACTCCTGATTTATCAGGCTTTAACTAACTAAAGCGCAATCAGAATCACAATCAGTATTTTATTCCAAATTCAGAACAAATGAGGCCTTTTGTTAATAGCAGGACTATAAGCTTACTATACCTAAAGACCCCGCTAAATCGCTGATACCATGAACAAATTCATAAAAAATATCCTGGCGTTTTCGTTGAAAAATAAATACTTCATATTTTTCATGACATTGCTGGCTGTCGTAGCAGGCTTTATCAGCTACCAGAACACACCCGTTGAAGCATTCCCCGATGTAACCAATACACAGATAACCATCATTACCCAATGGCCCGGAAGAAGTGCCGAAGAGGTGGAGAAATTTGTAACTATCCCTCTGGAAATTGGCTTAAATCCGGTTCAGAAAAAAACTGACATCCGTTCAACCACTGTTTTTGGTTTGTCGGTGGTAAAAGTAATGTTTGAAGATGAAGTAGATGACCCCTTTGCACGCCAACAGGTAAATAACCTCTTGCGCGAAATAGATTTACCGGATGGGGCTAATCCTGAAGTAGAACCTCCTTATGGCCCTACAGGAGAGATTTTCAGATATACGCTTGATAGTCCGACCAAAAGTGTGAGAGAATTAAAAACCTTGCAGGATTGGGTAGTAGAACGTAACCTGAAAAGTGTACCGGGTGTGGCTGATGTGGTGAGCTTTGGTGGAGAGGTGAAAACCTATGAGATTTCAGCAGATCCCCGTCGATTATTGGATTATGATATTACGCCAATCCAATTGTATCAGGCAGTTTCTAATGCCAATATCAATGTAGGTGGTGATGTAATCGTAAAAAATTCAGAAGCGTATGTGGTGAGAGGGATAGGTTTGTTGAAAGGCGTAAAAGACATAGAGAATATTGTGATAAAAAACTATAATGGCGTACCTATCTATGTAAGAAACGTTGCAAATGTATCTGAGTCGGCATTACCAAGATTAGGACAGGCTGGTAGAGATAAAAGAAGCGATGTGCTGGAATGTATTATTGTAATGAGAAAAGGGGAGAACCCTAGTGAGGTAATTGAAAAGGTAAAAGCGAAGATTGATGAAATCAATACGACCATTCTGCCTAAAGATGTGAAGATTAACACTTTCTATAATCGTGAAAATCTGATTCATTTTGCCACACATACAGTAACTCACAATTTATTGGAGGGTATCATTTTTGTAACCTGTATTGTGTTCTTGTTCATGGCTGATTGGCGGACTACCATTACGGTTTCAATTATCATTCCTTTAGCCTTGTTGTTTGCTTTTATCTGTTTGCGTTTGAAAGGAATGTCAGCCAACCTGCTCTCTATGGGAGCGATTGATTTCGGGATTATTGTTGACGGTGCGGTGGTAATGGTAGAGGGGATTTTCGTAACGCTCGACCAACTCTCCCATAGAATCGGTATGGAGCGCTTTAATAAACTATCAAAATTAGGCTTATTAAAGAAAACGGGCGCTGAATTAGGTAAAGCCATCTTCTTTTCTAAAGCGATTATCATTACCTGTCTGATTCCGATTTTCAGTTTCCAGAAAGTAGAGGGCAAGATGTTTAGTCCATTGGCATGGACATTAGGTTTTGCCTTATTAGGTGCGCTAATCTTTACACTGACATTAGTACCAGTGATGGCAAGTATCCTGTTGAAGAAAAACGTGAAAGAAAAGCATAATATATTCGTCGAGTTTCTTGAAAAACAATCGTTGAAATTTTTCAGTCGTACTTATAAACACAAAAAAATAAGCCTGATAGTGGCCTTATTATTAGTAGTAGTTGGCTTTTTCAATTTCAAATTCTTAGGGACTGAGTTCTTGCCTGAACTCAATGAAGGTTCGATTTATGTGAGAGCCAGTATGCCGATGAATATTTCTTTGGAAGAGTCTGTGAAACAAACGCAGGAAATGAGAGCAATCTTCCAGACTTTTCCTGAAGTAAAACAGGTGATTTCTCAAACCGGACGCCCTAATGACGGCACTGACCCGACCGGATTCTATAATATTGAATTTCTGGTAGATATCTACCCAAAGGAAGAATGGAAAAGTAAAATATCTAAAGAAGAATTGATAGACCAGATGAATAAAAAACTGGCAATCTTTCCGGGTGTATTGTTTAATTTTTCTCAACCCATCATGGATAACGTAGAAGAAGCAGTATCTGGGGTAAAAGGAAGTATTGCTGTGAAAATATACGGTCAGGATTTGCCAACGTTGGAGGAAAAAGCAGATCAGGTATATGACCAACTGAAAACAGTAAAAGGGATTGAAGATTTAGGCGTTATCAAAAACATTGGACAACCTGAACTAAGAATAGAGTTAGAGGAGCAAAAACTGGCCTTATATGGTGTTAATAAAGCTGACGCACAGGCTGTAATTGAAATGGCTATTGGTGGTAAAGCTGCTACGCAGATCTATGAAGACGAACGCCATTTTGATTTACGTATCCGTTATGCACCTCAGTTCAGAAGCAACGAAGATGCCATTGGTAATCTGATGATTCCAACTTCTGTTGGTAGCCAGATTCCTTTGAAAAGTGTGGCTCGTATTTATTCACAAACTGGCCCGGTCTTGATTTTCAGAGAGGCTAATCAACGCTTTATTGGAGTTAAGTTCTCGATTCGTGGCCGAGACATGGGTTCAGCAATTGCAGAAGCACAGCAAAAAGTAAATGCTGTTGTGAAACTGGACAAAGGCTATAAAATGAAGTGGGCCGGAGATTTTGAAAACCAACAACGTGCCACCTCCCGGCTGGCACAGGTTGTACCAATCAGCTTATTGCTCATATTCCTGATATTGTTTGTGCTGTTTGGTAATATCAAGGATGCCGCGCTGGTTTTAACTAATGTGCCTTTTGCGATTATTGGTGGAATAGCCTCATTGCTGATTTCTCACACCAATTTCAGTATTTCGGCAGGTATTGGTTTTATTGCCTTGTTTGGTATATGTATCCAGAATGGGGTGATTCTGATTTCCGTTTTCAAGAAAAACCTGCATGATAAAATGACATTGAACGATGCCATTTTTGAGGGAGTTCGTTCAAGGGTTCGTCCGGTAATTATGACAGCCATGATGGCGATGATAGGCTTGATTCCTGCGGCTATTTCAACAGGTATTGGTTCTGAAACCTCTAAACCGCTGGCAATAGTAGTAATTGGTGGATTGGTTACAGCTACCTTATTAACGCTTTTTGTTTTCCCGTTGATATTTTTTGTGTTCTATCGCAAGAAATTTGCGCAGGCACTTGAAGAATAATTTATTTTTTAATAGACATAGTTTTAAATTTCATGATTAGACTAATAGCAGAGGGTTTTGCCCTCTGTTATTGTGTTTTAAATTTTATTAAAAACTCCTAATTTCGGGCTTAAAATTAACAATCACTATGACAAACGAACCTTTCAATACAACTGAAGATAAACCCCTGAGCTTTGGCGATAGAATGGCCGATAAAATTGCCGATTTCGGCGGTAGCTGGACATTCATTTTATCATTTATGGGCTTCCTGGTAATCTGGATTTCTTTTAATATCTTCTGGCTGAGCAATAAAGGATTCGATCCATATCCTTTTATTCTGCTAAATCTGATTCTTTCTTGTATCGCTGCTTTGCAAGCACCCGTAATCATGATGAGTCAGAACCGGCAGGAGGAAAAAGACAGAGAGCGAGCTAAAGAAGATTTAAAGATTAACCAGAAAGCCGAAGAAGAAATCAGAAGCCTGCATAATAAACTGGACTTGTTGATTAAACAACATGAGGAGTTTCGCAGAGAAATGCTTAAGACAAAATAAATTTGTGGCGCGAACCGGGAGGTTCGCGGTGTCGTAGAACTTGGAGGTTTATCGCGATAGAAACCCTGTAAAAAGCAAGGCGAGCAGGATGCTCGCCCCACAAATATCAATAAGATCAATAAGCTCTCGCAAATATCACACGTTTGCTTGAAGGTTTGCCTGTTAAGATACAGGTTCCTTCTTCTTCTTTTGCATCCAGAGGAATACAACGAATGGTTGCTTTGGTTAATTCTTTGATTTTTTCCTCTGTTTCAGAAGTGCCATCCCAGTGGCAATGCAAGAAACCACCTTTTTCAATTTGCTCCTGGAATTCTTCCCAGGTATTTACTTCAAATGAATTTTCTTTTCTGAAATTCAAGGCTTTCTGGTAGATATTTTCCTGAATTTCATTCAGCAAATCTTTTACATAAGTTGCAACTCCTTCTAATGAACGGGTTTCTTTGCTTAAATTATCTCTGCGAGCTACCTCAATCACACCATTCTGTAAATCTCTCATACCGATTGCCATACGCACAGGTACACCTTTCAATTCGTATTCAGCAAATTTCCAGCCCGGACGTTGTGCATCGCTATCATCAAACTTTACGGTGATGCCGAAAGATTTTAATTCTTTGATGATTGGATTAATGGTCTCTTTGATAGTAGCCAGATCTTCATCTCCTTTATAAATAGGCACAATCACTACGTGGATTGGTGCTAATTTTGGAGGCAATACCAGACCGTTATCATCAGAGTGTGCCATAATTAAAGCCCCCATCAAACGGGTACTAACACCCCATGAAGTGCCCCAGACATGATCCAGTTTACCTTCTTTTGACTGGAACTTTACATCAAATGCTTTAGCAAAGTTCTGACCTAAGAAATGTGAAGTACCTGCCTGTAAAGCCTTGCCATCCTGCATTATGGCTTCGATACACATCGTTTCTTCTGCCCCTGCAAAACGCTCGTTAGCCGATTTATATCCTTTTACTACCGGCACAGCCATAAATTCTTCTGCAAATGTGGCATATACATCCAGCATTTGTTTGGTTTCAGCTATGGCTTCGTCGCTGGTGGCGTGGGCTGTGTGGCCTTCCTGCCATAAGAATTCTGCCGTACGTAAAAACATACGCGTACGCATTTCCCAACGAACCACATTGGCCCATTGGTTAATTAGTATAGGTAAATCTCTGTAAGATTGTATCCAGTTTTTATAAGTACTCCAGATGATGGCCTCACTTGTTGGTCTTACTACCAGTTCTTCTTCCAGTTTAGCTTCCGGATCAACCATGAGTGTACCGGGCTTTTCAGGATTAGTTTTCAAGCGATAATGTGTTACTACTGCACATTCTTTGGCAAATCCTTCGGCATTCTTTTCTTCTGCTTCAAACAGGCTTTTGGGTACAAAAAGCGGGAAATATGCATTGGTATGCCCGGTTTCTTTAAACATATCGTCTAAAGCACGTTGCATTTTTTCCCAGATTGAAAACCCGTATGGTTTGATAACCATACACCCTCTTACCGCTGAATTTTCAGCCAAATCTGCTCGCTTAACTAATTCGTTGTACCACTCAGAATAGTTCTCACTACGTTTTGGAAGCCCTTTACTCATAATTATTGTTAAAATTAAACTTTATTACCTGTAATGAATCTAATAGATATGAATTTCGTTAATACCATATCTAAGAAAAGCACAATCTATCCTGATTTTAATCAAACTTTCATTTAGATTGGCTTGCAAAGATAAGTTTTTATATTAAGTTTGTAATAGATAATTCCGTTACTTTTCAGGTGCGGGAAGTCTGAACAAACGAATGAGCAGGGGCGAGAAAGATTTTGTAAAAAATTTGTTGTTTTTTTTCATCTGCCGTACAACCTTTTTCACGTCTCATGCATCATTCACATAGATGAAGTTTAATTTTAGTTCACAATTAATTCATAAAGATAAAATGAACACTTTCAAATCTTTCAGGTATCTGTCGGTCGCGGTGCTTTTAGGTACTTGGGGTTGTAGTCAAAAACAAGTTGCTACGAAAGGTGATTACGATGACCTTTACGGGTCGTCGAAAGATGCCCCACAGGTAACTTACAAAACATCTTCACAACCTTCAACAACATATCAAAATCCTGACTATACAGATAACCTTCGTTATCAAAGAGAAGAAACACCTGTACAGGCTGAAGGAACTGACGAGTACTATGATGAGAACTATGTAAACTCTCGTAAAGTACAACGCAGTTATTCTGCTACACCTGGTTATTCTTCTGGATTCTCAGATGGTTACCAATCAGGCTGGAACGATTACGCATGGAGCCAACCAATGGGTTGGGCAAGTCCATTCAGCCGCTTTGGCTATTATTCTCCATTCGGTTATAACTCATTTGGCGGATATGGCGGATACGGCAGCGGTTTTGGCCTTGGCTTAAGTTTAGGTTATGGTCTAGGCTATGGCAGTGGTTTTGGTTACGGTGGTTTCGGAAGCCGTTTCTACGATCCATTCTGGGGTGGCGGTATGTATAGCCCTTATAGCGCGTTCTATAGCCCATATTCGTACTATAATTCGTTCTATAGCCCATTCTATAGCCCTTATGACTATTATGGTTATGGTGGATACGGCGGTTATGGCTACTACGGATACCCAGGCTATGCTTACAATGTTACTTCGGGTGTTGATGGTTTAGGTAAAACCCGTACTTATGGCCCACGTGGCGGTGGTAGCGGTTCATCTTACTACAACGACCGTTTCAATAACACAGCCGTAAGAAATACAAACGGTGCGCGTGGTGATGCCGGTGCAAGAACTTACAATGGTGCAAACAGCACAGGCAGAACTTATTCGGGTAATGATGGATATTATGCAACACCAAGAAGAAGCGGTGTAGATAACTCATCATTCAACAATACACCAAATAGCTCTCGTGCAAGTTCGTCAGGTAACGATACTTACTATGCTCGTCCACGTAGAAATGGTGGTTACGAAAGCGGTAGTGGTAACTCAACCAGAACTTACGATTATAGCCGTCCATCAGGCTCTACCCGTTCTTCAAGCGGTAATAGCTGGTCGAATGGTAGTGGTAATTCAAGAAGCTCTGACAGTTGGTCAAGAGGTTCATCATCTAACTCTAACTCAACTTGGAGCAGCCCGAGCCGTAGCTCATCAAGCAGCAGCGGTAGCTCAGGTGGTGGTTCTCGCGGAGGCGGTGGTGGAGGTGGCGGCGGTAGCCGTGGACCAAGATAATAACCACGCATCTGAACAATTAGTATAGATCGCTTGTTAAGCTCATTAGAGTAAACGTATAATCGTTATTTATTGAAAAATATTCAGAAACCTCGCTGAATCATCATTGTTTGGCGAGGTTTTCTATTAAGAAAAATAGCTTTGCTAATTGTACCCTTAATACAGAAGAATGATTAAACAACTACTCGGATTTTATCCCGGTTTTAATTCTTCAATCATAATTATAAAAAAATGAAAATCTCACGCATTCTGATTACAACCTCTCTGTTGTTGGGAGGAATCGGAGCAAAGGCGCAATTGAACTTAAACGGTCACTTTTATGGTGAAGATGCCTTTAGATTCTCTGAATCTAAAATTATGGGCTCGGCCCGTATGCAAGGTTTAGGTGGTGGATATGTTTCTTTAGGTGCCGATGCTACTAACAACTATACAAACCCTGCTGGTTTAGGTTTTTATAATCGTTCTGAATTAAGTATTACCCCGGTTCTCAACTCTGTCAATACTTCTTCAGTATACGCAGGTTCACAATTTGGCAGAAGTACCACTAGCCCTAATATCGGACAGCTAGGCTTAATTTTTAGTAATGGTGGAGTAGGTACACGTAAAAAACGTTCAGCTTTTGCCATCACTTATTCAAGACAAAACAGCTTCTTATCTGATTTCCGTTATACAGGTACCAATCAGCGTAGCTCTATGGCAGATTTCTTTGCTGAAAGTGCTACTCAAAGAGGCGATGACTCTGGTGTGCTTGATAATGAATATAATCCCAATACCGGAACTGCCGCGTCGTCTCAGGCATTATACTATCAGTCTTATCTGATAGATCCGGTTTCTGGCAAAGGAGCTCCTTATCGGGTAGTTGAAGAAGCGCTACCTGTGAAACAAACGGGTGACATCTCATCGACTGGTTCAACCAGCCAATGGAATTTAGGGTATGGTATCAATTTCGACGATAAAACTTATATCGGTTTAGGTATTGGGTTTGTTCGATTAAGTTATGAGAATGTCACTACGCATAATGAGACTTTTGCTGGTGGACAAATTCTTAAAGGATTTGAATATGGTGAAGACTTGTATGTAAGAGGAAGCGGAGTGAATTTCTCGTTAGGAGCTATCTATAAGGCTACTGAAAGTATCAGCTTAGGTGCCAGTGTAACTACACCTTCGTGGATAAGTGTGAGCGAAATTTTTAATTCTCACATCATCATTGATCCGGTAAGTGGAAACCCTATCATCCCAACAGGAGCAACAACCAATATTGCTACTGACGAAAATGTATTTTCTTACTCCTTGACCACGCCTTTAAAGGCAAGTGGTGGAGCTACTTTCTTCTTCCCAAGCAAAATGGGATTTATTACTGCTGACGCTGAATACGTAGGCTATAGCGGTATGGGTATAAAAGACCCTGAAAGCAGTGGTTGGAGTGAAAGTCAGAAAAGAGATATTAAGAGTACTTATAACAATGTAGTAAACTTAAAAGTAGGGGCAGAGTACCGTATTCAGAGCATTCGTTTAAGAGCAGGTGCTAAATATATGCCCGATCCTTATAAAGATAAAGTTGATAATATCGATCGCTCACAAATGCTATTTACAGGTGGATTGGGTTATCGTTCAGCAAAGTTCTTTATTGATTTAGCAGGCGTATTTAACCAGTTTAAAGGAGCTTATACACCTTATCAGTTGAGCAATCCTCAGAACTACGGTTCAGCTAATCTGACCACTAAAGGAACCAGCTTTGTGGTATCAATCGGTACTTTCTTCTGATAAAAGGCTTATGCAAAGATTTGCAATAACTAATGAAATACAAATAGATTGAAACAGAAAAGCCAAACAATTGTTTGGCTTTTCTGTTTTTATTGAATCTTCTTGGCGAATTCCGCTTCCAGAATCCATAAAATGGCGCTTGGATCGGTATCTCCTTCAATCGTAATATCGGCTTGTGTATAAAAAGGCAGACGCTCGTTGTATTTATCGGTGAGTGTTGTTAGTAAATCATTGTTCTCAAGGTCATACAACGGTCTTTCATTTTTCTTTGAGAGGTGCATTCTTTCCAGCAATCGGGCAGGTTTTACATCCAGAAAAATACTGATACCATTGGCTTTAATGTATTCAAGTCCGTCCAGAAAACAGGGTACACCACCACCGGTAGCTACCACCAAACGCGTGTCTTTCAGTAATTTTTTTAATTGTTGATTCTCAACTTTCCGAAAATATTCTTCACCGTTTAGTGCAAATATCTCTGCAATCTTCTTTCCCTCTGCTATTTCAATCCGGGCATCTAAGTCAACAAACTCGTATCCTAAACTCTTGGCCAATTGCCTCCCCAAAGTACTTTTACCAGATGAGGGCATGCCAACTAAAAAAATATTTGTAGTCATTCTGTCTGTTTGGGCGTAATATAATTAGTATATGTGTCTATTTTAATTCAGCAACGAGTGTTGCTTTATCTGGTATGCTATGATTTCCCCACTTTCCTTTTACTACTCCATTTTGTAACAAAATCACACATGGATTTGTTCGTGCCATGGTCTTTAAAACCGTCGCATCAGCCGTAAAATATGGCGTTGTCAAGGCATTTGTCTGGCGGAACTGCTCAAACTCGCTTTGAATGGCAGAGGTCAATATGATAGGCTGAATATTACTGCCCTGTACACTTTTGGCTAAAGCCTTGATTTCGGCAATCTGGTCGCTATCTATATCTTTAATATTTTTAAAGATTAAAAGCAGTTTATTGCCCATAAAAGTAGAGTCGGTATAGACATTCCCTTGTGCGTCGTTTACAAAGTAATCGGTAATTTTAGGTTTTACCTTATCATCATTCAAAGTTATTGACGATACATATTTATACGTAGTGGTATCCATCAGAAACTCACTTGATTTCTCTTCGCTACCCGTTTTCTTATTCAGGAAAGTATATTCAAAAATAGGTTTTATACCCGTTGGTTTCATCTGATCAGGGATACTTTTACCAATGGCATAAGGTAAGAAATCGATAGGCGGTAAATAACGAATGGCATAGATACCAATGCCAAACGAAATCACACTTACAATAGCCATTAATGCGTGCAGATTCGAATCTTTATACTTGTTTCTGTACACGAATATAACAACGATAAGCACGGTCAGGAATATATCTTTATAGAATGATGTCCACGGTTTTAGTTTTAAGAAATCTCCGAAACAGCCACAATCAGTTACCTTATTAAAATAAGCCGAATAGAAGGTAAGGAATGTAAAGAAGACGATGATGCCCAGTAGCAACCATGAAGTGATTTTCATGCGATAGGACAGCAGGGTAGCTACCCCGAGAATAACCTCTAAAGCACAGAAAATAAGGGATAAGGTAAGCGAATTATGCGCGAAAAACATAAAGAAGCTTTCCAGGGCAGGAATATCCTGCGAGAAAACCTCGAAATATTCTTCCAGTTTGATGCCCGTACCTACAGGGTCAACTACTTTAACAAAACCTGAAAAAATGAATATAACACCTACAATGATGCGTGCGATTTGTGCAATGAGTTTCATAAATGAATAAGGTATAGTTTCAGCATGAGTAACAATCTGGCAAATATAATTCGAAGCCGGAGAGCCAATTGTTAACCACTTGTTAAATGTAAGGAAATTTATTGCTGACCTTGTGCCTGGCCAAGTTTGATTAAACAAAAAACAGCATAATTGATAATATCCTGGTATCCGGCTTTGATTCCTTCTGAGACGATGGTCTTGCCTTGATTGTCTTCTATCTGCTTGATTCTGAATAATTTCATCAGAATAATATCTGTCATTGAACTTACACGCATATCACGCCATGCTTCGCCGTAATCGTGATTTTTGTTGAAAAGCAATTCCATTACTTCTCCGATTTCGGCATTATATAATTCGTGCAATTCGTCAAACGGAATCTCGATTTTAGTCTCATCAATCAGTTTTTGTTGTATCAGCGCCATTACGCAATAATTGATGATACCGATAAACTCAGGCACTTCTCCTTCATCTACTTTGCTGAATCCATTATCCTGAATAGTTCTGATACGCTGGGCTTTAATGAAAATCTGGTCGGTAATACTGGGTAGTCGGAGTATTCGCCAGGAAGTACCATAATCTTTGTTTTTTTTCTCGAAAAGGTCCTGACAAATTTTTATGATGTTGCGGTATTCGATTTCGGTTTGGTTCATGCACGCTATCCAAAAAAGGATAATTTTAAGGAATTTTCAATATAATAGTCTATTATTGCAAAACTATAAAACTTCGGCACTATAAGCAAATGTCATTTCAGTTTAGCCATACAAAACACCATCAAATAAAAATCTCTACCGGAAAATTACTGGATTTATCAAGGCCGAAGGTCATGGGAATCCTGAATATTACCCCCGATTCATTCTTTGCCCGAAGCCGCTACGAACCCAATACACAAGCAATTGTTGATACAACCGGAAAAATGCTGAACGACGGAGCCACTTTTATTGATATTGGAGGCTACTCAACCAGACCAAATGCTGCTGAAATAAGTACTGCTGAAGAAAACGATAGAGTTTTGCCAGTCATTGAGGCCATAATCAAGCATTTTCCTGATACTATTATTTCAATTGATACATTCCGGAGCCAAGTGGCAAAAGAAGCTGTTAAAGCTGGTGCGACTATAATCAATGATATTGCAGGAGGTAATCTTGATGCTGAAATGTTTCAGACCGTGGCTGATTTGGGCGTACCTTATATATTAATGCATAGCAGAGGGAATCCTGAAACCATGACTAGCCTGAATCAATATACTAATTTAACGGTTGACGTTATTGGCGAATTACAGGCAAAGGTATTCTCATTGCGGCAATTGGGGGTAAAAGATATCATCATTGATCCGGGTTTTGGCTTTGCTAAAGGTCCAAAACAGGGTTTTGAAATGATGAGGAATTTATCAGCCTTTCAGGTTTTAGATTTACCATTATTGGTTGGTATTTCGCGTAAATCTATGATTTATAAAACGTTGGGTATTACTGCCGATGAATCGTTGAATGGTACAACTGCGCTTAATATGATTGCTTTAATGAATGGAGCCAGTATTCTGAGAGTACATGATGTAAAAGAAGCCGTTGAAACTGTCAAGCTATTTGAGGCTACCTACTTGCCACAATATTCCTGATAAGGCGGATAACGATACCATAGAAAATAACTGCCCCGATAAAGATTAAACCCCACGAAACCAATCGGCTTTCTGTAAAGGCCAGAAAGAAAACAGTTCCGGCAATACCTACCCAAAAGAACAAACGGGCTGTAAAACGTTGTAACTGCCGGTAGCTTTTCTCCTGAAAACCTTTAGAGAACCAGTTATTACTGGCAAATGCACTGCTTGGATGCAGGTTCGATTGAAAATTACCACTGGCAAACAGGAATAAAGAAAGGGCAACACCGAGATAGCGTGGTGGGATACTCTCACCCTCAGTATAATGAAGCAGATAATAAAACAGAATAAAGCCCAGAGCCGATAAGTAAGAAGACCAGATAAGGCGGATGCGTTTATCACTTCGAATCAAAAAGTCTGCATTGGGTTTCTGGGTATCCAGATATTGCATTAATAGAGGCAGGACATAGAACAGGAGCGATGCAACACTATATAGCAGAATTACACGGGTTTGCCCGGACAGTATTTCAGGATTCCAGCTAACAAGCAAGTAAGTAAACGGAGCTAATGCAACGCCAATAATTAGCAATTCGAATAACAATTTGCGTTTCATGAGAGTCAACAATTAATTAGCTGCGCTCTAGGTAGAGCACTTTAATCAGTGATTGTTCGTGGATTTAATTGCAGACGGATTCTTGGTTTTTCGGCAGGAGCGGGTTTAAATTGGATAAACCAGGCAAAAATTTCGTCCATCACAGTCATATTCAGCGAATAATAGATAAACTGCCCTTTCTTTACAGAAGCCACCAAATCGGCTTGTTTCAATAAATCAAGGTGATGCGAAATACTTGGTTTGGTCATATCGAAGCGTTCGGCAATATCGCCTGCAGTCATATCGCCATCCTTCAGCATCTCTAATATCTCGCGGCGCGTAGAGTCGTTTAAGGCTTTAAATAAATTATTCATTGCTAGAAAAGATAAATAAGTTTTTTGAACAAGTGTTGTAAGTACGAATTACCGGAAAATAATTGAATTATTCAAATATTGTCGCTTAAATATTTAGGTAATCTTCTAAATAATAGGTCTGTAAAATTGCCTATTCTTTGAAAAACACAATTTTATCGATAGTTATCTTGGATTCGTATATAAATCATTATATTTGCACACGCTTCATCAATATCTAACCCCATTCTTAGCAGAAGTGGGGTATTTTTTTATAAATAGTAAATTATGTTGGATTTGGAATAATGGCGAATGAGTGAATTGTGAATTAGCGAATACCTGAAACAAGGTTCGTTAAATCTCAAAGTAAATTGCTGAAAAGTATATTAAAGCAAAAATTCATGGATTATTTTATCATTTAACTGCATTCGCTAATTCACCAATCACTAATTCGCTATTCACGATTAATCACTCAATGATTTAAGAATAATGAAAGTTTTAAAATTCGGGGGTACTTCTGTTGGAACAGTAGAAAGTATAAATCAGGTTATTCAGATTATTAAAGAAAACCTTGATGAAGGTCGTAAAATTGCGGTGGTTTATTCGGCAATGGGTGGAGTTACTAATCGCCTGATTGAAATAGGTAAAATGGCAACTCAGTCGGACCCTGAGTACTTAGAACAATTACGCTCGGTTGAAGAACGCCATTTCAATGCAGTAAGAGGGCTAATTGATGTAAAAAATCAAAGTGGGGCTATTGCCAAGGTTAAAGGATTATTCAATGAATTGGAGGATTTGTTGAAAGGCGTTTCATTGATTAAAGAACTCTCGATGCGTACCCTTGACCTGATTGTCAGTTTTGGCGAAAGACTATCAACGACTATTATTACCGAAACTTTAAAAAACCGTAGTATTGAAGCCGAGTTTTTAGATGCCCGGAAGGTCATTAAAACCAACGATGTATTTGGCTATGCTGATGTGAATTTTGAATTGACCAATGAACTGATTCGCAAGCATTTTGCTCAAACGAATAAACTACAATGTATTACGGGTTTCATAGGCTCTACCATTGATGGGGTAACTACAACCCTTGGTCGTGGTGGTTCTGATTATTCAGGTTCCATCTTTGGCGCAGCACTCAATGCGGCAGTCATTGAAATCTGGACGGATGTAAACGGGATGATGACGGCCGACCCTCGAAAAGTAAAAAATGCTTTTACGATTCCTACCATCACTTATGCCGAAGCGATGGAATTGTCGCACTTTGGGGCAAAGGTGATTTATCCGCCGAGTCTGACCCCTGCTTTTTATAAGAGTATACCTATCAAGATATTAAATACATTCAATCATAAACACCCAGGTACGCTTATCAGCAAAACCGCTGAAACCAAAGAGTATTCAATTACCGGTATTTCGTCGATTGATGATATTGCTTTAGTCAATCTTCAAGGTGGTGGAATGATTGGTGTGGCAGGTATTTCGGCCAAATTATTCTCTATTCTGGCAAAAAATAAGATTAGTGTTATCCTTATTTCTCAGGCATCATCAGAGCATTCAATCTGTTTTGCGGTTGATCCTAAATCTGCCTATGGGGTTAAAGAGATTCTGGAAGAAGGTTTTGCTACCGAAATAGCACAAGGATTGCTGGATAATATTTCTATTGAGCAGAACCTGTCGGTATTGGCTGTAGTAGGAGAAGGCATGAAATCAAGCTCTGGTACTTCTGGTAAATTATTCTCTGTTCTTGGTAAAAACGGGATTAATGTAGTAGCTACTGCGCAGGGTTCTTCTGAGTTGAATATTTCAGTGGTTATCTATAAAAAAGATATAGGCAAAGCCCTGAATGCGATTCATGAAACATTCTTTCAGGTTGATGGCTTGACTTTGAATCTGTTTTTAGTAGGAGCAACCGGATTAATCGGTAGTACTCTGATACGCCAGATTCGTGAACAAAAAGACTATTTGAAGGCACGCAAAAATCTGAATATCAGATTAGTGGGTATCACTAATACCAGAAAAATGTTGATTGAGGAAGGTGGAATCAGTTTGGAAACATGGAAAGAGGATTTACTGGAAAATGGCGAGATAGCCAATATAGGTTCGTTTATTTCAGATGTACAGGATTTGAACTTACCTTATAGTGTATTTGTAGACTCAACGGCTGATAAGAATATCGTACAATATTATTATTCTTTATTGAGCGCCAGTGTTTCTATTGTTACACCTAATAAAGTTGCCAATTCAGGGAAATTTGAGCAATATTTCATGTTACAGAAAGCAGCTCAGAAACATGGGGTTAAATTTTTGTACGAAACCAATGTTGGCGCGGGTTTACCAATTATCAATACATTACAAGGTTTAATAACCAGTGGCGATAAAATTCATAAGATAGAGGCAGTATTATCGGGTACTTTGGCCTATATCTTCAATAATTTCAAAGCTGGAGATAGATTTGTAGATGTAGTGCGTGAAGCGAAAGCCAAAGGATATACCGAGCCTGATCCTAGAGATGATTTGAGTGGGCAAGATGTGGCGCGTAAGATATTGATTCTTTCAAGAGAGTGTGGTTTAAAACTGGAGCCGGAAGATGTAAAAATTATCAATCTTTTGAATGATGCCTGTCTTCAAGCCAAAACGGTAGATGAATTTTTTGTGGAGTTAGAAAAAGATAACGAGAGATTTGAGAAACTATTAGCAGAGGCAGAAGCAAAAAATGAAGTGCTCAGATACATTGCTACCTTAGATGATGAAAAAGTAACGATTGAGTTGAAGACTGTTGGCAGAAGTCATCCATTCTTCAATCTGGCGGGTTCTGAAAATATTGTTTCGTTTACCACCGAACGCTATAAACATAATCCATTGGTAATCAAAGGCCCGGGCGCAGGTGCAGAAGTAACGGCCTCAGGTGTTTTTGCTGATATTATGAGTATTAGTAGTTATCTTGTATAATTGAGTGATTAAAGGCTGATTTACTTATTAACTCATCATCTAAGATTAATCACTCAATCACTCAATCACTCAATAAACAAAAGCCTCTCTGAAATCAATCTGAGAGGCTTTTGCATTTGTATATATTAATCTTATTTTCTTGAATTATCGTCGCCGAAGAAAACTAAGGTTTTATCGATGGTTTCGCTTAGGAGCATCCATTCGTGTCCTTGTTCAGGATAGAAATTGTATGAATTAATCACGGCATTCGCTTGTAATTGTTGTTTTAAGAATTCTCCCTGGTCTGACGGGATAAAATCATCTTTTCCGCCATAGAACATAATGGTAGGAGGGGCAACTTTAGAAACCTGATAACGTGGACTGGCTCTTTTGAAAGCATCAGGATTAGCACTATATGATTGGCCGATTAAATTCTCAATATCTCCCCCGAACTCGCCTACACGTATTTTGTCAGAAGTTAAATCAACTGGTGCTGCTATCACTGAAATCCCCTTTACATTTTTAGATTTATCAACCGTGTAAGAATAAGCTAAAGCTAAATGTCCGCCGGCACTGGCACCAATAAAGTAAATTTTATCTGAGAAATTATACTGCTGGCGTAATGAAAGTACTTTGGTTATAAGGGTACTAATGTCCTGAATCTGTTGATCATACTTGATGCCATTCTGGAAAGTCAGGCGGTAATTGGCATTTACAATTACCCAATTATCTCCTTTTGACTTAATCTGACTGACATAATTATTCATAAATCCTTTATCTAATTCTTTCCATGAACCACCATGTAGAATGATCACTACCTTGGTTTTAGTAAGAGAGCGCTTAGCCGGAATATGAATATCAAATTTCTGTAAATCATCAGGCCCATACGTCTGATTCATAATATCCTGAGGCGAAGCTTCTATATAATCTGAACCAGTAGGATCAGTAGGGTTAGTTGGATTTGTCGGATTAGTTGGATTAGTCGGATTTGTTGTTCCGGTTGAGGTGGTATCTGTTTGAGTTTTATCATCATTAGATGGCTTCAAGTCTTCTATTACTTCACAAGAACTCAAGGAGACTAAAGAAAAAAATACGATTACTGCATATAGGATGTTTTTCATGACTTTAAAGAATTTGTTGTGTGTATTGACGATTCTGTTAGTTGTGATAAAAAATTTATTCCAAATATAGAATTAAACGAAAAATTAGAAAATTCTGTTTGTTTGGGGGAAAATTTTCCCCGAAATTTCAATAATTCCTTTAAAACTAGCCTTTTGCAAAAAAAAAGAGAAATTTCAGAATAATGCTTCTGTGGTTTGGTATAAAACCCTAATTTTGCAATTGAAATCAGATTGGACGACAAACCACTACTTATATTTTGGAAAAAGTAATTCTCTTCAAGAACTCTCAGGTATTTAACACAAAAATTCAATTAGCTTCTTCGAAATCAGAAAGTAACAGAGCTTTGATTATCAATGCTTTATCAGGTTTTAAAGGAGATTTGCAAAACCTCTCTTCTGCACGTGATACCCAGACCATGATTCGTCTGCTTCAATCGGAAGAGCCAGTGGCTGATGTAATAGATGCCGGTACAACCATGCGTTTTCTTACAGCTTACTTTACTGCAACTAACCAAAGCAAGAATATGACAGGTACGCCCCGTATGTGTGAGCGACCTATCGGAATTCTGGTGGAAGCCTTAAAAACCATCGGTGCAGAAATTGATTATCTGCAAAAAGAAGGGTATCCACCTTTGCAGATTCATGGATTGAGCGAACAGAAAAGCAATGAGGTAACTATCAGAGGAGATGTAAGTAGCCAGTATATTTCAGCCTTAATCATGATTGGTCCATCATTACCCCATGGTTTAACCATTAATCTGACAGGTGAGCTAGGGTCAATTCCTTACATAAAAATGACACTTGCCCAAATGAAAGCTTTTGGGGTGGAAGTAGTGGCAGATTGGGATAAAAAAGTAATCAGCGTTGCTCCGCAGAGCTATATGCCAACAAGCTATAAAATAGAATCTGACTGGTCGGGTGCTAGCTATTGGTATAGTATAGTGGCTTTGTCGACGTTTGAAGATACACAAGTGGAATTATTAGGACTGAAAGAAAACTCTTTACAGGGAGATAGTGCCATTGTTGAGATCATGACTCAGCTAGGTGTGAAAAGTACATTTACTCAAGATGGTGTACTTTTAACTAAAATACCTGCACAAGAATCATTGACATGGGATTTTACCAATTGCCCGGATTTGGCGCAGACAGTAGCTGTTACCTGTGTAGCAAAAGGTATTGACGCTACTTTTACTGGTATTGAAAGCTTGAAAATAAAAGAAACAGACCGTATTTTGGCTTTGCAGAATGAGTTAAGCAAATTTGGTGGAAGCCTGACAGAGGTCGTTTCAAACACTGAATATAAAGTAGCAGGTTCGGGGTTTGATTTTGGTAGCAAGGAGATTACTATTGCCACCTACGACGACCACCGCATGGCGATGGCATTTGCACCATTGGCTATGCTGGCCGATGTAACGATTGAAGAACCTCATGTAGTTGTAAAATCTTACCCGAGTTTCTGGGATGATATACAAAAGATTGTTACCATCGAACAATCAAACTGACGATTTTTATAAGCCCCTTTTGTGCATTGGGGCTTTTTTTTTAATTTTGCCAAACATACTTCTCTTATTCAAATGCAATCATTGAGTACAAAACATCTACTCGGTATAAAAGACCTTACAACAAACGATATTCAACTTATTTTAGAAACAGCTAAAGAATTTAAAGAGGTGATTAATCGCCCGATTAAAAAGGTTCCTTCGCTGAGAGATGTAACGATTGCCAATGTATTTTTTGAAAATTCGACCCGTACACGCCTTTCATTCGAATTAGCCGAAAAAAGACTTTCGGCTGATGTTGTCAATTTTTCTGCCTCAGGAAGCTCGGTAAAAAAAGGAGAGACCCTGCTTGATACGGTCAATAATATATTGGCCATGAAAGTAGATATGATTGTGATGCGCCATGCCAGTCCGGGAGCACCACATTATTTATCGAAGAAAATTAAAGCTAATATTGTTAATGCCGGAGATGGGACACACGAACACCCAACGCAAGCCTTGTTAGATTCTTTTTCTATGCAAGAGAAAATCGGAGATCTGACAGGAAAGAAAATAGCTATTATCGGAGATATTCTTCATTCAAGAGTTGCGCTTTCTAATATATTCTGTTTACAAAAATTAGGTGCCGAAATCACTATCTGTGGGCCTAATACGCTTTTGCCAAAATATATCAGTGAGATTGGTGTAAAGATTTCGCATAGTGTAAAAGATACCCTGAAATGGTGTGATGTTGCCAATGTATTAAGAATCCAGCTGGAGCGCCAGCAAATCAAATATTTTCCATCTTTGAGAGAGTATTCTTTGTATTTTGGTATCAACAAACAAATGTTGGATGAACTGGACAAAGAAATTGTATTGATGCACCCGGGGCCTATCAACAGAGGCGTAGAATTATCAAGCGATGCAGCAGATTCGCATCATTCGATCATTCTTGACCAGGTTGAAAACGGAGTGGCAGTTCGTATGGCCGTGCTTTATCTTTTATCTCAACAAATATAGAATTATCATGTTTTTTATATACTTTTACAAAGTAATTTAAAAAAGTAGAATCAATAATAAGTTTGCTGTGACGGCATTTATTTTTGTCTTCTCTCTCCATTCATAGCCATAAAACTTTTTTGATGCAGACTAATTGCTGTTACTAAAATTCTTCTGTCTATCAAAAATACTTTTAACAACATTAGAAAAATTAGCCGAATGTATTCATCATCCGGTGCTGTATCACTTTTATCTAATTTTTAACTGCTATTTTATGAAGCAACTCTATGTAATTCTGTTTACTTTTATTTCTTTTATTTCCTCTGCTCAGGAATTGCTCAAAGACATTATAACCAGTAATGCTAGCTCTCATCCAAGGGTAATGGTTGAGGCCAACGGTAAACAATATTTTGTGGCAAAAGGCGGCAACTCAAATAAAGAAATATGGGTAAGTGATGGTACGCCTAATGGAACAAATGTAGTCGCAAATTATTCCCAGAACAATGGCTTATATATTGATGGCTACAACTTATATGTATTAAACCAAATGGTATTTTTTACTGGTTATAGTTATAATCCTAATTATACCGGAACTGAACTCTGGGTTACCGACGGAACAACTGTTGGAACTCATATGGTTAAGGATATCAACCCGGGACAAGGGAGCAGCAATCCTGGTTCAGTTTATAAGCTAGGTAATAAAATGGTATTTATGGCTAATGACGGAGTAAACGGTACAGAACTTTGGGTGACAGACGGCACTGCTGATGGTACATATATGCTAGGAGACTTAAATCCCGGAAGCTTAGGTTCCTATTTTTATACCACGCCTGTTTTAGTAAATAATAAACTTTTTTTCACTATAACTACTCAAAATGAGGGTAGTGAACTATGGGTCACTGATGGCTCGCCGGCAGGGACTTACATAGTAAGAGATATTTATCCTGGTAATAATTCTTCTGGTGCATCTTATTTGACTGCCGTTGGCAATAAGTTATTTTTCATAGCAAATGATGGTATATCGGGTAGGGAACTTTGGTCTAGTGATGGTACTAATGCCGGTACCAATCTGGTAAAAGATATGAACCCAGGTTCAAACAGTACATCAATGGGTGATTTTTTTGAGTATAATGGTAAGCTTTTATTCGCTTCACAAGATACAAATTATGATACCGAACTCTGGATAAGTGATGGCACATCGGCCGGAACCTATCTTTTAAAAAATATAGCTGCCAATACTTCTTCTTACCCAAGAGATTTTATAAAAGTCGGGAATACTGTATTTTTTACTGCCAATGATGGAATAAATGGAAGAGAATTATGGAAAACAAATGGTACAATGGCAGGAACGCAATTAGTAAAGGATATCAATTCGACGAGTATCGAAAGTGACGATTACACTTTTTCTTCAAGTAGCGCCAGAAAAAAATTTATTGCTGTGAATGGTAAATTGTTTTTCCTGGCCAATAGCGGATTAGAAGGCTTTGAACTCTGGAAAAGCGATGGAACAGAGGCCGGGACAACATTGGTGAATGACTTTTCTCCAGGAACTGTAAGTGCTACTTACGGCAATTTTATGGCTATAGGTTCGAATTTAATATTTACAGTGGCTACCAGTGGCGGAGAGTCTTTATTTCTTAAAACGGATGGAACCAATGCCGGAACGGTTAACTTACGAAATGCGAATCCTTCGCTGACTTTTAAAAACGAATATCCTTTAATGGTTTCGTCTATGAATCAATTTTATTTCGTTGCTTATAATAATGTAGTTGGATACGAATTATTTAAAACCGATGGCAATTCGGTAAGCCTTGTAAAAGACATAGAAACCGGTATTCATTACGGATACAACAATTTTAGTTATAAAGCCGGAATAAACAATAACCTGATTTTTACCTATGATGACAATGAGCATGGTTTAGAATTATGGAAAACAAATGGATATAACACTAATCTTTTTATGGATTTTGTTCCTTATCCGCAAGGAGGGATTTATACCCAAGATTACTATTCGGCATCTTCTACATTCTATAATAATTTTGTCAGCTTAAATGGTTACGTATATATAGTTAGAAGTAATGGTTTATGGCGAACCAATGGAGAAGCCTTAAGTCTTTGGCAATCATTCTCTTCTTCTATTAGTGCCATAGGAGTATCAGGTAATAAAATCAGAATTCTTACTAGTAACAAACTTTATGAAACAGATGGCACTAATATTAATTTAGTTAAAACTCTTGACGACTGGAATTATTACGGTTATTCCGGTGCACCGATGTATGATGTTAATGGAACATCCTATTTTGTTTTTTCTACCTATCAGTCTGGCTTCGAATTATGGAAAACTGATGGTACTGAAGCGGGTACAGTTATGGTTAAAGATATTACCCCTGGCCCCAACGCCAGTGGATTTTTGTTTGATTTTCGAAGAGTAGGCAATAAAATGTTCTTTGTTTGTAATAACGGAAATGGATATGAACTTTGGATAACTGATGGAACTGAATGGGGAACGTATCAGGTAAAAGATATTTATCCTGGAACTAATTCCTCATCTCCAGATAACCTGACGAATTATAATGATAATCTATTGATTTTCTCGGCAATTAACGATACAAATGGTAGAGAAATCTGGAAAAGTGACGGAACCTATGACGGAACCGTAATGATTTCCGACATTTATAGTGGTTATTACGGTTCGTATCCATCAAACTATGGACAGAGTGAATTCGCAATTTATAATAGTAAAGTGTATTTTAGCGCAAGTAGAAGCAATTATGGCTCAGAATTATATTCCACTGACGGTAATTCCGTAAATTTGGTTAAAGACGGTTTAAATGCCTCGCAAATAATAAAATTTAATGACGAGCTTTTTTTTAGTGGCTACTCTTTTACGAATTACATAGGTAGCGAATTATGGAAGAGTAATGGTACAACAGCCGGCACTACTCTTGTAAAAGATATTTATCCGGGTCCAAACTATTCGAGTCCTTCCAGACTTTTTGTATATAATAATTCTTTATATTTTATGGCCAATGATGGTATAACAGGTAATGAATTATGGATAATGAAACCATGTGCCGATAGTCTTAATTTTAATTCTGCTTTAACTGGTAAAAATACTTATCAGGTTAGTAAAGTAATAGTAGGTGAAATAGCCAATACTATTTCTGCCGAAGCGAATATTACTTACGATGCGGGTAAATATATACTTTTAAACCCGGGATTCAGCACTTTGCAAGGCGCTGTTTTTCAATCTAGTATAGGCGGATGTAGTAACAATTTAAGGGGTAATAGCAACGAAAATGCTGTTACTTCCCAAACTTCAGACAAAAAGACCGAGGAATATTTGCAGGATATTAAAGAGATGCCAAGCCTTGAAGATTTTATTCAACAAGGTAATAACAAGGATTTAAAAATGATTCTGGCAAAGTTTGAAGAAAGTAAACAGCCTTTTATTGATAGCCAAAGAAAATTAACGTTTGAATTAAAATCTTTGGAAAAACAAAAAACTGAAGCGCAAACCACTAGTAATCAACAAGCACTGAACAACTATTATACCACTAAGCTGGAAAAAGAGAGGGCTTTTGAAATAAATAAACAAGAGCTAGACCAATTTAGCTATTTTATTGGTCCGGTACGAAATGAACGAGGAGAAAAAACAGGCTATGATCTGACGATTTATGCTGGAGGCAAAACCTATCTGTCTTCTATCAGATATTAGTTCTAAAACTGCAAAAGGCACAGATTACTGTGCCTTTTGCTTTATTGAAGCCCGAAAATTATCTTCTTCTTCTGCCTTTCATTCTATCACGCATTTCTTCTTTTCTTTTCTTGGCGTCATCTTTGAATTTTGTCATTTGCTCAGGAGTAAGCACACTTTCATAGCTTTTCAAAACGGCCTCACGATTGGCTTTTATTTGATCGCGGTTTGCAGCCATCTTTTCTTTTTGTTCTTTCATGAACGCCTCTCTCTTTTTCTCTTGCTCAAGATTGATGGCTAATACTTTCTGATACTGGTCATTGCTTAATGCAAGGGATTCCTGCATGTGTTTGGTTCTCATTTCTGCGCGTTGTTCAGGTGTTCTTTCTACCCTCTCTCCACGAGTTGCTTTATCATTCTGCGCAAAAGCACCAGAAATCAACCCACCTACAAGCGTACACACTAAAAGGATTTTTTTCATTGTTTTAATAAGATTGATTGTACTAATTGTGAATATTTCTACAACGTTGTGATTCTTAGAATGAATTGCACAGAAAAGGTTTAATACCTTAAATAAACTTATTTGTTTTCAAAGATAACAGAATATGTTTTACCTTTACTGTTGATAAATTTTTTTTGAATAAATTTTAGATTTTTTGGGAGTAAAATGATTAAAACAATAGAGCTTTGATGTTTATTAATAGCTTTTTTATCTTCTCTCATTCACTCAATAGATAATGCTAGATTTTGACCTGATAAGATTATTAATTATAAGTATGTTTGGCGATGAGGTTGTTTTGAAAGAAGACAAAACCTCACCACAACCAAGCCTGACAGTTCCGGCAGATAAGATATTGGAAATCTGTCAGTTTCTGCACGTGCAACCCAAATTGTATTTTGATTATCTGGCCTGCATTACCGCTATTGATAATGGGGCTGAGGTAGGAACAGTTGAGGTAATTTATCATCTGACGTCCATTCCTTACGGACATAATTTTGTGCTGAAAGTGGAAGTGCCCAGAAATGGAGAGGGAGAAACTTTGCCTAAAATACCATCAGTGACACCTATCTGGCGTACAGCCGATTGGCATGAACGTGAAGCGTATGATTTGGTAGGAATTGATTTTGTAGGGCATCCTGACTTAAGAAGAATTCTGCTACCTGCTGACTGGGAAGGACATCCGCTAAGGAAAGACTATAAAGAGCAAGAGCAATATCACGGAATAAAAGTGAAGTATTAAAAACAAATCCCCTTTTCTGAGTGAGAAGGGGATTTGTTTTATTAAGATTAATATGCCAATGCAGTCTTGAATTCGGAGGTCATATGAAACTTGATATCCGGATTATTCTGAATATTCATTCTTAAAATCCAGTCTGTTTCAGCCAGGAATACCGGATTCTGGTCTTTATCATAGGCAATGAAATTGCTTTTCAGACGAACGAACTCAGCTAGCTTGTTTTTATCTTCTGCCGTTATCCAGCAAGCCTTAGAGTAGGGGCGGGCCTCAAATCGACAACTGGCGCCGTACTCATTTAATAATCTGTATTGAATTACCTCAAATTGTAGTTCTCCTACAGTTCCGATAACTTTTCTGTTACCCGGCTGAATGGTAAACAATTGGGCGACACCCTCATCCGTTAATTGTTGAACACCTTTCTCCAATTGCTTTGATTTCATTGGGTCATTATTAATTACCTCTTTGAATATCTCAGGAGAGAAACTAGGAATACCTGTGAATTGTAATTCTTCGCCCTCAGTCAAAGTATCACCAATTTTAAAAGTTCCGGTATCATATAAACCGATTACGTCTCCCGGATAAGCATCTTCAACTACGTCTTTTCTATCAGCCAGGAATGCAAATGGACTGGAGAAACGCATTTCTTTGCTTAGACGCACGTGTTTGTAAAATTTACCACGTTCAAACTGCCCACTGCAAATTCTCAAAAACGCAATTCTATCACGGTGGCGAGGGTCAATATTGGCATGGATTTTAAATACAAAACCACTGAATTTCTTTTCTTCCGGCTCAACTAATCGCTTATCTGTCATGCGGTGCACCGGAATCGGTGATACATCGCAGAAAGTGTTTAGTAATTCCATTACCCCGAAATTACTTACGGCACTACCAAAAAATACAGGGGCGAGATTTCCTTCTAAATAATCTTTTTGATTGAATTCAGTGTATACACCTTCAATCAGCTCTACATCTTCACGCAATTGGTTGGCATCTTTTTCTCCAACCTTTTTGTCTAATACATCTGAATCTAAAGCTATTACTTCAATATCATCTTCCAAACGGGTTTTATTGATAGCAAAGTGGTTCATCTTCTTTTCAAGCAGGTGATATACACCTTTGAAATTAGAGCCACCATTCACCGGCCAGGTAATCGGGCGAACACTGATGCTTAGCTTTTGCTCTAATTCATCTAATAAATCGAATGGATTCTGGCCCTCGCGGTCAAGTTTGTTAACAAAGATAATCACGGGAGTATTGCGCATGCGGCAAACTTCCATTAATCGCTCTGTTTGTTCCTCCACACCTTTCACGCAGTCAATTACCAGAATTACGCTATCGACAGCCGTAAGGGTTCTATAAGTATCTTCTGCAAAGTCTTTGTGACCGGGCGTATCTAGGATATTAATTTTAAGGTCTCTGTATTCAAACGTCATTACTGAAGTGGCTACCGAGATACCTCTTTGCTTCTCAATTTCCATGAAATCGGAAGTGGTTGATTTTTTAATTTTATTTGACTTCACCGCCCCGGCAGTCTGAATCGCCCCTCCGAAAAGGAGTAGTTTTTCAGTCAGAGTGGTTTTACCGGCATCGGGGTGAGCAATGATAGCGAAAGTACGACGTTTGTGTAATTCTTGAAGAAATGACATTTTTATCTAATTTTGTGAACACGTAGGTTCAACTGAATACAATTTTAAAATATAAGGCTTGGGGATATTTATTATGATTTATAATCACTCATTCACTAAATCACTCAATCACTAAATTTCCCAACAGCGCATAAAACGGGTGCAAAAATACGCATAAAATATGGAAGAAACATGGTTAGTTTCATTTGAATCAATAATTTCTCAAATAGTTGAAAGAGGATATGGCATTTTGGATAGTTTTCTGTCTGAGGAAGAAATAGCTGAACTCAATAATAGTTTTATGGCTCACTATCAGGCACTTGAATTTAAGCAGGCTGGTATAAGCAAAGGCCATGAAGTGGTTAAGAATATTCGTGGAGACGAAATCTTGTGGTTAGAAAAAGACAAGGCTAATTCGAGTGAAGCCAGGTTTCTGGAGCGATTAGAAGAGTTTATGAATTATGTAAACTATACCTGCTTCCTTGGGCTCCGTTCGTATGAAATTCACTATGCTTCTTATCCGGTTGGCACATTCTATAAAAGGCATCTGGATAAATTCAGAAACGATTCAGGCCGTAAATTATCCTTTATCTGCTATCTTAATCAGAACTGGCAGCCCGATAATGGCGGTGAATTAGTTTTATATTTACCAGATAAAGAAGAAATTGTATTGCCTATGGGTGGCCGATTGGTGGTTTTTGAAAGTGACAAGATTGAACATGAAGTACTGCCGGCTAACCGTGAACGCAGAAGCCTGACAGGCTGGTTGCGGAACATTGATTAAAGCGTAACGTCATAGTCGTAGCCCAGCTCATGCCAGTAATCGCGTGGTGGGGTATCCGAAAAATACATTTTACCTATTCGTTTCAGGTTTTTTATTCCATATTTTACCGGGATAATCAGGCGCAATGGAGCACCATGAAATTTGGGCAAAGGTTGGTTGTTTACTTCAAAACACAATAATGTTTGTGGATGTAGAACACTTTCTATATCTAATCCTACATAATATTTGGCGTCTGGGGTTTCTAAGCCTACATATTTATACCATTCGTTGCTGCCTTCCTTTTTACCTAAATTATATTTTTTTAGAAAATCAGAAAATCTGATGCCTCCATAATGTACAATCTGGTCCCAGCCTTCAATGCATTTGAAATCATAAATAATTTCCTGCTTTGGTAAAGCCTTAATCTGATTCATCTGGAAAAAGACAGAGGGCTTACCCGTTGCATTAACCACTTCCAGTTGCCATTTTTCTACATCAATGTTTTCTTGAATCCCTATAAAGCCATTTAAACGCGGACGTTTGGCTGCTCTTGCTTTTGAGTAAGTTTTAGCCAGATTATTATTGCTGAAAAACTGGTCTTTTACCTTTTCATTAAAGCCTAGTACATCTCTGGTAGTCTCATCTAATCTATTATTTGTTTTAGGCAAATGGCTATACCATTTCCATGAAAACCAGCCACTTAAACTGGCGAGAATAAAACCAGCGAAGGAGAAGAAAGTTCTTCTCTGTATTTTTTTTTCAGACCATTGTTCTGTATTATTTTTCATAACAGTGTTTATCAGGCTTCAATAATAGGGTTAGGTTCTTCTTCTGGCTCCTCCTCTTTGGGTGGTGCAATCTCTTTCTTTACTTCAAAACCGGTGATCATTGACTGGAAATTCTTCCAACCTGCTCTGATAACCTGTATAATATGAATCAGAAAGAACAAAACGTAGCCAATAGTTAAGGCAAAATGTAAAAAACGGGCAAAAGAATATCCACCCAGCAGCCATGTTAACCAATAAGCCTGCACAGGCTTGTAGATGGCTAAGCCAGTAATTAATGAGCCGAATCCCATTACTATAATGGCTGAATACGCTACCTTCTGGGCACCGTTGTATTTACTTTGAGGCGGATGATATTTGCGGATGTATAAATCGTGCAGAAGTACCTGCCAGGCTTCTTTAAAAGAACGTTTGTTGGGTATTAAATAACGCCATTCTCCTGAAATCAAAGTATAAGAAACATAAAGCAGACCATTCAGAAAGAAAATCCACATGAAAACAAAGTGAGTAGCCATGCCCTCGGCTAACCGGTAAGGTATTTTTAAAGATTTATAAAACCAGTCGGGGAAGAATTTTAGCAGTACAAGGTCGCCTATCTGGATTTTATATACACCATTAGCCCAATAAATGAGCATCCCACTCCAGATCATAATCAAGAGTATCGGAAAGTTTATCCAATGAAACCACCTGATTGCCAAGGGATGCTTTTTTTCGATTTCTTTCATGGTCTACGAGGTAAAAATGGAATAGACAACAATTTAGCATATTTACGTATAACTGCAAATTCAGGATTGTATTTATATCATGATTTTATGCAAATACTTTGCGCAAAGGCAATATTTCAAACAAGTCTTAGCTATTCAGAAAATAACTTTTAAATTTGTACAAAAACGTGAAACAATGACTTTTGAAGAGTATCTGATCAGCAAAAAAATAGACAGGGAAAAGTTCGCCAAAGCCGAACCGGAAAGATTTGAAGAGTGGAAAGTCTTGTTCGACCAGATGCACCCTGAAAGTTTTACGATGCACAAGAAATTCTTCATCAATCCCATCCGACGTAAGTATCATTTATAAACTTCTCTGCCTTGCGTATATATCATAGCGTATTGATTTATGCCATTTCTGAATTTCGGGCTCATCTATTTATCTGAACCTTTCATCTACTATTTTACGGTTCTGGTAATTTTTATAAATCTTTTAATGTGAACTCCAGTATTTAATGCAGGTTTGCGCTGTAATTTTGTATTAAAACAAGATTTTTTAGCTATCACACCGCTATACAGTTTAACATTTATTTACGCTAATGAAAAAAAGAATTTTACTTGCATTCCTTTCTATGGGATTAGTTACAGCTACGTTTGCACAGTTTCCTGGTGGAGGTGGAGGCGGTGGTTTTGGAGGAGGCGGACGCTCAGGTGGTGGTTTCCCTGGAATGAATCAGCAACAACAACAACAAATCCCACAAGACGAAATTCCGAGAGGCAACGCCAAAATCAGTGGTAAGCTAATCGACTCAACTACTAATAAACCAGTAGAATTTGCCTCTGTTGCCGTATATGACAAAAACAATAAAGTTGTTGAAGGCTCAATGACCGACATGAATGGGGCTTTTACCATTAAAAACCTGGCTAAAGGTACTTATAAAGTAGTTGCTTCATTTATTGGTTATAAAAACGCTACTATTGCCAAAGTTGAAATAACTACCAATAAAGCCGATGTGAACGTCGGAAACTTATTGATGGCGACTGATACCAAGATTTTAAATGAAGTCACCGTAACAGGACAAGCCGCTCTGGTGGAAGATAAAGTTGACCGGCTGGTTTATAATGCAGAAAAAGACATTACAAGCAGAGGTGGTACTGCCGAAGATGTGCTGAGAAAAGTGCCGATGCTAACAGTTGATATGGACGGCAACGTACAGATGCGCGGAAGTAGCAATATCAAGGTTTTGATAAATAACAAACCATCGAGTATTCTGGCTTCAAATATTGCAGATGCTATCAAACAGATTCCTTCTGATATGATTAAATCGGTAGAAGTAATTACTTCTCCGTCAGCTAAATATGATGCAGAGGGTACAGCTGGTATCATTAATATCATTACAAAAAAGAATACTTTACAAGGGCTGACAGGTTTTGTTAATGCCGGAGCGGGATTGCGTGGTGCCAATGCTTTTGGAAATCTGAACTTACGTAAGAAAAAAGTGGGTACTTCTCTGAACTTTGGTGGAAACTCTGGTTATAATACACCAAGCGATGGCTCAAGCACACGTATGAGTTCGGTACGCGGTTCGAGCACTACACTTGCACAAACAGATGCCAACAGAGTAAGACGTTTGTTTGGTAATACGCAACTAAGCGTTGATTATGACATCAATTCAAAAAACTCTTTGAGTCTGACAGGTCGTTTGGGCGTAGGAAATTTCAATACCAAAGGGCCGCAAACTTCATTGCTGACAGGTGCAGATAATGCGGTTTTGCAGGAATATACGCGCTATATCAAACAATTACGTAATAATAACAGCATCGACTTTGATTTTAACTATACCAGAACTTTTAAAGAGCAAGGACACGATTTCCAGTTTTTGATTCAACACGGAAGAAATCTGCGTAATACAGACTTTACTACCGATCAGAACAATCTGCCTTTCAATAAAAGTAATAATGATGGTAAAAACGCTGAAACTACTTTTCAGGCCGATTATAATCTGCCATTTAAAAAGAATATTTTTGAAACAGGTGCCAAGTATGTGATTCGTGATGTAACGAGTGCTTATGATTTCTTTCAATATAATGAACAAGCCAATGATTATGTAATTGTACCAAGCCGTACCAATAACTTTAATTATCAACAAAGTGTAGCCTCGGCTTATACTTCACTTACTTTGGCATTGCCTAAAAAATGGGGTTTAAAAATGGGTGTTCGTTACGAGAATACGCATATCACTGCCAAATTCCAGAGTTCAGATGGCCCTACAACCATCGCACCGTATGATAACATCGTGCCAACGGTTGCCATATCAAAAGATTTTCCGAAGAACCATAAAGTCAGATTCAGTTACGGACAACGTATTCAACGCCCGAACATGGACTTCCTGAATCCGTTTGTGAACTATGCTGACCCACTGAACATTTCTTACGGTAATCCATTATTGAAGCCTGAACTGAGCCATAATTTTGAATTGAATTATAACACCTACTTTAAGGCCAATTCAATCAATGTGGCAATATTCAGAAGACTTACCAATAACAATATCACTTCTGTAAGGTCAGTTAGCGAGCAAGGCGTTATTACTACTACTTTTGATAATATCGGAAAAACCAACTACTATGGTGCAAACATATTCTTGAATATTCAACCAACGAAGAGTTTCAGATTGGGTGGTGGAGCTAACTTTACCTATAATATGTTGGCGGGCTCTATTGTGGTTCCGGTATTGCAAAATGATAACTCTTATAAAAATACAGTGGTGGGTATCGAAAACAAAGGTTGGAATTCAAACTTTAACTTCAATGCCTCGTATACATTCACTAAAGGATGGGGCGCACAGGCATTCGGATTTTTCGGTAGTCGCCAGATTCAGTTGCAAGGGTATCAGGGAGCATGGAGAAACTACAATATTGGTGTGAAGAAAGATTTTAATAACAAGAAAGGTAGCATCAATTTTGGTTTAGATAATCCATTTACTAAAGCAATGACTATTAAGAGCTTTGCACAAGATCCTACGTTTACGTCTAATTCGGTTCGTCATGTATATAACAGAGGGTTCCGTGTTTCTATCAACTATTCATTTGGTAAAATGGATTTCAATGGTGGTGGCGGAATGTTCCGTAACAAGAAAAAAGTGAATAATGATGATGTAAAAGCAGGCGAAGGAGATGGTGCCGGCCAAGGCCAACAACAACAAGCGCCAGCTGGTGGCGGCGGCGGTGGCCGTCCTCGTTAATGATTCTCAAAATCTCTATTTAACAATGGTAAGCGGGCAATCTGGAAACAGGTTGTCCGTTTTTTATTTTCAGATTACTCATTGGGCAAATTGATAATTTCTTTGTTATTTTAATTAACAAAACCCCATAACCTCGATGATTAAAAACCTAAGCTCCATTATCCTTTATTTTGTTTTTACAGTTCTTATAAATGGTGTAGCGTTTAGCCAGACTCCACCGCCACCTCCGGGCATAGTGATAGATTATATTTCAAAAGAAACAGGAAAATACATCGGTTCGCCATCTATCTGTATTCTACCAGACGGGACTTATATTGCCTCTCATGATGAATTCGGTCCTAAGTCAAATGAGTTTGCCTCGGCCCAAAGTAGAATTTTCTCTTCAAAAGATAAAGGAAAAACCTGGCAACAGATTTCAAGTATTAACGGGCAATTCTGGTCTAATCTGTTTTATCATAACGGCGCTTTGTATATCATGGGTACTAATAAACACCATGGTAATTTTATTATCCGTAAGTCTACCGACAACGGATATACCTGGACAACCCCTTCCAGCAAAACAACAGGATTGATACTGGAGGGGGAATATCATACTGCTCCTGTGCCTATTATTGTTCATCATAACAGAATCTGGCGAGCAGTGGAGTATGCCACTGCACCCACAACTAAATGGGGAAAAAGATATAGTGCCATGATGCTTTCTGCCCCAATAAATGCAGATTTATTGAAAGTAGATAACTGGCGGAAAACAAATTTTATGCCTTATGATTCCACCTACCTTAATGGTAAGTTCAATGCATGGCTTGAGGGGAATGCCGTGGTTGACAAAAAAGGAGAGATGCTGGATATTTTAAGAGTAGATGTACCGGCAGGGCATGATGAGTATGCAGCCATCATCAATATCAGCAAAGATGGGAAGAAGGCTTCTTTTGACAGAGAAACAGGATTTGTAAAAATGCCGGGTGCCAGTAAGAAATTCAGTATCAGATATGATAAACAATCGGATAGATACTGGGCTTTGATAAATGCGGTGGATACCACTTATAAATCTAAAACACCTGCCAGCATAAGAAATCAACTGGTATTGTGTAGCTCAGAAGACCTTAAAAACTGGCAGATTCATGAGCAATTATTGTTTCACCCGGATATTTCGAAGCATGGGTTTCAGTATATTGATTGGCAATTTGAGCAAAATGCAATCATTTTTGTTTCAAGAACGGCCTATGATGATGCAAATGGCGGAGCAAATAATTTTCATGATGCCAATTTCATGACATTTCATCGGATTGAAAATTTTAGAAATTATGCGAGTAAGGCCAAATAGTAAATCTTTGCTCTAGAAAGCGCAGAATAAAAGAAGAAATAGATAATTTAATAAAGATTTTATCATGAAAAGCCATATCGAAAGGTGTGGCTTTTTCGTTTTTTTTGTACTTTCGCAAATCACACATTAAAAATCCCAACGATGCAAATTAGTTTTTTAGAGATAAAGTGGACAGATGTTTTAGATGTTGTATTAGTAACCTTTCTCTTTTATTATATATATAAGTTGGTTAAGGGGAGCGTAGCAAGCCGGGTTTTCATGGGCTATTTACTCATCTATCTGTTTTACCTAATCGTAAAAGCTATTGGTTTAGAGTTGCTTACGCGCATACTTGAATACTTTATGAGTGTAGGGGCGATAGCACTCATCGTACTTTTTCAACAGGAAATCAGACGGTTTTTATTGTTGGTGGGCAAATCCACCTCTTTGGCTAACAATCAGTTTTTTGCGAAGCTTTTGGGGAATCAGTTAGAAAAGGAAGGTTTTACCCCATTGAAAGTAGTGGCAGAAGCCTCTAAAACGATGTCCAGTGAGTTTACGGGCGGAATTATCGTATTGCAGAAAGATGATGATTTGAGCAAGTTTATAGAGTCTGGCGATATTATAGATGCGGTTTTATCTAAGAAAATGCTGATTACCATTTTTAGCCAATATAGTTTATTGAACGATGGCGCAGTAATTATCAGTAAAGGACGTATCAAAGCAGCTCACTGTATATTACCTATTGCCAGTGGCGATGACTTACCTTCTAATTATGGCTTTCGCCACCGTGCCGCCCTTGGTATTTCGGAAGCTACCGATGCAGTAGCCATTTGTATTTCGGAAGAAAACGGCAAGATTTCTTTAGCCATCGACGGGAACATTAAAATTGTATCGGCTGTTGAATTAGAAAGAGAATTAAGAAGATATTTTCTGAATGAGATTCAATAGTGAGAATTGATTGATTTAGTAAATGAGCGATTGAGTGATTGGCACTTAAAACTACTAATCACTCAATCACACATTCAGCGCTACGGCGGACCGTTCAATCACTCAATTAACTAATCGCATGATTACGTTTTATCCAGGGCCATCGAAAATTTACCCTCAGATAGCTCAATATCTGCAAGATGCAGTCAATGAGGGGATTCTTAGCCAGAACCATAGGAGTCAGGCTTTTATGGATATGCTTAAGGAGTGTATCAGTCTGTTCAAGCAAAAACTGAATATCCCTGGCGATTATCACGTTTATTTTACCTCGTCAGCGACTGAATGTTGGGAAATCGTTGCACAATCTTTCACAGCTAAAGGTAGCCTGCATATCTATAATGGTGCTTTTGGGCAGAAATGGTTTGAATATAGCCGAAAGATTATTGGAGAAAACACCTTTGATATTCCTTTTGTTTTTGAAGAAAATATCCCGATTTTAGAGACGGATACATCCAAATACGATGTATTGTGTATCACACAAAACGAAACTTCTAATGCCACACAGGTTGATGTGAGTCAGATTCCAGCCACCGAACCCCTCATTGCTTTTGATGTAACGTCGTCAATTGGAGGCATTGAGTTAGATTGGACGAGGGGTGATATATGGCTGGCATCAGTACAAAAATGTCTGGGCTTACCGGCAGGCTTGGGAGTGATGATTTGCTCTCCAAAAGCTATCAGACAGGCGGAGATAATAGGAGAGAGGAAGTATTATAATAGCTTTCTGTTTATCCACGAAAACTTTGAGAAATATCAGACGCACTATACGCCTAATGTATTAGGTATCTATTTGCTCAAACGTGTAATGGAGCAGGTGGAGCATATAGATGTAATCAGCAACAAGATTAAAGCCAGAAATCAGGAGTTCTGCCGGTTTATAGAGCAGGAAACTAGCTGGAGATTATTAATTGATGAGGCATCAGTCAGGTCTGATACTGTAATTGCCGTGGAAGGGGTATCTGATGCTATCAGGCAAATCAAGCAAAAGACCAAAGAAGCCGGAATTACCCTTGGCAATGGTTATGGCAACTGGAAAGATACTACTTTCCGCATAGCCAATTTTCCAGCCATTGAAGATTGGGAGTTTGGAAGGCTGAGGGAATGTTTGCTCTGAGAACAATCGTGAATTAGCGAATAGCGAATTAGTGAATAATAATTTAAAATTCGCTAATTCGCAATCCACCATTCGCCATTAAAAAATCACTCAATATATTTATTCGAAAATGAACTTTAGTTTTAAGGAAATTATTTCCGTTACCATTATTCTTTTCTCAGTTATTGATATACTTGGCTCAATTCCGGTCATTATTGATTTGCGGAAAAAGGCAGGGGATATTCATGCTGAGCAGGCTACGCTAGTGGCTGGTACACTGATGATTGTTTATCTGTTTTTAGGTATCAGTATCCTGAATTTATTCGGGGTAGATGTAAAATCATTTGCCGTAGCTGGGGCCATTATAATCTTCCTGATAGGCATGGAAATGATTTTAGGTAGAAATATATTTAAACATGATACCTCTTCAAGTAAAGCAACTTCTATAGTACCCTTGGCCTTTCCGATTATTGCCGGAGCCGGTACCATGACTACTATTATATCTTTAAAGGCAGCTTATCAACAAGAGAATATTATTGTCGGTATTTTACTGAATTTGTTGATTGTTTATTTAGTCTTAAAAACGTCTGTCTGGATAGAGAATAAACTCGGGCAAACCGGAGCGGATATTCTTAGAAAAGTATTCGGTATGATTCTGCTGGCTATTTCTATTAAATTAATCAAGACCAATCTGGTGTAGGCATAAAAGATAAGGGCAAGACAAAGTCTCGCCCTATGCTCCCTAAACTAAATTGTATGATTAAAATCGTTGCGTAAACCTTAATAATATCTTTTTGTATTTTATTTCTTCTTTCTCAGGTAAATATTCCCATGCTCTGATTTCAGTTCTATTGAATTGCCTCCGCCATTTAAAGAAGCTGTCAGAATATTCTGTTTGTTTTCATATACGGGCAATTGGAAATCTGTAAATACATCGTTCCATTCTGATACTCTGATTTTTAAATCGGCTTTGATAGTAGCTGGCACTTCTAGTATTACTTTGCCAAAAAGGCTGGAAAGATAAATACTATTCGATTGATTTAAGTAAGCATTCAGCGAACCGTGACGTGTATAGGCTTTGATATTGCCTGTAAGGTTTTGCAGATAAATATTGCCAAATTCAGTACTGGCTTCAAAGTTGCCGAGCATATCTTTTACCGCCCAGCGCTGGCCGTGTTGAGGAAAGCTTTCATAGACCATCAAGTTGAGTTTATTGGGCAGGTAAATCGTATAAGTACCATTGTAGCAATTGCAAACTTCACGAATAACCAGTGTCGTATCTTCCTGCGTGACATTAAGACCTAATTGCGTATTATCTTCTAAACCTTTAATAATTACGCGTTTAAGACCGTCTGCTTGTTTGGGAGGATTAATGGGCTCATCAATTTCAATTCTTATTTCGTTGCCTTCATAACCTTGAAAATTGATATTGTTGCGCTCGATTAAGATGATGGCTTGTCTGGAGGTACTCTTGAGTGGAGCAGCAAACCTTATCTGACTAAAGCTTGTTTGCCACCCCAGGCACAAGAGTAGTAATGTAAATAGTTTTTTCATAATCGGGTATTAATAGATGTGGCTTGAAAGAAGTAGTTGAAGGAATAAGAACCCTCTCCTAAACGAGTAGGAGAGGGAGTTCAAACCTACTTCTATTTCTTCTTTCTGATATAAATATTTCCGTTGCTCGATTTCAGGTCAATCACTACACCACCACCATTGATGGTACCTTCAAACGAATCGGTTTTGCTACCACTGCTAGCCACATACACAAACTGGTCTCTTTTAAAGATGTCTCTTTCATTATCATCGTCATCATTTCTGGCATAACCTTTTACTTTAACAGATACATTATCATCACTGCTTTTGTCGCCCTGACCATTAATGGTTTTTGCTCCCGAGCTTGCTACGCTTTTATTTTCTTTTTTGGTAGCGGCTATATCCCAGTCAGTAAACAAATCGCCATAGTAACTACGGATTTTCAGATTTGCTTTGGCATCAGTTGGAAGTGTGATGTCAATGGCACCAGAAGCACTGATTGAACTTGGCGAACTTTGTGCTAGTTTTGAATACGTTACAAAGATTTTTCCATGTCCTGTATTAGCTACTAAAGGGCCGGTGATGTCGTTCAGATATGCTTTTGAATTGTTGGTTTTCAACTCAATTTCGCCTGCGATATCGCTGATTACGATTTTTTGTTCACCCCAGTTCTGGCTTTCCATCACGCTCAAATCTAATGACTTTGGTATCTTGATGGTTAATACGCCTGTGTAACGATTTTTAGGAATAATGATTTTTAGTACATTACCTTCAATCTCTGCACTTGCCCCTACGCCTGTATTATCTACGATACCACCAGTTACCAGTCGTAAGCCTTCTGCTTCTTTAGGCAATTCTTTGCGGTTTTCTCCGGTTTGCTCAATCGAAACTTCGTTTCCATCTACTCCCTGAATTGTTACAGAGGCTTGCTGAACAGCTATTTGTACTTTTTTACCTTGTCCGCTGAACGCTACTTTATATGGTTTAGTTTGCCCGAATGACGTTGCATAGACCATGCATGCTAAAACGACAACAAATACTTTTTTCATGTTTTTTTATTGGTTTATATTTTTAAATTAAGTGTTTTACTGGTTTATGTTGTTGTTCAGGGAAAATGAAGCCTGGTCGCAGAAACTATCAGGGAAATCCTTTCTGGGAAATCCTTTCCGGGAAATGTTATCCCTTAGTTATCTCCACCTTTTTTGTCGTCGTTGCTGATGCTTTTCTTCGAACGTTGAGGTTGGCTTGTCATTTTTCCGAACTGGTAAGAGAAACTCACTCTCCACCCTTGGTTATAATATCTTGATTTACCCGTCTGTGTAAAAGTTGGCCCTGAGAAATCAATTTTTTGTGTGAAATATGGTGCCAGGAAGTTGTCGAATCCTAAGCCGATTGTCGCTTTTTTCTTCATTACTTCTTTCTGGAAAGCTATATTGTAATAGGCAAATCCACTTATTTTTCCTTGCAGCATCACACGTGGTGAGTTAAAGAATCCAAAGAATTGTGCTTTAAAACCTTTGCCAAAATCATAGCTCGAATTCAGATTCAGGCGATACATCAGGTTTTCGTTAGTAGCCTGTAGGGCAGGACTATTCAGGATATTATAGTATACATTGACTGCTCCATTGGCCGTAAACTTCTTGATTTTTGTATTGCCACTCAGGGTTAAACCATAAGAGATATTCTGCGCGATATTCTGAAAATTAATGGTGGCTACTCCTTCCGAATCAAATGTTCTGATGCGTTCAATGGCATTGTTTGTCTGACGCATGAAAAGTGAGGTATTAATCGACGATTCCTTGATATACACATTGTAATTAATCTCAGCACTATGCGTTAATTCCGGTTTCAGATATGGGTTACCTGTATAAGTCATCAAAGGCTCGCTGGCGTTTACATATGGATTCAGGTACCATAACATCGGGCGTTGAATACGTTGGGTATAGCTCAGTTTTAATTTCTGGTTTTTAGGCAAGCTTCTTGATATACTAATATTTGGAATCAGATTACCATAGTTGCTTGAGAAAGGAACTTTACCTGCAAGAAACTCGGCCTGAATAAATGTATGCTCATATCTGAGTCCGGCGTTGATACCCCATTTATTTTTCGAGGTGCGTGAATAAGTCAGGTAAGTGCTGGCCACTTGCTGGGCATAATCAAATACATTGGCTAGTGCAGGAACATCTTCGAAATTGGTAGAGCCGTCGACTGCATTAGACACCTTATAATCACTTTGTACATTGCGGAAGATAGACTTTACACCTACTTCCATCGTACTTATACTATCTAGTGGATTCGTGAAATCTACCTGTACGGTTCCTTCGTAATTTGCGCTGTAATTGGTGCTTTTTTCTCTATAATTAATTGCCTTGTTTTCATTCGCCTGATCGAGTGTATAGAAACTGTCTTCACCTTCTTTCGAGAACATCGTCAGCACGTTAAATTCTCTTCTGGGTTTCTTGAATGTTTTGGTATAGTCAAGGTTTAAAGTATTTCCGCTCCAATCATAAATGCGGTATAGGTTTCTGGTAAAAAACTGATTCGTAATGCCTTGTGTTGAATAATCATTCAGGTAATCGAAATACATTCCGTTTTTGCCATCATACAGGTTCAGGCTGGCGCTCATGCGGTTTAAAGAGTCAATATCCCAATCGGCTGAGATAGTGCCGTATCCGTTTTCCCCGTTTCCTCTGAATGAGGTTGTTTGTAATAAAGCACTTGAAACTCCCTCTACATTAGTAATACGATTGGTTTCGTTGCCTCCCTGGTTGCGCCAGCGGTTAAAACCCCCTCTGGCCGATATACCAATTGCTTTTTTGCGATAGTTTAAAGACCCATTCAGGCGGTCATTCCATCTGCCTAGCGATAAGTCTGCATTACCATTTATACCTTGTATGCTATTCTTTTTGGTAATGATATTGATGATGCCAGCGGTGCCTTCTGCATCATATTTGGCTGATGGTGATGTGATTACCTCAATCTGTTTAATATCATCGGCAGGAATCTGCTTCAATACATCGGCAATGCTACGTGCCATAAGGTTCGAAGGCTTATTGTTAATCAACACTTTGATGTTTGCACTTCCTCTCAATTCAACATTGCCGTCAAGGTCAACGGCGATGGATGGGATTTTTCTCAATACATCACCTGCATTTCCGCCTTTGATGGTAATGTCTTTTTCGGCATTATACACCAATCGGTCAGGTTTTTCTTCAAACAAAGCTTTTTGTTCTACTACCGTTACCTCTTGCAATTGCTGAACTGATTGAGAAATTTTGATAACTCCTAAATCCAGGTCTCCCTCAGTTACCTTCACATTATCGATGAGCTTATCTCTGAAGCCGACAAACGTAATTTTGATTTGATAAATACCCTGACCTGCTTTTGTTAAAGTGAATTTTCCTCTTTCGTCAGCGGTAGTTCCCTCCACTGGTTTGCTGTCTTTCAAGAGTGAGACCGTTGCAAATTCTACAGGCTTGTTGGCTGTTGAATCGAGTACGAATCCGGTGATTTTGCTTTTTTGAGCCAATAAGATTCCGTTTACTCCAAGGAGCAATGTTAGTAGTAATAGCTTTTTCATAATATTTGTTTAAAGTGTTATAGCCTATTTTAAGAGTCTCCGGTCGGTTCTTAAACGTTGCAGGTTTCAGTAAAAAAATTATTATTCACTAAAACATGACCGTCAGAAACTCTTAATCAAAACTATGTTTATTCTCGTTGGTGGAGAACTCATTTGTGATGAGTCGATGGAAAAATGTTTCCAAATGATGATAATTTAAGGCTCGTTCCGGCTACGGATTATAAACTCAAGACCTTTACACTCTCCATCGCTTTGCGTTTAACAAACTCTTCTGTATCTGTATTTTGTAATAGCTTCTGCATTGGTTTTACGGCTCGTTTATCGCCCAAGCCTGCCAGAATATCAATAACTGTTATCTGTAAGGTTGGCTCTTTTTGCGTCAGAAGTGTCTGAATCAGGGCATCTCTTGCTATTTTTTCATTTCCGAAATGCGAGAGCGCTTCTGCGGCCGCCGTTCTTACATTGACGTTCGTATCGGTATTCAATGTTTTGATTAATGCCTTTAAGACTTCACTATCAGGCTTGCTCAAATCATAGCTATAATTCACAGCCTGGATTCTTTCTGAGGCCGATTCGTTTTTGAGCATTTCCAGCATTCGCTTGGTTTCCTGCACATCCTGTTTTAGTGAGGCAATATCACCGATATCGTTTAAGTCCTTATCAGCTGTTCTTCTACCAACCCAGAAAATGCCTAATAACAAGACAATACCAGCCGCATATTTCAGAATCGGAGAGTTAATCCAGCTAACCCTCATGGCCCCCTTTTGCGCTTTTTCTTTCTTTTTTTGTTCAGCACCTTTTTCTTTTTCGAGCATCATATAGAAGCCTAAGTCTAAAGTTGCCGTTGGGTCAAGTTCTGTCGGCTTGTGCATATCAGCATAAAATGCTTTCAGATCTTCAAACTCATCTCTTAAAGCTTCGTCGTTAGCCAGCAAAGTTTCCAACTCTTGTCTTTGTCTGGTGTTTAGTTTATCCTCTAAATAATCTGCAAATAATTGTTCCATAACCTCTATCTCCCTGTTTTATTAATTGAGTTTTATTTATTTAATTTTTACTCCGAAAAGTAACGGCGACTGGGCGTTCCCTTATCACTCCGTTTTACTTAATTGAGTTTTAAATATTCTTCTTTTAATTGTTTCAGACCACGATGCACCCTCACTTTCACTAATGCCACTGAAATGTTCAGTATATCGGCTATTTCGTCGTATTTAAGTTCATCGTATCTACTCATAGTCAATACTTCCTGGTACTCCTGAGGTAGTTTTTTTAGGGCTTTCTGAATTAAAAGGTATTGCTCATCGTCATAATTTTCTTCTTCTGCTATGTCAATGTTTTCATGTAAATCTTTATGGTTGTGCGAATGTTCTTTCAGAAAATCGTGATAGATATTCCGGGCTATCCGGTAAATCCAGGTTCTGAATTCGTATCCATCTCTGAAACTGCTCCTGTAATGAATGATACGATAGAAAACCTGCTGCGTCAAGTCCTGACTTGAATCACGCTCTACTCCGAATCTTAAATAAAAATTGTATAATGGGCGTTTGTAGCGTTCGTACAAAATCGCAGCCTTATCTAAGTCGCCACTGGCTACCAGTTGCATAGCTGCTTCGTCAGTCATAGAGAGCTTTTTCGTTTTAGGTTTCTGATAATGATTACTTGAAGACCAATAAAAGGTTACAAAATATTTAAAAAAAAATTATTTAAATTTTTGATAAGCCATTTTGTACCCGTTTTTTTTGTCTTATAGCATAGACGATTATGTATAAGAAATGTTGCATAGGGAGATTAAGATTGGGTCCGATAGTTGATGAATTGATGAAAAATATTAGGCTACAAAACATTTTTTTATACCAAGTGCCCTATCGAAATTCAATAGGGCACTAGTGAGGGCACTATATGAGGCACTGTGAAAGCACCATGCAGGGCACTGTTAGAGCACTAGGCAGAGCACTGTTGGTATATATAAATATAAAATATAATAAACTATTAAAACCCTTAGTGCATTTAGATAAATTAATTCAAGAAGTTCCGTCTTCTATTGGGTTCACCGACTGAAACGGTCCGCCGTGGCGGTCGGTGTCTAAAATAACAAATGTCTTTTATTACATCGCCGGACTTAAGTCCGGCTTACATAATAATTATTCCAGGCAGCGTCGGCAGCTAAAGCTGGCGGCGATTGATTCAAAAGTAATAAGAAAAGATAATCCATATTGGCTTTAGCCAAACTTTTTAGAGAACTACCCAAATCTACCCAAATCAAAAAAGCATTTTACATTTCCCAGTATGATTTTACCAGAAAACTCTCAAAACACTTTGAAAACATAATTTAAAGCCGGAAATTTAAGAGAAGCCTGGTTTTGGATAACAATTATTGCCATTATTAAAAAGAAAAAAAGTCGCAAGCGCAATGCAGATAAGACAGACAATTAAAGGTAGCCGTAGTTGCGGAGAGTGTCAGCCTACCAGCTACAAAAACAACATCAGAAAAGGTAGACGCTACGGTGACTACCTTTTTGACAAAGCTCTCTTTTCGGTTCTCTATTGATACATAATCACCCAAATTAGGGGATGCGCCTGATTGATAAAAAGAAGAAATTTGTAGATTGGTCTCAATTACAAATATATTCATCAATTAACTAACAATTATTCTACTGTTTACCTTACTTTTACGAAGTTTTTTTCATCAAACTATTAAATTTTAATTATGAAATTATTACGCCTAGCACTTGTTCCCTGTGTTCTTTTGGGAATGACTCTTACGGGGGTTGCTCAAAAGAAAGACGACAAGAAAAAACCTGAAGAACCTGCAAAAACTACTCCTCCGACAACTCCGGCAAAACCTGCAGAAGCGCCTAAAACAGGGCCGAAACCTTACAAAGAAGTAATTACCGACAAAGCAAAAACCAGCAAAGGATTAATCACCGTTCATAAAATTGATGAAAAGTATTTCTTCGAAATCGCTGATAGTTTATTAGGGCGTGACATCATGACTGTGACACGTTTCTCTAAAACTGCTGCCGGTGGTGGCATTTTTGGTGGTGAAGAAGTGAATCGCCAGATGGTTAGATGGGAGAAGGGACCAGATAACAAAATCTTCTTACGTTCAATCTCTATCGTGATGACTTCGGCCGATAGTACAAAGCCGATTTTCCAGGCTGTCAGAAATTCAAGTGCTGACCCCATCATTGGAGCGTTTGATATTAAAGCCTTGAAAAAAGATACTCTTTCAGTAATTGATGTAACTGACTTCTTCAAAGGTGATAATCAGGTATTCTCACTGGATCCTATCTCTAAACAATTGTTTAAGATAACTGCACTTCAGGCAGACCGTTCGTATATTCAACATATGCGCACCTATCCGATCAATACTGAAATTCGTACAGTTAAGACTTATGGGGTGATTCCTCCAACCATTTCGTTAATTCCAATTCCACAGATTGGACAATACTTACCCGCTTCGCGCGATGCAGGTGTTGTAACGATGGAGTTTAACACATCTATGATTTTATTGCCAAAAGTGCCGATGCGTAAACGTTTCTTCGACCAACGCGTAGGATACTTTGCTAACCAGTATGCTGTGTTTGGTGAAGAATCTCAGAAATCTGACGAGGAAGTATTTGCTGTAAGATGGAGACTAGAGCCAAAAAGTAAAGAAGATGCTGAACGCCAGAAACGTGGTGAAGCCATTGAACCTAAAAAACCGATTGTTTACTATATTGACCCTGCAACGCCTAAAAAATGGCAGAAATACCTGAAATTAGGTATTGACGATTGGCAGGCGGCTTTCGAAAAAGCTGGCTGGAAAAATGCCATCCGTGGCGAGTATATGAACGAAGCTGACAGCCTTAGCCTGGAAGACGCTCGTTTCTCAGCAATCCGTTACTTTGCGGCTGATATTCAGAATGCCTATGGCCCGAACGTATCTGACCCTCGTAGTGGTGAGATTTTGGAAAGCCATATTGGCTGGTATCACAATGTGATGAGCTTGCTACGCAACTGGTATCTGATTCAGACTGCTGCTGCTGACCCACGTGCCAGAACGAAAAACTTCAGTGATGATTTAATGGGTGAGCTGATTCGTTTCGTATCATCACACGAAGTGGGTCATACCTTGGGTCTTCGCCATAACATGGGTGCAAGTTCAGCTACTCCGGTAGAGAAACTACGTGATAAAAACTGGGTAGCTCAGAATGGACATACTTCATCTATTATGGACTATGCTCGTTTCAACTATGTAGCTCAACCGGAAGACGGTATCACTGATTTCTTCCCTCGTATTGGTGATTATGACATGTGGGCAATTAAATGGGGGTATTCATACTTCCCTGATGCAAAAGATGCCAAAGAAGAAAAGAAAGCTTTGAATACCTGGACGAAAGAAGCGTATAAAGACCCTCGTAAACGTTTCGGTACTGAAATCAGCCCTTATGATCCTCGTTATCAGACAGAAGACCTAAGCGATAATGCTATGAAAGCTTCTGATTATGGTATCAAGAATTTGCAGAAAATTTTACCGAATCTGACAGAGTGGACGAAAGAAGATGGTGAATTCTATAAAGAATTAGCTGAGCTTTATAATAACGTAGTTTTCCAGTATCGTCGTTATGTGAACCACGTAACCAAAAACGTAGGTGGTGTTTATGACGATCCTAAAACTTATGATATGGAAGGTAGCGTATTTTCAGCAGTTCCGAAAGCCACGCAAAAAGAAGCTATTGCATTCCTGAACCGTCAGGTATTTGCTACGCCAAGCTGGATTCTTGACCAGAACGTATTGAATAAAATCAATATCGAAACGGGTGTTGAGGCTGTTAAATCTATTCAGGAAGCTACTTTGAATAACTTATTAGCCGGTGACCGTGCCGTAAGATTAATGGAAACCAGTGCAAACAACCCTGCTAACTACAATCTTGACGATTTGATGACTGATGTACGCAGTGGTATCTGGGGTGAGTTGAAAACACATAAAGCAATTGATGTGTATCGTCGTAACCTTCAGAAGGTATATACAGAGAAATTAATTACTTTGTTGACACCAACACCTACAACCGTATTATCAATCCCTCCGGGGGTAACTTATGGTTATACTACACGGGTAGTTGATTTGAAGAAAACAGACTTACCATCTATCGTGAGAGCGAATCTGGAATCATTGAAATCAGAAATTAAAGCAGCTTTGCCTTTAACTACTGATAAAATGAGCAAATACCACTTGCAAGACGTATTAAACCGTATTGATAAGGCGTTAGATCCTAAGTGATAATTTGGGAGTATTGTATAAAGAGAAAAGCGGAGATTGATTCTCCGCTTTCTTAATTATTGGTTTGGTTATTTCTGTTTAACATTTGTTGTTTCAACTTTTCAATGCATACTTACTTAAACATGAACCATATGCAAAATAGGAAAAGGCTTGCCAGTTCCATCTAATTCAGAGCGGTTGACTGTCTTGAATCCATGATATAAATAGAACCCGACAGCCTGTAAGTTTTGTTCGTTTACGTCTACTTTGGTTACCTTTACTTCGTCTATGGCGTGATTTAATAAGGCTTTGCCAATACCTTTACCGATGGCATCGGCATGTACAAAAAGCATTTCAAGGTTATCTTCGTTGGTACCCAGGAAACCTAGGATTTGGCCAGTGTCGTCTCTTATGCAAGCCAGTTCTACCATTTCAAAGTACTTATGTTCATGGATGGTTTGTTTAAAGAATAAGATGTTTTCTTCTTTCAGGAAATGGTGTGTAGCCCTTACGGATGATTCCCATATATCTAAGAGTACGTCGTGTTCTTCTGGTTTTACTTCAGCGATCGTGTAGTGAGTTTTAGTAGAGTTCATTGTAGTGTCTTGGTCAACATAAGCATATGTTTACATTGAATCCCGTTTTCAAACAAAGGTTCTGTATAATTATCAATAAAGAAATTCATTTTGAGTCCTGAAAGTTCAAAGCCTTGTCGCTGATAAAGCGCTAGTTGGGCTATACTGGCATTGGATGTGCCAATCGAGAGGTTTTTATAGCCTTCATTAGTTGCTCTTTGAGTTGCATCTGCCAAAAGTGCTTTGCCAATACCAAGCCCCTGGTAAGTTTCATGAACAGCGATATTTTTGATTTCAATTTCTTCTGCATTCAGCGGGAAGAGCACGTATACAGCTATAATCTCATCATGTAAATGTGAGACATAAATGGTAGAATAGGGTAGGTAAATATTAATAGCCTCTAAAGAAGGGTCGGCCGATACTAATAATTCATAAGGTATCGGCTCATTTTCCGATAAAGGTGTAACAATCAGATTATCCATTATATTTAACTGGCAGAAATATCTTTTAAACGACTCGTCCTTACCGACTCGTCAATCATTTCTCTTACTACATTAAGATTTACATCGGTTAACTTTTTAATATAAATACAGCCTTGGTTAGACTTATATTTACCCAATCTTTCGAGTATATCATCTCTTTTATCAGGGTCCATTCCGGCATATAGAACCAGGGCTTCCTTACGTGGTGAAAAGGCGACCAGAGGCGCATCGCCCGAATGTCCGCTTTCATATTTATAATGATAAATCCCGAAGCCAATGATACTTGGTCCCCACATTTTGGGTTCCATTCCGGTTTGGCTTTGCATAATTTCGAGTAGCGCGTAGCCGTCTTGTCTTTTTTTCTCGTCAGCTATCAAATCTAGAAAATCGCTGACTTTTACAGTAGTTTCATGCGTTTTGGTCTTTGCCATAAGAGTTTGAAGATAATAGTGATTCAGACAAAGATAATTAAAAATTGAGTGATTTGGTGATTGAGTGAATGAGGATTATTTTTTTAATGATTTGGTAATCGTCATGAGATAAGATTAAAGAAATGCCTTGCCTGCAAAGTTTGTGAAGGTAACAATTTAATCACTAAATCACCAATCACTCATTCACTCAATTCTCTTATCTTTGCTCTTTCAAAAAACACAACCAAGCATAATGGTAAAATTGATTGTATGTGATATGGATGGTACGCTTCTGGACGATCAGAAGCAATTGAATCAGGAGTTCTGGGATTTAGAGCCGAAACTGGCAGCAAAGGGAATAAAATTTGCCATTGCCAGTGGAAGGCAATACTATAATCTAGTCGATGAGTTTGACCGTGTGAAGGATAAACTTATTTTTCTGGCCGATAATGGTTCTTACGTGGTTTATCAGAATGAGCAAGTACATATTGATTCATTAGATAAAGAATCGGCTAACAAATTTATTGAAATCGGTCGCAAAATAGAAGACGCTTATGTAATTGTAAGTGCTAAGAATTCGGCTTATGTAGAGAGTACGGACGAAAGATTTCTAAAAGAAGCCCAGAAATATTTCAAGCGAATGGAGATTGTAGCGGATTTAACCAAAGTAGAAGATACAGTTCTGAAAGTGACTATCTGCGATTTTAATAATTCAGAAACCAATAGTTATCTGCATTACAAAGAGTTTGAAAAAGAATATAAAGTAGCAGTAGCCGGAAAAATCTGGTTAGATATCAGCGATTGGGGTGCAAACAAAGGAACGGCTATCAAGAAAATACAAGAGCAATTTGGTATCTCGTATGAAGAAACGATGGTTTTTGGTGATTACCTGAATGATATGGAAATGATGAGTGCAGGTAAATATAGTTATGCGATGAAAAACGCTCACCCCAAAATCATAGAAGCAGCCAATTATATTACTAAACTCTCTAATAATGAGAATGGTGTGTTGGAGACTATTAAGGAGTTTAATTTAGTTTAGCAATCGTCAGTTTTGCGTAGTTTCAGTCAATAATGATTCTGACCAATGCAGATTGGCAGGTAACTGACTCCTGCTGAATTCGATATGTATAACACGCCTCTTGCGTTGATTAATGGTACGGTTAGAGGCGTGTAGCAATAGGGGTTTTATAAACATGATTCCACCTTTTTGTACGGAACAGCTAGTCTCAGATTCAACATTCCTGTCAATGGTCTCAGGTCGATAGATACCTTTCAGATGAGATTGGGGGATTACTCTTAAAGCACCATTCCCTTCGTCAGTATCATCCAAATGTATCCGGATTGTGAAATTATCTTTCAGAATTGCTAAAGGTGGTTGGACAGCAAATTGAAGTCTCAATATTTCTAATAGTTTGTAATAAAACAGCCACCTCATTACTGTTAAATACTTCATTTACTACAGCAAAACCATTGGTTTCTACTTTATTCTTAATTTCTTGGTTCATCTTTTTACAAACTTAATCATTGCATCAGCAGTTCAATATTTACTAGATTATTCCAAATCCACCTAAGGCATGGTTTCATACTAGTCTAAATATATGTCCGTCAGGGCATAATTCAGAAAAGAAAACGGAGGTTTATGGTAGAAGCAATCGGAGGGATTCATACGTGTGAGTGTGTATCTTGAACTGCGATTTAACTGATTAATCAGATTTTACTGACTTTTCAACTAATTTATTCATATAATTTTGAACAATTTAAAGTCAGATTAATCAGTAAATCAGTTAAATCATAGTTCAAGATATTTGTGGACTATATCTCAAAACTATCAGACTCAAGATAAGCTTTAATCAAAGCCTGTTCCCCTTCTTTACCAGGTTTTGAGTTGCCGTGTTCCATACCAAAAATAAAGGTTTTGTTTTCAGCCTTACTCTTGTTATACACATGCTTGAAAATGTTCTTATAGTTAATCTCACCGGTCGTTGGTTCTTTTCTGCCTGGATTGTCTCCAATCTGGAAATACCCGATTTCACTCCATGTCCAGTCAATGTGAGGAATAATATGACCTTCATTTTTCTGCATATGGTAAATATCAAACAAGATTTTACATGACGGGCTATTTACACCACGGCATATTTCATAAGTCTGGTCAGATGTTCTTAAGAAAAGATTTGGCGAATCACTTAATGGCTCTAATACCATTACAATTCCATGAGGTTCTAATATTTCCGCTCCACGTCTTAATGCATCAATTACATTTCCGGTTTGCACCCCAATTGGTAAATTACGTTCGAAATCACCCGGTACTACTGTGACAAATTTCGCATTGCAACGTTTGGCAACATCTACAGCTTTGCGACAGCCATTTAGAAATATATCAATATAGTCTTTTTTGCCAGCAGCTAAGGTATTGGCACCATTACCACCTTTATCCACTACAAATACACCCATAGCCATGCCCAATTTGGCCATCGTTTCGCCGATTTTGGTTTGCATTTCAGGTGTCCTACCCATCATGCCATTGTCTTCAAGGGCAGTAAAGCCTACATCTGCCATGAATTTCAACTGGTCGATCAAATCTTCCCCAGCCGAATTTTTGAACATACCAAAGTGTGGGGCATATTTGATTTTGAAATTGTTCTGACCCGCAAAATCATTTAGTTGTTTGGTAAAAGGAACAGCAGCGACGCCAGCCATTCCGGCCATAGAAAAAGAGTTTTTAATAAAATTCCTACGTTTCATAGTACTTGTGTTGAATTGTGATAGTTAGATAGGTTGAATAATCTGGATAAAATTAATAAATTCTTGTTGAAAATACAGACTGCTTTAAAAAAGCAAAGATTGATTGGGTTACAATCAATCTTTGTATAAGATCATTAGCAATTTTATTTAACGATTCTGATAGAATGACAGCCTCGTGGTAGAAATAGCTTGAAATCCTGTTTCTGTAAACTAGGCTTATCGCCATTGTTTACTTTCCAGAATTCTACACCGCCAAAGTGTTTGCCATAATTAAAATAGTCGTAGACGGTTACTGCAAGGTTTTTACCGCTTTGGTCGAATGTTAAACTTTTAGGAAGGATACCTTCAAATTCATATTCGCCCTGGTTAACCAAACTGCCATCAGGTGTCAGTTTAAGTAAGCTTAAAGAAGCCTTACGCCCTAAATCAGCGCTTTCCCAGGGTAGGTAGGTTTTTTTAATATTAGCTACGGCAATCAGGCTACCATCAGGACTAATCGCAAAACCTTCGGGATTTTGACCAACTTTGATTTTGCTCAATGGAAAATGCTCGGAAGAACCATCCAGATTGAACTTGATAACAAAGATTTCGCCATCTGCTCCATTTTCGTTGCGTTTCAAATCTGACACAATATAGAATTTGCCATCTGGTGTAAACTGACCTGCTCCGGGAGATGTTCCGATTTTTACAGGTTTACCTTGTAATTCCAGACGGATGATTTTATTAGTAGGCCCATCACGACTGGTTTTTAGCAAACCTACTTCTTTTGTTTCTTCAAATGTAAAAGCTATGTAATTATCATTCGGATGCCAGCTGACAGCAGATATTTTTCCGGCAGGTAAATTCTGAGGTCTATGGATAATACGAATGGGCTTGCCGGCAGGGTCTAATTCCAGTACCTGTAACTCTTTTCCTTCTTCTTCAGTACACAGCACTAAGTATTCTCCTTTCGGGCTTATATCTATTCCAATAGGATTCTTACCAGTCGGGAATTTGTACAATACTTTAGGATTAGCCACATCGGCTATATCAACTACGGTAATAAATCCGCCAGCGGGTAAATCCTGATTGATGTTTCTTAATTCAGAGACATTATCTGCCACCATGCCTCTGGTGTCAACTACATAAGCCAAGTGATGTGTATTTGAAATCACCATTGACTTGGTATGATTGGCTGCAGAATTGGATACGATAACACTCTTTACCTCATCGTAGGATTTTTCTAAAGGAAATTTGATGGTTGAAAAAGCATCTTTCGCTCCTTTTTCTTTATACAATTTTCCATCAGCAAAGGCAGAGGCTGCCATATCTGCATCAGAAATAGCGATGATACCCTTGGCATCAAAGGATAGATTCTGTGAAAAAGAAGTAATACTAACGGATAAAAATAGTGGGACGAAGAAATTTCTCATGTATAGTATGACTTTGGTTTATAATGCGAATGTCTTAAAAGCAGTTTGTTAAAATCTGCTCTTAGCTTTCTGCATCATAAACCTGCACTTTTTCCCAAAGATGAGAACATTTGGCTACAAAAGCTAAGTGATCCGGATGAGTCTGGTAGGCAGCTTGTTGCTCTGGAGTATCAAATATCCATGTAATTGAAAACTGGTAGGTAAAATCAATTACAGCACGATTGGTATTGGCTGGTGTGCCCACATAAGCTGTCTGGATTAAATCGATTTTAGATAATTCTAATAAGCCTTCGTGCAATGCCTGGTGGTCGGCTTGATTGTTTTGATCTTTCAACCAGAAGAATACAGTGTGAACAAGTCCTTTTTTTAAGTTAGCCATGTCAGAATACGGTTTAATTAATGTTCGAAATATAATTATTGATTAGTTGCAAAAAATGTGAGTGTATCTAATAAATATCGGTTTATTGATGAACCATGCGTCCCATTAGCTACCAGATTCAGCTTGACATTAGTGGCTCCTCTTTTGGTCATGGCATCGTAAGCAGTCTGTGTATTGAAGGATGGTACATAAGTATCAGACATGCCATGTGTCAGCATAGTAGGCGTTTTAGGCTTCCAGTCAAAAATGTCATTATCCTTTACTGCATTCGCTAAGGCTGTGTCCGAATCATTAGCTAAACTTTGTTTGAGTGCATCCGAAATGAGCGTATTAAAACTACCCGAAATGTTTACGTTCTGTTTATCTTTTTGGATCTGGCTTGCATATGGTTCTTTGAAATAACTCGTCATGGCACGATTCAGTTTATAAACTCTATCGTAAGTGAGAATCACCCATATATAAGATGCATTATGAGTAGGATCTCCTAATGAACCTGTACTTCCAATCGTCTTGAAACTCAGGGTTTTATTATAAGCGCCAGCACCGCAGCTTGAAGCTCTCAGATTAAATTCACCAGACGCCTCTTCTTCCATTTTTTTCTGCAATGCCATAGTCGCATAGCCTCCCTCAGAATAGCCACCGATAAATACCTTATTATTCCAGTTGATTTTCTCTTGCTGGATAAACTCTTTAGCTGCTCTTAACATATCCAGACTAGCCGTTGCCAATCCTTCCCGGTGCTCATAGGTATGTGGTAGGTTGTTGGTAGAGCCATAGCCAATATAATCAGGAGCGGCTACAATATAGCCAATAGTTGATAAAATTGAAGCTAATGTCCCTTCGCCGCCAGCATTGAAATAGGAGGGCGCTTCATCATCTGAAAAGATAGTGCCGTGTTGATAGCTTGCTAAAGGTAGGGGATCAGTCTGACCAGAAATATTTGGAACAACCAAAGCTCCTGAAGCTTGGATTTCGGTTCCATCAGTGTTTTTAGTTTTATAAATAATCTTGTATTGTTTCACACCACCGCGAACAAATAAAGCAAAATCAGCGCCTTGTGCGCCTAGCGATGCTAATAACTGTTCTTTGGTGTATTCGTGGACAAGCGTAGCTTTAACTAAGACTGTTGGTTGTGGAGTTGGTTCAGTATTCGTCTTATCGCAAGACCAAACAAATACAGATAAGGTAATCGTAATAATAAAATAACGGAAATTTTTAATTTTCATAGTGTTCGGTGATTGAATGACAAAGTTATTAAATTTATTGAATTAGAGACCCTGCACAATGCCTTTTTTGGAGATACATTGATGTTTTGATTAAAATAGAATACTTGGCTATGAACAATAAATGGCCTTTCTTATAACGAAAAGAATAAAAGAATCTTTTGAAATCTAGTAGGAATTATTGGTGTGAAAGGGAAACAATAAAAATGTGATGAAACACACAAATGAGAAGAAGGTGGTGTTCCATCACATATAGAAGAATCTTTAATATCTATCTTAAACTTGAATCATTCAAGTTATTACCATTTATCATTCGATTTAGGTTTTTCAACCTCATGTTTTATATCTCTCGAATCCGGTTGTTCATCTCTATTGCCCGAATGCGTATCTCTTGGAGCAATATGTTTGCTGTTTTGCGAAGAAACATTCTTAATATCTCTTTGCCTATTCTGTGTGAGTGCCATAGTTTTAATTTTTTCTTGTTTTAAACAATGAGTAATTAACTCTATTGCACTTAAGGATAAAAAAAGTATTCCTGCTTCACAAAAACACGATTTCTGAGGTATGCAATCATAAGATGGGGTCAAATCTCCGCACGTATAGGTAGAGATTTTTGGACGATTCAATCTTTAAATTCCTTCCAGGTGAAGACAATTGGCAAGGCTTTTTGAAGAACTGATAGGGCGTTTATGAGATAAATCTGGAAATAAACCTCAAATCTTAAACAGATATAGGAGTCAATCAAACACCAGATTGTAAAGGAAATCATAATGGCATTTCTTGCCCATTTCTCTTTTCGCTGGAACGGATACCAGGTAATATATGCTAATAGTATATAACAGCAGGCAATAGTGCCACCTAATGGACCAGCCACAAAGTGCCGAAAATCTTTTACTTCAATAGGAATCTTATCTGTCTGCCAGAAAATTTCAGCGATTAAATGGTCATATATAGGAAATATAGGCAGATTAGCATTTAAGGCAAAGAGGACTCCCATTAAAGCCATTATCAGACTACTGTAAAAAAGCCATCTTTGCCAGAATAAGAAAGAATTTTTCAAAAAGATAAATGTTTATGAATTATTCTTTCTTTGGTTTAGTGTTACTCTTGATAACGGCTTGAATAATATCCCACATCTCATTCGGAATGGCATTCAGGTGATTAAATTCTCCAGCACCATTTATCCATTCTCCACCATCAATCGTTACTACCTCACCATTAATATAGGAAGAAAAATCTGACATCAGGTAGGCAGCAAGATTAGCTAATTCCTGATGTTCGCCTACGCGTTTTAGAGGTACGTTGCCAAAATCAGAGAATCTTTCACGTAAATGCTCAGGGAATGCATCAACCGGAAACAATCTATCCCATGCTCCTTTGGTTGGAAATGGCCCGGGAGCAATGGCATTGAAGCGGATACCATATTTAGCCCATTCAACTGCTAAACTTCGTGTCATTGCCAAAACACCTGACTTAGCCATTGCAGAAGGTACAACAAAGGCTGAGCCTGTCCATGAATAAGTGGTAACAATGCTTAATACAGTAGCTTTTTGCTTTTGCTCAATCCAGTGTTTGCCAAATGCCAGCGTACAATAGTAGCTACCCTTTAAAACTATATCAACAACAGTATCAATGGCACGATGAGAAAGACGCTCGGTTGGGGAGATGAAATTTCCGGCGGCGTTATTCAATAAACCATCTACTTTACCAAATTCAGCAATGGTTTTATCTTTCATGGCTTCAATAGCACCATAATCGCGCACATCACAAGCAATTGGTAATATTTTGCCGCCTGTTTCCTGTGTTAGTTCATGGGCAGTCTCTTCTAAAACCTGAAGTTTCCGGCTGGTGATTACCACATTAGCACCTAACTGAAGAAAATATTTGGTCATTGATTTGCCTAGTCCGGTTCCACCACCTGTGACCACGAAGGTTTTGCCTTCCAGCGCACCATCTCTTAGCATTGGTTCGTTATACGCCATTATTTATTTCGTTTTAATTGTTGAGGATAATTTGCATTATTTCAAGAAATATTTTGCCTGAAATAATAGGCGTAAAGCTAAAAGAAAAAAGCCACAGATGAAATATTCACCTGTGGCTTTTTAGAAAAACTATGTATTATCTATTCAAAGATTAATTAAGCACCGATTTTAGCAGCTGCCAATTTGACTTCTACTGTAAAGTTATCATAGATAGCTTTGTCACCGATTGCATCAAAGAATGATTTTGAAGCGTATTTGCTGCCGAATTTAGTACGGTCTACTTCAAATTTAGCTGAGGCACTTGCTGCACCTTTTTTATCGATGCTTACAGTTGCCGGGAAAGAGATTGGTTGTGTAACACCATTGATTGTCAGGTTGCCCGCAATATCGTAGTTTGCACCACCTTTAGGCGTAGCTTTTGTGATTTTGAATGTAGCTGTTGGGTATTTAGCTGCATCAAAGAAATCAGGAGCTTTTAAGTGACCTACTAATTTCGCATTGTATCCTTCGTCTTTTACGTCTAATACTTTGATGCTGTTGATGTCAATAGTAAAATCACCACCAGTTAATTTGTCGCCATCTACTATAAGGTTACCATTCTGAATATTGATTGTTCCGTTGTGTTCGCCTGTGATTTTTTTACCTAACCAGTTAAACGTGCTGGCCTGTGAGTCTACTTTTAAAGTTTGTGGTGCTTTTTTGCCTTTGTCAGCCATAGCTGAAATACTTACGAAACCTGCGATTGCTACTGTAAATAAACTTTTAAAAATTTTCATTGGTTTTGATAATTTGATTTAAGCAATTAAAAATAAAGTAATAAATAATAAACTCTTTATAATCAATAGATTAAGTAGAATATTTGGATATGCATACTTAAATCCTGAAAAAACGCATTAATTACTGCCGCGGAGCTTGTCTAGCAGGCCACTCAGTGCCTCTGCTTCTTCGGGTGTCAGGTTCGAAAATGATGTTTCCCAGTTCTCTTGTAATACATCAATTTCTTTCAGAACATCCTGCCCTTTCTGCGTAATTCTTACATCGCATGCCCGTCTGTCATCTTTGTTGTCGCATCTTGAGGCCAATTCCTTTGCTAAAAGTTTGTCAACAAGGCGAGAAGCGTTTGACATCTTATCCAACATCCGCTCAATGATTCCATTCACCGTAATCGGATTTGGATATTGTCCTCTTAAAATCCGCAATACATTATATTGCTGTGCCGTCAAATCAAACGGTTTCAGAATATTCATGTGGTCGCTGTTCATCCAGTTATTGGTGAAAAGTATGTTGACCACCAGTTTCTGATAGGGACTTTTAAAAGGCTTTTGTTGTTTTATGTCTTTTTCAATCGACATATTTTTTGTAAATAACTAATGAGATTTATAATACACTAACAATATATGTTAGTACATATAATACAAGTGTCGATGAAGGATAGTTCCAGAGATTGAAAAAAAATTATCTGAGTGGAATAATACTTGGGGCTGAAATATCAAAATCGCGTAAGCGAAGGGGTTGAAGACCATCGAAACCAAAGCGAAAGTTCGAACTGGTGTTGGGAAGATTTGGATAATATCCGATTCGTATCTGGAAGGTTTTAAAGGTAAGGTTCTCGTTTCTGATTCTTAAACCTATCCCATAACCCTGATAAAGTGTACTTGAAAAAAGTGGAACATTATGGAGCGTAACCAAACCAAAATTGGCAAAAGTAAAATAGGCCACACGAAACCCAATAATACTTTTCTTTGAAAACAGAACAGATTCAAACCCTAAGGTTAGGCGCTTATCTCCGATGAGTGAACTATTGTTGACTCCCACAATACCGTCTGAACCGCTGATATTCAGGTAATCTACAGGGTCACGATTGATGCCGTAAGTAAAGCCCAGATTAATGAAGTTTCTGGTTTGAGCTCTGCCCAATTTCATTAATGGACTAAAATAATAACTTTGTATGCCTAGCGTACCTTGCTGCGCTTCTTTATCTTTCAGATAGGTTCCTGCGCTTGCCAGAAAATACAGATAGCCTTTTTCACGTGCCAGATAGGTGCCATTGGCATATTGTAAGCCGGCATAGTTTCTGGCTCCAAATTCTGTTTGTTCACGCCCGAAGGTAAGAGAAATCAAACTACCTGTCGGAACGTCCTCTGTTCTCCCAAAACCATAAATCAAAATGTCTCTTTTATAATAGCGGGTCGAATATCCAATGCTTCCTAAAATGGTAGTTCTGTTCCAATAGATTTTATTGGTATCAGCCCTTACTTCGGGTCTTGTCCGGTATTCGTAGCCAGTTCTGCGCCCTGCAATAACCAGCCTTTGATTGGCTCTGGAACCTCTTAATTTAAAAGCGTGTCCATACCAGATATCTGAGTAATAGTAGCCTGTCTGATATACTAATTCATTCTGCAATAAATCCAGCCGTTTATACTCTCTGATTTTATAATATCCTAATTCAATGGCTCCTGCATCCTTTGTATCAACAGTCAAAAATGGTCGAAATACTCTGACAGAAAATTGTGTTAAATCTTTTTCACGAATGGCACTAATTTGACCGGTGATAAAGGTTTTACCCATGTATGGAATAGTGTAGATACTTCTTGCGCCAAAACTCTGATAGGGGTCATCTTTCCGCCAGGTTATTTTATTGAGGAAAGAGTGGCCATTTCCCTGAAAATTACGGTCTTCAATGCCTATTTTAAAATCTTTCAGGCTACTGGCACCTACATCAAAATTAATCGACCACACATCCTGTACCAGAATCGTAATATCTACCATCCATGTGCTGCCTTTCCGCTCGTTTACCAGAATACGGGCATCGTGAATAATTGGGTTAGCTCTGAAAAGCCGCTCTGTATCTTTTAAGGTTTGAGGATTCAGTTTGTCGCCTTCTTTAAATAGCAGAAAAGAATTGCGGATAACTTTTTCGCGGGTATTTGTATGAAAATTCTTGCTTGCAAAACGCTCGAAACGATTCCCATGCCGGGTTGTATCATTAACGCTGGATCCAAATATATCTAGTTGTCGGATGACAATTTTGCCAATAATCTTTCCTTCATATTGCGCAAAGGGGTTGGTTTCAAGCTTGTCAATTTCATTTTTCAATACGTTGGTATTGTAAACCTCTCTGAACAAAAAGCCATAAATTTGTCTCCCAATCTTGGTTTTACCCATTTTGCTCTTCAATTTCGTATACATGACACTGTCTTTAGCAGACTTGTCGCTGTCAAAATTTTCATAGTCAGGGGTTTGTCCGAAAGTAAGATGCGATAGCAGTAAGAATATAATAGCCCACTTGTTCATGCTGAAAAGATACGATTTTTTTATAAAATCGCAACATTAATATCATTTAATAACAAGGATGTTAACAAATAAGAAATGGTTGGATTTAGTATTTATATAAGCAAAATTGATAATGGATTGTTTATAAATGGTTATAAAAAAAGCGGATACCGAAATGAATCGGCACCCGCTATTGGTTTGTTTGTACTGAAGTTTTACTTTTTGAATTACTCTGACCGGACTATAGTAATAGGTACGCAAACCTTAGGCCCGCAACTCGAACAAGAGGCTGGTGGTGATACCAAGGTGCTTAATGAACAAGTATTACTATCAGTGATCACTAGAGTCTTACTGCCGGTGCTAATCAATCCTGCACTAATCGGCGTACTCGCTGTCCCGTAAGCAAATGGTCCTGTTACTGCAGAGCCATTTAAGGTTACTGTATAATTCGTTCCGATACCGCTACCTCCCGAAGGATTCAGGATAATAGTGAATGTATCGTCAGATGAATCTCCTGTTGTTCCATTATTGCTACAAAGTGCCACTGCATTAGCTGCTAAAGGTGCAGGGTTTGCTGTTACTGTAACAGTATCGGAGTTAGCACATCCAAGAGTATTTGTAAGTGTCACTATATAGTTGGTAGTTAAAGTAGGAGAAACGCTGATAGTCGAGGTGGTTGCACCAGTATTCCAAAGGAAAGTACCCGTACCCGTAGCAGTGAGTGTACTGGTTACACCTGCACAAGCCACTACATTAGATCCTGCACTGATAACCGGTAAGGCATTTACATTGATAATAATCGGGCAACAATTGCCGGCGGCACAACCACTCGACGTTGTAAAATTAACTGTATAATCACCACTTGCTGTTACTACTAATGAATCATTGGTTGCTCCGCTAATGGGTACACCATCCAGGTACCATTGATAGGAAGGAGCCGAAGGAGCTATGAGAATCATAGATTGGCCCTGACACATCTGAATTGGTACCGAAACGCAGGCTGCTGCTATATTATCAGATGTAGCTGCATTGTCGGTATCTGTTTCGTTTGATGCAGTAATTGTAGCTACATTCAGTACTACACCAACCGTATCTACCGTTGCAGTTATGGTCATAGAAACACTGTTGGTTGTCCCACCTAAAGCACTACCGATCGTCCAGATACCTGTGGTAGGTGAATAGAAAGTTCCTGGTGAACCAGTGTTACTATGAGTAACATAATTCAAGCCGGCAGGTAAAATATCCGTTACCTTCACTCCTGTGGCATTGTATTGTACGCTATCACGTGTAGCTGTAATCGTGAATGTTACTGTGCCTCCCTCTGCCGGTCTTGAATTATCAACAGTTTTTGAGAGCGATAAGTCAATTACGTTTCTATCACAAGTATCAGGTGTTCCGTCTCCGTCTGTATCTATCAGGTCATCGCCCGAACATTTATCCATACAATCAGGTATACCATCATTGTCGGAATCTAATTTTATGTAAGCATAATATATATTGATATCAGTTAACAAGCTGGCAACACCGCTAACTTCAATTCTTATCCGGTTGAAAGGAAGAGTTGTTCTTCCGCCAATCTGATAAGTTGGAGCAGTGGTATTTAATACAACGGCCGATAAAAGGCTTGTACCAGAAAAGACATCTACTGGAGTACTACCATTATAGGTTCGTATAGTGATTCCACCAAGAAGATTTAAACCAAGTATGTTATTATTTTCTTTGATAACGAATCCTGCAAAAGTACCAGCTGCATAAGTTGCCGCAGCTTGCACTTCAATATAACGTGTACAACCTAACCCAATCGGGATACTAATATTGGCGAAGTTGGTTGAATCTGTGTCATTCACGTTACCAGGACTGGTAGTACTACTTCCAAGGCAAAGTAGTCCACCTACAGAGTTGTTAACAACATTACTTACTTCCGCACCTGTAAGTGCATTCACACAATCGTGTGCGCAATTGGTAGGGCCTTCAAATGCTTCATAAATCCGTAGAGTTGTCAAGGCTGATACTGTTCCGTTAGCCACTAATCTTACTTCGTCAAAATCACCGGTTGTGGTAAAGCTGAGAATCTGCTTTCCGTTGGTTGTACCTTGTAAAACAGCCAGACTTATGGCCGGAGAACCACCGATAGTAGCTGTCTCTACAAGCGTATTATTACGATAGGTCTGAATACTCAAATTGCCCAAGACTGAGGTATTAAGTAAACCTGCGTCTGGAGCGATTATAAATCCAACTTCATTACCAGCCGGATAGTATTGCAGAGAATCTTTTACGATTATCATGTTATAGTTGCTGAGCAACTGAGCGCCAAGTGTGACTGTTGCATAGTTACCCAGATTTCCGTCAACCACGTTGCCCGGATTCTGTATGTTACAAAGTGCACAGACACCTCCGCCTAATGGAGTGCCAATGTATGCCCCTGTGCCTGAGATGGGGTCAAGACAAATTCTGTTGTTTTCGATGGTTTGTTGGCCGAATGTCTTGCCTGAATAGAAAGTCAGAAGTACGAGCAAGAGAAGCCTGCATGTAGTTTTAATCGTTACCATGTGCAAAAGTTTTTAAATTAAATGTTTAGCAAAAGAGTTACACCGCCAGAATAATCAACCGCCAAGGCTTCCTATATGATTATCCTATGCATTTACAGCAAAAATTACTTTAGAAAATCGAGCAAAAGTTTAATAAGAATGATGCAACATAACGACATAACAAATCCTTTAAAGCCTTTTTCAGACGTTTTAATACTGTTTTTTATACCTTAGTAAATAGGAAAAGTTTTGCCTTGCTAACATCTTACAGCAATTAATTAATATTCAGCAAAAGATTTTAATGTTAGATACTATTATAGAAGCATAGCGATTCCCTAGAAGCTTTTTTGCAAAAGATTCTCAGTTCTTAAAAAAATAAGAAATAATCGGGGAGATATGACAATCCATTCGAGCATCCGACAGCAAAAGTTTTTGTTTTAATGAGCAAAAGTTTTAAATAATTATGCAAAATATTAACAAAGTTTATCTTAAAAAGTCTCAGCTACAAGACTTCTGGTTTTCTTTAAATTAGAAATTCAGAGGAAGATATACTTGTTAACGTTGGCATAGTTCAGCAAAAGTTTATTTTTATTCAGCAAAAGTTTAAAAGCTAAAAAGGCATAGCGAATCTCTTTGTTATTTCTCACACAAATAAATCTTTATTCTTAATCTGGATAAGAAATTTAAAAGGAGATATGTTAGCTACTAAATACATCCTTTAACAAAAGTTATTTCAGATTCATCAAGCAGATTTAAAGAAGGATATTAAATAATAGAATAGCAGATTCCGTTTCTTAGCATAGCTAAGTATACAATGTTTATATACCTTAATTTTGATTAAGACGATGGAAAATGTTATGTAATTTATATGGATACATCCTTACAGCAAATTTGGTTTGAATTATTACAACAAAGGTTATTTTAAATTTTACGCAAAAAATTGTTTTACTATTTATTCTCTCAGTTTAAAGTATGTAGATCTAAAAGAATTTTTTCTAACTATTGAATATTAAGAAATAATTGTGCCAATTTTTTATTGAATTATATTGTATTTATTTATAATGGTATTTTTTTGAGAGCTAATGCCGTTTAATAATAAATACATTGAATTTTTTTTTAAGAAAATTATTAAACGGATACTGGATAATTTTTTGATTATCAGGAATTTATACTTTAGTATGAAATTTGTTAATGAAATACACCTCTTAATAAGACAATTTGTGCCAATGCCAAAACTAACTGACTTAAATATGTAATTAAATATGTAGATACATATATATACGTAGCTCAAATGATTGAAAACTTTTCAGATTGTTCGTATTTATAAGTCAGATTTATTTACTTCGCATTTCAAAAAAATTGATATGCAATTATCTAGGCCACTCATACTCGCTTCCAATTCTCCACGTCGAAAAGAAATCATGCACAATGCAGGATTTGAGTTCTCAGTAAAAGTAATTCCAACAGATGAAGCCTTCCCGTCAGATATGCCTGTGGAGGAAGTGCCTGCTTTTCTGGCAAAAAATAAAGCAGCTTGTTTTAGCGAAACATTAGGTAGTGAGATTATTCTTTGCGCAGACACGGTTGTAGTGGTTGAAAACGAAATCATTAATAAACCTGTAGATGTGGATGATGCCAGACGAATGCTAAGACTATTGAGTAACAGAACGCATCAGGTGATTACAGGCGTTTGTATTATGACAAAAGAAGAAACCATAAGCCTGGCAGATACTACTCATGTAACCTTCAAATCATTAAGCGAGTGGGAAATTGAGTATTATATACAAAAATGCCATCCATTCGATAAAGCAGGAAGTTATGGCGTGCAGGATTTTATTGGTATGATTGGTATTACAACAATTGAAGGCTCTTTTTATACGGTTATGGGCTTACCTATTCATAGAGTATATGAAGAACTTGAAAAATACATGACTCGTTGAGGCAGCTTTAACCCAAAAAAATGATTGAATACCTGAATCACGAAAGTGTAAAAATAACATTTAAAGCTCCTTATAAACAATCAGTTCATGTGGTAGGGGAGTTTAATAACTGGCAAATTTCTGAGAAGTTTGCTATGCAGAAACAAGCCGATGGAGAGACATTTGGTATTATAATTAATCAACTGGAACCTAAACGGGAATATGCCTATCAATTTTTGATTGATAAGAAAATTGTAGTAGCCGACCCTTATACAGAAAAGATCCTGGACCCAGAATTTGATAAGCAGATTTCTCCTAATACTTATCCCAACCTAAAGAAATATCCGACCGAGAATCCATTTAAAGGAAGTGTATCTGTGCTTCAAACTGCTCAGGAGCGTTATAAATGGCATATTCAAAATTTCACCTCCCCAGAAAAAGAAGATCTCATTATCTATGAGTTACTTATTAGAGATTTTGTTGAATCACGCAAGTATAGAGATGTAGTCAATTTCATCCCTTATTTCAAGAAATTAGGGATAAATGCCATTGAGTTATTACCAGTGCAGGAGTTTACAGGAAATGATTCGTGGGGCTATAACCCGACTTTCTATTTTGCTGCGGATAAAGCTTATGGCACTAAAGATGATCTGAAATACCTGATCGATAAATGCCACGAGAATGGTATAGCCGTGATTCTGGATGTGGTTTTTAACCATGCTGATAAGAAATTTTCATATTATAAAGCTTATAAAGGTCATAAAAGTGCAGACAATGAAAATCCTTTTTTCAACGAAAAAGCTACACATCCTTATTCGGTATTCTTTGATTTTAATCACGAAAGCAAGTACACCCAGGAGTTCTTTGATGAGGTTTGTCATTACTGGCTTTGTGAATATAAAATAGATGGATTCAGATTCGACCTGACTAAAGGTTTTACACAAGTGCAATCTTATCCAGATGTGTTGAAATGGTCGAGCTACGATGCTAGTCGGGTGAGATTGCTGAAACGAATGTTTGATAAAATCAGGCAGTACAACAAAAACTGTTACCTGATTCTTGAGCATCTGGCAGCGAATGATGAAGAAACTGAACTGGCAGATTATGGATTCCTATTGTGGGGGCACCTTAATCATCAATTCAGAAACCTGCTGAAAGGTAAAAATGATAGTATCTCATGGCTTAGCCATAAGAATAGGGGCTGGAAAGAGGCGCATCTGGTAGGCTATATGGAAAGCCATGACGAAGAAAGGCTGGTATATGATGCCAACGAGAAATTTAAAGATTTATCTGTTTCATCGGCAAGAGCAAGGGCGGCTGCCGTACTTTTTTTTGCTTACCCAGGCCCGAAATTGTTCTGGCAATTCGGCGAATTTGGTTATGATGTGAGTATTGATGATAATGGACGAACAGGTGTAAAACCTATCAAATGGGATTATCTGAATAATCCTGATAGACAGGCCTTGCTGGAAGTTTATATCCAGATGATTCATTTAAGGAAAAATATTGTTGCCTTTAAAGAGGGAGAATTTATAGAAGTTTCTGATAGTCTGGTTAAGAAACTCAATATCAATCACCCGACACTGAATATCAGAATCATCGCCAATTTTAACCTGAAAGAGGTAGAGGTAAAAAGTAATCTGGAAGTGGGAGTGTGGGTTGATTTTTTTAGAGAAACTACCTGGCATGTTTCTGAAAAAAATCAAAGAATTACCATAAAAGCGGGGGAGTATTACCTGTTTACCTCTAAAAAACTAGAGAAATATTATTAAACTAAAGCAATCATGAGGAAAGACGAATTAGTTATATTCTATAACGAGCCTGACGAAAAAGTATATGTGAAAGTACCGCCTGGTATAGAAACACATTATCAGTTATCGAATCTGGCAGGGAAGATTTTGCAGGAAGAAGTACATACAAAAGCCCTGCATGATTTTGATCTGGCAGGGCTTCCTGAAGGTATTTATTTTGTAATAGTTAATCAGGACGACATGATCCGTTCAAAGAAAATTGTCAAAAATACCTGATACTATCTGTTCATTGTCAATAAGAATTCCTCGTTTGTACGGGTTCCTTTCATTTTATCCAGCAAGAACTCCATGGTTTCCATAGGGTTCATATCAGCCATATATTTACGAAGCAGCCATACTTTTTGCAATGTATCTTTGTCCATCAACAAGTCTTCACGGCGAGTACCCGATGCCAGAATATCAATAGCAGGATATACACGTTTGTTCGATAACTTACGGTCAAGCTGCAACTCCATGTTACCTGTACCTTTAAATTCTTCAAAGATAACCTCGTCCATCTTCGAGCCTGTGTCAATCAGGGCTGTAGCGATGATAGTTAACGAACCACCATTTTCTACATTACGGGCAGCTCCGAAGAAACGTTTAGGTTTATGCAAAGCATTGGCATCAACCCCACCCGAAAGGATTTTACCTGACGATGGGATAACGGTGTTATAGGCACGAGCCAGACGAGTGATTGAATCCAGTAGAATTACCACATCATGACCGCACTCTACCAGACGTTTGGCTTTTTCAAGTACAAGACCCGATACTTTTACGTGTCTGTCGGCTGTTTCGTCGAAAGTTGAGGATATTACTTCGGCACGAACACTGCGTTGCATATCAGTAACCTCCTCAGGACGCTCATCAATCAATAGGATAATCAGATAGATTTCCGGGTGATTGCGGGTGATAGCGTTGGCAATCTCTTTTAATAAGACAGTTTTACCTGTTTTAGGTTGTGCCACAATCATTCCACGCTGACCTTTCCCTATCGGAGAGAATAAATCCAATACACGTGTTGAGTAAATATCAGATTTGCTACTCAATTTTATTTGCTCTTCCGGGAAGAGAGGAGTAAGGTATTCAAAAGGAATACGGTCACGGATTTCCTCAGTAGTTTTACCATTTACTGAAAGTACTTTCAATAAGGCAAAGTATTTTTCTCCTTCTTTCGGCGGGCGGATGGCACCTTTAACCGTATCACCGGTTTTAAGACCAAATAATTTTATCTGTGATGGCGATACGTAAATATCATCCGGACTGGCTAAATAGTTATAATCGGCTGAGCGAAGAAAACCATAGCCACCTTCCTGCATGATTTCAAGTACACCTTCGTTTTCAATCAGTCCGTCAAACTCCTTAATCAGGTTGTTGAACTGCTTCTTGATAACCTTGGTGTAATCGTCTACAAATCTTTTATCTTCTTTTGGCTCGGCAATATCTGGTACAATATCGTCAATCAAACCCTCAAATTCGCTCATTTCGGCATCGATTTGTGATAAATCGAAATCTTCAGCTTCTTCTAAATTTAAAAGAGGTTCTAGATCCGGATCGAAAGAAGTGTCTGATTGAGGAGGAAGGGAATCTGAAGGAGAAGCAGGAGGAAGTTCATTAAAAATATCTTGTGCCGCAGGCTTATCAAAAGGTTTCTTTCCTCCAACCTTCTTAATAGGTTCTTTTGAGACCGGGCTTATTTCTGCTGACGTGCTATCTCCTGGTTTAGGCAGTCGGGTGCGGTTTTTAGGCGCTTTATTACTATTATTAAATAATGGTACTTCAAAATTTGTGGCCGAAATATCGGCTACTTCTTTTGGCATGTTAAAAGTTGATTTATTGGACTGTGTTTCCAAAATCTTTTCAATGAGCTCATTTTTTGAGGCATTGCGGACATCTTTTATGCCCACTTCAATACAAATTTTTCTTAACTCTGATAGAAGTTTCAGATTGAGTTCTTCTGATGTATACATACGTGAGAATTAACGATACGTTTTTATACGACGGTTAGCGGTTATATTAGATGCTGAAAACAAAGAAAAGGACATTATAAGTTTGTGAACAGTTGAAAGCAAATTACAAGCAGTAAGCGAAACTATTGGTTATAAGTATTTTACTTTAACTGGAGCTTTAAATTATACCTTATACTAAATTTACGTTAGGAAAACTCCCGGAATAAGAAATTAGCAAGCTATTTAATTGGATTGTAATTTCAGAAACAATTAGACTGATTGATTCAAAGAGGGTATTTTCTTACTACAGAAAGCCTATTGAAGTTTTTTACTCGGATTTGAATGCAATTATATAACGTTTATTTCTATTTGTCAATATATTTTAACAAATATTTTTTAACGGTATTTAAGTAATTGAAGCTGGATTTCAATTAGACAAACAAAGTGCAGATACTATTTTCATCACCTGACGAATAGATAACGAAACAACAGCGCAATATAGTTCAAACTAAACAGATAATTTTAACCAATTACTTTTGGCCCTTGTTGATTGACACCTGATACATATGCTTCGCAATGAATGCTGGCTTTTTCAAATGCAATTTTCATGGCCATGGCAACCTTTTCTGCAGTCTCACGACCCTTGCTGAATGCAAATACTGACGGCCCTGCACCTGATATACTACAGCCCAATGCGCCTGCCTCTAAAGCAGCACTTTTCACTTCCCAGAATTCCGGGATCAGAATGGCACGCACAGGCTCAATAATAAAATCAACCATTGAGCGGGCAATTAAATCATAGTCTGACTGCATCAACCCGGCTATCATCCCTGCCACATTACCCATTTGTGCAATCGTATTTTTCATTGATACCTCATTACGTAATATATAACGAGCATCTTTGGTGTTTACTTCTATATCAGGGTGAACGATTGTTACGAAAAGTTCTGGTGGGGTTGGGACATTGAATATATCTAAAGGATTGTAACTCCTGATCACTACAAAGCCACCCATCAAAGCTGGTGCTACATTATCTGCATGCGCTGAACCACAGGCTATACGTTCACCTTCCATTGAGAAAGGTAGTAAGGATTTTGTAGTACAAGGTTTACCTAAAATTTCATTTACGGCAAATACCCCCGCCACCGAACTGGCCGAACTACTGCCTAAGCCACTTCCGAGAGGCATTTTCTTATAAAGCTCGACATCAAAGCCTTGTTCGATGCCATTTTTTTTGAGAAAAGCTATAATCGGAACCGTAATCGCATTTTTTGTGGCATCATAGGTGAGTTTTCCATCATCTCCGCTTATTTTTGTAATCACAATCTGATTGTCATTACGTTTTTTTATAATTACCTCGTCGCCGGGTGCATCTACTGCAAAACCGAATATATCAAAACCACAAGCAACATTGGCAACAGTAGCAGGCGCAAAAACTTTGATTGATTCCATTAAAAATAAAAATAGGATTTTGGTTTGCCTCAAAATTAGTCTTTTTGATGGATTTTTAGAAATTATTTACTTTGTGATTTATTAGACATTAATAAATTTTAATCAAAAAAATAGTTTGTGTTAAATTTGGAAAGAAAATCTGCACCAATGATGGTGTTTAAGTTACTTTTCAGTACATTTCCTGTCCTAAACTATTGATTTTAGTATTTTCCCAAACTCTCAAGTAAAATGAACAGACTTCTGATCCTACTGTTGATTCTGTTATGGTCTTTGGGTTATAGCTGGTTCTGGAATTGCCATCGCAAACCTTTTTGTTACAGTGGTACCGTTGCCTCATTAGAGAATACACCTGTAATAGATAGTGTTGCTGCTCCAGCCAGTCTGCCCGCTGATACCGTACAGTTAACTGCCGAAGAGCAGATCCTTTTTAAACCTTTGGATATGTATTTCGTATCCGGACAAACAGGTATACAGCATACCCCAGAGGTCGATACGTTTCTATTAACTGCTAAAAAGTATTTAGCCAAATATCCTGACAAACAATTGTTGATTACAGGACATACAGATGGTGATGGGTCTGACGCTTCTAACCTGAAACTTTCAGAGATTCGTGCAGATAAGGTAAAAAGCTTATTGACTAAGGATGGTATCAGGGCCAGCCAGATGGCTATCGAGGGTAAAGGTGAAAAAGAGCCGATTGCTTCTAATGAAACGAATGAGGGTAAAGCTAAAAACCGTAGAGCAACCATCAGGCTGAAAGAGTAATGCTGAACCTTGTTTTTTAAATGATTTCGAACGATTAATGCTATTTATTTATATGGAAAATTTACAATGTCTTTTCAATAATTTCCCTTGGGATATATTTTTATTCTGGTTTATCCCTTTATTATTATTAGCCTTGTTGCTATGGTGGGTGTTGAATAAGAAAATAAAGAACCTGGAAATCTATAATGCAGAATTGCAGGACAGAATAAAGTTTCTTGAAAGCGAATTAGATGCTTGTCGGAAAACAAGAGTATCTGTAGCCATCGAACCCACTCCTGTACCTTCTGCAACCGGAATAGTATCCGGATTAGGAATAGTGCCAACGCCAACGATCCCACCTGTGAAAGATGACCTTAAAATTGTGGAAGGAATAGGGCCTAAAATTGAAGAATTATTTAATAAAGCGGGTATTTATACTTTTTCGCAATTAGCCGATACACCTGCCGCCAGAATGAAAGAAATATTGGATAAAGCAGGCAGCCGATTCCAGATTCATGACCCAACCACCTGGGCAGATCAGGCAGCTTTAGCTCGTGATGGCAAATGGGACGAACTGAAAAAATGGCAGGACGAACTTTATAAAGGTAGGTTGTAAGTCTTAGCTTTTCAAAGCCTCTGAAATAATTCAGAGGCTTTTTTTGTAGGCCAAAAGTTTAAAACTTTAAAAAAAAATACCGTGATTCGCAGTTTCTAAGCCTTGCCAATTGGACGGGCTTTTTATAAAGAAAGCGGTCATTTATTTGCCGGAAATTATAATCATTCAAATGAAAAGAATTGCCATCTTAGCATCAGGGTCGGGGAGTAATGCCGAAAAAATCATTAATTATTTTGAGAACAATGAGTCAATTCAGGTGGATTTATTATTAACCAATAATCCACATGCAGGAATCATTGAAAGAGGCCGAAGACTTGGTGTGCCTATCCTTATCTTTGATAAAAAGTCGTTTACTAAAACTGATAAGATAGTTGAGATGCTGAAAAAACAAGATATTGACTGGGTGATTCTGGCAGGGTTCCTTTGGTTGATACCTGCAAATCTGGTTAAGGCATATCCGAACAAAATTATTAATATTCACCCTGCGCTTTTGCCAAAATATGGTGGAAAAGGGATGTGGGGACATTTTGTGCATGAGGCCGTTCATGCCAATAAAGATACTGAATCGGGTATTACGATTCATTATGTCAACGAACATTATGATGAGGGCGAAGTTATTTTTCAGGCCAAATGCGAGGTGATAGAAGGAGATACACCTGAAGATATTGCCGCTAAAGTTCAAATATTAGAACACAAGCATTTTCCGAAAGTGATAGAAAAATTGATTATGGGATAAAAAACGCTCCTGCTTATGGTACGTACTTATTACAAAGAAGGTAAACAGGTAAAGAAAGAAACCGATGTACGAGAAATAGGGCATCTTAAAAATCTGATGTGGGTCGATTTACAGTCGGCATCTCAGGAAGAAGAAGAATGGGTGGAAACCAAATGTGACATTAGTTTTCAGACCCCTCAGGAAATTGTAGAGATTGAGAGTAGTGCCAGATATTTTGAGCAGAACAATACCATCAATGCCAACTCCAATTTTTTGAAGGCTGATCAGGACGGGTACCATTTTTATCCGGTATCGTTTATGATTCGGGATAATGTATTGTTTACTTATCGTCAGGGAGATTCCAGATCGTTTGCTGATACAGTAAAAAAAATTAAATTAGGTGAAGAGATATTCAAAGATGGGGTAGATATTTTACTCCTTTTGCTGGAGACCCGTATTGAATCTGATGCTGACTTGCTAGAGAATATGTCGAAGGAAGTGAAAAATATCAGTAAGGCGCTTAGCAGAGAAAAGAAACCGAAGCAGGCATCTCTTCTGAAAATCAATAACTTACAGGAAAACACGATGTTAATCCGGGAAAGTATTATTGATAAACAAAGGGTACTTTCGCAGATATTAAGAAGTGCCTATTTCCCGGAAGACCGCAAAGAAAGGCTACGTATTGTTTTAAAAGATATTACTTCCCTGCTCGAATACACTACCTTTAACTTTGAACGGCTGGAGTATTTACAGGATACTTTCATGGGTCTTATCAATCTTGAGCAAAACGAAATTATCAAGATTTTTACCATAGTTACCATCTTATTCTTACCACCCACACTCATTGCAGGTATTTTTGGTATGAATTATCAGGTAATTCCATCCTCCAATCACCCTTATGGTTTCTGGTTGGCAATTGTGTTGATGATTTTTTCTTCCCTGATATTTTTATTTTTCTTTAAACGGAAGAAATGGATTTGATATAAGAACATGTTTAAATTTTGAGAAAGGGCATCGGTTGCTTAAATTGTAAGTGACCAAA
>NZ_BAAGXU010000019.1:0-43712 GCF_054779675.1 Emticicia fontis
TACAGACTTACTCAAATCTATGCTTAACGATACCTACCCCACAGCTTTTATACTTGATCCTCGAAATGCCCCAATTGCTGTAGATCCTTATATTGTTGTTCTGTTAGTAATTCAATGCCCATTTCAGCAGCCATATTAATGGCACTATCAGCTGGCTTGTATTCTTTACGGGCATTCAGGGCTTGGTGGTCGTAACAAATACTTCTGCGACCTTTTGGGCTTTCTGCTGAGCAATCGCAAAATAAATACTCATTGGTCTTTTCATCAAATCCAACCACGTCAGGTTCACCTCCTGTCATTTCCATTTCATTAAGTGACCATAATTTATCTGTATTGCTTTCAATTCTTGATTGTATAGCCGACCATTCGATATTCTTATGTCTGCCAATGTTTTTCTCAAAGCGAGTCCTTAGTGTTTTAATTAGTTCACTTTGCTCTTGAATTGATAATTGGGATTTATTATTCTTCATGATTCTACGTTTTGTTTTTATTTGTGGAATTATTATTAGTGTTATGCGATAACTTTTCTATCTGCTGGTCTAAAATACCAAGACACAATTGTCAGAACAATAAGTAAAGTAGGACCAAATAGTTCTTTAAGTTCGTCTCCCATAACTATATGAGAAATTATAGCGCCGGTCATAGTAATAAAGAATCCCGCATATGCCCATTCTTTTACTAAAGGAAATTTAGGAACAAGTATCGCAATAACTCCAAGCATTTTCCACACGCCAATAATTGTGAGGAAATATATTGGATAACCCAGGTGAGTCATCATATCAACTTCTTCTTTTAAGTGTATCAATTGTACGACTCCACTAGATACCATTCCTAATGAAAGCCATATAGTGGCAATCCAGTAAATTATTTTATTGGTCTTTGTCATGGTAGTAAAATCTTTGTTTTGACTTTATAAATCTCTTGGGTGATTTAAATGTGTATTTGTATTATTTCGTTTATCCTGATATGAGCAAACCGTGATGTATAAACTTTAAAAACGGGATAATCTTTATAAATAGATAAACTCTTTACAATTAATCGTCCAAACCTTTTCCAATTAGAATTTTTTCAATATATTTCTCAACTCTCGCTTCTCTGGTTTTAGATTGTTTAGCTTGCGAAAAATGAAAAATATAGGCTCTTTGCCTCCCAGGTGTTAAGGTTTCAAAAGCAGTTTTTAACGCAGGCATTCCGTTTAATTTTCTTTGAAATTCTTCTGGGACTATAAAATCTTCTGTTTTCTTCAGTGTAACTTTTAACCCTGCTTTTTCTATCTCAATTGCTTCAAATATATAAGCTTTCAGGGTAGACTTCATTTCAATGATTTCTCCTAAACTAGTAAATCTGATTTGCCTTCCAGCCTGTACATTTTCTGTTTGCTGAATTAAAATACCATGAGAGTCATTTAATAAAGCGCCTTTAAAAAACAATAAGGCACAGTATTCTTTAAAACCATGCATCAGAACAATATTGGTTCGCTGATAAGTGTAGCAGGGTTCTCCCCATTTCAATTCCTCATTCAGCCCGCATTCCAAAACTATTAATCGCAACGCTTCAAATTCTTTTTTCCATTTAGAATCTTTATTGAAATAGAAATCAACTTTTGGATTTGTCATGATTTATTATTTTAGCTGACTAACGACACTTTCTAATCTATTATGAGCCATATTAATTCCTTGAGCGAATGGTAATTTTAAAACCTGGTCTCTGACGGCAACTGATTTGTAAACTATGTGCATGGTTAACTTACTGGTTTCTTCACTTAGTTTTTCAAATTCCAGAAATTCAAGCTGTGCATCAAATGGCGCATTGACCATTTCAAACGTTCTGGTAATTTTCTGATTAGGCAGGAAGTCATGAATTACACCATTTGCTCCAAATAACATATTTCCATTCTGATCAGTTGTTTCAAATTGCCAGCTACCATGCTTTTTGTTTTCAAGTTTCACAACTTTCGTTCCCATCCACTGCTCAATAATTTCAGGGTCTTCATAAGCTTTAAAAAGTAATTCTAAAGGCAAATCAAACTCTCTGGTTATGATTAGGTCTTGCTTATCATCTTCGGCGTGGACCTTTGTCTTTCTTTCCATGTCTTTTTATTTTTTTGATTGATAATTTTTCATGACTGCTTCTAATTTGTTAAAGCGTTCATCCCACATCTGACGGAATGGTGCGATAAAGTCTGCTACCTCTTTCATTTTTTTTGCATTGATGTTATAGTATACTTCTCTACCAGTTTGTTTTTGCTCAAGCAATTCGCACTCGGTAAGTATTTGTAAATGCTTTGAAACTGTTGGTCTCGCAGTATCAAAATTTGCTGCAATAGCCCCGGCCGTCATAGATTGTGAAGCCACTAGAAGCAAAATTGCTCTTCTGGTTGGGTCTGCAATGGCTTGAAAAACATCTCTTCTTAAATTCATTATGTAGTTATTTGGCTACAAATATATGTGTAGTTATTTGGCTACGCAAATTGATATTATTATTTTTTTGTTAAACACTGATATATTTTGTAGCCGCATTATTGAATCCCAAAAAAAGAAAGAAAAAGTATTTTGATAGCTTAACACCTGGATAAGTTAAGCAATTAAAAAGGCTAATATTTGGAATAATCTTATGCCTTGCGTAGTTTTGCATTTGCAAATGGCGATGTGGTGGAATTGGTAGACACGCTACTTTGAGGGGGTAGTGGGCGTTAGCCTGTGCGAGTTCGAATCTCGCCATCGTCACAATTAAGATTTAAGTTTAAGTTGAACATTTGTTATTAGATACCTGTTTGTCAATGACTTACAGGTATTTTTTTTTGCTTTTCTACTATACTCTACTTATATTTACCTACGTTTTACTGAAATATTACTGAAACATTTTAGCCTTTCATTACTTCAACAACTTCGTTATGGCAATTATCAAAGTAACGCACAAATTCGTTATGGCAATTATCAAAGTAACGCACAAACAGTTCTTAAATAGACATATTGCTTTTTTCAAGTTTGGTAACTCTATAAGTATATGGGTTAGAATCCCATTGACAAGGATGTGTATTCGCTTTAAGTACACCAAAGGCAGGAAAGCTTTATAGATAGTCTTTATGATTAAAACTCCAAAATGATATAGAGATGAGGTTATTAATTGATACAGATGCCAAGACTATTGAGGTCATAGGTACAGTAGATGTAACTGCATTAGGAGACTATTTACACAAGATAGGAATCAATCAAACCTACACTATCATATCAGGACTAATCAATCATGGTGCTTATATCCTAGATGCTTCTTTGAGTCCTTTAAAGTTATATATTATGTGTCAAAGCATGAATGGTCTGCATTTTTGCAATCCACTGGCGAGGTCATTGAATGAGGGGAGGGGGAGGTAAATCTTCAAGCCTCCATTCTTAGCAACCGCATCGGCAGACACGCGTATCTCTTGTCAAAATTCAGCGTTAGGGGGGGTGTTATGATTTTGGTTAAAAAAAATCCGGGAAAAAATTTTGAGAAAAAGGCAGAAAGAAACTCGGAGCCTAATCGGTGGGTGTATGATAATAAGCTTTGGCGGGGTAAGGATGGCGTGAGGTTGCAGCGCTTGATGATTGAGCCCTTTTGCCGTAACTGTGCAGCACCTGGGCAAATGGTTGACCATATAAAACCTGTCAACGAAGGCGGAGAGCCTTTTGATATTGAAAACACACAGACACTATGCAATAGTTGTCATGCCAGAAAATCAGCTATAGAAGGATATAAAAGATAATATTATGGGAACCGCTGGGCGTCCTGCCAAACCCTCAGAATTGAAAGTACTCCAAGGCACTGCAAGAGCAGATAGAATGCCGAAAAATCCTATCAAGTCGCAAAGGCTATTGAAGCGACCAAATAAAATTCCAGATACAGTAATCACTGAGGTTGGAAAGAAAAAGTTTAAAGAGATTTGTGATATTCTACTTTTTGAAGGCCGCTTATTTATTCCAGATCTGGAATTGATTGAGCGCTATGCTGGCGCTTATGAGATGTACCATAAGGCCAAATTTAAACTGGAGGGCAATGATTATCCATTCGAAAATATGGTGATTGAGCAAACAAATCAAGCTGGGAGTTCATATGAAACACTTACGCAATGGAAGAAAGTGTATGACCAAGAGGAAAAAAAGCTTTCAGTTTTAGCAAATGACCTTGGTTTGACACCTAAAAGCCGGGCTACTACTGGCAATGGAAATTCAGGAAATCCTTTAAGAAGTTTGATGGATGCACGTAAAAACAAAGAATGAGTTAGATACAGCATTCAAGTATGCTCAGGATGTACAGGACGGAAAGATTGAGGCCTGTAAGTGGGTGAAACTTGCCGTCAAAAGGTTTTATGATGATCTAGAAAAGGGTGAAGCGCGAAACCTCTGGTTTGATTATGATAGAGCTCAGGCAGATTTGTCGTTTTATGATTTTGTCAATATCAAGCAATTTGAACAGGTAAAAGATAGGAAAGGTAATATTGTTACCCGGTCGAAATATGATCCGTTTATATTGCAGCCTTGGCAATCATTTATCAAGGCCAATCTTTATGGATTTATGCAGGGTGACGTCAGGCGTTTTACTGAAAGTTGTGTTTGCGTATCAAGAAAAAATGGCAAAAGCACAGATGCGGCTAGTTTTGGGTTAAAGGCCCTGATGTTTGATGATGAGGTCGAAAGTAATGTTTTTTGTGCAGCCACTAAAAAAGACCAGGCAAGAATTGTATTTGATGAGGCAAAGAAAATTATCCGAATAAGCCCTAACCTGAGAGAGTTTTTCAGTAAGGACGATTTAACAAAGGATGCCATCGCTTTTCAGGAAACGGACTCGAAGTTTCAGCCCATGAGCTCAGATGCCAATACCCTTGATGGTTTGAATCCTCACGCTACTATTCTGGATGAAACACATGAATATAAGAATTCGGGGCTTTATGACATATTTGTAAGTGCGATGGGTTCCCGTTTACAACCTATTTTGTATCAAATCAGTACAGCCGGGTTTCATAAAGATTATTGGTTTTATGAGTATTTGATGAATTTGCTACAAATACTTGAGGGTAAATACTTAAACGATAACGTTTTTGTCATTTACTACACACTTGATAATGCCGATGAAATATATGACCCCACAAAATGGATCAAAGCAAATCCGAACCTTGGGGTAAGCGTCTTAGAAAAGTATTTGCGGGACCAAGTGAATCAGATGATTCAGATTCCCGGCCGGCGTACTGGGGTACTGACTAAGAACTTCAATATGTTTGTTGACAGCTCTGAGACCTGGATAGCATCAGAGCTTTGGGAAGAATTGACGCACGTTGATAGATTGAATGAGGTTGGCATAAAAAAAGTTTGGGGCGGTATTGACGGAGCAAGCAGTCGGGATATATATGCTTTCTCGCTCCTTTTTCATCTGGTAGATGATACGTATTTTATCAAGCATAAATTTTTCATTGCAGAACAGCAACTCAACAGACTTCCTATCGAAACCAAAGGGCTTTTTGAGCAATGGATAAGAGATGGATGGCTGACAACCACAGAAGGAAAAACGATTGACACTGAGCACGTAGAGTTAGAAATAGCAAAATCGTATAAAGAGTATAGTGAATATTTCGCATTTATAGGTTACGATCCGTATCGTTTGACAGACACAGTTAAGCGACTCAATGCAGAATTGCCCGAAGAGTATATTTTTGACGAAAAGAAAGGTGATTATGTGTTGATGGAGAGGTTACAGCCAGTAAATCAAAATCTTTTGAATATGTCTGCCCCATCAGCGCATTTTCAACATTTGATTGAAAATAAACAGATGTTTCATGATGGAAGCCCGGTTATGAGTTGGATGATGGGTAATGTGGAACTGATATTTGATTCTAACTTGAACTTCAAGCCAGACCGGAAGAACGCGAAGAAGAAAATTGATGGAGTAATGAGTACTTTAGACGCCATTAAATTGAAGTTGGCCTATACTGAGGTTGATGAGGAAGACGATAAAATTGTGACTGTTCCTAAAAAGAAAAAATAACAATGGTTATTCGGCCAAACACTATCTTTTTTAATATTTTCGACTCGGTGCAAAGTAAGTATGCGAGCCGGAGAGATGCTTATCAGGAAGCCGAAAGGCTTTTTGGTGAAAAGTGTTTGAAAGGGTTTGGTGTAGCTTTTCGAAAGTTCGATTCTTATGAAAGCTTTTTGAATGCTTATAACAGGGAAACCAGCAAAGTTATCACCAACAAACATTCAAGCACCTCTAATTCCCTTGATTACACCAAGCTATAAATACTCAATCCGGTTTCACGAGAGCGCCTGATTGTGGATTTACATTTTTCTATATCTTTGAGTCTTGTATAAAGATATTTGGCATCAATAAAGGATAAGCCTGAATTCATAGAAAGTTGAGCGACAATTTTTATATCACCCTTTTCCATTTCTCTCATTGAATTATGAAGAGCTGTAAGTTTTTCGACTGAATCGCCACCAACTAATTTTCGCACTTCAATAAAAGCATTGAATAATTTTGCCCGATTTTTATATTCTTCAGGCAAAACCGCTTCTTCTCTCAAAAGTTCAAGTCCGGCTTTCATAATTTCAATAGTTTTTTCTTGAACAAATATAACAAAAAACTGTGCATTTGTTTAGGGGTGCTGCCAATTTCTTATCCGAATTTTATAGCCAAAAGGGAGAAATGGGGCTAAAGAGTCAAATACGTAATTGGTTAGGTCTTGAAATCAAGCATACTCAGATAGAAAAACGCTCTGCTTCACTGAGTGATGGCGAAGGATTTCTGAAAATGCTTGGTATTGACCCTATCAATGTCACAGTAACTCCCGAAACTGCCCTTGGTTTGTCTGCTTTGTATCGTTGTGTGTGGCTCATCGCTTCTTCTATTGCTGTTGCGCCTAAGAAAATTTTCAAGGAAGAGCTAAACGGAGATACAAACGTAGACAAAAATCACCCGCTTTATACCTTATTCTATTTGAGGCCCAATCGACACCAGAGTTCTTTCGTTTTCTGGCTCACAGCCTGGACACACGTATTGATATACGGCAACTGTGTGATTGAAATGGTGGCCGGGCAATATGGCAGACCTAAAGAGTTGAAAATCTTATTGCCTTGGGAGTTCTCTTTTATGGAAACTGCAAGTGGCGAAATGCAAATATTGAAAAACACAGGTAAAATCCTGATAGAAGAGGATTTTATTCACTTGCAGGATTTGTCACTTGATGGGAAAATAGGTAAAAGCCGGGTAGGCTTGATCAGGAATAGCCTAAAAACGCAGATGCGGGCAGAGGCTTTCCTTGATAAGTACTATGAAAAAGGAACTTTCACTAATGGGTACCTGCAGGCAGATAAAAAACTGACTCAGGCAGATATGGAAGAAGCTTCGAATGCGTGGGATGATAATTTCGGAGGAATTGGGAATAATTTCAGAACTCCAGTACTGTCTTTTGGTACTAAATACGAATCAATCGCAAAATCGAACGTAGAAAGTCAGTTAATGGAGTTTTTAAATGCAGCTCCTACTAAAATATACCAGGTGTACGGTGTACCACCCCATCTGGCCAGTGATACCACCAAAAGTACAAGTTTTGGTAAAGGTATTGAGGATTTAATGATTCAGTTCTGTCAGTTTACGCTATTGCCACTCACTGTGCAGGCAGAGCAAGAGATCAACTACAAGGCATTCCGGACAAATGAAATAGGCACTTGGTATGTGAAGCACAATTTAGATGTGCTGTTGCGTGCGGACTTCAAGAGTAGAATGGAAGGTTTTGCTCAGGCAATTCAAAACGGGGTCATGTCGCCAAACGATGCTCGCAAACTCAATGACATGAATCAGTATACCGGTGGTGAAACTTATATGGTCAATGGTAATATGCAACGAGTGGAAGATGTGGCAAGTGGTAACTCAATCATGAATAAAAACAATGAAAACTCTGGACAAGGAAAATAGATTTTTTGACGGAAGTGAATTCCGGATAGTGAAAGAAGGTGACAAAACCTATCTGGAAGGGTATGGTATAGTTTTCAATTCTGATAGCCGATTGCTTTACGGTTTTTTCAAAGAACGCATTTTGCCCGAGGCTGTAGTTGGTGCGGATATGAGCCGCATGGTTTCTAAGTTCAATCATGACATTAATCAGGTTTTAGGCACTACTTGGGCTGGCACATTGACTTACACCACTGATGCCAGAGGGGTAAAATATAAAGTGGAACTGCCTGATACGCAAGTTGGGAGAGATGTAGCTGTTTTAGCAGAAAGAGGCGACTTACGTGCAAGCTCTTTCGAATTCAGAACAGAAGAAGATCAGTGGTTTACTGAGACTCATGAAGGAAAAGAAATTGATGTAAGAGTAATTAAGAAATTTTCTGCTATCAGGGACCTTTCGCCCGTCATTGACGAAGCCTATGAAGGTACTCAGGGACTTGGGTTGACCAAACGAGATTACGAAGAGTGTAGAGGAATGCCCGAACCTCCTACGCCACCAGAAAAAGACGGGTATTTAAAATTATTGTGCAATGTATAAGCTCTAAATAAATTACAATGAAAAGAACACTTAAAGAAGCCAGAGACTATTTTAACAGTTTGTTGGAGGCGAGAAACAATGCTAAAAAGAAAGCTCAGACAGAGGGCTTTGATAAGTTGACACCTGAGGAACGTGTGCATATTACCAAATATGACGATGAACACCTCGACGTTTTAGAAGAAATTCGCGCTCTCTCGCCTGATCCGACTAATCTCAACCTGAACAATGGCGTTCTAGGCAATCGCGATTTTTCAGAAGGTGATATGAGAAATTTTGGCAGATTCCGACTAACGCGCGCCTTACGGTCATTGTCGGACGGAAAACCGTTTGAAGGGATTGAAAAGGAAGTTCATGAAGAAGGTGAACGTCAGGCAAAAGACCAAGGAGTATCAGTGAGCGGCTCAGGTTTTGTAATGCCTGATTTATCGGAGTTACGTGCTGGACAGTCGGCAACCGGGCAGACATCAGCTGCAGGCGATCAGGGAGGTATTACAGTTCCTACTGTTCTTGGAGGTTTGATCGAGCAATTCTGGTCAAGATCAGTATTGCCATCTTTAGGCGTTACTCGTTTGACTGGATTGCAAGGAAATTTGAAATTCCCAGTACAAACAACAAAGCTAAGCGTTTCGGAACTGACGGAAATTGAAGCTTTGACAGATACTGAAATCTTGTTTGACGATATAGATATGGCTCCTAAACGCAGGGGTGTCACCGTGCCTTATTCAAAACAATTACTTCTACAAACATCGCTTTCTGTAGAGTCTTTCTTGCGCGAACAGTTTTTGAAAGCTTTTGGCGCAAAGGCAGATGTAGAGACAATTGCAAAGATTTTAGCTACTGTTGGCATCGGTGCAGTTGTAGGTGGTACCAATGGCGCGGCTCCTACATGGAACCACATTGTGGCTCTGGAAACTGCTGTGGCTGCTAATGATGCCGATCAGGGGTCATTAGGATACTTGACCAATACAAAAGTGAGAGGCAAACTGAAAACCACTGAAAAATATACAGGCACAAATGGTGCTTCTGTTTGGACTGATGGCAATGCGCCTTTGAATGGTTATCCAGCGTTGGTTTCAAATTATGTCCCTTCAAATCTAACAAAAGGAACGGCCAATGCTATTGCTTCTGCTATTATATTCGGAAACTTCCAGGATGTATTTATTGGTCAATGGGGTGTGATTGATTTTGTAGTTGATCCTTACACGCTGGCTAAAAAGGCTCAGGTACAAGTTACTGCCAATACCTTCTATGATATTGCAGTGGCCCGTGCAGTTTCTTTCTCAGCTATGAAAGACGCTTTAACCGCCTAATACTACCGATATATTGTAAAATGCCTCTTTCGAAAGATAGAGGCATTTTTTGTTTCGAAAAACTGTGCATTTGTTTAGGGCTACTCTAAAGCCCTATTCTGAAATTTATGCAATCATTCAAAACCCAAAATATCAGTTTATGTCAAAAGTACTTTGGTTGAAATCTCATCCGCTGAGCGGCTGCCATGTGGGAGAGATAGAAAATATTCAAGATGAAAAACGTGAAGCAACTTTGAAAAAAGGTGGTTTTGTACGTGACATCACAAAAGAAGAGGAAAACGCTCTGAGTAAGGAACAAACTGAAAAAGCAACCGGCAAGTAATGAAAAGAGCTTTTATATCTTCTTCTGCTACCTCTTCAATAGTGCCAACACTATTGCCTTATGCTACCCTGGACGAATGGTCGCGAGGCTATGGCACTACTGAAGAACATTCCCGTTTAGGACTGTTAGTAGAAGAGATACGGGCAAAAGTTGAAAACGAGTCTGGTTTGAGGATTGGATCAAGAACATTTACTGTAAAAACTGATCATTTTCCTCATAATGAGGTTTTCGATATATACCCGGTGACAGCTGTAACTAAAGTGGAATGCTGGAATGAAGAAACGGAAGATTATGAAGAATTAGCTGCTGATCAATACCAACTTGAGCACAAAGACGAGAAAATGAGTGTAGTCCTGTTTTCCGGTCAATTGCCCCAACTACCTTGCAAAGAAACGGCTGTTCAGATTACCGTTACAGCCGGGTGTGCGGATTGGGACAAAGTGCCGGCAATGGCCAAAGGCGCTATCCGGACTTATGTAGAAACCTATTTTCGAGATAAAATGCCGTCCGAGGTAAAAAGTGCAACAGAAGCAATTGACAGAAGCATCAATAGTTTGAGATTATGGCTTTGAGGGTTCGCTTAGATAGGAAAATTGAAGTACTGGCTTCTTCTACCATCATCGAAAATGGCGAATCTGTCACTACTTATACGCACCTTTTTTATACCTGGGCCGAACGAAAGGATTTGACAGATAAGCAAGGAGAAGAGGTAGAAGCCATGACGGTTAGTAGCAATACATATACTAACTGGATTATCGCGTATCCTCCGGATAATTTGATGCCTGACACAAAAATGAAGGTAAAAGAGCTGGCTACCAATGCTGAATATGACATTGAAAATATATCTGAGCCGGAGAAAAGTGTAAAAGAGTATCTGGTGCTAAGGTGCAAGCAAAAACAACAAAGATAGCCATGAAAATTTTAGCTATAAAAAATACAAGTACTCACTGCAAAGGGGTTGTTTACGATTTGTCTGACGAAGAGGCAAAAGTCTTGATTGATAGTAAATTGGCGATTGTATACGTAGAGCCAAAAGTTAAAAAAGCTAGAAGCTGATGTCTGGCTTTGGGTTCAATATAGGAGTAGATGGGGGCGATTCTCTTGATGCGCTCGCAGTGCAATTGAGAAATATCCCTAATCATTTGACTCCTGAAATACACCTGAAGGCTTTGACTAAGGCTGCACAACCTTTGAAAGTACGAATGGATTTGCTTGCACCTGAAGATACTGGATTGATGGCAGAAGACTTAAGGATAGCCAGAACAAAGTTCAAGAAATTCGGATCACATGAGGTGATTGTTGGGTACAGAAAGCTTAGAGGAAGACATGGGTATATTGCCCATTTTCCAGAATATGGAACTGAGAATCAGCCTGCCAAACCTTTTATGAGGCCCGCAGATGAGCAGACTAAAGGAGAGCAAGAAAGAATTTATCTGGACGAACTACAAAAAGAGGTTGATAAAAGGCTAAATGGGTTATGATTGAAGATGCATTGAGAAATAAACTATTGTCTAATTCTGCACTTTCTGCATTGATTGGAGATAGAATATATGTCCTTCAAGCTCCACAAGGTGTGCAAGGTAATTATGTAGTTTATCTGATAGTTTCTGAGCAAGGTGTTTATACTGCTACCGATCATTGCGACGAAATTATTATTCAATATAGCTGTTTTGCTGAGAAATACGCTGATGCCCGTTTGATGGCAAAAACAATCAGGGCCGAACTTGATAATTTTTACGGAGAACTGGAAGGCTTGTTTGTAGTATCTATCCGGTTCGATGGCAGGGGGGCAAATGAAAGAGAAAAAGATAGCCGCAAGGCTCATGTATCATACGATTTCAGGATTATTTTAAATAAATCATAGATATGGCAAAAGAAAAAATGCTTGGCAAAGAGGTCAGGCTATACTTAGGTACAATACTAGTTGGTTGCGCTAGAAAAATCAGCGTTGAAAGAACTGCTGCCGAACTAGAGACTAATTGCCAGGGCAGTGGTGATGAAATGACGTTTAAGCCGGGCAAAAAATCTACCAAATTTTCACTGGAAGGGCTGGCTAAAGTCTACGACAACACAGAAGAAACTACCAATGTTTCGGTGGTTGATCTTTTTACTGCGATAAACAATGATACAGAAGTGACTATCAATTATACATCGGAAACGGTTGGAGAACCTAAGTATACCATCGTGGGATATTTGACTTCTGTCAAAGAAGATGCAAGCGACACAGAACTTGCAACTTATTCTGCCTCTGGTCGTGGTAACTCGTTTACTTTAGGAGTAAAAGCAGCTTAACAATTATAAAATCATGACAAAAAGTAAAAACTCTATTACAATCAACATCGGAGGTGCTGATCGTAAGTTGACATTTGGAATGTTGACACAAGAACTCTATTTAGAAGAAATCGCTAAAAAAAGAAAGGATAAAAACTTCAATGAAGCTAATCCGGTGACACTTATTGTCCTCCTTTTCTATTGTGGAATGGTGATAGGCGACGGAGATAATAAATCGCTACCCAAAGACTTCAGTACTAAAGTTGTTGCTGGATGGATAGACGATTGTGAAGATGAGGAAGGCATAGAAAATGCGAAGCAACTGGCATTGACTGCTATGGGGTTTATTTCATTGGCAGAAAATTCTCAATTAAGTCGTCAAGTGGAACAAGCGCAAGCGATGGGAATAGATCTGAAGGAGAAGTTCAAGAAACAATTCGAAACTTCGATAGAGTCTTAGAACAGGCTGCCGAAATAGGCCTCGACATTAGTTCAGAGAGTTTCTGGTATATGCGTCCAGATAATTACCTGAGAATGGTTGAGGCTTATTATTATAATGAGCAAAAAGCATGGCTGCCCTGGAGAAAACTCTATACGATCCTAACAAACATCGGTGCAGAGGAGGGAGACTACATTAAAGAAACTGACTTATTCTGGCTTCACTTCATTGACGAAGCAGAAAAGCCAAGGACTAAGCCAAAATTAGCGTACATGCCATTGACTAAAGAAGAGATTCTGCAAATGAAAATTGCCGACGGTAAAATAAAAAATTAATGGCCAATATTCGATTAACAGCAAACGAGACACGATTTGTCAATTCAATGAACAATGCCGCAGGGTCAGTTGGTCGTTTGTCTGCTGAATTGAATATCCGTCTGGCTCGTGCGATGCGTGAGGCTGACAATATCGCACGAAACTTTCAACAAGGTATCGGTAGATTGGGGGATAGAATTGCGTCGGTTGGTAAAAGCCTTTCTACTTATCTGACTGCCCCTATCATTGCTTTGGGCGTTGCCGCGGGTGCGGTTTATGGTGATATTGATCAGTTGAAGCGAGGTCTTGATGTTTATGGCATTTCTTTAAATGAAATAAAGAAAACTGCTAAACTGCCCGGGTTAGGTTTAGAAGAGGCTGCAAAATCTACTATCACTTTCGCATCCGTGAAATTTGCGGCTGACTTGAGTTCAAAAGCTGTGAGGGAGTTTGGAAACGCCCTTGTGTATTCAGGAAGAGGAAAAGAAGAGCTGGCCGGCATAGCAACGGCCTTTGCGCAAATGAAGGGAAAGGGGAATGTAATGGCTCAAGAGGTCAATCAAATAGCCGAACGCCTGCCTATGATCCGGGACTTGATGCAAAAGGCCTTTGGTACTTCTGACACTGAGGTGATTCAAAAGAAAGGCATAAAGGCTGATAAGTTTCTGGAAGAAATTGTAAAGCAACTAGAAAAGCTACCCAGAGTTAGCGGTGGTTTCAAGGTTGCGATGGAAAACATTGGCGATTCTCTAAAAATCGGTGCCTACGAAATGATGAATGCCGCAGATAAAGCATTTGGGTTGACTACCATGTTCAATAAGGTATCAGAGTGGATTGATGGTATAGTAGAGACATTCAAACAACTTTCTCCTGAAGCACAAAGAATCATTTTTGTTATTGTAGGAATTACCGCAGCTATTGGCCCCCTTCTGGTGGTGATAGGTGTTTTTACCTCTTCTGTAATTCCTGCTCTGCTTACAGGATGGAGTAAAGTAAGGCTATTACTGACTTCCATCAATATTCCACTCCTAATCGCGATTGCCGCATTTGCCTTTGCCACAAGACAGATCATTCAGCACTGGGACTCAATAAAGGCTTATTTGGATAAAACCGGAATTCTGGACACAGCTATTGAAATTATCAATTATGGACTTGCCTTGATAGGTGACTTGGTGATGGTATTCGTCAACTTCTTTACCGGTGATTGGTCAAGTATGTGGGAGAATATCAAGAACATAGCCAAGCGAGCCTGGAACGGTATTATAACGGTTATTGCCGAAAGTGTAAAACTCACAGTAAAATTATTCAGAGGAGCGGTAGGGTTCTTTGGGTTTGATGGCATGGCCAAGGGTGCAGATTCTACGATTGCCTATATTGATGCTGTCACCTCTTCTATCAAGGCTACAGTGCCGGAGTCTATTTTTACACTGAGCAAATTAGGCGCAGCATTAAATGCTTTGACAAAGCCGCCTAAGACGACGGGCGGAGGGGGAGGAGGTGGTATTCCAGCACCTGAAGGATTAAAGGGTTTAAATATCAATGAATTAAAATTTATAGGTGACTTAGATTTAAAGGTAAAAGAATATGGTACTAGGGTATTAAACACTATTCATACTGTTGCTGTATCAATTCAAACTGGGTTTAGAGAGTTTGGACTAAGTTCTTTTGCTGCTAACAAGTTTTCAAATCAAATAACAGAAACTTGGAATAAAGTTGGAATGGATTTTACGAAGGCTGGAGATAACCTAAAGAAAAAATACGATGCCTTAGTTGAAAAGTTAAAAATGGGTCCGGCTGAATTACTCAAACAATCGTCAAAAGGCTTGAATATTTTAGTCACAAACTCCAAGACACAACTTGACCAGCTAAATGATCAGTTTGATCAAATGTTTACAGAATTGCAGACTAATTTATTGACTAATGTAGGGTCTGGGTTCGGAGAGGCATTAGGTAAGGCATTGACTGGCGGCGGGTTTGACATGAGTAATATCTTTAAAAGTATCCTAATGACCATCGGGGATTTTATGATTCAGTTGGGACAGCAAATGTTAAAGATGGGGAGTTTAATAGAAGTAGCTAAAAAACTTTTCGGTACAACGCCAGGTATTGGCGCGGCCATAGCCGTAATTGCTGGTGGTGGATTATTGAAAGGGCTAGCCGGAGGTATGGGCAACAAAACCCCAAAATTCGCCAATGGTGGCTTGGTTTACGGCCCTACGATGGGATTGATGGGAGAGTATCCGGGAGCTAGAAATAACCCTGAAGTAATTGCGCCCCTCTCAAAACTGAAAGATTTGATAGGCAGCGGTGGCGGTGGAAATATAGTAGCCGGAGAAATAAGGCTAGAAGGCGAAGCAATAATAATACCACTGAACAGATACTTAAAAAGAAACGGCTTGCCGACTCTAGGATAATGGCATTTGCAACTAAATACAGGGTAAGTTTTAAGACTTTAGAAGGTCCTTCAAAAGTTCCTGCTATTTATACATTGGTATTCAAGAAAGATGGTTATGCAGGTATTATTACTGATTTACCAGACATGGGAGCCGGGAATGTTACTGCTAAAATTAATAATTCTCAAGATGAGTATATAGGGATAAGAGATAAAACGCTATCTATTGATATACTCACAAGTTCCGATTTGTCAGAATTATTAGTAGCAAACCCTAAAGAATGGCTGGTTGAAATTGAAAAAACAGTAGGCCCAGCAACCACTTTAGATTTCAGAGGTTATTTACAGGTATCAAAAGACTCTACCCCTTACCAGGATGGCCGTATAAACTATAAATTACAAGCCTGTGATGGTCTGGATTTTTTAAAGAATATTGATTTTGTTGATGATTCAAGTGTTTATTATACAGGATTGTCGTCGATTTTTGATATTATTCGATTGTGCTTGATTAAGGTGGGAACATCTTTAAATCTAAACACAATCAATAACATATTCAATATAGATGATGATAAAAGCGATTCTTCAGATAGTTTAAGGCAGAGGTATATTGATTTGGATTTATTCAGGGGTGAGAATGAGCCGCTTGATACGTATAAGGTATTAGGTGACATTCTCAAAACTGAAAGAATGCGGTTGTTTCAAGAGGATGGTGAATGGTGGCTTGTGTATGTGCCTGAACTATCCGACGGACAAGCAAAATCAAGAAAATACTATTTAAATGATGGCGCGCAGATTAGCTATGGCGATTTAGACCTTTCGGTTAATGCCATACATAATTCAGTGAATTATCAGCCACTTTCCGGCGGAAGTGTTTCTAATTTATCTCCTATCAAATACGCAAAGATTACACATAAGCTTGGCAAATGGAAGAATAAGCTTATTAATAATGATTTTAGGACTTGGAATGGAAGCTCTTTTGATGGGTGGGAAGCCTTTGGGGGTGCAACTATCGGGCGGACAGGTGATGGAACATCCGGGAATCCATTTGGAGTTTTAATTCCTGGTTATTATGTGTCGCCAACGGTTAAAGGTATTGCTCAGACCGTTACAATATTCAATGCAGGAGATCCTCTTTTGAATCTTGAAAAAAATATAGTTTTCTCTGGCAGTGCTTACACACGAGACATTGAAACGATTTCAGTTGCGTGCTATGTAAGGATAATTACATTTGACTATGGCGCATTTGTCTTTGGACTAAACGAAGATGGAGAGTGGGAGCGAAATAAGGGAAGTATAATAATTAAAAACTCTGATGTAAACGGGCACTCAAAAAAAACGCCTGTAACATGGGATGTAACCAGTAAAAATGTTGCTGATTTACAGGTTATTTCTGTTGTAGATGGGACCATCTTTAACTGGAAAGGCAATTTACAGAAAGTTGAAATAATTGTTCAATTAGCTGAAGGGAAAACACAGCTCAATCCTTACCCTGGAGAAACTCAAGATTCGGCCGTCTGGTTCAAAAACCTCACGCTAGGCTGGATAAATGCCGATACCAATCTCAACTTAAAGGAGATATATTACAAAGCTACTCAAGCTGCATATAGCCCTAATAATGAAGAGTTAGACGCAATTTATGGAGATTATACCGATGGGGGTAACTTGTCGGCTTTAAGGAATAATGCCGGGTTTGTTACAAAATCATGGATAAGCCCTACTGAAACAACAGGAAGGAATTTTCATTCTATTGGTGCGCAGGATATTTTATATACCCAATCAAAAACACAGAAAGTTTATGATGGCGATATATGGGGACTGTTGAAATACCGGCATATTGTTGATATGAGAGGCTTTGTAAATAAGGGATATATCGTTTCTTATTCTTATAACTATGCACAATCAATAGCTAGTGTCAGAATAATAGAGTTTCAGGATTCAGTCAGTGTAATACGTAAAAAAACAGGAGTCCTCACTGATGGCACGGAGATCAATATGGTTGACGAAACTGTGCCCTCGCCTGGCGTAGGAAACGGGACGGGAGGAAGTTTTATCAAAAACCTCTTCGACTGGGTTAAAAAACTTATCAATGGTGTAGTAGTAGATGATGAAGAGGGGAATATCGGGATATTGAATTGGAGTAATCTGGTAAATGGTCAAATTCATGATATGGGTTCAGTTGTCCGGCAAGATGGTAAATTAAGGGTTGGGAAAGACGACGATAGTATTGAAATCGGCAAAAGTGATTCAATCACTAAAGTAGTGGGTGATTTTGTCTTGCAAAATATCAACAATGCAAAAGCTTTCTTCAGTCTTGATTTTTTGCAAACAAATAAAAATTACACATTCAAATTGCCGGATGCTAACCCGGACGGCATTACAGTGCTGAACGACTGGAATTATTTGGTGAATGTACCCACTTTTTTTTTTACACAGGATACCGCGGCTAATACGTGGATTATTCCACATAATAAAGGCCAGAAGTGCATGTGCCAGACTTTTGATGAAACAGGCAAACAGATTTTTGGCTCAATCATGCAAATCAACGATAACGAATTACAAGTAACATTTAATAGTTCTGAAACCGGATACGCTCTATTGATGGGCATTAAAAATATATAAAAATGGCAAATTTAGAGTTTTTAAGTAACATAAATATGAATCAGAACCAGGTTATTAACGTGGTTCTGGATGCATTGGCCACTGCTCCGGCAACGCCGGTATCTGGTCAGATTTATTATAACACTACTGATTTGACTTATTATTACTGGAATGGAACAGCATGGTCAAATATTGGCGGTGATATAACGGGAGTAATCGCTGGAAGTGGTTTGACAGGTGGCGGGACTTCTGGAACAGTGACCCTTGCTGTGAACGTAGATACTATTTCGGTAGAAATATCTGGTAATGCTGTCAGGGTAAAAGATGGGGGTATCTCTACCGCTAAACTGGCAGATGGAGCAGTCACTACGATTAAGGTAGCTGATAAGAACGTCACCTTCGGAAAGATTCAGGATATACCTACTATGACCGTTATCGGTCGCACAGCGGGTAGTTCTGGTGTGCCTTCGGCTATTCCTATCCTCAACGAAAACGACTTCGCCAGTAACAGTTCGACAGGTATTCCTAACCAGTCAAGCGTGAAAGCCTATGTAGATGGGCGCATAGCAAGTATAGGAACGCTGCAAGGGGGATTTGATGCTAACGTTGCTACTAATCTACCAGGAACAGCGGGCACTAAAAAAGGTGATTACTGGTATGTAACAGTTGCAGGAACAGTTCAGGCGCAGGTATTTAACGTAGGGGATGTGATTGTTGCTAATCAGGATGCTCCTACCACTACCAATGCAGCTCATTATGTATTTCTGGAATCTAACAGAGGGCAGGCAAGTACTACCCAGTTAGGACTTGTTACGCTTGCCACCAATACAGAGGTTCAGACAGGTACAGATACATTAAAAGTGGTCACTCCAAGCTCATTAGCCTCGCTTACCGCCACCGAAACGCGGGCAGGTTTAGCAGAAATAGCCACACAGACAGAAACAAACACAGGAACAGACGATACCAGATATATTACTCCACTCAAATTCAAAACGTTTTTTGATTCAAAGGCAGGGGCTTTTGTGGGAAATGTGGGCAATGGTTCTGCAACTGCTATTGCAGTTACTCACAGCTTGGGCACGGTAGACGTAGCAGTAGAGGTTGTAAAAGTAGCTACCGGAGAAACTGTATATGTGAATACAGTTCGTACTTCTACAACAGTTGTGACACTGAATTTCAATACAGCCCCATCAACAGGGCAATACAGAGCACTCATCAGAAAAGTAGTAGCATAAAATGGAGTTTAAAAGCGACATAAGTATTGATGGTAAATTAACCATTTCGACGGTAGCGACAGAATCTACCTCTATGGCCGCGCTTTTCCGTGCTTCCACCGGAGATGTCACTACTCGCGTATTGGGTTCGATGGCTTTGCAGGGTACGGGGAGCTATTATGACAAAACTACGGCCGACAATAGATATTTGCAAAGTGTTACATTAGGATTGCCTGCTTCTCTATTTAGTATTACTTCTTCTGTTGCTACTGCCGGGAGTCCTAATCTGACTGCAAGTTTTGTGAGCCAGAACGCAAACAAGGTTTTTGCAGGCCCATCCGCCGGAGCAGATGCTATTCCAACCTTTCGTCAATTAGTGATAGATGATGTAAGTGGATTGCAAATGACTTTAGATGCAAAAATCTCAGGAAGTGGCTCAAGCGGATATATTCCCAAATTCACAGGTACAAAGGTTTTAGCCCCTAGCCTGATTTATGAATATAATGGAAGGATAGGTATAAATAATAGTAACCCTAGTTCTTATTATACAGTCGACATTATAGGCGACTTAAAAACAACAACTCTTTCCGTAGGAGATAATCGCAGTTATGGACTTAGTATAGGCATGGCTAACCCATTGGACAACTATGCACAGATTGGAGTCGGCGCTGATACACTCAGGCACGTGGTAATAGCTAATTACACCTGGTCTACTTTTTCGGGTGGATTGAATTTTACCCAACGCATGAAACTGGATGCAACTGGACTGGCAATAGGCACAGGAACGGCGGCATATCCGCTTGATGTATCTGGAGATGTGCGTGTAAATGGTGGTGGAATTTTAAGATTCTGGCGGTCAGACAATGCAACGCAAGCATTGATTATCAATGCAGGTACCTCTAATAGTTTTGTGACAGCGACAGTTGGCGGGTTGATTTTATCGTCAGCTGGCGCGATGAGTTTTGACTCTGCCTCTGGCCATAATTTCAGGTCTAGCGGAGGAACTACTACCTATATGACTGTATCGTCTACGGGTAATGTAGGGGTTGGATTTTCTTCGCCTTCCTATAAACTGGATGTAAACGGAACAGGGCATTTTGTAGGTGCGGTTTTGTTTGATGCTATACCATCGACTCCCATTGCCCCAACGACTGGCAACCACATTACAAACAAAACCTACGTTGATGCAAAAACGTGGACAGCCTCGGCCATAACAGACCTGCAACCACTTTTAGACGCAAAGGTCAGTGGAAGCGGTACAGCGGGGTATATAGCAAAATATACGGGCATTTTGACGCAAGGAAATAGCGTTCTTTTTGAAAGCGCTGGCGGCAATATAGGATTAGGTACTATTTTGCCTACGTATAAACTGGATGTATCAGGTGATATTCGTGTGAATGGTGGTAGCTTATTGCGACTTTGGCGACCAGACAGTACTACACAGGGATTAACAATCAGCGCAGGTAGCTCTAATAATTTTATTACAGCAAGTAATGGCGGGTTGATTCTAACCTCCGCAGCTGCCATGAGTTTTGATTCGCCGTCAGGTCATAATTTCAGGTCTAGCGGAGGAACTACTACCTATATGACTGTATCGTCTACGGGTAATGTGGGTATTGGATTTACCTCTCCTTCATACAAGCTAGATGTAAACGGAACAGCTAGATTTGCAGGTACAGCGCAATTCGACGTTATTCCTACTTGCTCTATCAGTGCAACATCAGGAAGTCATTTAGTTAACTTTACTACCCTTCTGGCTTATGCCTCCGGTATCCGCTACGACAAAAACAAACTTAAGACAGTTGCCATGTCTAATATTACCCTTAGTGGGCATCAAACTATTGCGGGTTATACAACAAGTGGTACAACTGACAGGGTTTTGGTGATGGGGCAAACGGATGCCACTAAAAACGGAATCTACATTGCTAATAGCTCTACCTGGACAAGAGATACGAATTTCAACGATGACAATGAAATGCGAGGCGCGATTCATACGATTGAATCAGGGACTTATGCCGGGTATAAGTATGTGAATACAAATACTACGGCTATGACAGTCGATGGAGCTGGCGCTTCTAATATTACTTATGCAGAGTTTTCTAATCTGGTTGAGTCGGATCCTGTTTGGACTGCATTTCAGACTTCTCAGGATATTACACCTACAAGGGTAGGCCAGTGGAATTCAGCTTATTCGGTCACGTCAGGTATTACACCTACAAGACTGACCAACTGGGATGCTGCATATACATTTTCTACTACGTTGACCAGTACAAGTGCCTTGTTAGAAGGATCGAATTTGTATTTCACTAATGCCCGGGTTCGTTCGGCTACCTTAACTGGATTTACAACAGGGGTCAATACATCGATTACAGCTTCAGACACGGTATTGACTGCTTTTCAGAATGCTCAAACGCAATTGAATAATAAGTTGAGTTTTGGAGGTGATTCAAGAGGTGCTTCTATTAGTGTAGGAACCAACGATAACTTTGATTTTATCCTTGAAAGAAACAACTCTATTCAAGCCACTTTTAAATCTGGTGTAGTTGATTTCAATTATGATGTCAATGTATTAGGCAAGATTAAACTGAATGGGGCTACTGGTTCTGACCACCAATTCATCAAGTACAACGGTTCGGGAAATGAATGGACCTATCTGAATACGGGTGAATTGTCGGATAAAGATGATATTGTCATGCTCCAAAACATCGCAGGGGAACGTGGTTTTCAGATGTATAGCGATTCTGCCAAAACGTATGCCGACGCGTTTATTTTTACAAATACCGTTTCGGGTGTTGCTTTAGGGATTCACGGATACGCCAATGATGATACAGACACATTGAAAGAGTTCGGGCTACAATTAGCCGTTGACGGGCTTTTGTATCATAAAAAACTGGATGGTACGCGTAAACAGATTGCGACGGTTGATATGATTACGGGGGGCACGACTAATAACTGGAACGGCGGCGCTGTGACCGGAGATATATATGTTCCATTTGGAAAAAGTATCTGGTGGGACTTCGAAAACGCAGGGAGCTTTATAACTATGTATGAAGCCGGGCAACCGCCTATTTCAAGCGCGAGAACTATGTGGATCAATAGTAATAATTATCTAACTATGAGTGCGTCTCAAAATTTATCACTAAAGGCGCAGAAAATATTATTCACAACCGGAACGGGCTCACAGATAGAGGTTGATTTTAGTAATGCTAGTTCATTTTCGGATGGTCAGTATTTAAGATTTCAAAAATCTACTTCTGGAGGCATGATCAAACTAACAATAGTATCAGATTAATAACAAAAAACAAAATAAACGACAATGAAACTTGATTTTAATCAACCAATCGTCAGTTTAGACGGAACAGCAATTGAAGGTACAAATATGGGTAAAGTCTTAGCTGACCATTTAGCTCTGAGTACCAAGGGAAATGCTTTAAAAAACTGGGAGTGGGCGCTGAAACTTCATAAAGGGGAAGTTATTGATCTGGACACAGCAGACCAGACTACAATAAAAGAATTCATTGATAAACATGAATCTCTCCCTAGCTTAACCAAAGCCCAGCTATTGTTGGTATTTATCGAAACAGAAAAGAAAACTAAGGCTTAAAAATGGCTACCTCAATACCTGTATATCAAAATTATGTCTATCAGAATGGCAGCTTGTATTGTGCCCTGTATAAGCGCAGGGTACTTAATACGAGCGGAGTGGGTACGAATCAATGGTACTGGATGCCGACCAATAGTAGTGGCGATATAATTGATTTTCGGGAAAATGCCATGAACGGAGGTACTTTTTATTCATCCGAAGCAAGCGCCCTGGCTAATGTGCCTTCCGGGTATGGTACCTTGACGGTTGATAGGTGGCAGACTGATAAGTACCTCTCTTATATGAATCTGTATCCTTTTCGGGATATAGGCGCGTTTAAAACTGGCGTAGACTGGTTTGTGGCTAATGGTGCAACAAATATTTTAATTCCTGTACTTTGGGGAGATATATTCGACTCTTATAGTGGGACAGGCAAAAGGCAAGACCAGAACCTTAGTTCGTCTTTTGACAAGCAGAATACGGCAGTTGATTACGTAAAAAATACTTATCCTAATGTCAAGATTAGTTTGTTGCCCTGGATAAAATTAAGTAGTTCGCTTATTCCGCAATTCTGGGGCACTTCTACTAACGAGAAAGACTGTTTTGGTAATGACTTGGGTATAGAGGGCTATGGAGATGCACACCCCGCGCTTTCAGATAAGAGCGCCGGCTCAGGGCGTAGTATGGCGGTAGATTTTTTCACAAAGGTTACTAACTATTATGCCAATAGATTAGGCAGCCAGTTCAATTATATCATTCCGGTAATTAGCCAGCAAGCAGAATACGGGTTTAATTATGACAATGGTATAAGCGCGCCGTATAAAATGATAGAAGGTTATTCGAGTGCGACTAAGGCAGCGTTTAGGGCATGGTTATTTAATGGCACTGCAAACCCGAATGCGTATGCAGACCTGACGGCATTAAATACAGCATGGGGAACTACATATACCAGTAACGGACAGATAGAACCGCCTAATACAAATCTGACACAGGGAGGAAGCGACGAAGCCTATGTACAAGGACTTAATAGTATCTTTGCCTCTAAAAGAGGTGTTGACTGGTATTTATTCCGCGAGAGCATGCTGGTAGATTTTGCAGTTGATTGTAAAAATGCGGTTACTAATGCAAACAACACTTACAGCACAAGAATCAAGTTTGTTCTTTCTTTCGGGGGGGTATCTCCTAACGATTCTTTGGTAGCCTTAAGAGGTAGTTATGATGTAATCAAGTGGTCGGCTATTAGTGACGGGCTGAAAACTGCCTTTGCTTCAGATAACAGAGACTCATATACCACTCTGACGCTGGATTATGTGCAGAACTATTCAAAAAAGATAATGACTGAACTGCATTATATTGACTATGGAGGAAATGATAATCCACCTCCGGCATATAGTACGGTAAGGGACAATATGATTAAGTCGGGCATTGATGCGGTTAAAAACGGCGTAAAAGACTTATTATTTATTGGCGCGCCCTGGCAGGATCAATGGTATACTTCTGTTACGCAGCCCGTTTTTTTAGGTGTAAAGGCGGAGTTTCTGAAAGACCAGGGCAACGTGAGAGTAGGGTTGAATGGTTCGACTGCAATAAACTTAGGAGAACTGCTATACACAGGAAATAATTACGGAGGCAAACAAAAATGGATTGCAGGGGGTGGTAGTTCTGATAATCGTATCAGAGTCACTTTTACCAACACAATCACCTCTGGCAGTGATGCTGATTATCCTCTTTCTTTTCAGGTAAAAGACAATCAAAGGTATTATATCAAACAAGAGGATATTAAAAACTCCTATTATGGTTTCAGGTCTGAGCAGGACGAAATAAACGGTAAACCTTATACTACCCTTCAACAGAGCTATAACACTACGCGAGTTCCAATACTATTGAGTGCTTTTGGTATCACTTATAAAGCAGGGTCGCCGTATACATATAGCACTATTGAAATTGTAGACCAGTCCGGCGTGAAATGGGTGAAATGTGTTCAGAACTCACCGGGAGTTTATGTAAATGCTCCTACCAAAACGAATCTGGATTACGCCAACAACCACCCGGAATACAGGTATATGAACAATCCGGCCATAACGGAAGATTGTCGTTTCTGGCTGCCCTTGCCGACCTCGTATTACGACGTAACGATTACTGTATATGGCGCGGCGTGCTTACTTGAATTATATCACGCTGACGACAGAGCACCGGGGGGTATTGCTTATACACCACCAACGGCGAATAGTGATGCGGCCGGAACAAGTAGAACCATCCGCTTATCAGCTAGTCAATTAACGCAAACAAACGTAAATCAGCGGGTAGTCAAGATTAATAATAACCGCTGGGATTTATAATCAACAATTGTTCAACTTAAATAAATAAAAAATGAAAAAACTCCTGTTTTTAGGGCTATTTGCCCTTGCTAGTCTGTTTTCGACAGCTCAGAATCTTGTTGCCAAAGATGCTACCAACGCTTTTTTGGTATTTCAGAGAGGTGATGGTATTGACACCTATTATAAAATCAATAGTGTAAAAATATTGATTGATGAGGCGACGATAGGCCGAATCATTGAAGCTAATTCGGGGATTGAATTAGTAGGTTTTGCACGCACCCAACAGGTAAGCCCTAATATTTTTGATTTTGTAGATAAACCTCAAGAATTACCTACGCCTGTTATTTCTATTCCTCAACAACCAGTTTATCAGATAGGGAAAGTGCAGTTGCATATACCCGGATATGATGCCGTCTCAGCTATTACTTTAGCCGATGAAAGTTTGAAAATAAAAGATGATCATCGATTGAATATTCAGCTTGCCACACATAGCATCAGCCTGGGCGAAAATCTGGGAGATAAACGAAGCAATGTTGATTATACCATCACCGACCAGACAGGCAAAGTGTGGGTAGAGGTGATTCAGAAAGAAACAACTATCGAGGGGCGTTTGGGTGGGCAATTTGGTAATAACCACCCGGATAAACAGTATTTACCTCAGCTTTCGGAAGATTGTAATATTTATTTGCCGCTAGGGAATGTATACACTGTTTCAGCAAGAAATAAGGGAAATATGGCCGTAGACTTCTGGATAATTCATCCATGGAGCTCGGACGGTACCGAACGTCGGTTACATCGGGAAGATATACCGCCCTCCTCTGTTGCTTATTATTCAATTGATACTAATCTTTTAGGATTAGCGGGTATGCCTGATTATAAAAGAACCATCAAAATAAACTGCAATGGAAGATTATAAAGCTGTTGTTGTCGTTTTGACTTTCGGTGTTGTAGCGTTGTTTGTGTTTTGTGTGATTCTTTTTGTATTGCTCTATCGGTCTATGCAAGACAATGCAACCCTACAATACCAGAATGCTTGTTTTACGGCGGAGAGCTCGCAGGAGAAGACCTTCGGAGAAATTTACAATGAACTGGAGAAGGTTTATAAGGCGGTGAATAAGAAACAATGTGAAGGTTGTAAAGTAAAAAATTTATGAAGCCTATACACGCCAAACCTAGTTTTTATGCGCTATGCTTTGAAGCTTTAAAGGAAATAGCTAAAAAGTATGGGTATAATTTAGTCTTGCATGGTAGCCTCAATCGAGATATGGATTTAATTGCAATTCCATGGGAAAAGGAGATACTTGACCACACTGATATGATACATGAGTTTTGTAGTTATTTGGGAGGCGAATTTGTGCCTCAAAACCAAAGAATGGATGCGGAAGGCAAGAAAATTATTGGAGACCCTTATGAGGTTACCAACCACGGTAGGATGTGGTATATTATCAATTTAAATAGAGAAGGTAAAATGGTCAATGATATCTGGACTGACCCACAATACTATTTAGATATCTCAGTCATTCCATCTTTGGATACAACAATCAAAACGGCAAAATCATGAACCTATCAGCCAACGGATTGAACGAAATTAAATCCTCTGAAGCTTTCAGGGCGCGACCTTATCAGGACAACGTAGGTGTCTGCACAATCGGTTACGGAAGTACATTTTATCTGGATGGTAAAAGGGTAACGAAAAACGATCCTCCGATAACAGAGCCTCAGGCCTGTTTGCTTCTGAAAAACGTTTTTGAAAAGAACTTTGCCAGACACATACCTACAAACGTCAATCAGAACCAGTATGATGCGCTTGCCTCCTTTATATATAATGTAGGGGCAAAGGCTTTTAATACCTCAACCTTGAAAGCTAAGGTACTTTTGAACCCGGATGACCCGACTATCAAAGAAGAGTTTATGAAATGGAATAAAGGGACAGTTGAAGGCAAAAAAGTAGTGATTGACGGATTGACGAACAGAAGAAAAAGGGAGGCTGAATTGTATTTCAAAGCAGAATAGTAAACAAATAACCACTAAAATAAACACTACATGAAAACTTTACAGATTGCTTTGAATTTTATTGCTGATTGTGTGGGCAAATTCCTTGAAATTGCCAGCTACCTGATGGTGCCGGTTGGTATCATTTTACAGGCTACCTTGCAAAACCTTGAAATAAGTGTAGTAATGCACTGGCAGAATATGGCCATGCTTTTGTTTGGTGCTTCTGTCTCTACTTATATTACAAGTGATACAGAGCATTTGACACCCAGACAAATGTACCTGAGAGCCGCTTTTGCTTTTGCCTCTGGGTATGCTGGCGTTGATCAGTTAGTCAGTTCATTGCCCTGGCTCAATGTTAAACTAGCCTATTTTATATCTGGATTGGCCATGTTAGTGATTTGTACGATCATTCTCAAATTTCTGAAAGACTTTGAGGCAAAAGCTATACTCACTAAATACATCAAAGACAAATTAGGTATTAAAGAAAAAGAAAATCAAAACATCGAATAAAATGTTTAAATCATTAAAATTCTGGTTAATTGCTTCCGGTGTTGTAGGAGTGCTGGCCGTTGGTTGGTATGTCAAGGCTTTATTTGATAAAGCTAACGAAAGAGATTTTTTCGCAGAAGAGAACAAGGCTTTGCGGATTGATTCAAAGAAAGTCAGTGATTCTTTGAACGCTCAGGTAAAGGTATTCAGAGATTCGACAGAGCTATATAAATGGCAATTGATTAAGACTGTTACTGAGGCGAAGAACAAAAGCGAAATAGATGCGATTAAAGTCAGTTTAATTCCTTCGATACAATCGGTTGTTGGGGTGATGCGGGATAGTGTGATAAAGATAAATAAGGACCGGGCAATTTTGGAAGGCAAAGTGCTAGAGCTGACAAAAGACCTTGAACGGGCGAAGAAGAAAAGAAAATTTTTATAAACTTTTAATATTTATTATCATGCAAAATTCAGTTAGAGCAAAATTCAAGGTTAATTCATTGGAGCATTTAGAAGGTGGAAATAAAAAGGTAAAACTTTCGGCGATTTACGGAAAGGAGGGTGAAAACGCAGATTTTACAAAATATACTCCATGTGGCAATACTGATATGATGATTACGCCTGAAACGCCAGCCAATGAATATTTTGAACCTGGAGACGAAGTGTATGTAGACTTTACAAAAGTCGCGAAAGAATAAATAGCTTTTTACTTTTTGGGTTACTTGAAAAGCCTCCTCGGTTGAGGAGGTCTTTTTTTATAGAATCTCTCTTACCACTAAAGCAATCAATGAACTTGTTCTGCGAGGCCCGTCAGTCAACCTACCAGCGACTTCAACTCCTCTGACCAGAAATTCTTTTCCCTCATAAACGATAATATCATCAATTTTAATTGGGATTTCTTCAATCCATTTATCAGCCACTATTCCACTTTCTACTAAATCAATTTTAAATAGTAGGCCTCTTCCGGTAACAGTGATGGGTTCGATTATTAGATTTTTATATTTCATCTGAGGTGTTTTTATTGATTAGTTTCATGGAGTCAAGTAATCATTGTAATCAAAGTACTGGCCCGAATTCAATTGGCGTAGCATTGGCAAAGGACTACCTTTGACTTGTGCTTCTGTTATTTTTAGGCAAAACCAAACATGAGAGATGTATTCTTCCTCGCTGATTTCTACACTTGGAAGCTTTTCTGTTCGTATTGGGTACACGATTTGATTATATATTCTCGCCCAACAAGTGCCATGTGATTGAGTGGTACATGCATAATGAACAACTACTTCGTCAAGGTTGCCAAATACCAGAATGTCGCCCGTAGACCCTATATATTTTCGTTTCATTTAATCTCATGGTTAAACTTTGATTGGATGAGTAGTAAAGTCTTTTAGATTATGAAAGAAACCCCGGTATAAAGTCAGACCGTTTCTGAATAGATTCCACAGGAGTGAGCAGCCCATCTGAGCGAGGGAACTATTTATAAACAAGTCCTGCTTTGTCAAAGCCTCTGCCAAAGAACAACTTGGCGTGTTGTCAGCTGATTCAGACTGTTTTAGAAGTTCTCCGAATTCATCAGTAATCATAGGTAGTACTTCGATTGCTGTATATTTTTCTGACTTCGGTTGCTTGATTTTTCCGATTGTAGATAATATCACTTGACCAGTGTATTGACTATTGCCAAAGTCCATCCAGTAGCGTGGGGCGTTGTAATGTTGTTTATAGTAGCCCAACTCCTGCAGCATTTCTGAGATTTCAAATCTTGCTTGCACACTATCTACACAAGTAATATTAATTGTTGCCTTATGATTATCCGATATTTTGCTTTTCCCTTTTTTGGCAAATTTTATGGTTTCAGCTTTCCAGTTTGTACCGAAAAATCGGTTCGCCCGATTGATCAGTGCGACAGATTTATGCAGGCCAACTTCGGAGGAGGCAAAACGCTGCCTACCCAGGTTTGCTTCGGTTATTATATCATCATCCCACAATCTAACCTGCAACCCCGGGTGTTGTAAGGCTAAAAGAGCATGATTCATTTGCAATAAAGAAGTAAGTACTACTGAGCCTGTACCCCCTGCCCCAATCAGATTTATGCTTATTGGGTTAGTTGCATTTAATAGGGAATTATCGGTAAAATGCGCTTTTATTTTCTCGTTTGTCATTGCAATAGGTTTTTAACTTTTTTATTGTTTTTGACCAGTTGGTCAATCGGGAAGGCTTTGCCAGTTAGAATAAGTTCTTTCCACAAGGCGATAGAATTGCCCTTCGTAGGACTATTATTGTTAAAATGACTGAAATAGCTATTGAAAAAATAGTTTTCCCAGGCGGTCATAAATTCCTCTACCGATGCAGAACTTTGAATTTGCACGTTCACAGTACCCATGCAAACCCGTGCATCTTGAAATACATTGAAGAAAGGGGCCTGATAAAGTTGTGTATTTCCTGTAGGTCGCTTGTTGGTATCAATAGCATAAACACTAAGACTATCTTTCGTCGCACTCCAAAGCATAGAAGGAACAAAGGCCTGTCCATTTCTAATACCAAGATTTTCGCTAAAAAATAGTTGTCTCTTTTGCGCTTTTGTATACCACAGCAAGCAGCCATTTTTACCTAAATTATAATGTAGTACATTCAAAGGCATAATCCCTTTCGGTCGTAAAAAGGCTGTGACCTCTTTCTTATCAGTGTCAAGGGCATTTACTAATTTCTGGGCCTCAATCACCGTCAAAGGGTGTGCATTGATAGGCTTGCCGTCTGGACCTATATCATAATGCTCTACATACATAGGTTCGTTTACTTCTTCGCTTTGAAAGAAGACCAAGGCCGAAACAGGATGATAGGTTGTTTCAAAGTTTTTAGTTATGTCCTTTTGATTGCTCATTTTATGGATTATTGATAAGTATCAAGTAATTGAACTAATTTATTTAGCAGGTCGAAAATTCTAGTTTCAAAATCGAAATTTTCATCCGGCATTAAATTGCCGTCAAAATGCCTGAAAATAACAGGATCTTCTCCGTCACCATATTCGCCAAAATCAGCATTCACATAATCACATAGACGGTCAAAAAGAAATCCTACATCACTGGCAATAAATGAAATACATTTATCCATTGTCAATACCTCATCTTCGTATTCATCAGATTCTTTCCGTTCAGGGATACGATGAAAAATATTTGTTTCAGGGTAGTCTTTATAGATTGAAAGAGCCTGCAAAGCAACTTTTTGTGCTTCTATTTCAAAATTGTACCTTGGCTTAAACCTTTTAGTACGATACTCAAATAGTCTCAGATTTTCCGGATTACTTATTAATTTTTCTATCCGGTCGCCAATCATTTGAGCTTCTTCTAACTCGCTTTTAAATAGGTTGATGTAGTCTGCATCAACTTGCATTTCTTCCTCCTCTTCCAACATATCTCCAATCGATTCGTATTGCCAGAACATAAAACTGTTTTGTTGACGATAGTACGGAATGTCTACGATGCGATAGAGATAACTGAATACTGATACAAGTAACTGCGATACCTTGCGGCTTTTAGGCTCTTTAAGCATTTGGTATAGCTTAAAAACTGGTATGTAATACAAGTCATAACCCCTGTAAAAACGCTCTTCACTCACAAAAAATACTTTTTCATCATCCTGATACAGCCTCAATTCGTATCCCTGATTTCCCACCGCTTTTAACTTTTCTTTCGCCTCATTCAATGCGAAACTGATATTATGCGGGTAGCCATGGCTTTTAGCCGGTGCCAGGTCGATTTTATAATATTGTGATAGTTGGGAAAGGGATTTGTTAAAATCCCTTTCTAGTTTCCCATCATTTGAAGTTGGTACACAAAGCTTAGGCAGAAACGAACATCTTAAAAAAGCATCGGCAGCATGCTTTGTGGCACTGACCTTTGCTTGTCTTTTAATACCTCGCTGGCGTCCCGTGGTTTTTGCATCCAGTGAATGAAGTTTGTCAGCTGCTGATATAATATTTGTTGATTTTCGTCTTGAGGCGCTATTGTGCCTGCTTGAATTTTGCGTTTCATAGTTCATTGTTTTATCCTTTAGTACCCATTACACTTTCAAATTTGTACTCTACATTGTCACCCTTGATTGTGGGGCCAGATACCTTGGCGGTGGTAAGTATCGGATACGTGTTTGCGTAATGATTAAGTACTGCATCTGTGCTCCAAGCTGGCTCAGGATCTGTTAATCGAATTTCATTACCATTGTCTTTCATGATAAATACTCTGGCAAAATGAGTTGCTATTAATGACATGATTGTTTTGTTTTAAAGTGAAATAATTAATTGTCTTCGCCTTCTTCTTCCGAATCATCCTGATATTCGTCTTCCTCCTCGGCCTCATCAGGTAGTTCCTCTATTTTGCTTTCATCTCGTTTTTCAGGCTCATTCGTTCCGAAGGCTGCAAAAAAAGCGTTATTTGATTTCGCGTTCAACTCGGTTTTTTTCTTGTTGATGTCGGCTTCGCATCCCGGGAATTGTGCTGGGTCTGGAAGTTTGCTGATAGCCTCGCTGATTTTGCCTGCCTTTTCCAAATCTGCCACTTTTTGCATAGCATCTTTGTACTTTTTATCCCTCTCTTTTTCTTTATCAGATTTTCCTTTTGTCATCTCAGACTGCTTTTTAGCCTCTTCAGTCTGTTTCAAATATGCCTCCATGTTGGTCATGAGACCCGAAGTCGATTGGATGGGGGTTGATATGATTTCAAAATAACCCTCGTCAAGTTCTTCCGCCGACCCCCGGACATTCAGAGGTGTGATGAGGTTTTTCGCTTTGTCACCACACGCCTGGTTAGTAAGCATTGTTGAAACGACAAGGCTGTTTTCTGCACCTTTGGAGATTGTAATTTGTAGAGTTCCGGAAAGCCCCAGTTGCTCTATTTGTTTGAAAAAGTTTGAGTTCATTGTTATTGAATTTTGATTGCATTTTCTATTGATTGATTCGCTTATATTTCAAGCCTTAACTTTCCCATAGTTCCAGCTTCATAGGTAATTTAGAGGGCATGAAAGAGATGGTGTAAGGGATGATAGATTTACCCCAGACCCTGTAGGAGATTAGCCCGTCAGGGTAGTTTATTGTTCCAGCCCAGGGTCTGTGCTTGAGATCGTTTTCTTCGTTCATGTAAATCTTCTGTTAGGTGAATTAGGATCCTGTGTAATAACATTGAACTTATCGTAAATTCTGCTTCCAGCAGCTTTGCCGTATATAGCCGATAGTTTATCGACATACTTTTCAGTGCCTTTGATTTCGGCGTTTGAAATCATGTGTACCCGGACATTGGGGCGATCATAGAGTTCCATGAATATTCTCTCCATCACGTTGACAGGTGTGCTTTTGTAAGCGTCACCTCGTGGGATAACCGACAATTGCTCTCTGCCTACTTCTTCAATCAGGATTTCGTATCGAGTGAATCCATACTCGTTCACCTGATCAGGCAGGGACTTTTCGGCTAGCATCCGGTTTATGGTTGCTTCCGGATTGTCTACGTAACTTTCGACAATCTCCTGAGCCTTGACAATTCTGAAAGAGGCAAAAGGATTGTCTTTGAAAGCAGTCAGCAAAGTAGATTTCCCTGTGCCCACCGGCCCTAACAAACAAATGCCTTTTTGGCGGTTGAGTACGGTTTGGCTGCCCGGATGAAAGTATTGCAGAAATAATTCAAAACTTCTTTTTGAGAATTCATCAAGCAAAAAAGATTTATCCGGATTGCGTTCTTTTACCAAGAAATTCAGATTTTCAAGAATCCGGACTCTGAAATCTTCAATCGTGATGTTTCGTGAGGCTTCAATTTGTGCCGCCATAAAGCTGGCCTTCTTTTTTTCAAGCTCTGATTCGTCAATCTTTTGCTGTTTTTTTCGAAAGTCGAATGCTTTTGAAAAGAAATCAGAGGTCAGTTTGTCTGCCAGATGCATTATGAATTCCTTTTTCAGGTCTTCGCACAGTGTTGAGGTGTTTTCGTTTGCAGACAGCACTGGCCAGATGGCAGCGAATAAATCAGCCCGCAAAGGTTCGAACTCCCGTTTCCGAAACTCTGTATAGTGCTCCGTCGGCCCCAAGCTCGAGGGTGGTGTTATCTGTGCCGGGTTGTTCGACGATGTCACGCCCGGTCTTAGGGGTATTTCGAGGTTTCCCATATTTTTCATCGTTGTTGTGCCAGGTAATCAGCCTGGCCGCTAATTGAAATGCTTTTTCTGTTTTCCACAATTCTTTTCCTTTTCCTGGCCCTTTCTGGACGATGGCAGTCCAGTGCAGGATAAAATGCAAATACATCTGATTTGAATACTTGTTCGGGTTGTTCAATGCAAACTCCCTCACTAACACCTGCAACGTGCCATCACCATATTGGGGAGGGGGGGCGGGCGGAACCGGGGGGTTGGGGTTTTGAGTTTCTGTTTTTACAGATTGATCAAAATCATCACCCGAGAGAGAGGCCGGAATTTTCGACAGAAAATTTTCGGCACTACTCTCACTACTATGTAAATCAGAATCATTTACACTATCACTTACAATTACAGAAACACTATCAGATACAAGTACAGATAGGCTTTCGTTAGGTTTTTGATTTTCGTTAGGTTTTTGATTAGGTTTTTTTAGGTTAATTAGGTTTTCTTCCTCCGTTTTTTTAGGCCTTCCTCCCTTTTTTCCGTTTTCACTGGAAGTATCAGATCGTTTGTCATAGGCTTCAACGTTGCGCCTGAGATTAGGCTCTATTAACTTCCAAACCAATTTAACCGATAGGTTTTTTAGGTTAATTAGGTTTTCTTCGCCTTTGTGAAAATGAAAGAGGTTACGAAAGATTGTGGCCTGGTCTGTATCCTCAAGCTCACAAATTGCCTCTGCCCATTCTGTCCGTATGATAAATGTTTCTTTCATTGTAGTGATATGTGGTTGATTCAAAAGTTATATTGTGTGGACTCATGTAGCTAACCCATATGCAATGGCATCGAATAAATAGATCCTTGGTAATCTTTGTGTGGGACTTTATCAGACAGGGAGAATAGCCTATTGTAAGCGGTCAAACCCATTTCTACGGTTTCCGTTTCAAGTAGGGATATAAGCTGGCTAAATTGTTTCCCATTTGTGCCAATTGAGATTTTATCTGAAATATTGACTAACGGAAGCGTTTCGGATGCTTGCTTTGTTTTGTCTGCATCCTGATAGCTGATTTTCAAAGTATCTGTAAAATCCAGGATGGTAACATCAGCCTGTTTTGCTAATATTGACACTCGTTTGATTACAGAAGAAAAAAGCTCTTTATCTATTTCAGCGATTATTCCAAACTTTTCAGGAATCATTGACTGATAGCTGGCATATTTTTCCAGTTTCAACAAACAAGAAAACACTACATTGTCAACTTCAAAAAAAACGCCGTTGCGACTGACCTTGACAGTAATGTCAGGTACATTTGAAAGGATTCCTTTCAAGATATTGACTGATTTTCGGGTCAAAATAATATTGACCTCTACTTCTGTCGGGTGATTGATTGTAAACACAGCAAAGCTTGGAGGATTGGCAGAAACAAAAGTCAATTTCTTGTTGACTGTATGAATGAATAAACCCTCATAAGTGGTGTAAATTTCATCTGCGGGCATCGTATATGCAGTAAAATTGATTGCCTTGAATAATAACTCGCCATCGACATTGAAGGTTGTTTTTACCTCTTCGATTTTCAATTTAGGGAATGTCGTGTCCTGTTCAAGAACCAGCGTTTGTTGACCACTCAAATACTTTATCTCCAGGCTAGTTTTGTTGATTACAAGGTCGATTGGCTGATTAGGCAGGGCTTTGATAATCTCGAAAAAAGGTCTTGCAGGCACGAGTAAGACGCATAAGCCTGACGACTCAATAGGCAAGGTTACTTGTATTGCATTGGACAAGTCTGAACCCGTAATTTTCATGACTGGCCCATCAATCTCAATCAGGAAATTACTTACTGCAGGCACAATGGCATTTTCTTTTACTACACTGATGGCGCCACTCAATCCTTTGAGCAGGTTGCCGGATAGAATGTTTATTTTCATTGTTGAAATTGCGTTTCTATGAGTTCTATTAATTTTGTTGGGCTGCCGAATTTCATTTTCTCACGTAGAACTTCTAAAAGTCTGACGTGCTCGGCCGAGGCGTTTTCTCCGAACACCAGATTACTTGCTCTGTGCAAAGGCCCATTTTTTTTGATGGGGTGATGATGGGGGAGGGCTGGTTTTTCAGCCTCTTCGAATAAGGTATTTTCCATGATGTTGAATTACGTAAATTGAAAAGTTTGATTATCCTGAACGATGGTGGTTTCAAAAGGGAAACCGTTTTCTGGTACTTGTTTGATTGATTCTATCAAAGAATTTGAGCCGGTGAAAATGACGTGCTTTTCTTTGTTGATCTCGATTTGCATGAAAAGGCATTTGCCTGTGTTGAGTTTCGAGTCTTCAATTTTGAATGCATGTACTTGTATTGTTCGGTTCAATACTCTTTGAATTTTTATTTTGTCTCCAACAAAAGTGTTTGTGACGACTTTGATATTAAAGTCACGAAACTGATTCATAAAATAGCTTCTTTAGTAGGTTTTTGGTGTCAGCATGAATAGCCCAACCTCGGTAAGAAGCGAGACTTTCTTTTCCTTTGCCAGACTTTACAGCTCTGGCAAATCGTTGTTTTATTGATTTCCTTAATAAGGTGTGCGTATGAAAGCATTTATATCCTACGTAGTCTATGCCTCTGGATGAGACAGGAAAAATCTGGTAATTCGGCTTTATCTGTAGTTTCAGATTGTTAGCCAGATAAGCCCGGCATTCAGCTAGCAATTGATGTAAATAGACCTTGTCACCTGAGAGGATCACTATGTCATCAGCGTATCGAAAATAATACTTTACACCTTTTACTTCCTTGAGCCAATGATCAAAGTAGGTAAGATAAAAATTAGCGAAAAATTGTGATAAATAGTTACCAATCGGTAAGCCTGGCGCTGAATTGATTATTTCATCCAATAGCCATAGCAAGTCTTTATCTTTGAACTTACGACGAAGCAAGGCTTTGAGAATATCGTGATCAATAGACGGGTAAAACTTTGTTATGTCGAATTTCAAGCAATAAACTGTATTTGCTTTATCTTCCAATGCTTTTCTGACACCTCTCAAAGCGGCGTGAATGCCCTTGCCTTTGACACAACTGTAACTATCGTTTGTGAATACTCCCATGAAAATTGGTTCAAGAATATTCATAACAGCGTAGTGTAAAATCCTATCAGGAAAATAAGGCAAACGGTATACATCGCGCTCCTTAGGTTCATAAACCTTGAAAACCGTATAAGGTGAGGTTTTATAGGTTTTGTCAATGAGCATTTGATGCAAGGCGTTAATATTTTCATCCTGATTGCGGTTGTGCACAATTACGCCATACTGTTTTGATTTGCCTCGTTGCGCTAGTCGGTCCGCCTTGTAAAGATTACTGATATCATAAATTGCTGGATATAGATTGCCTATTCTTTTCATATTTGCCTCTGTTTTAGTCGGTCTTTTTCTCTTGAGGTACTAGAGACCTTTTAAACTCACGTGATTTTTTGCAATGTTTGCAGGGTATATGCTACTAAGATTTTTCAGATATGGGAGCTGACATTCGAATTCGAGTTATCGTAGTTGTAATCGTTGTACGAAAAGCCGGAGGCCGAACCGGACGCAGCACAGCAGCATACTACCCAAAGCCTTATCTATGCATAAAGTCTCTATATAAATCCAGATGCTTATTGCCTACGAATTCCGCCGCCTCCGCGCTCGGATAAACGAGGCGGGAGCCGACAGTCGAATACGAGAGAACGAAGAAGAAATCGTTGAACGAAAAGCCGGAGGCCGAACCGGACATTCTAAACCACGGGTAGTACTTGTACTGATTGTGGTTAGTCCAATCTATTACTTTGCCTTCTGCTTTCCATGCAGCTTTGCTGAGAATGAATAGTTTGTAGGTTGACTGGATAGCTTTACCGTCACCCTCTTCCAGACCTTCAATGCCTGGCAATGTATTGGGATTGATACCTAAAAAGGCCGCAGCCGCTTCAAATGTTTCTAAGTGTTTCATTGATTTAATTGATGTATTGGTTATAAATTTCAATAAACTGTGTGCCTGCGTATTTGGCTATTTCAGCTGATTTGCAGGTGAGGCGGGAGCCGACACCCGAAAGCGAGTTACCGTAGCCGTAATCGTGGTACGAAAAGCCGGAGGCCGAACCGGACGCATTGAACCATGGATAATACTTTGCTACGTTTGTATCACTGTAATCCATCCAATCGCCGCCATTTAGGGCTTTTATAATGTGAACAAGTTGCAAGTAGGCTAAAGCATGTGGATCAAGGTCTTTGTGCTTTTCAAGAAATTCTGCATAGTCAATGCTGAGGAAACTGAAAGCGTCCTCTACTGTTTTGATGTCGCGGAAATCAAAAGGCTTTTTCGATTTCTCAAACAACTCTTTCACCTGAGCTTCTGTGAGCTCTATTTCGGTGTCTATTCCGCTGACAGGAACTTTGATTTTTATTGAATCCATTGTGCTAACGATAAATTATATGCGTGATTAAAATAATACTCAGTAAACTGTGATTTTCTGAATGTGCTGACCCCAGAAGATTTTCTCATCAAAGTGTTTCTTGCCATTCAATCCGGAAAATTCAGTTTCTATTTTGATTGTCAGGAGATAGGTAATCCCCCTTGGTTCATAGGACACAAATTGCCCATAATACTCTTTGTTTTTACCAGCTGAGTTTTTTGCTGTAGTAGTGATGTTGACAGACTGGTTAGTCTTCAAGGACTTGGCTATTTCGTTGACAGGTGCCATGTTTGTAGTAACAAGGATTGATTGTATATTAGCCAGCGCGAATGTCATGGCAATTTTTTTGCCGTCTCTGATTTGGTGGATGACTATCCAAATCGGGTATTTGTCAGACTCCGATTGTCGAAGCGAATGAAACGTGCCTTCTTCTGGCAATAGGTTAGTACCTATGCATGGTATCGGGTTAGAGAATATGGTAATATTATCACCTTCACAAAGGCAATCGATTGTTTCCTGAAGCGTCATGGTATTTTGAAATTGCCGGTTAGTTTACTTTTTCTAATTGATCAGCAGCACTAATACTACACAGGTAACTATGATTAAAATGCCTTTCAGTAAATCGCTGAATGAATCATAGTCAAACTCCTGACCGTCGTTCTTTTTGTTGTAATACTCAGGCTTTGGTTTTTGCTCTACTTTAAATGTGAAAAGCATGTATAAGCCCAGGGTACCAAGAAAGAACAATATCAGCAAATGCAGGTTGCTGTCGTAAATATTGAGATTGATGTAGGTTCTCATGATGTCAGGCGTTTAAAAGTTTTTGTAAGAGTTGATTATCGATAACTTTCGTTACTCCGAAAATGGCAATTGTTCCGGTTGCTTCTTCAGGCAAGTGAGAGTCGTAATGCGTGTGAGTCTCTTTTTTGGTTCTATTGTCAGACTCTAAAACTGCTAATGTTTCAGTGCCGTAGTCAATCATGATACTGCGGGTGGTGAGGCCTTTGTAATTGTGAATGTATAGAAAGGTTTCCTGGCCGAATAGTTCAATTAGTTCGTTTTCTTTGAAGGTCTGCACTACCCAGCCTGCGCGGTTGAAGACTTCTAAATGTTTTTGCGATAGTTGGTTTGTTTTCATATATTTGTCTACTATTTAAAGATTTTACTACGAAATGCTTCTGCCCCTGGTGGAGGCATTTTTTTAATTATAGTCTCGCATCTTCCGGAGGTAATTCATCAGATCCTCTAGCAGATAGGTTTTCTTTTTATCTGTGTGGTTGACCGGCTTGATGTAGCCTTGCTGCACGGCCCGATCAAACAGTGGCCTGCTTAACTGCACAAACTCCATAGCCTCTTCGGTAGAGAAGTTCTGTTTGCCGAAAAACGGGTTTTTCTCTATGGCTTCTGTTAGCTTCTGTTGGTCTTGCTTGAATTGTTCAAAGCTATCAGCCGAGATTGCTATGAAACTGATGGGTTGAATCTGGCTCATTCTTCTTCTGGTTGATTGATAAAAAGCTTGATTACTTTCAGGTTGGCGGCTATTACTTTGCGCACGGTTGATTTCTTTGCTCTACCTCCATTCATGACATTGTAATAGCTCCACCGGCTAAGGCCGCTGTATTTTATAGCCTCCTCTTTGGCTCCTTTTCTTTGGGTTAGTTTCTCTTGATACATTTCGACCTCAGCGGCTGAAAGTGCGGTTGTATTTATCGGGATACCTTGTTTTGGATTCTCCATTTTTTTTGCTTGCTTTGTATGTATGAATCATACTCTGTTTTGAACTATGCAAATGTAGGCATTTTGCATATATATATGCAAGACATTTTGCATATATTTTTGCATACGTATATATATACTATATCCAACCGTCTAAAAAATATTTATAAATGATTAGTAATCAATATGTTATCGTGGATAACATTCAAAGAATAATTGATGAAAAAGGAATAAATGTTGCTGAACTGTCCCGTATTTCGAATATAGAATACACCAGTTTGTCTACTATAATGAGAAAAAAGCGACGAATAGGAGATGCATTGTTGTTGAGAATCTCTAAAGCTCTCAATATAAATATCGAAGAACTTAAGAAAGAGCAAGAGGGAAAACCCTTACAAACTGACACGTATAAATCCGTAGATGACCGTATTTCTACGTTAGAGGAGAGCATGGTAAAAGCCCTCGAATTGACGGGGGAAACTCCTGAATTTAAAATTTATAAAAAACTGGAATATTTGCTGGTGTTGGGTGAAATGAAGGAGAAAGGGCAGCTGACAGAGGATGAGTTTATTAAGATTAAAACTAAACTGATAGCGCTCATGTGAAAAAGTTTCCTCAAAGTTTTGAAATATACTTTTTTTGTTTTTAAATTCAGACCTATTTTTTGCCTATAAATAATTTTATGCTGTTTCGAAATGAGGAAAAAGATGCGCCCGACCCATGAAGCAACTTTGCTATTGTTAGAAAATGCCCACCAACTGCTGACACCTGAAGAAATAGTGATTGTGACTAAAAAAATACAGGGAGTCTACAAAAAAGAGTCTAAAAGAGAATTACTAGCCGCTTAAAAAAAAACTTAATCGCATCGACAGATAAAATAGCCTATCTGAATACTGAAAAAATGAAATACAAAACTAATACCGGATACGGTAGGACCTTGCTATGCCTCGCTATGCTTGCTGGAGTGATTTATTACTCTGGCCGGGATATGCCAGAGGATTATATTGAGCAAAAGTATAAGGAGGCACGTGAGTATGAGGAGTATAGAGAGGATGTGCTTTTGTATGATGCGCAGTATAAAATGGAAATTGATAGTTTGAACATAAATCAATGAGATTATGAAAATAGTTTTGCTATTGTTATTTGTGATGAATATCCCCTCATTTGCTCAAAACTTCACAGAATATTATCAAAGAGCAAAATATAATGAATATAAGGGCTGTCTATTGAAGGTGAGAAATGATAAGCGGGCTGAAGATTTCTATTATTCATTTTACGATGCAATACCAACTTATAGGAAACAGGGGTTTGATAGGCCTGACCTTAAATTATTGGCTAATAGAGTTTTTCGTGTTGATAGTGTTTTTATACACAAATACAAAATCAACTCAAATGATTATGAAGAAAGTCCATTTTTTAAATTGTCTGATATAAAAAACAAGGAGGTTTTATATTTTAGGTTTGACGTACTGAGTAGTGAAAGGTTTGTGTTTCTTGTTGCAGAACTCAAATTTACTGAAAAGATGGTCAGTGAAGATATAGAAAGATTTGAAGACAAGTTTACAGGTGAAGTTTTTATTCGTTCCCCATTAAATAATGATGCCGCAATTATCAAGAAAATTTTCAAAGGTAAGGTGCAATACTTTTTGTTGCTGAAAATTAGTAGAGAACGTTCTGTAACTTATTTGAACAAGGGCGTAATTGTTTTATTTACGGATGGCAAAAAGTGGCAAAGGCCAAATGAAAAAGTGGGCCTTAATTACAATGAAAGTTTTGAGTATTCTGCCTTTATTTTGTTGACACCTCAAGATATTGAGGTTTTTCAAAACAAGAACATTGAAGGATTTAGGCTGAATATTTACGACCAAGATATTTCGTCTATTGATTCGGAAAAGTTGAAGTACTATTTGAGAGTAATTAGGAATTTGAAATAGCTCAAAAAATCCACACAAACATGAAAGGATTTCGTATCAATCCTCAAATATAGCCTTCATTGCGTTGTCTAAACCATCTATATCCAGTGAATCCAGATACCTCATAGTTGTTTCTATTTTCTGGTGTCCCAATGCTGACTTGATATCAAAGATAGTAGCTTTTCCTTGTTTGACAGCTCTACGGGCTTTTTCTGCAAAAGAGTGCCTGCTGATGTGAAAAGTGAGGGGTTTATCGTGTTTGATGAGTACAGCAATGTCTTTTAGTTTTTTCTGTATCATGGCTGCGAAAATATCCATGTCGCTGGACATTCGTTTTTTGTCTTCAAATGATAGTGCTTTTTTTGATTCGTAATCTGTTGCCGGGTAATAGGTCTGGTCTGATCGGAGTAGTCCGAAAATAGTATTCAAAGGTTCTGAAGGAACGAGGGTTTTCATTTGCTCAACGATATCTAATGACTTTCGACTGAGCAGGATTGATTTTTTTAGTTTGGTTTTGCCCATTTGATATTCTAGGCGGCTATCAACTATATTTTTGAAACGTAGCTGAATGCAATCGCCAATACGGATACCAGCATTATACAGGCTAAACAAAAACATCTTTTGGGCTAAGAATAGGTATTTATCAGTATTATAATCAATAATCAGGTTTTCAATAGCTTTTATTTGGAGGTCATTTAGTCGGTGGCGGTCGACTGGAGAACGTGAAGGGTATTTTGCGCCTTCAACCGGATTCTTGTCAATCAGGTTTTCATCGGCTGCTGATTGGAGAATCATACCTATCCTTTGTACTTTATCTATGATGGTATTGTTTCTGAGGTCTTTTTCTGAGTCTGATAAATGAATGATGTATTCATTGATTGTTTTGGGGGAAATATCTTTCAGTTTCATCTCTTGCCCAGCAAACGCAAGGAAGCTATTTGCTTGTGAGTTGACGTGCCTGATGTATCCGGGAGATTTGTTGAGTTTCTTTGCGTTGAGGATATATGATTCGGTATAGTATTTGAATAAATCAGACTTGCTCCTGATATAGTCATTGACTTTATCTTTTATTAGTTCATGAGCCGCTGAAAGAATTGATGATTCTTTCAGAAATATTTTGTTGTCGTCTTTCAGATGTATTATCCTGACTAAATGATCAAGAGCGAACGATTCAAAGTAGGAGGTGTCAGCCTTTAACTTTATTGAAGATGTTTTAGATAATAACTTATTGAGTTCCGATTCAAAAGGGCTTATTACTTGTTTCAATTGAATCAATGAATTTTCTATCAGGTTGATAGATTGTCTGATAGAATTCAATTCATTGTATAGGTCATCAAGCGCAAGTGCCTGAGTATTGTAATGGTTGAGGATTTCTACTAATTTTGAATTGATGTTTTCGTGTCCAATTTCCTGAGAGGATACCCATTTGCCGTATTTAGCAGAAGTCTTGAAATGCTTTTTGTTATTGATAAGTATATCTGTCTTTTCTCTGACAAGCTTCCTATTTTCAGTGATACGGACATAAATACGATAAAGACCAACCTTATTAGGTCGACTATCAATGTCGAGGTTAAATGTCATGTTTAAAGATTTTACTGAAACAAATATGAATATTTTACTGAAACAATCCTATAAAGTGGTTTAAAATAATTTCATATGATTTAATAAAATAAGGAGAAATGATATAAAAATGGTAATTATATCTAATACGGCGAGGTGTTATATTATAGAAGTAATCTCGCCATCGTCACAATTAAGATTTAAGTTTAAGTTGAACATTTGTTATTAGATACC
>NZ_BAAGXU010000020.1:0-199342 GCF_054779675.1 Emticicia fontis
TATAGACTTACCAAAATCTATGCTTAACTTTATTCGCCCCACAGGTTTTAGGCTTGACCCAAAGTTGGGGCCAATACTATTGAATGAATCAAAGCTTCCCTTTTCGACCTGATCCCTAGTCTGCACCATTGAACAGATGTTTGTAACACCTAATAACCATTTTTAAGGGCTCCTTTATGTCAAAAATGCTTCAGATTTAGCAATTTTATTACTGATTGAATTCTATTTAATCATTGCGATTGTTATTATTAGACCCAGAACAATTTACAAAATCCATATACACACTGCTTCACAGAATTAAATTTAATTCATAAAGTACTCAACCCTTAAATCTAGTCGATTTTCCTCCTATTCTGTCCAAACATAGAAAACCTAAGCTTTCATTTTACTATTCTTTACAACTTTGCAAATTCAAGTATGGCTAAACTCATAGTTGAATAAGTCATGTTAATTTTTTATTTTCTCCCTCAAATTGGAATATTTTTTGCATATGATTAAGCTACACACATGGAAATTTAAATACTTCTGATAAAAGTAAAGCCATGAATGTTAATCAAAAATCTACTACTATTATGATCAAAACCAACATCCCTCATTTTTTTCTATCGTGTTTAACAGGTATTATTCTATTTTGTTCAAGTTGCGTTAAAATGGATATTGCTAAGCAAGAACCAGTAAAGGAATCTCCAAAATTATTTACAGATGGTGCAACAATTCCTACAGAGTTTAAATGGTCATCCGTGAAATCCATGGATTTTAAGGTGGCTGTCGATGATAAATTTAACGGAAAGTATTTTTATCGTGTAGAGTTATATGATAATGACCCGAAACTGGGTGCAAAGGCCAATTTGTTAAGTGCAGGTATGGCAAAAAAAGGACAAGATTTTACTGGGAAGATCGTAATACCTACATTATTGCAATATGTGTATCTTAAGCAGACTTCACCAGTTGGGATCCCGTCTGTTACTATGTTAAAGGTTGCTGGAGTTACTTCATTAGTTGCCTTCCAGAATCCCTCACAAAATAATCTTAGAGAAGATAATATACGTGGAATATCTACCTCTAATAGCATATTTTCTTCTGCCAGAATGGCCTCACCAACCGACGTTGTGGTTCCTCCTGCAGCATTACCATTGACTGGTGGTGCAACGGTTGTAGTAGAGTCTGGTAAATCTTATGTGATTAAGGCCGGAATAACTTTTACAGGACAAATTGATGCTAATAACGGCACAAATGGTGCTAAAATATATGTAGAAGGAACGTGGTCTAATCGTAGCTATACAATTACACTTGGCAATAATAACGCGCTTTATACTACTGCTTCAGGTAAACTTGACTTAAACAATGTAGTGCAGAATACGGAAGGTGCTTTCTTAAACTATGGCACTGCTGTTCTGGCAGATTTGAGTACCTCAAATGAGGCTTTATATGTAAACTATGGTACTTTATCAGCCACAAAGGCTACTTTCTCTAATGGTAGCTTTACTAATTATGGTACGACCGTATTTCAGAACCTGACAAGTACTACCGCATCTACGAAAATCCGAAATGAAGGAAGTTTGACAGTAACAACGGCAAATCTTACAAATGCTACACTGGATGCAGCCTGTTATACAAAAATCGGAACACTAACTACTAATAGCGCAATTGTGAATGTAACTGATAAAGCTATATTGAGTATCAATAATGTTGATGGTGCCGGAACGCGATATAACCTTGCTTCTGGCGGTATTCTGGAAGTAACCGGAACAGCTAAATTTAATAGTAACAGAAACTATATGGCTGGCCCGTCGACAGGTAAAGCATTGGCAAGATTGAAAAAGGTAGATGTAGCAAACCAATGGCAGGCAATTACGTATTCAGGAAGTCTGGAAATTGCTTGTTCAGACCATACACCTAATGAACAATGGAGTACGTATTATATCATTGAAAGCCCGGCAACTATTGTGCCTTATGATAAATCAACAGTCGTGATTGCCGGTACAACCTGTAATGCAGGCGGAAATAATGATAAAAGCGCTGGTACTACCCCTACTGATCAGACTGTAACGGATATTGATCTTGGAACCTACTCATATGCATTTGAAGATAACTGGCCTCAATTGGGTGATTATGATATGAATGATGTTGTGGTTAGTATGAATATCATTAAGACTCAGAATTCAGCTAATAAGATAACTAAGGTGACATTGAAAGGAAACCTGCTTTCTGTCGGAGCTAATAAACGCAATGCAGTTGCTGTTCAATTGGATGGTATTCCTACCGCAAACGTAAAATCGGTTACTTATTCACGTACGAATTTAGTGGGATCTGTTTTAAAACTAGGTTCTAATGGTGTAGAATCTGGACAAACTTATGCAGTAGCAACCATTGCTGATGATGCACATAAAGCTTTCGGTGTTTCTGATACACCATTTATTTCTACGCAAAATGGCGGTAGCTACAAACCTGTAGATGTGGCGATTACAATAGAATTTACTACACCACTGGATAATTTTACCTATCAGACATTAAATATGTTTATTGCAAATACCAGCCAAAACAGTAGCGGACGAAGTGAAGTACATATGGTTGGCTATGCTGCGACAAATCTAATAGATAAAAGCTTGATTGAGAGCGCGACAGGTAGTAAATTATCAACTACAGATCCATTCAAATCGGTTAATAATGAGCCATGGGCATTGAGTGTTCCTGTTATTTTTACTTACCCATTGGAATCAAAGAATATTAAGGATGTATATCCTAAGTTTGGAAGTTGGGCAACAAGCGGAGGTACGAAAGATATGGATTGGTATTTAGCAAAATAATTACTAAAATATTTTAATCTATTTATAAATGCCTTTTCCTGCTGTTTGCGGGGAGAGGCGTTTTTATTTATGGGTTAAAATATCAAATTGTTGGTTGCCACAAGAATAAAAGTAAGCTAATCAAACCATTTCTTTGCAAAATTTTGTTATTGTATTGGTTTCCTAATTAAATCCTCTTTTTTCCAGAAAAATCCCCGACATCATCGCTTTTAATAACCTATTAATACTCAGTGTATCTGTCAGTTTTCCATTTTTGATTAATACAAAAAGGGTTTTAAGCTTATTTATATCGATAAGATGAACAAACCTTTGGTTTTTGGATAATACACTTATCCATTCTTCCATTTGTGGCAAATCCTGCTGTATTCTGAAATAAATATCTGCTGATTGCTTTCCTGTTTTCGTTTCACGCAAAACCATTTGAGGTAATCTGCCTTGCATAACTTTGCGTATCAGCGCTTTGTTTTGTCCTCTTGAGTTAAAATGTATCTCGTTTGGTACAGATAAACAGAATTCCAGTAGGCGGATATCGGCGGTGGGATCTCTGTAACTAAAACCGTAATAATTACTTATTTCTCCTATTAAACGATAACGGCGGCAAAGGTCTATTAATTTAAGCATATGATGCTGATGATTATTTAAAGATACAGAATACATATCTGGATTATTCTCTATATCTTCATAAATTCCTGATTCTTTTAAGGCATCCTCATTTACTACTCCATCATTAATTTGGAAATTTATACTTTTAGTATGCCGACGTTGAGTAAGAAATTTATTTAATAACGGACTTACCAACTTTTTTTTTAAAAAAAGCTGAGGGCTTGAAAGGTAATAAGGATGATAAAAAGGTAGTAAATCCGCGATTCCTTTATATGACATCCCCGCGTTGCCATTCTCGCCGGATAATAAAACGCCGAATCCCTGATGAGAAACATTCTCATATAAATCAATAAACCAATAAGCATTACTGGCACCGTGAATAATATTATCAAACGCATCAATAAATTTTTCTATTCCCTTCAGCGGTGAAATACTCCTTGAAGTGAGTTTTACCGAATGAATATTTGGCATTGCTGAAGCATTTGCATCAATGTAGGGTGTTTCATCAAAAAAAACATTTTTTGTCGGAGGGGGTAATTTATCGGGAAATTGAGGAATATGGCTAAATGTAGTAAGCCTGGCTTTTCCTAATAGCTCAGCAGCCAGGATACTGACTGTACCTGAATCGAAGCCTCCGCTTAGCATAGAAGCAAATGGCCTATTACTCCTTAGCCTGCATCTGATTGACTCTCTGAGTATTTCGAAAAATTCATCGGTATAGTCCTGCAAATTGTGATAATTTCTGAGACTTATATTTTCGGGAAACCAGTATTTCTCAAATTGCAATTGCTTATTCCGATAGCTCAGCGTATATCCGGCAGATACTTTATAAATAGAGTCGAAAATTGTTTCATGTTTTTCTTTACGATTCCATTGGCATAGCCTGCCTACAATAAACTTATGATTGGGCTCAGGTTTTGACAGATGAATAAGATGCCTGATTGACGAAGAAAAAGCAAAGATGTTCTCATCCTGATAAACATACAGAGAGGTATAACCATGCTGGTCTCTGGCCAGAAAAATATCCTGGGTTCGGGCATTGTAAGCCACAAATGCCCAATCACCTATCAGCTTATGAATGCATGCTCCTGACCACTTTTTATAGGCTTCATAAATCAGGTGTGAGTCTGGGCAGGAGGGTGGTAGATTCAGAATAGCGGATAATTCAGAACGGTTATCAATCCTTCCCTCTGAGACGAAGAGCAGTTCGTCGGAATAATGAATAAACGATTTCTCTTCCTGATCAGAGATGCCAAATTGAGCATTCCTGCAGGAAATTTGTTCGAATACTCTACTATTAAAAGGCGGTTCTAAATTTAAAAAAAAAGAATTTACCTTTTGATTTACTAACTCAGAAGAAAGGCTGACTAAGCCAAGAATCATGACTGGCTTCCTCCGAGATCACCATAAGCTCCATTACTAAGATTAATCTCAAAGGTAGTAGACTGAGGTTTTATCCACTCTTTTTTTTGATTCGCTTCAGATGCTGAGATTTGTTCAAGCTGTGAATTTTCGTCCATAATATTAATCGTTGAGTTATTATAGTATTTCGGGGTATATGAAAAAAAAGTTTACGTTTTGAATCAGAATTATTCAGAAACAACGCTAAAAAAAATTATCAAATCAATACCAAACCGAGGCCTTTAAATAGATTTTTAGAATGGGTTAATTGCAGTGATTTTTGTCATTTCCCGGTTTCTTTTGCCCAGGTATCTTTCAAACCAACTGTGCGATTGAAAATTAACTTATCCGCAGATGAATCTTTATCCAGACAGAAATAACCCTTGCGCAAAAATTGAACTCTGGTTCCTGCGGTTGCTTCTTTTAAAGAAGGCTCTACATAAGCCGTAATAGTTTGTAAAGAATCACTATTGATATATTCTTTAAAATCACCTTCTTCATTACTTGGGTCTTCTACTTTGAAAAGCCTGTCATATAATCTAACTTCTGCTTCAATCGCATCGGCAATGGATACCCAGTGAATCGTACCTTTTACAGATATACCCGAAGTATCTTGCCCACTCTTAGAGTTTTCTATATATGAACAATGAAGCTCAATTACTTCACCATTTTCATCTTTAATTACCTCATCACATTGAATAATATAGGCGCTTTTCAAACGCACCATTTGCCCTGGAGCCAAGCGGAAATATTTTTTGGGTGGATTTTCTAAGAAATCTTCTTTCTCAATATAAATTTCCCGGCTAAACGGAATATTACGCGTACCTCCCTCAGGATCTTCTGGATTATTTTCAGTAGTTAAAATCTCCGATGATCCTTCAGGATAATTCGTAATTATTACTTTTAGAGGGTCAAGCACGGCCATCACTCTGGCAGCGGCTTTATTCAAATGTTCTCTGATACAAAACTCCAATAGACCTACGCTTATCAGGTTATCACGTTTAGCTACACCAATTCTCTCACAAAAATCACGGATAGCCTCTGGTGTATAACCCCTACGACGCAAGCCCGAAATAGTAGGCATACGAGGATCGTCCCAGCCATTTACATGACCTTCATTAACCAATTGGAGAAGCTTACGCTTGCTCATCACTGTATAGGTCAGATTCAAACGAGCAAACTCATATTGTTTCGATGGGAAAATCTCTAAATTCTCAATGCACCAATCGTATAATTCACGGTGAGGAACGAATTCTAAAGTACAAATAGAATGCGTAATGCCTTCAATAGAATCTGATTGTCCGTGAGCAAAATCATACATCGGATAAATACACCATTTATCGCCTGTACGATGATGTTTCGCAAATTTGATGCGGTAAATGATAGGGTCACGCATCAACATATTCGTTGAGGCCATATCTATTTTTGCTCTTAATACATGAGTGCCTTCTGCAAATGCACCATTTTTCATTTGCTCAAATAAGCTCATGTTCTCCTCAATGCTGCGATTTCTATACGGGCTGTTGATACCTGGTTCTACAGGAGTACCTTTCATAGCTGCCATCTCTTCCGAAGTACTATCGTCTACATAAGCCAACCCCTTATTAATCAGTTTTTTAGCAAACTCATACAATTGCTCGAAATAATCGGATGCATAAAATTCATTGGCCCAGTTAAAACCCAGCCATTGTACATCATTTTTAATTGATTCTACATATTCTGTATCTTCCGTAACCGGATTTGTATCATCAAAGCGCAAATTTGTTTGTCCACCATATTTCTGGGCAGCGCCAAAATTTAAACAAATAGATTTTGCATGCCCAATGTGAAGATATCCATTGGGTTCGGGAGGAAAACGAGTCAATACTCGTCCATCATATTTTCCTGATTCGAGGTCATTTTCAATGATTTGCTCGATAAAGTTTAAAGATTTTTCTGTCGCTTCTGCCATAATCAATGGTGGTATTGTTGCTATGTCTGCGAATTTAATATTTTTTTATTGTAAAGAATTTGAGTTTTATGCCTTAAAATATATTTTATTTATTAAATGTTAAAAAAAATTGGAATCATTATATTTTATATTATTCTTTAATGCTATATCAATTGGGTATTTATAAGCAATAATCTTGCGAAAAGCCGGATTAGTATTAGTATACAATGACCTTGCTTAAGATTATCCTAAGAATGCAATAACTACCAGACAAAAAATATACACCGCCAAAACTATGCTTCGCCAATGCGGCTTTAGTTTTTTTGAAGACTCACCAACCCATACTGGCCGTCGGCGACTGGCTGTCCGCGACTGGCCATTTTACTAAAACTTATGTTATTACATGACAAGATAATTACTATCTATTCTCAACAGTCTGATTTTATTAAAAATCTCGTTGAACACTTTGAAAATACAAGTCAAAGTCGGAAATTTAGAGAACGCTTAGTATTGCATTATCATTCGAAAAACAGCTATTAAAAAGGTAGACGCTACGGTGACTACCTTTTTGCCAGAAGACAGCAGCGCAGGGATATTGTACTGTTTATCAATTGAGATTCCCGGGATACAAGGCAGCCGCAAGGCAGCCGCAAGGCGTCATTTTATAGTTGATCAATTTATACGAATAATAGCTTAAAGCATTTAAAAAATTAGAGCCGTAGCATTTGAATCCCAGATTTAAGAATAAAGATTATTGGTAGCTCTGACTTTTGAGGCATTTTGAATTTTTGTTTTTTCAATTGAAAATCTAAACAACTTTTAAAAAAAAGCCAAATAAAACAATTTGTTAATTCTATTTGATGTATTTTAAGCATTTGTTTAACTACCATAAAATCTTTTCTTTATGAGTCTTAAGGCCACAGCTAATCGTTTTTTTTCTAATAAATATGTAGCTCTTGCTATTACTTTGGTTATTTTTATTTTATGTAGTTTCCCAAATACCAGTCTTCCGGTTATTTCTAGCCTTAGTGATAAAACAGAACATTTTCTAGCGTTTGCCGCATGGGCTTTTTGTTGGCAGGGCGCTTTTGGTAAATATACCCAAACTATACTTTTGGGCTTTCTTTATGGAATACTGATAGAATTCTGGCAAGGCATTTTACCTGAGTCATTTCATAGGAATTTCGATTGGTATGATGCTTTAGCTGATGGCATTGGCGTAGTTATAGGAGTTGCTATATGGAAAATCAAGAGCCTGCTGAACTTATAAAATATCGTCACTTAATTGCCTGTTCATGATTGGGGTATTAATTCCTCATTTAGCTATTACGTATATTTTGAAGCCTTTATTATCAAGGTATGGAACGCTTTTTTCATAAGTATCAGGGATTGAACCCCTTATAAACTTTACTATTATGAAAAATTTCGTTAGCACTTTGATGCTATTGTCGTTGTTTACAACGGCAGTCACAGGTCAGTCCCAACGAGGTACTACCAAACGTTTCAGCCAGGATTTTGTACTTCAAAATACAATATCTGCTTCTACGCCGATGTTACATGTATTTACTAATTATGAGCAGATGAAGTATTTCTTTAAACCTGCTATCATTAATGATGCAAATGCTGCTCCGGTTATTAGTAGCAAAGATTTTGTAAATCATTTTGTAGTGGCTATATCAGGCGCAAAGTCAAGTAAAACCAAGCCTGTTATTACGACCGTGCAACCTAAGAATAATAGCTTATATGTATACTATGAAGAAGTAAAATCTTTGGATGACGATAAATCGGCAGTGATGGCAATAGGAAAAGAAGAATTTAAAGAAGTTGTGTTTGTAGATAGAGTTTCTAATAACCAGAAGCGAATCTACTATAATGATGTACCTCCAACAGTCTCCAAGATTGTATTATCCTATTTAGATATGCCAGCCTCAGATGCATATAAACATGAATACCAGATTTCGATAGATGAAATGGGTGAGGTGATAGTGGTAAAAGATGAAAATGGTGAGATTACAAACCGAACCAATTTTACGGTTCCAGAAAAAACTTTTGAAAACTTGTTAGCCAGTACAGTCAATCTGGATAATGGAGGTGAGAAAGTGGACAGAAGTTTGATTAGAGGTAAAAATTATAGAGAAATATTATTATTGGATGATTCTAATCGGGTAGTTTATTCATTAACCTGGGATAATAAAAATCAGGTAAGTGAATTGACTCAGAAATTTGTACAGGCAATTGAAAACCTGGTACCTGAAAGAGCTATTAGCTTTAACAAAACCAGAGAAGCAGAAGTTGCCAGAAATTAACAGATAAATAATAGATTTTAGCAACTAGGTTTATTGACCATTTAAACTCATACAACTATGGAAAACGAGAAAATAGTAAGAGAAGTGAATTATATTATTATTCACAATCTAGATGCCCAGGAAGCATATACCGATGCAGCAGGCAATGTGGAAAATGACAAATTGCGCAAAGCAATGCTCGATGAAGCAGACAGGAGAGGAAGTTATGCAAGAGAACTACAAAGAGAGATTCAGAACTTGGGTGAGGATGTGGCTGAAGATACAAGTATAGAAGCTGCTTGGCGTAGAATCTGGCTTGATCTTAAAGGGATATTTACTACAAAAGATGATATAACTATTGTAGATGAATGTAAAAAAGCAGATGATGAAATGATTATTGCCTATGATACTATATTGCAAATGGGAGATGGCTTTTTGCCTTCACGCGTATACAATATTATTAGCAAGCAAAGAAAAGAAATAGGCTTGACTTATCAAGCCCTTTTTAAGTTTCACGAATTGCAGGTTGAGCATTAATCAGGGTTTAAAAACAATCTTCCCAGTTTGTACTTTCTCAATTTCGGCTCTGTTCATTAGTTCAGCACGCGCCCCCCCCTCTACGAAAAGGCTGGCCTGATCGGCATAGTGTTTACTCATGATATTACCAGACTGGCCTGTTGGTAATACGCTTCTGCCGTTTTCAGGCTTACCAAAGTCAACAATGCGACGTAGAGCGGGACCATAACTTACTTCATAGATTCCTGTAGAATCAATCGGAAAATCCAGGTTATTAATGGTTTCTCGCCCACCCGGAGCAGGAAATGGTCCGACATTGAAGAATTTACCAACGACAGGCAAGATGCCTAAAGGGTGCTTATGAGTAAGCGTATGTACTTTTTTCCATTGCCATAGGTCTATATCTTTGCCTAATTGCTTTTCAAGACTTGCTGCTGCTTCATTCAATGATTTAGTCAGCATTTGTCGGCGAGTTTCTCGTTCTTTAGTATGAATATTATCCCACCATGGCGAATCCTCTTTCTTGATTAAGGCAATCATATTTCTTTTAAAATTGGCATTATGTTCAAAAGCCTTAAAAACCTCGTCTCCTAATTCGTCCTTAACCGTATTCACAAAGATATAATAAAGGAATCTATAAAAGATAGTGGGTTCTACCTCTTCCAAACCATGTGTGCCCTCCCATGGAATAAGTTTTTCAATAGATTTTTTGGCCAATGGTGATAGTTCTTCGGCAAAAATGATAGGGATAATATCTTTCAATAACCCTTTATAACTTGGAGAAGTAATATCATTGATTACCTTACGAACTTCTTCCGGTGTCCAGTCCTTTTTATCTGTAAATAATAACTGTTCAATACGTTTGGCTCTATTTCCGGGTACATAATATCCCGGCACAAATCCAGTTCCCATATCAGCAGGCTGATTATTAGCTGTATATAATACACCTCGTTGAGGGTTCATAATCTGTGGATTTTGTGAAAAGTCATACCATCCTGCTGGATCATCATTACCTGTAGAACCATCTAAAATTACCATAGGGTTCACATGAGGTGGGCGCTTAGGTAATTTTGCCGCCGCCCACCAGGCAATATTTCCTTCAGTATCGGCCCACATAAAATTCAGCCCTGGCGCAGCTAATTTACTAACGGCTCTGCTGGCGTCTGTTGCATTTTTTGCATGAGCCATATCATAGAAAATTTCTAAAAAATGACTTGGAAATTGGTTAAATACCCACCACATGGCAATAGGTTCTTTCTGATCAGCCATTTGATCAAAACTATCATTCATCAAAATTCCGTGACGAGAACTTTTGATTGCGATTTTTACCTCTGCCGCATCTTTTACTTTGATTGTTTCTTGGTATACTTTCAAATCTTCCCAATGGTCTTTATACCACACTTGATTCGGATTCTTTGGATTTGCTTTTTCTCTGAAAAAATCCACATCATCATTCTCAAACATGGTCAACCCCCAACCACCATATTGCGAATGCCCTAAAGTTGCCAGAGGTGTTCCTGCCAGAAAATTGCCATAGAATTTGAAGTTTGGGCATTCAAGATGTGCTTCATACCAAACCGATGGTTGAGAAAACCCGATATGTGTATCATTAGATAAAATTGGCTTTCCTGATTTTGTTTTAGTACCACTAATCACCCAACCATTAGACCCATGGTAGGGTGGGAAAGGAGCGGCGTGCTCAATAATGGCCAATTGATTAGCCATCATTGCTAAAGTTTTAGCCACCTTTATAGTCGAGTCTTTTGTTTGTACCGGAATAGTGGGCTCGCCTTTTGGCCACTGCGACCAAACGTCTTTCAGGTATGTATCACCATATTTACTATAAATAAGTGTAGCAATAGATTCAGACCTGAACGCTTCGGCAAAAGTAAAACCCATATAGCCTGCAATAAGATACGTATCTTCTAACGTAAAAAGAGTTTTCGGAATATTTGCCAAAGAAAACTCAAGCGGTGTTTTACCTTGTTGGATATATTCATTAATACCTTTAATATAGGCTTGTGAAGCTTTTACATAAGGTGCCTCAGGACTTTTCTTTACCAGAGAGTCAATTGTCCATTTAGCATGTTTGCGAAGACCTAATGTACGGAAGAATTTATCTGAGGGCACCGCTTTCTCCCCAAAAAGTTCAGCTAATCTACCATCGGCTAATCGTCTTAGAAGTTCCATTTGAAATAAACGATCTTGTGCATGTGCATATCCGAAAGCATAAAATAAATCCTCTTCGTTTTGCGCATAGATGTGTGGAATACCATAGTCATCATATAAAACCTCAACTGGGTTTTTAAGGCCTTTCAAATGTAATTCGGCATTCAAGTCAGGCTTGAAACTGTTAAGCCAGAGGAAAATGCCAATTCCTGCCAAAACAACAAGTATTAATATGCCAATCAGTATTTTTTTGAAAAGTTTCATAGATGTAGAGGTAAAGGTTTGTTGGACAATAGTCGAAGTTGTCTAGAGTTATTTGGGTTTAAATAAATAAGGTTGACAAGTGTTAAGTTTGTAATCACTACAAAACAATCAAAACACTATCAACCATATTCAAATTAACGAAAAAAATAATTAATTGTGAACTCATTTCTCATCTAAGTGAAGGACACAAAGAGGGCCAAAATGTAAAGTAAGTTTATGGCTTATTGTGCGGGCAATTTTCAAACGTTTAAAGACTGGTTGACAATGGCAAAAATTACCCATCACGGATTTATTTGGAAAACATAGAATTAGCTGGTAGACAGTGTTTTATTATTATTCCAAGTGGACTGGGCGTTCCCGTGCAAGAACGGTTCGTGGTATAAATTATTTACAGCTTTACTGAACTATAATCGGCACCTATTAAATATGTCAAGTGTAGCTCTTGATGGCTCTCATACCTTAGTAAAAGAGGTGGTTCTGAAGTTAGCTATCAAGGGAGAAAAGTGGTAAAACAACTAATTTCCTTCTTTTGACTGACAAAAAGGGTATTTCTCTTGGATGTTCAGAAACTATTAGTGGTCAGCATAACGATTTATTTGAGATTGAAAAAAATGTCAGCAAAATATTAAATACCCTAATTGATGCTAAAATTAATTACAAAGGATTATTTCTGAATGCTGATGCGGGTTTTGATAGCTTGTCTCTAAGAGGTTTTCTAAATCAGCATGAGATACACGCTAACATTGATCATAACAAAAGAAATAAAAAAGAAGACAATTAAGATGGCTATTTAGTTGATGAAGAGCTATATAGGGACGCCTAGTTAAAGAACGATTCGTTATTGAAAGAACTCATGCTTGGCTAGATGGATTTTAAAATTTACTCATTAGATATGAGCCTAATGCTAAGCACTGGCTAGGGGTAAATTATTTTGCATTTACTACTATTATTCGAAGAAAAAAGTATCATTTGAAATAAACTTTAAACAACTTCATAGTAAAATCTTGAGAAGTGGAAAAAATGATTTTAATAATTGTTGTGCTTGTTAGTTCAGTTTGATTGCCTTACAAAGCTAAAATAGCTAAAATTAAAATAAAATCCCTAGAAGTAGTGATTTTTTTAAATCTTTGGTTGACCATATTTACATGGAAGGAATCTTCATAATATTTTGATTGCATTTCAAAATTCGTTTACTATCTTTGGTTGTCATCAATAAAAACCAAAGATTATTATGCTGAGTCGTGTTGCCAATTCAATTTATTGGATAAATCGCTATATAGAGCGAGCAGAGAACTATTCCCGTTTTGTGAGTGTAAACTTGCATCTTGCCCTCGATGCCCCTGGTATTTTAACAGAGCAATGGGAGCCTCTATTAATTGCTACTGCTGATAACTATGGTTTTTATGAGCATCATAGTCGAGCCAATCGAAACAATGTGATTGATTACATGACATTTGATAAACGTAATCCTAATTCTATCTATAGCTGCCTGTCTGCAGCTCGTGAGAATGCACGTACGATACGGGAAAGTATTACCAAAGAAATGTGGGAGCACATCAATATTTTCTATCTGAAAATTAAAGAAACACAATCAGCTAAAAACTGGGATGTGGAACAACTCCAACAATTCTTTACCGAAATAAAAGATGGTTGTCAGCTTTTCTGGGGAATTGTTGATTCAACAGTAACCCGTAATGAAGCATTCCATTTTGGTCGTATGGGGCGTTTCCTAGAGCGCGCTGATAAAACCTCCCGTTTTTTGGATGTACGTTATTTTACACTATTACCTGACGATGAAGCTTTCGGATCTCCACAAGAACTGTTAATCTGGACATCAGTTCTGAAATCGGTAGGAGCATTTAATATGTATCGCCAGGAGCATCGGGTTATTAATCCTTCACATATTGTTGAGTTCCTGATTTTAGACAAAAGCTTTCCGCGTTCTGTTTTTTATTGTATTCGTCAGGCTGAGCTTTCTCTATACGAGGTTTCGGGTCATAAAATGACAGAAGGATATTCAAATCCAGCTGAGAAATTTGTGAGTAAACTACGCCATGAAATAGAATTTACTGAAGTAGAGGATATTTTCGAGAAAGCGCTACATCCATATTTAGATGAGTTTCAGATAAAAAATAATAATGTAGCAAAAGCTATTTTTGATACCTATTTTGGTTTAAAACCAATTGAAGATTTTGGATATAAACCGGTTGAACAATAAATTTTAATATTTGGTTATAGTAGTTACTATACTGGCTTTTTATACTTTTGTATTTGTTTTTTGTAAATCGGTAATGAATGCTGCTTTCATTGCTAATAATCGAAGCGGCGATCCGCTCAACCTTATGATATGACTTTTTGTCTTGGAGTAAAAGTTGCTAAAGGGCTTGTAGCCATAGCTGATACACGCATCACTTCTGGAAGCGAAGTTTCTACGAATAAAAAGGTGTTTATTCATCAGTCTAATAATCATTCAATGTTTATTATGACGGCCGGATTACGTTCGGTCAGAGATAAAGCAATAACCTATTTTAAAGAAGTATTAGAACAGCAAGACCATAAATTTGATAAAATGTATAAGGCTGTAAATGCGTTTGGTGATCAGGTGAAAAGGGTAGCGAGCGAAGATAAGTTTTCTTTGAAAGAAGCAGGACTAGCTTTTAACTTGTCTGCATTAATAGGCGGACAGCTTGAAAACGACGATGAACATAAATTATATATGCTTTACCCTGAAGGTAACTGGATTGAAGTTACAGAAGGATCACCGTTTATCATTATAGGGCAATCCAATTACGGAAAGCCCATCTTATATCGTAATCTTAAATATACTACTTCGCTTCAGGAGGTATTGAAATTAGGCTTTTTGGCTTTCGACTCTACGCGTGTCAGCGCTAATGATGTTGATTTTCCGATTGATGTGATTCTCTGTGAAAAGAATAGTTTTAATATGGTTGAACATCGTTATGAAAAACAAGATCTGGAGCAAATTTCTTATCAATGGAATGCACTATTGAACGCTTCTGTACAGAAACTTTCAACTGATTGGATGGAGCCTATCTTTAGCAAATCTTTAGAAATAGGGGAGTAAATTACTTCTCAATCCAGATATTCTTTGTTTCTGAAAACTTTCCGTTTTGCAATCGGATTATGTACTTTCCGTTTTGGAGAAATGCTAGATTTATTGTCCTGCGCTCTGTAAGAGATGGTACTAAAGTAGAGTAAACGAATTTGCCACTTACATCAAAAACAGATAAGAGCAAGTCGCTTAAATCATCGCGAGCTTCCAGATATATCACACCATCATCTACCGGATTAGGATATACAATCAGATTAGCAATTTCAGTATTAGGAATATAAGAAAAAGCTTTTGATGTAAGCGAACGACATCCTAAGGTCTGACTACTGCTAAGGGTATAGTTTTTAATAGCAGTTGCCGTAAAAAAACCTGGCTTCGCCGATTTTATTACAGCTGATCTAGTAGTAAGGAATGCATCGTCTTTTTTCCACTCATAAGCGTCAACCTTTTCAACGATTTGTTCTGCTTCCAGACTAAAAGCACCTATCTGTGCTATAGTGGGTTGTTCAGGGCGAGGTTTAATACTTGTTTTAACAATATCAGAACTAGGAGATACGCAACCATTGTCATCCCGTACTTTTACCGAAACACTATAATCTCCTGGCTTTGTAAATGAAATACTACCAGTACTGTCATTAGTGCTCCAGAAACTTTTTCCGAAACCAGAAGCATAAAGAAGAATAGAGGTACCTTCACAGACAATCGGGCCACTTCCAATAATAATATTGGGTTTTGGAGGAAGAGACAACACTCTGGTAATTACTTCATTAGATGGTGGAGAATAACAATCCAGTGAGTTAATTCCTCGAACTGTAAATACACCGGAAGTATTAATACTGATTTCTTTATTCGTTGAGCCATTACTCCAACGGAATCGGTTATAGTGTGTATCATTGGTAATCAATTCTGTACTACCTCCCTCGCAAAAATTAGTACTTTTTTTCGAGGTTGCAAACGGAACAGTAGTAGGTGCTAAACCTTTAATAATGACCGTATTCGAAAAGTAATAATTACCTATTCCATCACGGGCGATAGCACTAAAACTACCATTATTAGCCGTTAAAGATGTAGCCTCGGTATTGTCTGACCACCGTTGAGAACTAAAAGTACCTGGTATGCTTAATCTTGCTGTTTCAGAAAACTGACAACTGGCCTGCAAAGTAAGAAGAGGTGATGATAGAAAAGGTGTAGATTTACTGAAAAAATTATTGTTTAGCTTTGTATCCCATGCTTTCGCTAAAGCAGAAATACCTTCACTACCGCCTACATTCTTAAAGTGAACGCCTTCTACACGAGGTACCTGAATAGAATCAGTATAAGGTCCTTCAAATACATTATTGATACTGCTGATTATTCTATCTTGTGCCTTGATAACAGCGGGATTAATATGCACCACAGCGAAGTCGTTAAGAGATGTACGGCATACAACCCAACTTAAGTTTTTATTGACATCAGTACGGCTTTTTTCAATAACCGTCTTTAAATTATTATAGTATGTATCTTCGCTTGTTTCAGAATCGTCCTCTCCTTGTTCCCATAAAACTGCACGTACTCCCAGGTAAGAAGCATAAAACTGTAAAGTGATTCTGAGGCTTGAATAAGGTGCCCCACCAATATAAGGTAGATGAAAAGCATTTTCTGTAGGTCTGCCAAGTGCACTACTGTACCAGTTCTCAGAAGAACTGCCACCATAGGCAGCGTTTAGAAATAAAATGGGTACATTTAGACGTTTAGCAAGATAATCACCCAGTTCGCCCCAACACCATGCTCCTTGTCCTTTAGGGCCAACCATTGTATTGGCATCAATATGTGAAAAACTTGTGAAATAGGGGTAATCCCACAAATTTTCGGGTGCTCTATTATTAAACGAGTTAACACGATCATCAAGTGAGGGCTTGGCACCATAATCTAGTACGCCTTCTGCATTTGATTGACCTGCAACTACAAAAACTTCTCCAATACCCACTCTGCTTACTGAACCCTGAATAACAATGCTTTCATTTAACCAGCCTCTTACCTGTAAGGTATACCAGCCACCTTGTCCTTGTAAGGAACCCACAAAATACCCTCCTTCGGGTTTTGTAGCAATAGTTATCCAGTTTGTTAAAACACCCTGATCGGGTTTTACAGGTACTAGCCTTGCTTCAATTTTATCCAGTTCTCCATCAAAATTTCCTGAAACATTTACTAACGCAGTGTTCTGATTGTTTCTTTGAAAAACACTCCTTTCCAGAGGGAAACTCAATTGTATTTGACTAAAACAGGTAGATGTTAACGTTAACAAAATAGCAATTAAACTCAAACTTCGCATTTCAACAATTCATTCAAATTTAGGTAATAAAGTACAAAAATAATTAGGAAAAATTGAAATTAAAAATCCTTACTTAATTAGCTGTAAGTAAGGATTTTATAAGTTCTATTTTTTATGCGGTCTTGCGCAGCGAATATATGTTTTATTCAACTTTTCTGAAATCAACCCTTACTGCGCCATGGCATGGACGATAGGTGGCAAATACTCCTGGTTGAGCCTGAATATGCGCAGGGAAGGCATTAATACGACCTACCATAGTCTTATTATTCTTCGATATTAGGGTTACATTTTCGTTATACCATTCTAAAGTCTGGTCAGGAATTAACTCACCAGTCCAGGTAGCAGTAAAAGTATCGCCTTCATTATAATAATCTTTATCCAGTATAACCCGAGCATTATTTTCCGGACAATTGATAGGAGCACCATCATGTTCGCACGTACTGGTATAACCCTCCACCACGAAATCTTTGAAACCATTACGGGAAATTGTCAGAAGATAATATGCATTTCGATTATCAGGTACATTATTTTTTGTAATTAATGTATTGCCAGAGAATTTGAACTCAATTGATGGGTCGAGATTCTGTATAGACATACGATACTGCGACAAATCGCCGTCAGGTGTATATGGGTGGAAAACAAATTTCATACCTCCTTCTCTACACTCATTATTAGTTTGCAACTGAATTGGTACTCCGCTTATACCCGAAGTTCCATTAGTACAACCCTGAAGATTTATTTCTAATACACTTCCGGGTTCTATATTAAATCCGGTTGTAAGATCAATATTTTTGTTAGCCGAATAACGTACTGACGAGTTCTGACTAATTCTGTCTGAACTATGTATACTTTCAGAAGCAATTACATCCGTATTAGCCGAAACTAAATCAATATCCGTTGTTATCTCAGGCTGACAAGCATAACTTAATTTTACTAACCAAATATCACGAGGGTCTTGCGAGCTTGGATGGTTGCCGTCTACATCGCCATTAAAAGATTTTGTAGTTCCTAATGTAATTAATGTTTCATCAGGTGTTTCTATTAAACCATTACCTTCATCATCTTCTGATCCACCCATAGTTTTTGACCAGATAATATCAAAATTCGGATTGGTTTTCGTTAAGAATACATCATATCTATCGTTGTTATTACTCGGGATTCTGTTTCTATCAGTTATAGTTCCGTTGTTAGAAGTAGTAGAACCAATAAAAACATAATTACCATCACGAGTCAGAATTAAATCATTTACAAAATCTCTTCCTGAACCTCCGAATATTTTAGAGTTAATCAAATCGCCTCCTGAATTTAATTTGAATAACCATGCATTTTCTTGATAATTATTAGGGAAGTCATTAGTAGGCTCTTTGAAAAAATTATCCGACAAAGAGTTAGATACGATACCTACCACAAATTCACCATTAGGTAAAGCAATCACGCTCCGGGCTTCATCGTTCTGATTTCCGCCATACGTTTTGCTCCAGATACTATTAAGAGATTCATTGATTTTAAGGGCAAAAATGTCTTTCGCTCCTTTATTTGGGCCTAGCGATCCATCATCAGAATTAGTACTCCCTACTATTATGTAGCTGCCATCTGATGTTTTTTTCATGTCGAATGGTAGATCGTCATTATTACCACCAAAGCATTTTTTAGACATAATATCTCCAGTCTGACTGATTTTTGCTACCCAGACATCACGATTGTAAGAAGAAGTATTTTTGCCAGAATCACTCATATCTTGATCTGAAGAAGTGGTATATCCAAGTAGCATAATATTGTTATCTGAGCTAAGCAATACTCTGATTGGCATATCTTCGCCCGAACCTCCTAGGATTTTAAACCACTCTCTCTGCCCCTGGGCATTTAGTTTGGTTATCAGAATATCGTAATAACCCTTTGTGTAAATATTGTCTATATTTCTAAGGTCAGTACTGACAAAATTAAGTTTTTGGACATTAATTACTTTGGCTATCAGAATAAACCCACCATCAGGATTTTGAATGGCATCAACTCCTCTGAATCCGGTATAAACCTGATTATCAAAAATAATAGTTTCCCAAAGTAGTTCACCCTTAGAGTTTACTTTTGAAGCCACAATTGATTCATAACCATTCAGCGTTTTTTTGCTGGTTGTTATGTAGTTTCCATCCTGAGTAGGGGCAATCCGCAAGCCTTCATCTCCATACCAACTATCCCATCCATAGCATCTTTGCCATTCAATGGCAGTGGCTGAACTCTGGGCATTCGTTTGTAAAAAAACGGAAAGGGTAAAGAGGCACGTAATGAGTAATAGAGCTGTTTTTTTTCCTGACATGACAATATTAACTTGTAAAATTTTAATTGTATGAATTAGGCTGATTAAGGCTTTAGCGAATACCTCAATGAAATCCATACTTTGCTAAAGTGCAATTTTAAGAAAATAGGCAATCTTCTAAAATTTATAATTTACTGACGTAAACAATAATGTCAAAAACTATACAATTGTTTTATGAAAGTATATATTATTTTCTAATGGTACCATTTGTCGTATATTTTATTAAAACATAGAATCTGGCTAAATATTGATTTTGTACAATATTCTCAAGAAAGTATAGGATGTGCTTTCTTGTATTATTTATATTTTAATTGCATAGATACAAAGAAAAATTCCCTTTGTAAACAAAGGCATTAGTTTTATTTTCTTGAGCAGTGCAATAGTTCAAATGCCTCTTAAACCTACTGGCACAAAATTAATGCCAAAAGTAAAGGACTTGTTTAGCAGAGTATAGATGGTTGTAAGAAGTGAGAGAAACAATAATTAGGACGCGCCGCAAAGTTAATGAAAAAAGTGAAGTAAGTGTTTAAAAAACGATTAAAATCGTGGTAATTGCTGTAAAATTAGCCAGAACTACCACGATTCATCATTAGACTCTTTGCGAGATTAATTCTTTAATATCTCTGATGATTTTATCGGCCAGATTAGAGGCTGTAGTTTCAAACTCTGATTCGGCGTAAATACGGATAATCGGTTCTGTGTTCGATTTACGTAAATGCACCCATTCTTTCTCAAAATTAATTTTTACACCGTCTTCTGTATTGATTGGATAACGGTCATATTTTGTTTTAATATCTTCTAAAACCTCGTCGACATTAATCTCTGGGGTCAACTCGATTTTCTTTTTAGCGATATGATAATTCGGATAAGTTTTTCTTAAGAAACCAACCGGTTTGCCAAACTTTGCCAATTGAGTCAGAAATAAAGCAATACCAACCAGAGCATCTCTACCATAATGTAGTTCTGGATAGATGATACCTCCATTGCCTTCACCTCCGATAATAGCTCCGATTTCTTTCATTTTAACCACCACATTCACCTCTCCTACAGCTGCTGACGCGTGCTCACCACCTGCTTTCACGGTAACATCTTTTAAGGCAAGAGTCGAAGAAAGATTTGAAACAGTTTTCAGACCTTTTTTCTTTTTGCTATTAGATAAAATATAATCAGCGACTGCTACAAGTGTATATTCTTCGCCAAATGGCTCACCATCTTCACAAATAAAGGCCAATCTGTCTACATCCGGATCAACTACTATACCTAAGTCATAATTGCCTTTACGGGTTTCTGAAGATATTTCTCTGAGGTTTTCAGGCAAAGGTTCTGGATTATGTGCAAAAACACCAGTGGGTTCACAATTGATTAGTTTGATTTGTGTAACTCCCAGGGCTTCCAGTAACATAGGTACTGCAATACCACCTGACGAATTAACAGCATCTACTGCTATTTTAAAATTAGCTTTTTCAATGGCTTTTTTATCTACCAAAGGCAAGTCTAATATTAAATCAATATGTTTTTTCAGATAAGAGTCATCATACGTTACTTTTCCTAAATGCTTTACATCGCAGAATTCAAATGCTTCTTTTTCGGCAATTTGAAGTAATTCTGTTCCATCGCTTCCCGAAATGAACTCACCTTTTTCGTTAAGTAATTTCAGCGCATTCCATTGGATTGGATTATGGCTGGCTGTAAGAATAATACCTCCTAAGGCTTTTTCCAAAGGAACTGCTATTTCAACAGTAGGTGTAGTAGATAGGCCAAGGTCTATGATATGAAACCCCATGCCTACCAATGTAGAACAAACAAGGTCCGAAACCATTTTACCTGATAAACGAGCGTCTCTTCCAAGAACAACTTTAAGGGCGGCATCAGGATTTTTTTTCTTAAGCCAAGCCCCATAAGCAGCAGCAAACTTTACAATATCTAAGGGAGTTAAGGCATCACCACTTTTCCCGCCAATAGTTCCGCGGATACCAGAAATAGATTTAATAAGGGTCACTTTAAATGCGTTTTGGGAATTTTAGGAATATAGGTAATACATTAAATCGAAGATAATTCCGAACTAATATAGTGATTGACTAAGGTTAATCACGGACAAAGATAAAAAAAAACTGAATTTTTTCTATTCTTTTATTTTTCGCCCAAATTAAAATCTATTCTAGCAAACGAAATATCAGAGACGTTTAATATTCACATTGGCATATAATTGTGATTTCGCACTACCTCTGAACCCTCCAGTAATAGGGTTAATTAGCTCAGGTTGTGCTGAAGAGGCTAAAGAAATATAATGGTCATCAACAATTTTACCTTCAGTCGGGTCAAAACCGCGCCAGCCGGCTCCGGGTAGATATACCTCTACCCATGCATGTAGTTCATGCTCCTGCAATAGGCTTCCATAGCAATAGCCACTCACAAAGCGAGCCGCAATACCTAAGGCTTTACAACTCGCAATCATTAATATGGCATAATCTCGACAAGTCCCTTTTCTACTTAATAATGTCCTTTCAGCAGCATTAGCGGGGCCTTCTATCCGTTTTTCGTATACAAAACTCTGCTTAATATATTTTGAAATACGAGCCAAGAAATCGGTTGTTTTCCAGTTTGCTTCTGCCGCCAGTTGGCGGGAAAATTGATGAATAAGCGTCGTTACACCTGTCAGATTCAGATAAGGATGCAGGAGTAAGGCCTCTTTTTCTGGGTAATTAAAAGGCAGCTTCTCGGCACTAAAGGGGAAATAAATGAAATGATAGGGCTTGGTTGGAGCCGATTCTATTTCAAAAGTCGCCTTAAAAATCAGTTCTTGGCAGGAAGAGTTAAAGTAGGCAATGTATTGTGCATTGCCTTCTACATCAACATTTTTATAGATAATATCCGCTACCGGATTAATTTCAAGCTCAAAATCGGTTATCTCCTGATGAGGATAAGCCTTAGGTGACAGATAAATATAATGGGGTGTCAGGAAAACAGGTTGTGAATATGTATAATGTAAGGTATGTTCAACGTTTAGAATCATAGTTTGCTTAATATATTTGATAACCTGAACTCTGAACAAAATTTTAATCTTCAACAGTTCCAGCCATGCTTGATAAAAAATGCCCCTTATCAATAACAATTGAAGTACTATAACTTAAATCGTCTGCTAGGTGTACTTCAATAGTATGTCCCTGAACTGCGCCCAATTTAACAGGTATTTTTCTAAAAACTACCTCTTTGTTATTTTGTTTTTCCAATTCAATGATAAAATTCCCTTCTGGTTTTCTTAAAATAGCGCTTTCTGGCAAAGCCTTAACCATATGGGTTCCTGTTAAAATTCTTGCGTTAACAAACATACCCGGAATGAGTTTTTGCTCTATTTGTTTGTTATCCAGGTGAGCATGAATATTAATTGCTTTTGTTTCGTCTTCAAATGTTTGGCCTACTATAAATACAGTCGCAGTTACGTTTTCACCTAATCGCTTATCATCTATCACTATCTTTTGCCCCTTTTGAATTTTATGAGCGTCTTTTTCCAGCACTTTTAATTCTAGGTGCAAGTCATCTTTGCTGATTAATTCAAATAGAACATCATTTTGAGTAATGGCTTTACCCGTATTAATATGCGCTGCTCTAACATATCCATTGATAGGCGAAATAATATTAATTACTGACGAAATATCGCCTTTTTTTAATGTAGATACATTCACACCCAATAATTTCAGTTTAGCCTCCAAAGCTTTTATTAATGCCTGATTACTGTTAAATTCGGCCTCTGCCTGTTGTAATTTTTTCTTAACACCAACCTCTTCTGAGTTTAAAGTCTGCTGACGTTCCAATTCTTTTTCCAGAAAAGTAGCATGAGCAATTGCCTGAAAATAATCCTGCTGCATTTGTATAAATTCAATAGATTCAACAGTAGCCAAAACCATGCCTTTAGTCACAAATCGACCGGATAATGTAGTATTAGAAAAGATGTTTTTTATAAACCCATTGGTAGGTATGCTAATAAACACCAGATTCTCCGATGGAATCTCTACCGTACCTGTAACTTTTATTTCTTCATTCATGGCGATCTCAGTAAAGTTGCCCAAACCCAGATTCAAATTTTTGAACTGTTCGGCTGTTATTTTTATTTGTTCAGTTTGAGATTGCGCCGCAGTTGTATCAGGTGCAGCCGTCATAGCAGGCTTTTCTGATTTCTTTGAGCAGGAGCCAAGTCCTGCTAATACTAAAATAGAGATAAAAAAATATGTTTTCATAAGGATGTTCATTTATTCAATTCCTAAAAGTGTTTCTATCTGAATGATAGTCTGGTTAAAATCTAAAACCGTTGAGTAATAATGTTCTTTAATCTGCCACGCCTGTTGATTGGTTTGTATCAGTTCTACATACTCAATCTCACCACTCTGGTAACTTTTGATGGCATTCTTAATCATTAGATCAGCTTGGAGTAAGGCAAAGCTTTCATAGAACTGAAGTGAACTTCGGTGTTTTTGATATGCCATTAGAAGGACAGTCAATTGACCATTCAGTTGCAATTCTAAATGTTTTAATTGAGAGTCCGCTATTTTTTCATTTACTTTAGCCGCTTCAATTCTTGCTTTTTGCGCTTTGTTGAAAATAGGTAAACCAATACCTGCTGATAGTATCATCTGGTTGAAATGATGTTCAATACTCTGATTAATTAAGCCAAGCCTGAAATCAGGCTTTAATCTTTGTTTCTCGACATTGGTTACTTGATGGTTAATAATCGTTTGCTGCTCAAATACAGAAAGAAGTGGGTTATTTTTCAGCGATAAGGCGTTTACTACAACAGAGGTATCTTTCTTCAAAGGAATACTAAAATCAAGTTTTAAATCCTGGTTACTATTTACCAGAAGTTTGAAATTCTGATAGGCTGTTTCTTCATCTTTTGCCAAAATCCTCAGCCGATTCTGAATTTCCCGTAGGCGTACTTCGGCACTTATTCGTTCTAAAGAATTCGTTTCTCCTGCTTTATATCGCGCCTTTGCAATCTGTAAAGTGCTTCTGTATATACTATCTTGCTGAGTTATTGCCTGTCTTAGGTGTTGATAATAAAAAAGCTGATAGTATACCTGTTTCAGATTGCCTATTACTTCATTCTTCTGCAACGCTTCATTTTTCTGACTAGCCACTACACGACTTTTCTGCAAATCTGTTTGTGCCGAATAGAGTTTTGGATGATTGAATTGCTGCATTAGGTTAAATGTATAATCATTTGTATAAAAGGTCTGTGTTCTACCTAATTGTACATCCAAATTAGTCTTGGCTAATTCTCTTGTCGTTCTTACCAATAATTGCTGTCCTTCAGTCTCTAAGCCACTGATTTTTAGCAGATAATTATTTTTATAAGCTAAATCAATACTTTGTTGCAAGGTAAGTGTCTGGGCAAAAATGCTATTAGTAATACATGAAAGTAGTATTATCAATAATGTATGACGATATTTTATAAGATAAGCTTTCATTGAACTTTGTTTTTGTTAAATAAGGTATAGATAACTGGCAATACCACCAATGTGAGCAAAGTGGCAGAAATCAAACCGCCAATAACTACTGTAGCCAAAGGCTTCTGAACCTCGGCACCTGCTGAATGCGAAATTGCCATTGGCAAAAAGCCTAAAGAAGCTACAGAGGCCGTCATCAATACAGGACGGAAACGATTTTTGACTCCCTGAAATGTCCGCTTATAAATATCCAGATGCCCTTCTTCTTCCAACTGATTCAGATGACTTATCAAGACAATCCCATTGAGCACCGCTACACCAAACAAGGCAATAAAACCAACTCCAGCCGAAATACTGAATGGCATCCCCCGAACCCACAATGCTACAATACCTCCAATAGCGGATAGTGGAATAGCCGTAAAAATCATAAATGCTTGTCTGAATGAGTGGAAAGTGAAGTAAAGCAGCATAAAAATGAGTAGGAGTGCAACAGGCACGGCTATACTCAATCGATCTTTAGCTTTTTGAAGATTTTCAAAAGCCCCGCCATACACAAAATAGTAGCCAGATGGCAATTTGATTTGTGTATCTAATTTTTGCTGAATCTCATGTACCAGACTCTCCACATCACGGTTTTGTGGACTGACTCCTATCGTAATCCGGCGTCGTGTATTTTCATGTGAGATTTGGGCCGGAGCTGTAATATAAGATACTTCAGCTACTTCTTCAAAATTTACGTAAGAGCCATTAGCTAATTTTACATAGAGCGCCTTTACACCTTCGATATCATTCCTATAAATAGAGTCTAATCTCAATACCATATCGAAGCGTTTTTCTTCCTCAAATACAGTTCCAGCTTTTTCTCCGGCAAAGGCTGTTTTCAGAACCAAATTCAGGTCTTCTATATTTAGCCCATATTGCGCCAACTTTTCACGCTTATACACGACAGAAATCTGAGGTAAACCAACCAGGCGTTCTATTTTTATACTGGCAACTCCTTCAATTTTTTCAATAACTTTGGCACAAGCGTTGGCTTTTTCAGCTAGCTTATCCAAGTCATTGCCGAAAATCTTTACTACAATTTCTGACCTAGATCCGGCTATCATTTCATTGAAGCGCATTTGAATAGGTTGAGTAAATTCAACACTCATGCCTGGCACTTCGCGTTCAATTACCTCAGCCATTTTCTCAAACATATCCTCCTTTGATTCAGCAGAAACCCATTCCGATTTGTCTTTCATCGAAATCATTAAATCAGACATTTCAACGGGCATAGGGTCAGTAGGCACCTCAGATGCACCAATACGGCCCACAATCTGATCTATTTCAGGAAAATGTTTTTTTAGTGCATTCTGCGCTCGGGTAGTTGCTTCAACAGTTGTACTCAATGAGGTGCCTGGAGGGGTCTGGAAATCAATCGCAATATCTCCTTCTTCCAGACTTGGGATAAATTCTCCACCCAATAAAGAGAATATACCCAGACTCAATACAAAGAGTCCAAAAGCAATACCCACTACGAGTTTCCGCTTATTTAATGCCCATTTGAATAAAGGCTGATAGGCGTTGAAAATCGTGTTAACAATAGTATCTGATAATTTGAAATGCTTATTACCTTCATTTTTCAATAGCAACGCCGATACCGCGGGCACATAAGTTAAAGACAGTACTAAAGCAGATACGATAGCCAAACTCACCGTAATAGCCATCGGCTGAAACATTTTTCCTTCAACTCCCGAAAGCGTTAGAAGTGGAAGATAAACAGTAAGGATAATAATAACCCCGAAAATAGCAGAATTAAGGATTTTAGAAGTAGCTTTAAATACAAGTCCATCCATTTCTGGTTGGGTCAGCTGAGTTTTCTTGGGCATATGACCTTTGTCTTGAAGATAATGCAGGATTCCTTCTACTACGATAATAGAACCATCAATAATCAGCCCGAAGTCAATTGCTCCTAGGCTCATCAGGTTGGCTGAAATACCAAAAGTATTCATCAGACTCAATGTTACAAGCATAGATAGAGGAATAACTGAAGCTACCAAAAGCCCTGCACGGATGCTTCCCATCAATAGCACTAATACAAAAACTACTATTAACCCTCCTTCAATCAGGTTTGTTTCAACGGTATGGATAGCCTTATCAATAAGTTTGGTGCGGTCAATAAAGGCATTAATTACCAGACCTTCGGGAAGGGTTTTCTGAATCCGGTCGATACGTTCTTTTACGCCTTTGATAGTTTTTTCTGAATCTGCTCCTTTTAGCATCAATACAACGGCGCCCACGGTTTCGCCTTTGCCATTTTGTGTCATAGCACCAAAGCGATTGGCATGCCCGAACTGAACAGTAGCTACTTCTCTTACTAATAAAGGTGTACCTCCAGCAGTCTTGATAACTATATTTTCAATATCTGAAAGACTTTTGGCTGTTCCCTCACCTCTGATAAAATAAGCCTGGTTATTTTTTTCAATATAGCTCCCACCTGTATTGGCATTGTTGCGACTTAAAGCATCATACAATTCTGAGAGGCTAATATTATTGGCTCTTAAGCGCTCAGGATTCGCACTTACTTCATATTGCTTCACATACCCACCAAAACTACTGATTTCAATAACTCCCTTTACCCCAGCTAACTGGCGTTTAATAATCCAGTCCTGAATAGTACGCAGGTCGGTTAATGAGTATTTATTTTCATAACCTTTCTTTGGAATAATTGTATATTGATAAATCTCTCCCAGACCTGTTGTAATTGGAGCCAATTCTGGTTTGCCAAATTGGCTCGGAATTTTATCTTCGGTGGCCTTTAACTGTTCGGCTACCAATTGCCTGGCTTGTAACATAGGAATTGATTCATCGAATACAATTGTAATAACTGATAAGCCTAAGCGAGAAGTAGAACGTATTTCTTCAACCCCTTGCAGGTTAGCCATTTGCTGTTCGATAGGTGAAGTGATGTATTGCTCTACCTCCTGTGCGGCCAGAGTAGGGGTTTGTGAGAGGATAACAACCTGATTATTGGTAACATCTGGAATGGCGTCGATGGGTAATTGTGTAAGTGAATAGCCTCCCCAGCCAATCAGACCCAACACCATCATACCAATAATGATTTTATTATTGATACTGAATTTTATAATGGCATCAAACATGATGATAATACTTGATAAGAATAAGCAATTGTAAAAGAATAGATAGAGAACAGTCAGCCTTAAACCGGTGTGTACAGATTTATAGACCATCGTTGTTCAGAAAAAATGTTTTCCGGAAAGCGTTCCCCGGAAGAAAATGACAATTGCTTATGCTCGGGGAGGATTCAAAAGGCATTTTTCTGCCGAGAAGAAATAGTTATTTAACCAGTTGAAATGGTCTTGTTTTTTTACTATAGACAGAGTTGGCGTCTCATTCGAAAAAGAAATAAAAGAAGGAATAACATATAAATAGCTTACGCCATTGATATCAAAAGAAGGGAGACTTGGATGTTTGGTCTTAGCATGCGGTGAGTTAGCAGAATAATGCATAACGAGAAAATCCCACATATTAAAATCTTTAGGCGCATCTCTTTTGTGTTGGTAATAATGCGTAATAAGTTCCGGAAGTTTAATGGATTGACTCCAGTTAACTTTCGGAACCAGGCTACCTAAAAAGATAGTAACAAACAATATGACTGCAATGAAGCGTCGCAAACCGTTTATAGATGTTTCCACAAATATAAACAATCTACTTACTTACAAACCATTAAAATCGACAAAAAGCATCTTTTAGGGGATTTTTGCGATAATTCATAATGATTTTAAATAGCTATCTATTTAATACTGCTTTTCTCAACACCCTCATTAGTCATGACCACAGGTTTAATAAACCCTTGCTCATCAAAGTACATTTTATCAATACAAGTCACTCTGTAGTTACCATCGGTTTCGCCCAAAGGTCTTCTATGATAAACAATGTACCAATCCTTGCTTTTTGGGTCATGAATTATGGAATGATGCCCTGCTCCATAAGCAACCTTTGGGTCTGGTTGGAGTATTTTACCAATACGCTTGAAAGGTCCGAATGGAGAATCTGCAATGGCATAAGCCACACTATAATTAGGCCCTGTCCAGCCACCTTCCGACCACATAAAATAGTATTTACCACTTTTCTCAAACATAAAAGGCCCTTCTACATAGTTTTCAGGAGTGATTTCCTTGAAAGTACTTCCATCCTCAAAAGGAATAAAACCTGTAAAATCTTTTTTAAGATGGGCTATATTGCAATGTCTCCAACCACCATAAATCAGGTAATATTCGCCTTTATCTTTATACACAAACTGATCAATTGGTTGCGCACCATTATAAAATTTATCAACCAAAGGTTTTCCAAGAAGGTCTTTGTATGGTCCCTCAGGCTTATCTGCAACAGCTACACCAATACCACCTGATTCCTTATCACTCTGAATATCGTTGGCTCCAAAAAACAGGTAATATTTTTTGTCTTTTTCAATAATAGCAGGCGCCCACATGGCGCGTTTGGCCCATTTTACAGCGGCAGTGTCTAATATTCTTTCATGCTTGGTCCAGTTTACTAAATCAGGTGATGAAAAGGCATCAAAAAATACTTGCTTTCCATAAGCGGCAGAAAAAGTAGGATATATCCAGTATTTTTTACCAAAAATAATGGCTTCAGGATCAGCATACCAGCCTTGGAAAAGCGGATTGCCTGAGGTCTTTTTAACTTGGGCATTGGCCTTCAGATAGTTAGTAAATAGCAAAAGTGAAAAGAATAAGCCTTTAATCGTAAGGTTAATAGCGTTTTTAAGCATCATGATAATAAAATTGATAATATTGATGGTGTAAATATACACGCTATAATGTATTAATAGAATTTAAGATTAGAAAAAGGTAGATAATTTGAATCTGTATAAAGTACTCTCCAGAAGTTTTCACTTAATTCTGAAATTTTGGATTATCTTTACTATTGTTTTCATATAAACAAGAAAAATTTTCATATCCTGCTAAATTGGTAAAGCTTTTGATAGACATAATCTACAAGGCATTGCTTAGATTTAGCATTACTAAATTTGTCAAGAAACAACCTATTAAACCAAGGTATATAATCTATACGTTTGGCAGAAATATCCATTATTTAATGGATACTTTTTCAGACATTTCAGATTCACATCCTAGGCATAGGTTAAAAACATCCATTTCTTTTATGAGTATCAGACTTCTATTTTTTTTCTTAAGTGCTTTCTCTTTTACCACACTACAATCAATCGGACAAAGCTGGAGTGTATCTTCGCCCAATAATAAAATCAAAGTAACACTTGAATTAAGGCAGCCGGATAAAAATCTGGTTTATTATGTTGATTATGTCGAAAATACTACCACTGATGCTATTGTAAATCCCTCAGATTTGGGTGTCAGAAGAATGGATGAGCTTTTTGTGAATAACTTTAATTTTGAGGGAATCACTACCAGAAGTATTGATGAGAGCTACCAGAATGCTACGGGTAAGAAATTAAGTCTGAGAAATCATGCCAACGAAATGAGCGTCAGTTTTAAAACCAATAATAAACTGATGAATGTGATTTTTCGTGCTTATGATGATGGTATAGCTTTCAGATATGTATTCCCGGAAACATCGGGCGCAGAATATTATGTAACAGGAGAGAATACCACTTTTCAATTGCCAACCGATGCGAGTGCCTGGGTACAGGAATATGCTAATTTTCAACCAGTCTATGAAAAGTTTTTTAGCAACGGTACTCCTATCAATCAACCTATCTGGACTCAATCGGTTTTTCCAGCCTTATTTAAAACCTCAAGATTCTGGCTTCTGTTAACAGAAGCAGATTTACAGGATAATTTCTTTGCCAGCCATTTAGATGCCTATTATGGAAATGGTACTTTCAGATTGGCTCCTCCCAGTCAGGACGATGGGAATAACTATGTTAATTTTGCCAAATCTAGCCTGCCTTGGGTAATGCCCTGGCGTGTAGTTATGATAGGCAAAGAGAGCAAAAGCATAGTAGAGTCAAATCTGGTAAGCAATTTAAGTGCTTCTTCTACCGTTGCAGACAAATCCTGGATTAAACCGGGTTTAACAACCTGGAGTTGGTGGTCTAATTTGTATAGTCCGACGAATTATATGGATTCAAAAAAATTCATTGATTTTGCTTCAATTTTTAAATTGCCATACGCCTTAATTGACGTCGACTGGAATAAAATGAGTAATGGTGGAAATATCAATGACCTTATTAATTATGCTAATACAAAAAATGTAAAAATCTGGCTTTGGTATAATTCAGGAGGGCCTTCTAATCAGATAGATGCTGGGCCAAGAGACCTGATGCATATAAGAGAAACCAGAAGAGCCGAATTCCAGCGCATAAAGAATCTGGGAGTAAAAGGGGTGAAGGTAGATTTTTTTCAGAGCGATAAGCAAGAAATAATCAAACTCTATTTAGATATACTAAAAGATGCTGCCGATTACCAGTTAATGGTCAATTTTCATGGTTGCACAGCGCCTAAAGGGTGGGAGAGAACCTACCCTAATTTAGTAACTATGGAAGCCATAAAAGGAGCAGAAGCCTATATATTTGACGGTGATAATTTCAGACCTAATGCGCCTGTTCATCATACTATTCTGCCTTTTACACGTAACGCTATCGGGTCAATGGATTATACTCCTGTAATTATTGGTGAGTTTCGTGGTGTGGAGCATTATACAACTGATGTACATGAAATAGCCTTATTAAATACCTTTGAGTCTGGAGAAACACATCTGGTAGATAGAGATACAAGTTATTTAAGCTTACCACCTATTGCACAAAAAATGGTTCAGGAATTCCCGACAACCTGGGATGAAACGCATCTGGTTGACGGCTATCCGGGTACACATGTGATTATGGCCAGAAGAAAAGGAGATAATTGGTATATATCAGGCATTAACGGGCTGAATGTAGATAAGGCAATCAATCTTAATTTCTCACTTATTTCCAATGGAGAGTATATAAAACAATCATTAAAAGATGGCAATACGCCAAGAGATATCGTTTCATCAGAAGTATCTATCCCCGTCCAAGCAGGTTTTACGATTAATGAAGTTATGAAACCTTATGGAGGATTCCTGATAGTTTTGAAGAAAAAAGGCTGTCAGGAATCCTTTACACTTACAAATGCGGAAGATGATTTAATGGATACTTATAAAGCTTCTAATAAAATTACATCCTCGGTAAAAATTAATGCTAATAGAAATGTGAATTATGATGCAGGCAAATCTATAGATTTATTAACAGGCTTTGAAGTAAGCCCGGGGGCTACTTTTAATGCCAAAATGGGAGGTTGTTCAAACTAAAAATTAAATAGAAGATAAGCTTAATAGCAAAGAGATTCGTACTGATTGCCTCATACTGAATAGGGTAATTGGTACGAATCTTGAATTTTATGCGGAGCAATTCAGAAAGGCGAAAATAAGCCTTTGAAAATTTAATTTGTTATCAATCAAACCATTTTGCTAGAATGGAAGTCATGAACTTAATACAACGTAAACAGGCTTTTATCCGTTATACTAATAGACTAAAATTAAATGCCCATATTGAAGAAACATTCACTACAACCAAACATGAAACGATCATTTCATTATCTACTCTTTTTTCTATCGCTTCTTTCATTACAGAGTTTTGCTCAACCTACCGGATTTGTTGATGAACAAGTATCAGATGGATGGACTATCCCAGTTGGAATGACCTTTGATAAACAAGGAAGAATGTATGTATGGGAAAAAGGGGGTAAGGTTTTTATGGTTGAAAATGGTGTGAAAATTCCTATTCCGATTATTGATATCAGTAAAGAAGTTTTAGATTTTAACGATCACGGATTGAATGGGGTAGCACTTGACCCTGATTTTTTGAACAATGGATATATTTATCTACTATATGCGGTAAAAAGGCATCACGCGCTATACTTTGGTACACCCAATTACGATCCCAACAACGGAGATGGTTTCAAAACTACCATAGGGCGCTTAACGCGTTATACATTGAATAAAGCCAGCGGATTCAAGACGGTTGATGAAAGTAGCCGGAAAGTGTTATTAGGTGAAAGTATTTCTACAGGTATTCCGATTCTGGTAGATAATCATGGAGTGGGCTCTCTGGTATTTGGTTCGGATGGTACTTTATTAGTTACTGCAGGTGATGCAGCCCTTGCTAGCGAGCCACCAAGTGATGATACACAGAACCCATGGTTTTTAGAAGCTGTATCGGTTGGTATTATCACGGCAGATCAGAATGTGAATGCTTATCGAAGTCAGATACTGAATTCATTAAATGGGAAAATGTTACGAATTGACCCTGCTACTGGAAACGGCATTTCGTCTAATCCCTTTTACGAGACTAATAATCCTCGCTCGGCTAAATCTCGCATATGGGCTTACGGCCTAAGAAATCCGTTTCGTTTTACGATTCAACCCTCCACTGGTAGCGCTAATCCTGTCGATGCTAATCCAGGGACAATCTTTGTGGGCGATGTAGGTTGGAGCCATCGGGAAGAAATCAATACTATTACCAAAGGCGGACAGAATTTTGGCTGGCCCTCGTTTGAAGGCATCAGCTATACCAACGATTCTTATCGTAATCCTGCATTTGAACCTACTAATCCAGTATTACCAATTGTTGAATGGCGTGGCCCTCTGGCTCAGGCCTTGGTTAATGGTGAGGTATATGGAGTAGGCTCAGCTCAGTTTAAGGGAAAGGAGTTTACAGGAAATTCTTCGATTGGTGGTGTATTTTATAATTTGACAGCCTTTCCAGAGGCTTATAGGAATCTTTATTTTCAAGGGGATTATGAAGGTTGGGTAAAAGCCTTTCGTTTGGATGAAAAAAACAACCCGATAGAAGTTATTGATTTTACAGATAGAGTTAATCCTACCTGTTTTGCGGTAAATCCGATTGATGGGAGTCTTTATTATGTCAGTTATCTGTATCCTGATATTCATGAAGTAAGAAAAATATCATATAATCCGAATGCTAACCTGCGACCTGTTCTGGTAGCAGAAGCCTCTCCAGTTTATGGTACCAGCCCGTTGATAGTTAATTTTAAAGCTAGTGATTCAAAAGATCCTGAAAATGGCCCATTAGGCTTCTTCTGGGATTTTGGTGATGGGCAAAACTCAAATCTGGCTAACCCTACGCATACTTATGTAGCTGTTTCAACAGAACCACAAATCTTTAAGGCAACCTTAAAGGTTATGGATAATGCAGGTAAGTCAGATACAAAAACCTTTGAAATTTATGTCAATAATACACCTCCTAAAATTGTCAGCACGAGTATTGATAAAATTAACTCCTTTGAAAATTCCAAAGACTTTACAGTGAACTTATCGGCTGAGGTAACCGATAAAGAGCAGACCTATTTATCGTATCAATGGATTGTAGTATTACACCATGATGAGCATACCCATTTTGTGAATAGTTTCAGAAAGTTAGAAGGTCAGATAACTTTAGGTCAAGTACCTTGTGATAGCCAGACGTATTTTTATAGAGTAAGCTTAATTGTTACAGACCCATTGGGTTTAAGTGCCACTTATAATAAAGATATTAAACCGCTTTGTCCAGGTGATTCGACGTCTAATCCTGACCCCGATCCCGATCCGGTTATATTAAGTGTGTATCCTAATCCAACTAAAAGTACAATTGAGTTACTAGCAAGTGAAGATTTAGATAATCATCTGATTAAGTTGAGATTATTACGGAATACAGGGCAGGTAATTAGCGAACGGGAGGGTTATTGGAAAATCCTGAAAGGGCAGGTCAACAATGATTTATCAGACCAAAGCGCAGGTATTTATTTATTGAGTGTCAAATACGGAGATAAGAACAAAGTTTTTAGGGTTTATAAGGAGTAATACAATAAAGCCGGATAGCAATTAATGCTATCCGGCTTTATTATTTTAATATTTACTACTTGTAGGCTTACAAATGTACAACCTGTCCCGTTCTTACTGATTCGTCGCAGGCGAAAGCAATTTTTAAGCTATTTACTGCATCCTGAACGTGGTCTGTCAGGTCAACATCTTCCTGAATGGCTTTTAAGAAATAAGCCTGCTCTCTGTTGCAAAGCTCCTGATGGTCTGGTTCATCAGTCAGGTTAATCCAAGTATCTTCTTTAACAAAATTATTGTTGGCATCAATATCTGCATGGTGGAAACGCAAAGATTCTGTTTTGGTATGAGAATCAACATTATCTGATTTTCCACTACCACCGGCTTCTTTAGCTACTATAGACACACAACCTTTCGGGCCAATTACGTCTTTTACAAAAAACGCAGTTTCGCTCATCATCGGGCCCCAACCGGCTTCATACCAACCCACTGAACCATCTTCAAATCTGATTTGCAACTGGCCATAATTATAATTGGTGGCAGCAATATCGTCAGTCAATCTAGCACCGATAGCCGTTACCTGCAAAGGTTTTGAACGTGTCATCTGACACATCACATCGATATAATGCACACCACAATCAACAATCGGGCTCAGGCTTTTCATTAGGTTACGATGCACATCCCACATATTGCCATGGCTCTGCTGGTTCAGATTCATTCGCATCACCAATGGCTTTCCTAACTGGTGCGACAATTCTACGAATTTCTCCCACGATGGATGGTGGCGTAAAATATAGCCAACCACTACTTTTTTACCTGTTTCTTTGGCAACTGCTGCTACTCTTTCAGCGCCTTCTACTGTATCAGCCAATGGCTTTTCGATGAATACATGCGCACCACTTTCAAGGGCTTTAATTGCAAATTCTTCGTGCGTATCAGGGTATGTCGAGATACAAACTGCATCAGGCGTAGTTGCTGCCAGAGCTTCTTCATAATCTGAAAATAATTCATATCCGCCGCCCAGGCGTTCGTTTAATACTTCTTTGCTTTTTCCGGTTGAAACAATACCGCAAATTTCAAATCCATCATTGGTATGGTATGCCATGGCATGAGAAGCCCCCATATTTCCACAACCAACTACTAATACACGAATCGGACTCATAAGTTTTGTTATACTATTTTTAGGGTTGTACAAAATTCAATTGAGGATAGTTCCTTCTGAAACAATCTTCTACAAATGTACAAATTATTCTCTTATGATTTTTCTTGATACACTTCCATGCGATGTCTCAATTTTCAACACATACATCCCTTTAGCCAACTGACTTATATTAAACGAATTATTAGCCGATAGCTTATTAGCCTGCATAGCCTTGATTCCTGTTTGACCATAGAATGTGGCTTCTTTGAAAATAATGCCTACAGGTAATTCAATTTTCAATTCATCACTGGCAGGATTCGGATAGATGCTTACCTTAATGTTTTCATCGAATTCGGTTGCTAATACAACAGGTTTTACATTAACCGCAGTAGATGCAGCACTGGTACAGCCATCATCGGTAAGCGATCTAACTGTGTAATTGCCTCCGGTATTGTTTGGCGTGATAGTTGCCTGTGTCAGACCATTTACAGCATTTCCATCAACATACCATTGATATTTTGTACCACCAGAGGCTACCAGATTATTTCCACTCGTTGTTATTTTTGGCGTAGCTGGTACAATACAAAAAGTTTGTGCAGCACTGACCGAATTAAACTGATTATTCCCTACCTGAAACGCCTGTATTTTTACTTTACCTGCTTTGGTACCCAAGGTTACACGGCTTCCATTAACGGAAGCATCACCAGATTCTATCGTATATTGTACAGGTAGTTTTGAACTGGCAGTAGCGCTAAGTGTAAAAGATGTACTTGGGTTTTTGTCGGCAATAGGACCAAAACTAATGGTCTGGTCTGTTTTAGTAGGCAAGGCTCTATTTCCTTGCGCGAACCAGACTGCCCATTTTGCATCAGTTAGCCATTCTTGTGCCTCACCTGATGGAGAAATCTTATTTTTCTGCAAGTTGATAACCATAACTACTTCCTTGTCATCATCATTGATAGCATTAAAGAGTAGTTTATCATCCAAGCGAGAATAGCCCGGGTAACCTATGTCATTATTTGTATGGATAAGGTCTATATCGTTGTTTTCAATATCTACGCCAATCTGATGGTAAGTATCGGGTTCGTCAGAAGAAAAATAATCAAATGCAATGATATTCTGATTGTTTTTTGATAATGCAGGGTTTCCAATACTTTCACCTTCTTCCAGATCAGTAAATAGTTTTTCGATTTTACCATCACCAAAAGTTTTCTTGGCTGTGTTCCAAGCTCTAAGCAGACCTACGTCCCAGTATTCAATCTCACCTGATACACTACTCAAGCGGTTAAAAGCATCATAAATAATAATTTCACCTGAATAATCCCATTCAAACGAATCAGCATAGAGTACTTCACCCGTACTTACGCCCGACGAGTAAGTAGGATTATATAGTTTTAATTTGGCACTCTTAGCATTGTTTTCAAGATCAAACACATAAATATAAGGTTCTTTATCAGCAGTCAAACCCGCTACTCTTTTCCCATCTTTTGAAATTGCCACATTATACCAGGCTGCATCAGAAGACAATTTCTCTTCTTTAAAAGCCCCCGTCAATGCAATTCGACGGATATTCTTGTCTTTCCCAACAAAATAGGCATATTGACCATCATCTGTAACACTTGGCTTACTTAAACAGCTACTTGAAGAAATAGGCTTAAATTGCAAATCACTGATTTTTGCCAGATAAAGTTTGTCGTCGTTCGGGTCAAATGCCAGCACAAAATCACCACCATTATTGACCGGGATGGGTTGAGGTGTTGGATCAGGAGTAGGGTTGCCTGTACCTGTCGGGTCTGCAATACCCACTCCATCAAACGCAGCTTTTGCAGCATTTACAATAGCTGAATTGTTGCCATATAAGTCTGTGGCTGCTTTTATAACTGCTAAGCGTGCATCAACAAATTTAGACGTCCGGGTCAAGTACTTTGTAAGTGCTCTATAATATACCTGTTCAGCTTTATCTTTGCCAACATTAGCATTAGACGCAAACAAATAGAATGCATAGTTTGGAATACCGCTATTAATATGCACACCACCATTATCCTGTTCCTCTGTATTTTCTAAAACTAAATATTGTGACATGGTTTTGGGCTGATAACCGGGGTCTTTCGTGCCTCCCTGATTTGGATTCTGTAAACTACGCAAAGCACCTGATGGATAAGCTCCGGCTTTAATTACTTCTTCGCCTATAGTCCAGTCGTCACGATCAATCATGGCACCAAAAATATCTGCAAAAGATTCATTCAAGGCTCCTGATTGGTTCTGGTATTCCAAACGTGCCGAGGCTTCTACTACACCATGCGTCATTTCATGTCCAGCCACGTCTAAAGCACCTGCTAAAGGTTTGAATGCATCGCGACCATTGCCATAACCCATAAAAGCACCGTTCCAATAGGCATTGTCCATGCCTTTACCGTCTTCATCGGCAATATTAATTACTGAGATAATTGTACTACCCTTTCCATCTAAAGAGTTACGGTTGAATTTTGTACGATAAAAATCATAACAAATACCTGCATTATAATGTGCCGAAACTGAAGTAGCATTCCAACTAGTACCCGTGCTTGATAAAATATGCGAATACTTAGTATTATTTGACGGTGTATTCTTTGCATCAATCGTTAAAATTCCTCCAATAGGTGTATCAGGTAGCTTAGAGGTATTTTTGTTATACATTGGTCTTTGAGTGTCTATCATGTAATAACTACTTCCCAATTGCTGAATATTTAGGGTACGATTGACATTATTCAAGTCTTTAGCTGTGGCTGTAAAAGGCCCATCTAATGCACAGGTATGGTTAAATTTCTTAAGAATTTCTCCACTATTGGCATCTATAAAATACACCCAACGCTCGAGTATATTAGGTCTGATAGTTAAATAATAAGTAAGGCGTGCATCAATCCCTTTTTCGTCTGTATGAAAGATCAATAACTCTGATGTATGGTCTTGCTTGATAAAATCATTAGAAATCGTTTTTTGAACGATTGATTTTTTAGATATATCAACCATTGCTAATTCTATAGCTTTGGTTTCTGATATTTGTGGCTTTACTGATGCCAGCTTTGGGGTAGGGAAGTTGCGCCCATTAAGCGTTTCAATTTTATTATTTCTTGAATGTAGCCATATTTCTCCACCATAAATTGGTAAGTTTTTATATTTCTGCTGCAATTGCATATGTGTCATTCCAATTTCATCAGTCTCAGTAGCTTGTACTACCAGCTCTGCATTCGGATCCTGAATTTGTAATGAAGTTTTTACATCAGCCAGAAAGCCAGTAGCCAATGCCTGTGCACTCATACGTGTTTTTGTATTGGGTTTTGAGAAATTCTCAATCATCAATATTCTACCTGTTTCGGGGTCTTTGGTAACTTTATATTTACTGATGAGTTTGGAAGAAAGCGCCTTAGCATTGAGTTGGCGAGCGTTTTTGTCAGCTCTCTCGCCTTGAATTTCCAGGAAATTTCCTGCTGGCCTATTGTTTTTATCTTCTGTTGATCTTTGTTTTCGCTCAAAACCTTTTTGAGCAAGGGCAGAAGTGGTAATAAATAGTAATAAGATAAAGGTTAGTCTCATGATAGGTACGTTTATTAATTTAAAGGTACTAAACTCATTAGTTGTTTGTGCAATTCTTTGGCTTTTTCGGGCGCTTGTGTATTTGGCTTGCCCCATACGACCGATTGCGTCTGATTATTCTTCTGTAACCTTACAAAATAATACATATTGCCAGGTTCATTGGAATCGGATACTTCCTGAAACAGCATTTCTGATGTTTCAAATAGCTTTTTCACAGTTTTAGAGTTTTGCTTTCCTAAATCTTTAAATGTCGAATCGTTGTTTTTTCTGAATAAAAGATGCTTGTTTTCTAAAATCCTGTACTCATTGACCTGATTAGCAAATCCACCACCACTCCCAAAAATCAATTGACTCTTGGTATAAGTTAAAGGATTGATGGGTTTGGCACAAGAACTGAGAATTAGTACTGCCGTTACCAAAAGAAATGAAGAGGGGAAAATATTTATTTTCAATTTTTTCTGAAATTTTAGTTTTAATTATAAAATTAGAATTTACAGAACAGATAATTTATTCTGTATTAATTGATAGGATTGGTTGTTTTGAACAACTAGTTTTCATTGTTTTTTTTGTTTCTAATATGGTTTTATTTTTATAGTTCTGATACTACTCTGACGCAATTTAATTAAATAGTAACAAATATCAATTGATTTGCCGAGTATAGGCTAATCGTATATTTTTTACCTGGACGAATAATTTAATAAAAGAAATAAGCAAAATCAAGCCGAATAGGAGAGCTGTATACTCAGGTTTAAATGAATTTAAACCAAAATATTTGTTCATTCCATCTACATTGGCTAAATGTGCTACTGAAATGAGTGCAAAAAGCGAATATTGTCTACTTATTAGAGCGTAAGCAAAATATAAAGCAATGGCAGGGTAGGAGTACCTTTCGTGCATTTGCGTATTCACAAAAAAGAACAGCGTAGCTATTGTGGCAGCTGTAAGCCATACGAGGGCATAATAATCAGAATCGGCTAGTTTTTTAAACCAAACTAAGATATAAGTCTGGAATAAAAGCGGAATAAACACTAAAGCAGACGAACCAAAGAATAGCAAGAAACCCCATTTTTTATAGGTCAGCCCTGCAAAAATCAAAGTGTCGTTTAAAGTAGTTGGATCATCCTGAAGCAGTATATACCAAAGATTATAGGCATTCCAAGATACTCTTGGGAAGAAGCCTACTGATTCTCTAACTACTTTGACGAAGTTCCAGAATGTCCCTCCCCAGATAAACGGACTCAATAACCATAATTGGGTAAGCAAAGAAACACCTAACATTTTTAGTAATAACCATTTATCAAATTTTTGCGAGAATTGATATATTAACAATATCACAAAGAATGGCACAAATATGATAGCTTGTAGTTTTACATAAATAGAAAGTGTGCAAAAGAAAGTCGCCCAAAGCATTTTTCGCTCATAAAGGCAGATAATTCCTAAAACTACCATAGTGGTAGGCACACTATCCAATTGCCCCCAAATAACAGTGCAATACAGGTAACCCAGATTGAATAGTAAAAGATATTCAACCATTTTAATTGTATAGTATTTCCTTAATGCCCAAGCCAATGATAAGGCACAACCAAAATCGAATAGTAAAAAGAAGTATTTTAGCTGATAGCTATTTGCATAGATCAGGTCTTTAGTGCCTTGCAGTTTACCAAACCAATAAAGCCCATGCAAATAAAAAGGCATATAATTGGTATCGGAGTTATAGATTTGGCTCAAGCCATGTTCAAAGGCATAATAAGACCAGCGAGGCCAGTCATTATTTAAATCAAACCAAAAGCCTGTGTGAGGGATAATCGCAATTAATAGAATATAGAATAAAAGATGATGCCACTGTATAGGTAAAGAATTATCGCTGAGTCTCTGAAAGATTTTCATTCTATGGGTTTTGTTTATACAAGCAATGTCTGCCGAATTTCGGGTGCTCAAATTTCAGCATTTTGTTTTATATAATAAGTAGCAAGATTAAAGAAACCTTTATATTTGACAAACAAACTTCTGATAAATGAAAAGAATAATTTACTTAATGGTTTTAGTAGGGGTTATTTCAGCTTGCCAATCAGGTAAGGAAGCAAATACGACTCTGGCACCTATTGTGGTAGACAGCGTGAGTTTTAAACAAGATAGCCCACCTTATTATACTTCGGGTGGAGATACGCTTATTTCTTCTATTGACATTGTATATCCCAAACTTATGGGAGGAGATAGTTCGGTTATTAGTAAAATTAACACCTTCATGGCATCCTTACCACTCGAAGGACTATCGGTAGTAGTTAATCCGGAAGGTGACGGAAAAATAGCCAGTAATTTGACAGATGCATCAAAAGCATTCTTTGGCGCCGTAGATGGAGCAAGAAAAGAAATGCCTGATGCCCCCAATATGGTATATACTTATGAAGCTTTAGGTGATACCTTGTGGATTTCTCCAAGTATTATTTCATTGTATTATAACGAATCTGCCTATACCGGTGGAGCTCACGGGAATTATAATACTGCTTTCTATAATTTTGATGCTACCAACGGAAAGTTATTAGAGCTAAATGAAATAATAAACGATACACTCGCTTTAAACAAACTGGCAGAAGTAAAATTTAAAGCACAAGAAACAGCAATGGCCAAAGAGAATGGTATGGAGTTTAAGATGGAAGACTATTTTTTCCCGGCAAACAAATTCATATTGCCTCAAAATATTGGTATTACTAAAGATGGCTTAAGACTATTATATAATCCTTATGAAGTGGCATCTTATGCACGCGGTATGATTATACTAGATATTCCCTGGCAGGAACTAAAGGGTATTATGGTTGAAAAATATGCAGGAAAATAAAAAATGAGGTGCAGTAATGCACCTCATTTTTTTGCTCTGATTTTCTCTATAAAATCGGTCAGATTAGCGATAACTAAATAAGCAACTCCGAAAACGATAAGAGGTAAACAACTAAAAAAGATTGACCTTTTAGGATACCCCTCAAAGAAATTTGTCCATGACCACCAATAGCTGCTGCCCAAAATAAATGGATAAGTAAAAATTGCCAGAATAAGAAGCCAGGGCAGTTGAGTTCTTAAAGGCTTAGCCGGGTTGAAAACAATAAATGATAAACCCGCCATTGAGAACCACGGAAATATCGTGATGGCCCCCAATACTTGTAAGAGGATAATTAAAATTTTCATAAACTTTTACTATAACTTTAACAGTTGACAAAGTAAATAGGAGCAGTTTAAGGGCATAATTTTTATACTAGCAAAAGTTTATAAGCAAAAGTTACATGGTTCAGAGTATTAAACTAACTCTGGCTAATTATTGTTTGGCCAATTCGCGAATTGCTAACCACGACATCAGTCCGGGACCTATTTCAAGTGCAGTTTCATCAACATCAAAAGTGGGTGTATGTACACCAGAAACGATTCCTCTTGCCTCGTTTCGAGTACCTAATCTATAAAAACAAGAATCTACTACCTGCGAATAAAAAGCAAAATCTTCTCCCGCCATCCACAAATCAAGATCAATCACATTGTCTTTTCCCATATACTCAATGGCTTCATTTTTCAAACGACGAGTGAGTTCAGGATGGTTTTTCAGGAAAGGATAACCTTTGACAATCTCAAACTCACAAGTGCCGCCCATGGCTTCTGTAATACCCTCTGCCATTTTTTTCATGCGGCGCAAGCCATCTTCTCTCCACTCTTCATCCATGCAACGGAATGTCCCCTGAATAGTTACCTCATTCGGAATTACATTCGTTACGCCATCAGCAATAAATCGTCCGAAAGACAATACAGATGGATTGGCAGGTTTGCGATTACGTGAGATAATCTGTTGGAGCGAAACAATCACATGTGAAGCTATTAATACCGGGTCTATCAATTGATCAGGCATGGCCCCGTGTCCACCTTTACCTTTAATGGTCAGATACAGTTCATCTGTACTTGCCATATACATTCCTTCCCGGAAACCAATCTTGCCGACTGGAATATTAGGTGCTACGTGTTGACCAATCATGCCTGTAGGTGCTGGGTTTTCCAATACCCCTTCTTTAATCATGATAGAAGCACCCCCTGGCGCTTTTTCTTCGGCAGGCTGGAAAACCAACTTCACTGTTCCCTCAAATTCGTCACGCAGTTGATGCAAAATTTTTGCTACACCCAATAAAGACGAAGTATGTACATCATGCCCGCAAGCGTGCATCACGCCTTCATTGATAGATTTATAAGGAACATCATTTTTTTCATGAATAGGCAAGGCATCCATATCAGCTCTTAACCCTATTACTTTACTTTCAGGTTTTTTCCCCTCAATAAGTGCTACTACTCCCGTATCCGCAATACCTTCTTGTGGAGTTAATCCAATATCTTTAAGTTTCTGCGCTACAAAACGTGCAGTATTATATTCCTGAAAAGAGAGTTCGGGGTTGGTATGCAAATAACGACGGTTAGCGATAGTTTCAGACGCATATTCCTGTGCTAAGCGTTTTATTTTAGAGTCGATTGACATGAGTAAAGTTTTCTTTGGTAAACAAATTTAAACCAACCATTGTCAAAAGTAATGGTGATTTAATATAAAATCAAGCCTTTTTCAAAGGGACTGCTAAGTTACGTATAGAATACTTTTTTGCCATAACTTTTAATAAAAAATAGTGCTACCTCTCTTTGAAGGATGATAGCACTGTCTGAAATCTGTTAATGTAACTTTATTTCTTAGGCTTCGGTTCTTCTTTCGGAGGTTCCGGTTCATTTTCTCCTTTTAGATAAGTAGGCAAATTCAATCCTGCCATATTAAATAAATCGTTTAATGGAGGTACTGTTTTCATCATGCCTGATACAAAATTGGCGGTAGAGGACCCCCCATTTTCAGATGCACCATTTCCCGAGTCCCAAACCGTAATTTTATCAATCTTGATATTTTTAACAGCTTCTACCTGTGTTTTAACCAATTCCGGTAGTTTTTCAATCAATAATAACTGGAATGCCTTGGTTGGGTCGCCACCTGCGGCAGCTACTACTTCTCTATACCCCTCAGCTTGTTTGGTCAATATCTCATATAAACCTTTCGCTTCGGCTTCCATTTTGGCATAAATAGCATCAGCTTCTCCTTTGGCGTTTTCTCTGATTCGCTCAGCATCGGCTTGGGCTTCTATAATAGCTCTTTGCTTAGCTATTTCAGCAGGAATCACAATATTGGCGATTTGTGTAGACCTTTCTCTTTCCGAACGGGCCAACTCGGCTTTTTGTTCAGCCAGATAGGCTTCTTCCAAGGCTTTAGCCTGTTGTACTTTTTCCGCTGAAATGGCTACACGAAGCGCTTCTGCTTCTTTTTCTCTTCTCAAAGCTTCAGAGTTCGCAATGGCAATTTTGGCTTCGTTTTCTCCTTTTACTGCTATGGCGTTGGCTTCTGAGGTTTTCACACGAGTATCTCTCTGAGCTTCTGCTTTACCAATGGCTTCATCTTTTCCGGCAGCAGCAATGCTGATTTCGCGGTCTTTCTGCGTAATAGCTATTTTTACGTCACGGTCTCTATGGGTTTCCGCAATCTGGGTGTCTCTTTCACGGTCTGCGATGGCTTTTCCGGTTTCTCCGATTTTCTCTTGCTCTGCTACACTGATTTTCGCTTCGTTGATGGCTTTGGCAGCAGCTTCTTTACCAAGAGCCGCGATATAACCCGATTCATCCTTAATATCAGTTACGTTTACGTTAATCAATTTCAGACCAATTTTCTTTAGTTCTGTATCCACGTTTTTCGAGATATTCTCTAAAAACTTGTCTCTATCTGAGTTAATTTCTTCGATAGTCATGGTGGCAATAACCAGACGCAACTGTCCGAAAAGTATATCCTTCGATAATTCCTGTATTTGTTCAGCCGTAAGTCCTAATAATCTTTCAGCCGCATTATTCATGCTATCAGCTTCTGTAGAAATAGCAATCGTAAACCGACAAGGTACATCGACACGGATATTCTGGCGACTTAAGGCATTAGTCAGGTTGGCTTCTATTGAAATAGGTTTTAAATCCAGAAACGCGTAATCCTGAATAACTGGCCATATAAATGCACCTCCACCATGAATACACTTGGCAGAAGTTCCTCCGGTTCTACCATAAATAACCAGAATTTTATCAGATGGACAGCGTTTATACCTTGAAATAAGGGCAGTAATTGTCACAAACAGAACAATAGCAGCCACAACAATAATGATAAGTGGAGAAGACATTTCGAGCATGGGTTATATAAAGGTTAAATTTTTTCTACGACCAGCGTATTATTTTCAACGCCGATGATTCTGACTATTTCGTTGGTTTTGATTCTTCCGCTTTCGGTAATGGCATCTAATTCATAAAAAGCCCCTTTGACACTTACCTGCACTTTGCCTTTGCCACTCTTATGTTCGGGAATGCTCAGATAAACCGAACCTACCTGATTGACCGTATTATTAATCTGAAAAGAGTTGTCTTCAGAGAGTTTTCCAATTTGCTGAATGATAAAAAAGAAAACAGCTACAAAGGCAAGACCGATAAGAAAGGCAATAGTAGTTAAGACAAAATGATTGGGTATAATCTTATAAAATGAGATACCTGTCCAACCGAATCCTAACAGGAAATTAATCAGATTCCGGAATGAAAAGAGTTGAAAGGGCTCATGTGAATGCCCTAGATCGCCATCAAAATCCGGTTCAAGACCATCGGCAGCATCAACTCCGACGAAAGTCATGATAGTCTGAATCAGAAAAATTAAACTTGTCGGAATGGCAATGTACCAGAAAGTGCGCAGCAAAGGTTCTAAACTATTAAAAAAGTCCATAAGGGTTTCATTAAGGTTATGTGCAGAAACAAAGGTTTTGTTTCACCAATATACGAAGTTTCTGAGCTATTAAGCCAATTAATTTTTTATAAAGGACACCTTTATTTACTGATAAGACAAAAAACTATTAGTATCTCGCATAGATGTAAAGATAAATTCTAGGGTAGAATCATCGAAAAAAAAGCTCACGAAAGAGGCCAGGTTTTATTAAGCGTCAAGTCTTTCTTTTCTTTTTCTTGGCCGATGGAAACAAGACATTATTCAGAATAAGCCTATAACCGGGTGAGTGTGGAAATAGATTCAGGTCAGTAGGTGTGCGGTGGAAACCTCTCCGGCCTTCGGGGTCATGACCGCCGTAAAACACCCATTGTCCCAGGCCGAGTTCTCCGTAAATATAACGATGAGAGTCTTTGCCTTCACCCATTACTAATACATTTGATTTAACTGTCTTCTTATTAAAAGCAGAAGTCTGCCCCATAAATTCTCTGATTAAATGCTCGTGATTTTGCCCCAACATAGCCGGAATTACATCCCATTTGGCAGAGAAATCGAATAAATCGAAATAAGAAGTTACCTCATCATCAAATCTGCCAGACCACACATTAATATCCGAAAACGACATCGAACCATATCCTTCACCATCATTCAGATATAAACTGAAATTCTCAAAAGCCAGAGTTTTATTAAAATCCAGTTTTGATTGAGCATGGGCATCAATATCATCCCCATCAAAACGGCTGCTTACAATATCTGTTCCATCGGCCGATAAGGCAATATCTAATGTTTCAGCACCAGAGCACATGGCAAACAAATATCCACCACCCATGCAGAATAACTTAATCATTTTAGCCACATCCAATTTCAATGCAGAAACCTTTGGATACTTCAACCGACGGGCGATTTCTTCCTGTGCTTTCATATCCAAAGCCGACATGCGGCGCATATTGCGGCCATACTGCCCCGTAAAATCTTCATGATGTAAGTGTAGCCAATCATATTTGGCCAAATCGCCTCTGATGATTTCTTCATCATAAATTACTTCGTACGGAATCTCCGCGTATTTCAATACTAGCAAAACGGCATCGGTATCTTCAAAAGAAGAAGCACTTACTTTGATAGGGGAGTACACGGCTATTTTGGCAGCTTTAAACAGACGTACTACTTCCATATTCACATCAGGGTCTGAAATCTCCTTGAGAATAACCTCAACATTGGCCGTAGAAACTACTTCAAAAGATACACCCCGCACCAAACATTCTTTCTCCAGAGCAGGTGTATAATCGAACAGAAAACTTCCGCCACGATAGTTAAGCAACCAGTCCAGTTCCGTATTTTGCTGAAGCGTATTATAGGCTATACCATAGGCTTTCAGATGATTAGACTGACTGTCGTCCATAGGTATCAGTATTGAGTTGGCAAAACCTTGCCATGAACTCAACAAGCAGAGCAGAAGTAGTAGTTTTCTTGCCATAACCCAATCTTATTTTTACCAAATATACTAATCAATTGTCAGGTTTTATTTTTTGATAACATATTTTTTATAGCCTGATAACCAGTATTTTAGAGGTCTTTTTTTGTCATGCTTCTGGATTCAAACAAAAGTATGACAGACGCTTCAACATAGTATACTATACGTAGGATTGGATTAAAATAAGAGGGAATAAACGTAGGTTTATGTTCTCACTGAAAATTATGTACTTTTCTTAGATTCTATAAAATCCCATAGGTTTCCATATAGGTCTTCAAATACAGCTACTGTTCCATATTCTTCTTCTGAGGGTTGTCTGATAAATTTAATTTCGCTGGCTATCATATTTTTATAATCCCGCCAGAAATCATCTGTAAACAGAAAAAGAAATACACGTCCTCCTGTCTGATTTCCTACTCTGCTTTTCTGCTCTTCGGTAGATGCTTTGGCTAATAATAAATTGCAACCCGAAGTACTACCGGGCGGACTTACAATCACCCAGCGCTTGGTATCGCTCAGTGGTGTATCTTCAATCAGTTTGAAATGAAGTTTTTTAGTATAGAATTCTATGGCCTCGTCGTAATCATCGACTACCAGAGAAATATGGGCTATTTGTTGTTTCATGAGTGTTTATTGAGTGATTGTGCGATTTAGTGAATGAGTGATTAAAGTTTTTAAATCTAATCACTCATTCACTAAATCACCGCAGCGGCGGCCGCTAAATTATTATTTCTTCTTGCCTAACCACAACAACGCATCAAGCAGAAATTTGTTCTGGGTTTCGTTGTTGAAAGTGAATGATAATTCTTTGTTGGTCTTGCCTTCGTAATCAATATCATTGTGCCCCATATTAGCATAGATCATCTTGTATTTTTTATTAGTCCAAACTACCGGATAATAGCCACTATGCCAGATTTCGTGCTGTTTTGGCCCTGTTCCTAATGGGAAACTTGTCGAATCAATCGATACCAGAATTTCTATATCCGGATTTGCCTTTAAGTCATTTTTCCATCTATACCATTCATTCGGAGATGATTTGAAAGTTTCAGGCATATGCTTCATAGCGGGGTGTTTTCTGGCTTCTACTCTTAAAACTGCCGAAGTTGGCCGCCATGTATTACTTCCATATTCTCCCGATCCCAAAAACTGGTTATGATACCAATCCCAATCCTGATTGAAAGCGGATTTATTTAAGGCAAAAGCCGCAAAATGAAAGCCCATCCAGCCCCCACCATTTTCCATATATTGTCTGAACGCCTCTCGTTGTGCCGGATCTTCCGGGCGGGTATCTAAGAAAAGCACTACCTGATAATTTTTCAGAAATTCGGTATTGAGATTACTCCAGTTATTAGTAGAATCATAAGTAAAATTATTCTCCTGTGCCATTTTCGGAAACCATTTATTGGCTTCGTGTACATAGCTGATATGTGCTTTGTCGTTTTTGGCTGTATAAAAAGCAATGACCTTGAATTTCGGCTTTTTATTTTGTGCCAAGGCATTCGTAAAAAAGCCAATAGAAAAAAGCAGAGTCATTAATAACGAAATACGCTTAAAAAGAATCATGGGTTTGTGAATAGATGGTATAGGTTGAAAAATGTTTACTTCTTTTCTTTCTCTTTAATTTTTTCCATTTTTGATGGGTCTAAGGTTGCATAAATTGCCATGGCATGGCCATGCCCTAAACCAAAATCTTCTTTGAGCCAGGCTACTATTTCACCTGCTTTTACACCCGGTTTTAGTAAGCCTTTTACTTCGGCCAATTGTTTAAAATCTTCAGGTGTTTTACCTGTTTTCTGCTTGATATTATCAATATATGCTTGAAATGACATGATAATAATGGTTTTGTGTGTATCAGAAAAATGAGCTCAATAATATGGAAATGCAAACATTGTCGCACAGCATCATCATCGTCTTCTGGTAAAAGGTAGTCACCGTAGCGTCTACCTTTTTAATGGCTGTTTTGCGAATGATAATGCAATACTAAGCGTCCTCTAAATTTCCCACTTTGGCTTGTATTTTCAAAGCGTTCAACGAGATTTTCGCTAAAATCAGACTGTTGAGAATATATAGTGATTATCTTGTTAGGGAATGACATAGGTTTGAGTAAAATGGCAAATCGCGGACGGCATTCTGAGAATAATCTTAACTAGGTTCTATGTATAAAATTTGTTACAAACTCTTCTTAAATCGATACAAATAAGGTGCTTTATTCTGCGCACCCGTAAATTTCTTTTCCAATCTTTCTAATACATTCAGGTCCAGAATTTTCTTCTGGAAATTGTTCATCGCAAAGGGCTTATCATATACAGCCTCATATAATGCCTGTATTTCACGCATCGTAAAAGTTTCGGGTAGTAAATTAAAGCCAATCAGTTTTTCATCCAGATTCTGTCGGAGGGCAGCAAGGGCATAAGCCAGAATTTCGTTGTGGTCGTAAGTCATTTCCGGAACATCCTTGATATTCCTCCATTCAAGGCATTCTTCAAACTCTCCATTCTGAGGGGTTACCTTATTGATATCAACCAGGGCATAATAACCGATAGAAACAAACCGACTGGTTATCCATTCTGCTACAGTAGCATCAAATCGATGCGGGTCATATTTGATCAAAGCCGCCTTGATTGCTTCTTTGTGTTGATAGTTCTGAATGCGGGGTTCATCACCAAAAACCCTGAACTGCTCTAAATAGATATTCTCCAAGCCTGTTCGCTCTCTTAATACTCTATTGGCGGCATGGTCAATCCCCTCCGTTTTCATAATATATCCACCGGGCAAAGCCCAGTCACCTATACCAAATTTAAATTTGGATATCAATACTTTTAACTCACTGTCTTTATAGCCAAAAATCACACAATCAAGCGATAGGTGAGAAATATACTGGTTAATGTCAAATTTCTCCATCAATACTAAAATTTTTCAAGCAAGCACAAATATAGGGTTTTAATGTATAAGTAAGCTATTTGTTAAATATGATTATTACAAGATAGAATGGTAATAAAATTTATTATCTATTTTTTAGATAATAAAAATTTTGTATTTACATTTGCCTGTTCTGTGATCGTTTTTAAACTAAATATTTTTTTATGAAAAAATCTTTTCAATTATGGGCTGCAATGCCTTATTTTAAAATAGTTTGTGTTTCCGTCCTTTTTTCGGGGTATTCGATGCTTGTAAAAGCGCAAACCAAAGTAGATACCACCAGCTATATTCATACCGTGGATATAAGCACAGGAAAAATTGATACGGTGCTAGCCATCAAAAAGCATTATGAAGCACCTAACTGGCATCCTGATAATTACCTGATTTTGAATAGCTTCGGAAAAATTTATACCTTAGATTTATCATCGAAGAAAATAACGCAGCTCAATACCGGATTTGCTAAGCAGAGTAATAACGATCATGGTATTTCGCCGGATAAAAAATGGCTGGTGATTAGTAATCATGATAAAAATCACCCATCACCAAAATCGTATAAGTCGGCGCTTTATATATTGCCTATAACAGGAGGTGAGCCTAGATTAGTGACACCTGAAGTACCTTCTTTCTGGCATGGCTGGAGTCCTGATGGAAAAAACCTGGCCTATTGTGCCGAGCGAAATGGCAATTTTGATATTTATACCATAGGTGTTGATGGCGGAACAGAAAAGAGATTGACCGAGACCACAGGTCTGGACGATGGACCGGATTACTCTGCAGATGGTAAGTACATTTATTTTAATTCATACCGAACCGGACATATGCAGATATGGCGTATGCTGGCAGACGGCACACAGCCCGAACAATTGACATTTGATGAAAACTCTAACTGGTTTGCACATCCGTCGCCTGATAATAAGTGGATTGTTTACATTGCTTATACTTCGGATGAAAAGCAAAACCATTTATTCGGAAAAAATGTCAAACTTCGCCTGATGGATTTAAAAACCAAAGCTATCAAAGATATTACACCAGTTTTTTTTGGAGGTCAAGGCACAATTAATGTACCTTCGTGGAGTGCTGATAGTAAAAAAATCGCCTTTGTCAGTTACTTAGTTAAATAAATCAATCAACCTTAATACAAAACATGAAAAACGATAGTTCGTCTTCCAGAAGAAAGTTCCTGCAACAAATTGGTGCTACCAGCTTGGTAGCTGCTTCGTCGCCATTTGCCTCATTAGCTGCCCAGCAAAAAGCAGAAGAACGTATTTTAACCTATGACAGAAAGATTACAGCCAACGATAAAGTAAGAATTGGCGTAATTGGCTTTGGTGTTCAGGGGCATTATGACTTAGGCAGCGCCCTTAAAGTACCCGGAGTAGAACTGGCCGGTATTTGTGATTTGTACCCGGGTAGACTTGAAAATGCGAAAGAAATGTATGGAAATGACCTTTTCGTTACCAGAGATTATAGAGAACTTTTAGAAAGAAAAGATATTGATGCTGTCTTGATTTGTACTACCGACGTATGGCATGCTAAAATGACATTGGACGCTCTGGCAAAAGGCAAGCACGTATATTGCGAAAAACCAATGATTTATAAAATCAGCGAAGGGCAACCGGTTGTGGCAGCAGCTAAAAAATCGGGTAAAGTCGTGCAGATCGGTAGCCAGCGGGTAAGTAGCCTTGGTTTGGCAAAAGCAAAAGAATTATTGGCTTCCGGAGAAATCGGTAAGTTGAACATGGTTAACTCTGTCAATGACAGACAAAGCTCAATTGGTGCATGGGAATACACGATTCCGAAAGATGCAAGTCCTGAAACGCTTGATTGGGATAAATTCATTTCTATTACAGGCAAGAAAATACCTTATGACCCGAAGAAATTTTTCTGGTGGAGAGCTTTTAAGGAAGTAGGTACGGGTGTTGCCGGTGATTTGTTTATCCACTTATTGAGTGGTACACACTTCATGACCAATTCTAAAGGGCCGGAATCTATCGTGAGTACCGGACAATTCAGCTATTGGAAAGATGGCCGTGATTTGCCTGATGTAATGTCTGGTGTGATGCAATATCCTGATACTCCTGAGCACCCTGCTTTTCAGTTGACTTTACAGGTAAACTTTATCAGTGGTACAGGTGGACAGGAACTAACCCGTCTGATTGGCTCAGAAGGAATAATTGATGTAAGAGGTAATACGATTACCGTAAAGCATAGCATTATGCCGGAAGCTCCGGGTTTTGGCGGATATGATTCTCTTTTCACTTTCTCGAAAGCAATGCGCGAAGAAATGCAGAAAGAATACGATGCCAAATGGACACCTGAACAAAGAAAGAAAAAAACAAAAGAAGACATCGTTTTCAATCCACCGGCAGGGTATAGCGAGCACGTAGACCACTTTACCAATTTCTTTGATTCAATAAGAACCGGAAAACCTGTGGTTGAAGATGCCGAATTTGGTTTCAGGGCAGCAGCTCCGGCTTTGTCTTGTAACGAAAGTTTATTGACAAAGAAAATAATCAAGTGGGATCCCGTTGCTATGAAATTGAAAGCGTAATGCTTTGAACAATAATGGATTAACATTCAAGAAATAAGCGTTATTAGATCTTTGTTAAATCGGGCCTTCGGCCGTGGGATAGCCTATTTTTGCACAAATGCTATGACAAAATCCAAATAATGTCTAATAACGCTTATTTATTGAATCCTAATCATTACGTCTCTACTTTTTACAATGGTATAATTCGTACAAATGCCCTTAAAAAATAAACCCCTCTACGCACGTGCTAAGCATAGAGGAGGTTTATTTGAATTAATCGTTGTGGGAATTTAAAAGTTGTGGATCGTAGCGGTATTCCCCTAAAGACACCTAAAAAATTTTAAGCTAAGGCCCGCTCTCGCGAGAGATAGTACATATAGTTGGTAATTGGTGGATCTGTCAGCCCGATGTGGCGGGCTATGTTAGTTATTTGTACCCGGTGGTAGGTACTGTGGTCAAAACACATTTGTATGAGTTCAAAGCGTGGAATGTCACAGTCTAAAACATTCGGAATATATACGTGTGTGGTTTCAATCAATTCATTTTCTTCAAGGGCTAAGGTATAATCAGCAAATTTTTCTGATTGCTCCAGTAAACCCTCAAATATCTCATCAGCCGAAGCACTATAAGTTTTTTCGTAAGGAGATAGCGCAGAAGTATGCTGCAAACAGGCAAACCACGAAAGCTCTACCTGCCATATATGCACTAAGGTTTGTTTGAGGCTATTAAAACTTGAAGGAACTTCCGCATCAAGTAAATTGACAGGTTTGGTTTTCAGCCAATTGACAATTCTCTTGTTTGCCACCTGATTATAGATCGCATAATCTTTTATTATTGTGTGTAGATTCTTGTCAGTTGTTGCTGTAATTTCTTGTAGCATAGCCCGTTTCCGTTTAGTGTTACAAAGTAAATACAGGTGAGTGACAGCCCTATGTCAGCAGGAAAAAAGAAATTTTTAAAATTTTGAAGAAATATCCGCAACCATTGTTTTTAGCTTATCTTTCAGGCTTTTAGGCGTTAAAATCTCAGCCTGATCTGCAAAAGTAATATACCAACGGGCAAAAACATCTAATGAAGCACTCAGGAAAGTCATTTCCACTACCTCGCCCTTATCAGTTTCTGAGACAAAGCCGTTGAAATATTTTTGTTCCAGCAAAAAGCGCAGGGCGGGTTTATTTACCCGTATCACAACCGTTTCCAGGTTTTCATTTTCCGGCATTCGTTCTAAATATTCTTTTAGCGAATAATGCTCTTTTTTAAACGGTTCTTCTGTTAGAGCAATTTTTGAAATGCGGTCGGTTCTGAAATGTCGGTAATCATTCCTTAAATGGCAGAAAGCTATGGTATACCAATAATTAAATTCATGATAAATACCCACAGGTTCAATTTTGCGCTGCAATGGCTCGCTAGAATTAAAGCTTGCATACTCCATTCTGGCGATTTTCTTTTCGGAGATACTATTCAGAATAATTTCAAGTGTATTGTTGATTGATTTATTGAAAGGAGTTGTTCGCTGGCGCACTTCGATATTTTCTTCAATACTATCCAGCATATCTTTTTCAGCGCTTTTCAAAACTGATTTTACCTTATACATGGCCGATTTATAACTGGCTTTTGTAGAAAGGTCAGTAAAAGTTTCCATCAACTTTTCGGCTGTTATAAATGTCCGGGCTTCTTCGCGAGTAAACATAACAGGAGGGAGGCGATACCCATCCATGATAGAATACCCGACACCCGCTTCGCCTATAATAGGTACACCGGCCTCTTCCAACGAACGCACGTCTCTATATACCGTTCTTAAACTGATATTAAAACGGTCGGCAATATCCTGTGCTTTTACGATTTTTTTCGATTGTAATTGAATTAAGATAGCAGTGATTCTGTCGAAGCGATTCATAAGTATGGGCGAAAATTGCTACAAAAGTCTGAAATAATTAGAATATCTGATGAAATTTTCTCTTTTTCTTCTCTTTAACCTAAAAAATACGCCATTTAATCAATTAATATTTTCTAAAACCTTGATTGATAGCAACTTAAAAAAATATTAAGAAAAAATAAAACTGTTTTTCAATCCAAGTTTATGATAATCCCGTTAGTTGAGGTATAATACGAAAATTACAATAAATAACTCAATTTAAAAACAGTAGTAACCATGAAAACTCTAGCAATCAGCTTTATAGCTGCCTTCATTTCTATTGCCTCTTTTGCACAGGAAAAAACTGTAATGGTTGGTGGTGCCCCGATGTATCCATCGAAAAACATCATTGAAAATGCAGTAAACTCTAAAGACCACACCACATTAGTAGCAGCAGTAAAAGCAGCAGGTTTAGTAGAAACTTTACAAGGCGCTGGCCCTTTTACAGTATTTGCTCCTACTAACAAGGCATTCGACAAATTGCCTGCAGGAACAGTAGAAACTTTGGTAAAGCCTGAAAACAAAAAAATGTTGACAACTATTCTTACTTACCACGTGGTATCTGGTAAATGGAGTGCAGAAGATTTGATGAAGAAAATCAAAGAAGGCAATGGTAAAGCGATGTTGACAACCGTACAAGGTGGAACTTTGACAGCCTGGATGAAAGGCAAAAATGTTTGGCTTACTGATGAAAAAGGTGGAATGGCAAAAGTAACGATTTCAAACGTAAACCAAAGCAATGGCGTAATACACGTGATTGACACTGTGTTGATGCCTAAGTAATGTAACCCCATCCCAGCCTTCCCCAACAATGGGGAAGGGGTTAAAGTCCCTCTCCCAATTGTTGGGGAGAGGGATTTAGGGTGAGGGGTAATTTACCTCTTCAAAGCATTATCCACCGAATAACTATTATAATTCAGATAAGATAATAGCACTGCAAAAAAGAAAGTATGAATCATCTGCGACGGAATTGCTCCCCATTCTTCAATCATACTTGAGCCGAATATTAAGAGTATCATCGTTATTCCTCCGATAATCAAGGCCTGTTTCGTAAATAATCCAATCAATAAAAGTACACCTATACCAAATTCTATAATTGGTAATACATAACTAAAAGGTATCACTAATGCCTCTGGTAACATAGATTTTTCGAATTGCCCAACCATCCATGCACTGAATTTCGGGAGTTTTACAATCCGCACCAATCCATGTCCGAACATGCTCATGCCTACTGCCAGGCGGAGTAATACAAAAGTTAGAGAGTGGTTTATCATAATTTTTCAGATTAGAGAAATGGTAAAGATGGCACACACAGACAAATCTATCATACCCCTTTTTCAATAGCAAACATTATCAGGGTTTAATAACAATCTTTCCTTTGGTTGAACCCGTTTCTATTTGCTGATGCGCTTTGCCAATTTCATCAAATGAATAAACAGCCGATACATAAGGTTTAATGGCACCTTTTTCGAGCAAATCAGCAATCTGTTTCATATCTTCTCCATTTGATTGTACCATAAAAAAGAAGCCATTAACTCCTTTCGCTTTTGCTTTTTCAACAACCCCTTCAGAGGTAGCAGACGGCAAGGTAATAACTGTACCACCTTTCTTTACTACTTCAAACGAACGCTCGATATTATCTCCGCCAATGGTATCTAATACAATATCTATATCATTAAACGCTTCTTCAAAAGGCTTTGATTTATAATCAAAATGCTCATCAGCGCCTAAGCTCAAAACAAAGTCTTTATTAGCCGCAGAGGATGTACCAATCACATACGCGCCAAAATGTTTAGCTATCTGCACAGCAAAATGCCCTACACCGCCGCCGGCAGCATGTATCAGAACTTTATTGCCCGGATGAATTTTTATATGCGTATTAAACGCCTGCCAGGCAGTTAGAGCCGCTAAAGTAGCCGCTGCGGCTTCTTCGTGTGAGATATTAGCAGGTTTTAAGGCTAAATGAGCAGCGGGAGCAGCCACATATTCAGCATAGGCTTTGCCACTACCAGGGAAATTGACCATCCCAAATACTTCATCACCAACTTTAAAATCTTTTACATCGGCACCTACCTGACTTACTACACCCGAAATATCCCAACCCAGAATAATCGGGTTTTCGTCTTTCAAACGTGCCGCCATAGCCTTACCCGAACGGGTTTTCATATCAACAGGATTAATACTCACGGCGTGTACCTGTACTAATACTTCATTCTCTTGTATGGTAGGTTGTGGAATTTCTTCAACTGCGAAATTATCTACACTCCCAAATGCTTTTAATACGATTGCTTTCATTGATTTGATTATTTTGATGGCACAAAATTAGTATGGGTTATTCTTAAATCTCTTGTATAATTATGGGTTTGTCTTGTATATTTGCAGGTATGCAAATAAGGAATTTATACGAGCCTTTCGAGATAGAATACCTCGAATCATGCGAGTGCCCGATGGGAGCTCACAAACACAATTTTTTTGAATTGGTATACATCGTTGAGGGTACAGGTATTCAGTGTATCAACAAAAACAACTGGACTTATGGCCCTGAAAAATTGTTTTTACTGATGCCGCAGGATTGTCATTCTTTTAAAGTTGAAAAAAGTACCAAATTTTTCTTTATCCGTTTCAATGAGGTTTATATTAAAGACCAGAACAAGGAACTGATAAAAAAGTTGGAGTTTATTTTTCAGAACCATAATCGCTTGCCCGGTTGTATCTTAAAAAATAAAGCAGATAAACCGCTCGTTAAATCATTAATAGAAGCGTTGATACGTGAATATATTAATCAATATCCCTATCAAAGGGAGCTTACTCAGCAGATAGTAAATACTTTATTGACTATTGTAGCACGAAATATTTCTTTGAATACTCCCGAAGTTCTGAAAAATGTGGAGAGTAAAGATTTAAGTATGCTAAGCTATATCCATCAGCATATATACTCACCAGAATTGCTGAAAGCCGATGAAATGGCAGCTCAGTTTAATATTTCTCCGACTTACGTGAGTGAATATTTCAAGAAACTAACGGGCGAGAGTATGCAGCAATACATTACCAATTATAAACTGAAACTGGTAGAAACCCGCCTGCAATATAGCGATATGCGCATGAATGAAATCGCTTTTGAACTAAACTTCACCGATGAAAGCCATCTGAACCGCATTTTCAAAAAATACAAAGGTATCACCCCCTCAGAATTCAGAAAGCAGAAAATGGCTCTTGCCAGCAATTAATGCTTTCTCTTTTTTTGTAGCCATTTATTCACCTTATAACTTGCCCAGGCTGAGCCTGCACCAATCACTGCACCTGCCAGAACATCACTCGGATAATGTACACCCAAATGTAAACGAGAATAGGCTACTGTTCCTGCCCAGAGATAGGCTGGCACGGTTACATACCATTTTCTGGCCGCAAGGCTTAAAGATGTAGCAGCAGAAAACGCCGCTGTAGTATGTCCTGATGGAAAGGAAGGGTCTGTTTCAATTATATAAGGATGTATAAAAGAATATGTTTCACCAGGTCTTGGGCGGTCAACTACCTTTTTTAAGATATAAGATGTGCCTAAGGCCACCACTAATCCAGCTCCCGCAGCTAAGCCCTGTCTTTGTAAATCTTTATCTTTTTTAATTAATCCCAAGCCTAATATACCGATTGGAATGGCAGCACTGATAGGGTAGGTGGCTTTGCTGAAAGTCTCAAAATTACGGTCTGATTTCTGTGTCCGGTTACTTTGGATGTCTTTGAGAATATTAATATCTATGTTCTGTGCGGCAAGATTGAATGTTAGTAAGAAAGTGAAGATTACACTAAAAATTTTCTTCATGGATAAGCTGAATTATGGATTAATAATGATTCTTTCGTTTTCTAATAGATGAAGATTTTCATCAACATGCAGCTCTGATAATGTGTTATCGAAATCATCTTTATATACTTCTTTCAATTGTTTACGTTTAATAGCCTCCAGACAACGCCGAATATCATCTTTACTTTCTAGTATCAACTCTGGTACTTCGGTAGGTTTTCCGGTTATATCATCTTTGGCTACCATCGTAAAATAGGAGGTATTCGTGTGTTTTTTCTCTCCTGTTTTTACATTTTCAGATACGACCCTGATACCGATAACCATTGAGCTTCGCCCTACATAATTAACTGAAGCATGTAAAGACAATAATTCTCCCACCTCTATTGGTTGAAGAAAATTAACGCCATCTACCGATACAGTTACCACATAGGTTCCGGCATGTTTAGAGGCACAGGCATAAGCCACTTTGTCCATCAATGAAAGAAGAATACCTCCATGGATTTTGCCACCGAAATTGGCATAAGAAGGAATCATCAATTCGGTTATTGTTGTACGTGAATAAGAAACTGCTTTAGGCATATGGAGAAATGAGTGATTTAGTGAATGAGTGATTTAGTGATTAATAATTTGATGAAATCATTTTCAAATGCTTATCAATCAAAGTAATTGAGAACCATAGAAGGAGTTATATAATCACTCAATCTCTAATTCACTCAATCACTCAATAAGAAATGTAAATATAATGTAAAAACGCCACGATAATCTAGTATCATGGCGTTTAACAATAAACCCTAACCCATAAAAATCAATATTATGAAACTATTGATATTTGCATTATTTTAATAATTACTATTGCAATTAATGTGCCAGTTTTTTTAAGAAATAACATTTTTTTTACAAAAAAACTTAGCAAGAAATTAGCACTTTTTAGAATTTATCAGGCCTATAGTAAATACTTTCTACCTGATAAACGCAATTTTTCAAGAAAAAAAGAAATGTAAAATTAGGAAAACACTGTCGGACTCTTCACTCTGAATGGAATGGTTATTTTTGTGTTTTTTCAAGATTTTTCACTTTTTTATCCAATTCCTCAATCTTTTTATTTGCCTCTATTAAATAGAGTGTTAATTCTTCTATTTTCTCCATCAGTTTGGCGCTCGTTTCGGCTACATCAAGCCCACGGTTTGCCATTTCTTCAGCCGATGGTACATTTGGCAAGTGTTGGTTATGCTGAATAAACTTCTCAACATCTTTCAAAGGCATCAGTTTGTAATCTTTTTTGAACACATAGTCGGCCCAACGATCTGAGTTAGCCAAAGCTACTCTCACTCTTTCTGTCAGGATACCGCCTTTTACAAAGAGGTTGAAACCATCAGGATAAGAATTGATACCTGTGCCTATCACTACTTTACCATTGTTTGCATTGTGCAGGCGGCCATCAATCGTATTCCATGAGTTAGAAACATTGGCGCCACCATCAACTACCAGAATCACATTCCCGTTATCATCTACCGAGAGCACTTTGCCATAAGCATTGCCCGCAGGCGAACCTGCTTTCAGTCTGGTCAATTGCAAACCACTCTTATTATCTTCGTTGCTATTGATAAAAATACCACCTGTATTGTTATTTACAATTCCGATGCCATTGTCGTTGTTTTTCCACAAAGAATTTCCGATACCACCGCCACCACTTGTAGCAGTAGGAGTATTTACCAATATTACTTGCCCGTTATTATCAACCGAAAGTACTTTTTGAGTAGTAATTGAAGTTGGCGCATCGCTATTCAGTTTTGTGAGTACCAGACCATTAGAGATATAAACATTTCCGGAGTTTTTATTGGAAATATTATTATCGTTTACAGCCCAAGCTGATGGTTCTGTAGATGGGATGATAGGCACACCACCTGTATTACTAACAGCAGCGATTGAGTCTCTGACCAATACCAGGTTCCCCAGATTATCAACAGAAAGCACTTTCCCGTTTGGCTTTCCGGCTGTTGTATTAGAGGTTAACTGTGAGATAGTCAGTTTGCCCGTTTCTATTTTTATACCATTCTTGGTATTCAAGCCATTATTAATATTCACGATACCTGCATTGCTATTGGCAATTGCATTTCCGGTGGTTGTCCAGCTGGTTTCTCCACCACCGCCTCCGGTAGGAGTAGGTACATTGGCTAAAATCACATTTCCCTGATTATCTACTGATAATACCTTCTGAGCAATGGTGCTAACAGGGGTCTCACTGGTCAATTGCGGTAATCTTAAACCTGTACCGATCTGAACAATTCCTGAATTATTATTAGAAATATTATTTCCATTAATATTCCATGAAGAAGGACCACCACCGCCTACACCTACCGAGTCTCTAACCAGGAGGAGATTACCAAAATCATCTACTGTAAGCACTTTCCCATAAGGAGTATATGCTCTTTCATAAGCTGTTAAATTCTGTAATCTTACTCTCCCTTTTAGTATTACCTGGCCTCCATCATTGGTATTAGATAAAACATTATCATTCAGATCCCAGAAGCCGTCTACAACTGCGGTTTGATTTTTCGAAGTTCCTACAGAGTCTTTCACCAGAACAAGCAAGCCGTTTTCATCAACCGTAAGAACTCTGCCATTCGATTTGCCTGGGGTTGAGGTAGATTTTAAATTTTTAAAGCGGATATTACTTACCACCACGTCTCCGGCGTTGTTATTTTCAATGGCATTACCTTTGGCTGTCCAGTAACTTGTTGTAGGGCTGGTCGGTATTGATGAACCTAAGCCAATGGAATCTCTCACTAATATTACTCTACCTTTTTCGTCAACCGACAATACTTTCTGATTCGGTCTTCCGGCTGGCGAAGCACTCGTTAACTGTTTAAATTGCAAACCACTGGTATTGACCGATTTGCTATCAATACTTAATGCTGTTTCAGGTGTTTTTGTATTGATACCTAATAAACCTTTCGCGAAATCTCCGAAAATCAGAGGCCCGTTCGGGCTACCATTCTCTATATAGAGTTTGTTATTACCTATTTCATTTACTCCGGCATTGTTACCGATGAAGATGTTCCCGTCTCCCACCGATTTTTGCCCTGCCTGGGTACCTAAGGCTATATTTTGAGAGCCAACAACATTGAAAAACAAAGCACTGGTACCTACTGCTACGTTATCACTACCGGTCTGGTTATTGGGCAAAGCCTGATAACCTATAGCAATATTATTGAGACCCATGCTAACTTCGTGCAAAGCATAAGCCCCGATAGCTACAGAGTTAAATCCAATACTTCTATAACCTGCCCTATATCCAAAATAGGTATTTCCATACTTATAATCGATAAAACCTGAACGGAAACTATTCACTCTGAAAGCCAGAGAAGTAGAGTCGGTAGTACCAATAAAATGATAATCTGCATTTGTACCTGAATTACCGTTGATACTCCATGTAGCGTCGCTTGCAACCGAATTTTCCCGAAGAGATTTGCCAATATTAGTGGCCACCATACTCTTCCATTCCGAACCATCAAAGTAATAGAACCCCGGCACATAATCAGTCTGAAAAATCATTAAACCGCTAGCGGGATTCGTAATTTTGCCACGTTGGGCCAAAGTCATACGGGGGATTAGTAAACCTTTGCTGGTTGAAGAAAGATCCAGAATTGCTGACCTGTCAGGTTTCGTAGTACCGATACCAACATTTTCAGCGTTTTTGTCCGTGGCTTTGTTTTGTGCCATTAAAGGTAAAGCACCTAAGAGTAGAAACATAATAGTCCCTATAAAAGAACCATGTCTCTTTTGAATTAATTTTATTCCTGACATTTTGTAAAAGTTAATTATAGCTAACTTAATTTTAGTAAGTGGGATTGGGCCGTAATGACTTCTCTTATTCAGTTTCAAATAGTATGCCAAAAAATGATTTTTTGTGCTTTAACTTATAAGTAGTTGATAATGAGTGGATTATGGTTTGGGCGAAAGGTATAGCGAAAATAGAATAGATTAAATTATTCTCAGAAAAAATATTTTTTTCTTTAGACAAATACTTATTTAGGTTTTTAAAATGATATAGTTCAAATATTTCTTTAAATAGTTATAAAAAAGAATATTGTTTTGCTAATATTACTTTTAACAGAATAATTATTAAATACTAATAACAATTAAAGTTTGGGAGAAGTAAATAAAACTAATTACTTTTGCGGTAAACAATACGACCTTATTAAACTATCTTTATTTTAATTCTAAGCCAAATTAAAGTACCTATATTAAGATGAAACGAATTGCAGTTTTTACTTCTGGTGGTGATGCCCCGGGCATGAATGCTTGTATTAGAGCGGTTGTGCGGGGAGCTATTTATCATGGATTAGAAGTATATGGTATCAGGAGAGGATATAGTGGGATGATTGCAGGAGATATATTTCCGATGACATCACAGTCTGTCAGCAATATTGTACAAAGAGGTGGTACCATGTTGAAATCAGCACGTAGTAAAGAGTTTATGACTCCTGAAGGAAGAAAGAAAGCCTATGAGAATCTGATGAATGCAGGCATAGAAGGCTTGGTAGCGATTGGAGGAAACGGAACATTTACAGGTGCAGAAGTTTTTTATAATGAATATGAAGTTCCGACAGTAGGTTGTCCGGGTACTATTGATAACGACCTGTATGGTACAGATTACACCATCGGGTTTGATACTGCCGTAAATACAGCCTTAGAAGCCATTGATAAAATCCGTGATACAGCCGATTCACACGACCGCGTATTCTTTATTGAAGTAATGGGCCGTGATTCAGGATATATCGCTATTCAATCGGGTATTGGTGGTGGTGCCGAGATCGTAATGGTACCGGAAACACATACACCATTGAAAAAAGTAGTTAGCACATTGAAAGATGGCTGGACCCGCTCAAAATCATCATCAATCGTGGTAGTAGCAGAGGGAGACGAAGAAGGGCACGCGACTGATATTGCTGAGAAAATTAAAGAGCAGGTAGCTGATAAACTGGATATTCGTGTAACTACGCTAGGTCACATTCAAAGGGGGGGGACTCCCACGGCATATGACCGTATTCTGGCAAGCCGTCTGGGATTAGGAGCAGTAGAAGGGCTGATTAAAGGAAACAAAAATGTAATGGCGGGTATAGTAAATAATGAAATGGTCTATACTCCGTTTATTGATACCATCAAAAAACCGAAGCCAATCCACGACGATTTGCTGAGAATGGTACATATTTTAAGCCTATAATCAGCCCTTGGGCGACCAAACAACAATATATGTTTGTCCTGACCGAACACTACTCTATTGCCAATCATTTTTTGGCTGAATTACGTAACCAGGAAACACAGAAAGACGCCATGCGATTCAGAAAGAACATGGAACGTCTGGGTGAAGTATTTGCTTATGAAATCTCTAAAACTTTGACCTATCAGAATTGTGATGTAGTAACACAGTTGGGTGCAAAGATTACACAGCAGGTTTCACAGCAGGTGGTGCTGGTTACTATTCTTCGGGCAGGGCTACCACTTCATCAGGGGTTACTCAATTACTACGATAAAGCCGAAAATGCTTTTATAGGTGCCTACCGTGGCAAACATGACGAAAAAGAATCTTTTGAGATAGAGATGGACTACATTACAAGTCCAGATATTCAGGATAAGGTATTGATTATTAGTGATCCGATGTTAGCGACCGGGAAATCTATTGAAAAAGCTTACCATGCCATGCTTCGCTATGGGGTTCCAGCCAAAACACATATAGTTTCTGCTATTGCCAGCCGTAGAGGCGTGCGTTTCATCAAGGCACGTTTACCGCAATGCCGCTTGTGGATTGGGGATATTGACGAGGATATGAACAGTAAATCTTACATCGTACCAGGCCTGGGCGATGCCGGAGATTTAGCCTATGGCGGAAAAGTATAATTACTTGAGCTTATCTAAAGTAGCCCTTAGCTGAAATTTTAATACTACTTTTTTCCCGGAAATATTTTCGAGAATTGGCCTTAATACCAGGTCTGCATTTTTTCGGGTTTGTTCCAGTATACCCATTTCAAGGGCTGATTCTTTGATTTTTTCTTGCGCACGGGTATAGGCTTCATTCAATAAAGCCTGTTCATTCATAAAAGCATATTGCGTGTCATAAATCCTGCTGTGCTCGTGGTCTACGCTATAATGGCAAAGCTCGGGGTCAGGTAGGTGTACAATCAGTGTATCATTTTTGGTGGCAACGTCTTCCGGCTTTACTTTCGCCAAATCGATACAACCCACTGCATTTCCTTGCACAATTAATACGGCTTTAGGATTTGGCAGATAACTATACTTCAATTCCTGTTCTACTACATCACGGAAAGTAAAATTAGCTAGTTCGATTTTGCCTAAGACCGACATTTCTTTCAAGACCATATTGTGGGTAGTCTTGATTTCTTCCTGCTGAAAAGGATTAAAAGATTTAATTTTCTCCCAAACGAAAATTGATCCGCAAACAATGAAGAATATAATAAGGATGCTGCGTAAGCCTCGGAACATAGTAATGAATTTTATCTTCGAATAATTACGTCAGCATAACGCAGAAACAAAGGATTTTAGCCCACGTAAAGCCAATTATTTCTTTTTCTCTTTGTCTTTTTTTCCGCCGAATAAAGAGAAATGAACATAACGCTTCGGATTGGCTTTCAGATCCGCCATCAATGCCGCAAGATTTGCCGCAGTTCTATCCAGATTTACATACAGCGAATCATCAGAAGTTAATTTGCCCAATGTGCCTTTCCCCTGATTAATATCTTTCAGAATTCCTTGCAGACTTGCTACTGAATTATTCAATTGCGCCACGGTTTGCCCTAAGCGAATGGCATTCAGCGAATCTGCAAAAGTATTGGTTTTTTGAAGTATAGGCTTGATTTGAGAATCTAAATTAGTAGCTAAGCCATTCAGATTTGAAGTAAGTGTAGCAGCATTCGCTGTTATAGCCGATAGATTTTTGGCATTAGAAGCTACTACTGCGTTGACCCCTGTAGTTGCCTGATTAGCGTTAGCAACAAGGGCTTTTAAAGCTACGCCTGTCTGGTCGAATTGTTTAACAATGGTAGTAAGGGTAACAATCAAAGAGTCAGCATTTTTTAATACAGGAGAAGCTTTCTCGCTTAGGCCACTCATTAAACCACCTTCAATGGCACTTTTCAGATCTTCTTCATCTTTTAAGGGCTTACCAGATTGAATCAATAGTTTTATCATTTTGCCCCCTAATAATCCATTATCAGACAAAACCGCCACCGAATTATCGTTCAAAACAATATCCCGTTTGATGGCTAAAAGCACCTTTACTCTATTCTGGTTTTGTTCGGGTGTTACCTCTACAACTCTACCAATGGTTACACCATTATACATCACCGGATTTGAGGTTTGCAGACCCTCCACGTTTGAATAATAGGCATTATATTCATTTTCAGTACGGAAAACATCCAGACCTTTTAAAAAATTAAATCCAAGATAAAAAATCGTGAATGTAACAATACCTAGCAAACCTACTTTTACTTCTTTTTTCATAATTGCAAAACCCGTGTGATATGATGAATTAAGGACGAATACGAATAAATATGTGACTATTTTTGCAAAAATACATTTCTACATTCGTGTTTCAACGTTTCATATTCTTTATTTATTTCTCAACCTCTTCTTTATATATTTTCAGGGCTTTCACAATAGCTTCCGCTATTTGTTCATGACCCGCTTCGCTTTCTAAAATTTTTCTATCCGCCGAATTAGTCAGGTATCCGGTTTCAATATAGATACCCGGCATGGTGGTTTCCCATAAAACCTGAAAACCGGCCTGTTTCACTCCTCTGCTCTTACGACCTGATTTCTGAAATTGTTTCTCAACCTTCGAAGCCAGATTCAGGCTTTGTCTCATAAAAGCATTCTGATAATTGGCCATTTTAATATGCGCTAAAGGAGAATTAGGATCGAAATCATAATTCTTTTCATAATTATCCTCCAGTAAAATTACGCTGTTCTCTCGCTTGGCCAGTTCCAGATTCTCTTCTGTTTTATGCAACCCCATTGTGTAGGTTTCAGAACCATATATTTTTGACGAATAAGGATTCGCATTCACATGAATACAGATAAACAAATCAGCCTTATGCCGATTCGCAATCGTACCACGCTCGTGCAGCGGTATAAAAACATCTTTCTTGCGGGTATAAACTACCTTCACACCCAGCTCTTCTTCAATCAGTTTTCCTACTTTGAGCGTAATGCTAAGCGCGATATTTTTCTCTTTCAATTTTCCGTAACTCGTACCGGGGTCTTTCCCTCCGTGTCCGGCATCTATAACTATGGTTTTTATCTGACGTCTCTGTGCCTCGGCCGAACCAAGGGCAATAAGCGTGATAAATAAGACTTTAAGAAATTTTAACATGATTTTACAGGCAAACGTTCTGTCTATAGTATTAATAAGCTAATTTTGTGCCACGACTTATCGTTATAGACTTATTAGAACGAATTTGTATGCAAAAGTACTATTTTTGAGGCGACTTAAAATATAAACTTTTCGTAAACCCACGCATTTTACGTGCGGAAGTCCATTAATATCTGAGTTTAATTTTTAAAATCGTCATAATCGCTTGAAGTTTTTCCTACTTGTCTGTAGTTTAGTTATTAGTGTTTCAGCCTTTGCACAGTTCCCGTCGATAGATCCACTCAGACGCGCGGGAAATAGTACGGGAGGAAACAACGGCTTTGGACAACCACTTCCCGAAAATACCAAAAAGGCTCGCACCGTAAGAGGGAATAAGCTATTTGCCGAAAAACAGGATACCGTAAAAGTGGTTATTCCTGATTCGTTGAAAAGTAAAGATAGTAGCCTGCAGTCAACTGTAAAGTATACCGCACAGGACTCAACCGTAATGGAGGTCGATGGCAAAACCGTACACTTGTATGGGCAGGCCAAAGTAACCTATGGTGATATTGATTTGGAGGCTGATTACATCAGATTAGACTGGGGAAAAAATGAAATCTTTGCCCACGGCTCTCCCGATACTACCAAGCAAGGTGAAAAAGTAAAAGGGAAACCCATCTTTTCGCAGGCCGGGGATAAGTATAATACCGATACCATCCGCTATAATTTCAAATCCCGAAAGGCCATTATCAAGAATATTGTCACCCAACAGGGAGAGGGCTTTGTGCAGGGTGAAAAAGTGAAAAAAGACCCTGATGATAACCTGTATCTGGTTCATGCCAAATACACTACCTGTAATCTGAAAGAACCGCACTTCCATATAGCTGCCCGGAAAATCAAATTGGTCAATAAAAAACAGATTATTTCCGGCCCATTTAATTTTGTGTTAAGTGGCATACCTTTACCAATTGGTCTCCCCTTTGGGTTTTTCCCTGTCCCCAAAAAGAAAGAAATCGGTACCTCTGGAATCATTATGGGTTCTTATGGAGAAGAGCCCCGTAACCGTGGTTTCTATTTCCGCGATTTTGGTTATTATTTCGCTATCAACGAAAACATTGGGGCAAAGGTATTGGCACAGATTTATTCAAAAGGAAGTTTTGGGGTGGGTATTCAATCGAGTTATTCAAAGCGATATAAATACTCAGGTAATCTAAGTTTTCAATACAATTATAATAAGCCGGTTGCCGAAGTAATAGACCCCACTACAGGACAATCGGCCTCTAAAGATTTTAGTCTGAACTGGTCGCACTCACCTGCTAACAAACGCCCTGACCGCAGTTTCTCTGCCTCTGTCAATCTCAGAAGTAATGGTTTTAACAGAAACAACGTTAATACGGCCGATGTTAGCAATTACTTAAGCAGTAGTTCAAACTCTTCTATTCAGTTTGGGCGCACTTTTGCTCAGAAAGTAGTGACAAGCGGAGGCTTGAATATCTCACAAAACTTTACGACCGGACAAGTAGATGCCTCTTTGAATTATAGTGTCGGTGTAAACCAGTTTAACCCTTTTGTGCCTGAGAAAAAAATGTTAGGCCGCTGGTTCGAATCATTCAGGGTAGGGTTTAACGTAAGTGGGGGCTATCAGGCTACCAATACTAAAGTAAATAGTATTACGAGCTATTCTGAATATAAAATAGTTCGCCAGTTACCTGACGGAACTTATGAGTCAATCGAGGCAAAACCACTGACAAACGAAGAGATAAGATTACGTGATGCTAACCCGTTAACATTAACAGAAGAACAACGAGTACTACAAAAAGCCTTACAGGAACGCTTAAATAATGTAAGAAAAATCAATAGTCTGGATGCTTTGGGAAGTATATTGGGTGATGGACAGTTCCGTACTACTTACTCTTTACCTATTACTTTGCCAAACTTCAAGATTGCCCGTTATATCAACTTTACGCCAAGTGTATCTTTAAGAGGCGATATTTTTACGCAAGCATTAAGTTATGAATATATTCCAGGCCAGAATGCAGTGAAAATAGATACTGTGAAAGGACTTTTTCCTACTTATCAGACTTCTGTTTCAGGAAGCATGAATACCCGTGTTTATGGAACTTATCAGTTTAAAGGCAAAGGTCGTCTGCAAGCAATCAGACATACGCTGGCACCCTCAATCAGTGTAAGTTATGCGCCTGATTTTACTCAAAGTCTTTTTTATTATACAAAAGTTCGAGTTGATAGAGATACTGTAAACGGTGTTATTACAGAAACCCCTTTATATAAGCTTTTGCCGAAATTCCCTACTTTAGGGGCATCTGCCGGAGCATCAGGTAGTATCGGATTCGGGATAACCAACCAGTTGGAAGCCAAAATCAGGTCAAAATCAGATACTGCTGCCAAGGCTTTTGAGAAAATTTCACTCCTGGATAACTTTGGTATCAATGGAAGTTATAACCTGTTGGCATTAGGAGATTCGATGAATCTATCGAACATCAGTATGTCTGCTAATACCAACTTGTTTAAAAACTTAATTAATCTTAACTTTTCGGGTAGTTTTGATCCCTACTATTATAGACAGGAAAGCACTGCAGAATTGAGAGCGCAAAATCCTGCCGGACGTATTACACGATTCTATAAAATTGCCGAAGGTGGAAAATTCAGTTTAGGTAATCTGGCTACCTTGCGATCTGCCAACATCGCAATTGCTACCCGTTTATCTCCTGCAACCTTTGACAAAACAAAAGAAAAACCAAGAGAAACGAAATCGACTGACCCGGCGATGGATGCCATGAAGAAATTCGTAGCTGCGAATCCTGAATTATATGTCGATTTCTCGATTCCCTGGACATTGAGTTTGAGTTATAACTTTAATTATAATAAGCAGGGTTTAGCTGATGCGCAAATAACACAGGCTGTTACGGTACAAGGCGATTTTAGTCTGACACCGAAATGGAAAGTAGGTTTTAATACCGGTTGGGATTTTCAGTTTAAGGCAGCTACCTTAACTAATATCAGCTTGCACAGAGAATTGCATTGCTGGGACATGAGTTTCAACTGGACACCTATTGCCGGAAATAACCTTCGTTCAAGCAACTATTCATTTGATTTGCGCGTAAGAAGCACCTTATTGCAAGAACTAAAAGTAAGCCGCCGCCGCCAGACCTATGGACAAGGAGGGTTTTAAAAATTTAGTGATTTAGTGAATTAGTGATTGAGTGATTAAGGTGTTGGTTACTAGCAATTTAATCTCTTATTCATTCATTCACTAAATCACCCAGTCACTCAATTACAAAAGATGGTATTAATTGCAGATAGTGGTTCAACCAAAACAGATTGGCGAATTGTAGAAGGAAATGAGGTAGTGGGACAAACGCAGACCGTGGGCTTTAGTCCGTATTATCAGGACTCCGACTCAATAGCCACCGAACTGCAAGCTAATCTGGTGCCTCACTGCGTGGGAAAAATTACGCAGGTTTTTTACTATGGTACAGGTATTACCAATGATGAAAAAGCAGGAGTATTAAAGACTGCAATTCTGAGTGTTTTTAACGAGGTTGAGCATATAGATGTGCAAAGTGATGTTTTGGGAGCTGCAAGAGCTGCTTGCGGGCATCAGGAGGGGATAGGGGGTATTCTGGGTACAGGGTCAAATTCATGCTACTTTGACGGAGAGAAAATTGCTTTTCAGGTGCCGCCTTTAGGCTTTTGGCTGGGAGACGAGGGCAGCGGAGGGCACCTCGGAAAATCTTTGTTATTGGCCTATCTGCACAAAGAAATGCCAGCCAATATCAGACAGCTATTTGAAGAAAAATATGGTGCAATGGATAGACTGATGGTTTTAGACAATGCCTATCATAAACCATTCCCGAACCGATATTTTGCTACATATGCCAGATTTATCTATGACAATATTAAGGATACCTTTTGCCACGATTTAGCCACAGAATCTTTCAGGCTGTTTTTTGAAAAATATATCCTGAAATACCCGATGTGTTTTGATGTGAAGCTAAACTTCGTGGGCTCAATCGGGTTTTATTATGAAAAGATTCTGAGAGAAGTGGCTGAAAGCAAAAAACTACAAATCGGCAATGTATTAGTAACACCTATTGATGGACTGGTAAAATATCATACGGATGCGATTTAAAGGAAGCCGTGCAAATATGCCAAACCCGATCCCTTATTTAGCCCTACTCACGGCTATGTACATAGCCGGATTGATAGGTTTAAATATTCCACAAACGACCCATTTGTTTCAATGGCTGACACCCTTTAATCTCCTGACTTCGTTAGCTATTCTGCTTTATTTCCATCAGCAATGGAACCGTGGTTTTATTATTTTTTGTATCGTCACGTTCTTAACAGGCTTTTTTATAGAGGTAGCAGGAGTAAAAACCGGAGCTATCTTTGGAGAATATCAATACGAAACTACCTTGGGTTTTAAAGTTTTAGAAGTGCCCCCTATGATTGGCGTTAACTGGCTTTTAGTGGTCTATTGCGTAGGTAGTTCATTTTGCCGTACGTCCCAACCCATTTATATAAAAGTAATCTACGGTGCTTTGGTGATGACCATGTTCGATTTCCTGGTAGAGCCCGTAGCCATTCGCTTAAATATGTGGTCATGGAAAGAGGCAAATCCGCCTATTGATAATTATATCGCTTGGTTTATCGTATCGGCAGTTTTATTAACTTTGTTCCATGCCTTGAAATTCAGAAAAGACAACCCGATTGCACTATGGTTACTGGTTTTGCAGATTTGTTTTTTCGGCATACAAAATTTTTTCAATTAATCTATTCAACAACCGGTTTCAATGACTATTGACGCACACCAACATTTCTGGTATTATAATGCAGAAGACTACGCCTGGATTGACGATTCTATGAAGGTAATTCAGCGAGATTTTCTGCCTGCCGATTTAGAACCTATTCTACAAAAAAACGGCTTTGATGGCTGCGTTTTGGTGCAGGTAAATCAGACAGAGCAAGAGAATCATGATTTTCTGAAATTTGCCAGTTTATATGATTTCATCAAAGGTGTAGTAGGTTGGATAGATTTAAGTTCCGAAAATTTATGGGAGCGCTTGAGTTACTTCAAGCAATTTGCCAAGCTTAAAGGTTTCAGACATATCGTGCAAGGCGAGCCAGTTGGTTTTATGCAGCAGGAAAGCTTCATTAAAGGGGTGAAAAAACTAGTAGATTTTGATTATACTTACGATATACTCATTTATCCGAAACAACTGAAAGATGCCTTGCATCTGGTGCGCGAATGCCCCGATAATAAATTTGTAATAGACCATATTGCCAAGCCTGATATTAAAAATAAGGAAATCAGTAAATGGTCGAATTATATGAAAGAAATTGCGCAGCATGATCATGTATTCTGTAAAATTTCGGGCATGGTAACCGAAGCTAACTGGCATCAATGGAAAAAAGAAGACTTCTATATTTATCTGGATTGTGTACTGGAGTCTTTCGGTATTGACCGGATTATGTATGGCTCTGATTGGCCTGTATGTCTGGTAGCAGGTGCTTATGAAGAACAACTTTCTATTGTACAAGCCTATTTCGATAAACTGACTCAAACCGAGAAAGATAAGCTTTTTGGTGTTAATGCTACCCGTTTTTACACATTATGAAGAACAAATTAACAAATAAAAGACATTTCCTTCGTTTGTCTTTTGTATTTTTGTGCTTTAATTACCTCCTTTCAATCGCAAAGATTTTAAAATCTGACATCGCTTAATGAAAATTTCTATTGTTACAGCCGCTTATAATTCTGCCGCAACTATCCGTGATACTATTGAGAGTGTACTTTCGCAAGATTACCCAGATATTGAATACATTGTAGCCGATGGCGCCTCGAAAGATGGCACGGTAGATATTCTGAAATCGTATGGAGACAAAATCAAATGGGTGTCAGAAAAAGATAGCGGTATCTATGAAGCCATGAGTAAGGGTGTAGCAATGGCTACCGGAGAGGTAGTGGGCATTATGGGTTCAGATGATTTTTATCCTGATAATCAGGTGATTTCAAAAGTAGCCAAAGCCTTCAAAGACTCGAAAGCAGATTCTGTTTATGGCGATTTGTACTACGTAGATAGCGAAGATGTCAATAAAATAGTACGTAACTGGAAATCGGGGAAATATGACAAGAAAAACTTCCTGATGGGTTGGATGCCTCCGCATACGGCCTTTTTCTTAAAGAAATCTGCTTATGATGCTTATGGTTTATACGATACCTCTTTCAGAAGCGCAGGAGATTACGAATTGATGCTCAGAATGCTTTATAAACACAATGTTTCCTCTTTTTATATCCCCGAGGTATTGATGAAAATGCGAACCGGAGGAACCAGCAATGCCTCTCTAAAAAACCGTATCAGAGCCAACAAAGAAGACCGCCGAGCCTGGGATATCAATGGCCTGACTCCTCGTTGGTATACCCTCTACGCCAAACCTTTATCGAAGGTGTTGCAATGGATAGTGAAATAAAGAAATTTAGTGAATGAGTGAATTAGTAATTTAGTGAGTAAAGAATCATTTAATACAAACTTCAAAATAATCGCTCATTCACTCAATAGCCAACACCACATACCCTTTCCCCCTGAACTCAAAAGTATCCTGTGCGGCTCTGGCCATCAATATTTGTCCGATAGGAGATTGAGGAGAGATGACCATAATATTCTTGCCATTCAAAGCAACCACACCAGCGCCAATGGCTATAAAGAAATCTCCCATTGTCGTTTTTACTAAAGAGCCTAAGCCTACATTGGGCAAAGTAACCTGAGGATTTATTTTTTCTAATATCAATCTTTCCTGACGGGCTTGTTCGTACATTCGGCCATTCATTTCGCGGTCAATTTGTCCCATTGCGCGGGCAGTTTCGTATTTATCTCCTGCCGAGCTTTTTCCTTCTTCATTCGCTGAATTTTTGGCCGCTTCCATAGCTTGCCAGGAAGTATCCATGCGTTTTTCTATGATTTCCTTTACTTTCTCTAATATCTCTGCTTTCATGAATTTACAATGTCTCCGATATAGCGTTTAAGCCCCCTGCAAAATTAAGCAGATTTGTATATCCGTATTTAACTTTTAATAAATCAATTGCTCTTTGACTTCTTATGCCGCTCTGGCAATGAATAACCACTGTTTTATCCCTTCTTATTTTAGAAATATGTTTTTCTAATTCCGAGAGTGGCATTAATTCTCCACCGATATTATGTCTGTCAAATTCATATTCTTCTCTTACATCAATCAACTGAAAAGGAGCGTCTCCATTCACATCTGGTTGTGTTAGTAAAGCAAGATACTGATCGTAAGTGATTTCATCATCTTCGTACACATTCCTTTGGCTGATTCCACAAAATGTCTCATAATCTATCAGATTTTCAATAGGAGCGGCATCAGGTATTTTAGGGATTTTCAGTGTTCTACTTTGCATAGATAAGGTATCAAGCATATATAGCTTTCCAGCTAGACGCTCACCTATTCCGGTAATGGCCTTAATAGTCTCCAATGCCTGCATGGAGCCAATGATGCCCGGTAATACACCCAATACACCTGCTTCATTACAATTAGGTGCCTGTTCGGGTGGGGGAGGAGTCGGGAATAAATCACGATAAGTGCTTGAACCTTTATAGTTAAACAAAGCCACCTGCCCTTCAAAACGATGAATAGCGCCATACACAAAAGGCTTATTGAGCATCACACACGCATCATTCACCAGATAGCGGGTCGGGAAATTATCTGTGCCGTCCACCACAATGTCATAATCTCCGATAATTTCTAAGGCATTAGCAGATGTCAGCCGAGTCTCATAGGCATTGATTATAACTGAAGGGTTCAGAGCCTTTAATTTTTTTTCAGCTTCCTGTAATTTAGATACGCCTACTTTTTCAGAAGTATATAAAATTTGTCTCTGTAAATTACTAATTGCAATCTTGTCATCCTCTACAATCCCTAATGTTCCTATGCCTGCTGCGGCTAAGTAGAGGAGTACAGGACTCCCCAGCCCACCACAACCAATCACCAGTACCCGTGCTTCTTTTAATTGCTCCTGACCTGCCAGACCTAACTCTGGTAATAGTATTTGCCGGTCGTAGCGTCTGATTTCCTCTAAGCTTAAACCCATGTTAAAATATCTTAAATTGTAAGAAAAATTAATATTTTTTATAGTTTTTTTTCTACCAACTCTAATTTTTAAGGTAAAAGTACGTTTATTTGTTACTCTTTAACAATTTTTAAAAAAACAGTGTTTCTAAAGATGAAGAAAATAATAGTGGCTCTTTCAGTTAGTTTATTTACCGCACAATTTGCTGTTGCACAAACTCCTAAAACCCCAGTAAAAAAGGCTCCTGCATCTACCGCTAAGCCTGCTGCTCCCAAATCAGTTGCAGCCAATACAGGCGGCCCGATGAAAAATACGATGGATTCGCTAAGCTATGCTATCGGTATGAACATCGCAGCTAATCTCAAACAACAGAATATCAAATGTAATACAGATATGTTAGCCAGTGCTATCAATGATGTACTGAGCGGCAAACAAACAGCCTTAGAACCAGGCGCAGCTAATGCTTATATTCAAGGCTATTTTCAGAATGAATCAATGAAAAAAGCGGTGACTAACCAGAAAGCCGGCGAAGCATTTTTAGCAGCCAATAAAGGGAAAGCAGGTATCATAACCTTACCAAGCGGCATGCAATATCAGATAATGAAAGAAGGCACCGGCCCAAAACCTGTGGCAACAGATAAAGTAAAAGTACATTACCATGGCACACTAACTGATGGAACAGTTTTTGACAGTTCTGTACAAAGAGGTGAGCCAGCAGAGTTTGGCGTAACACAAGTAATACAAGGTTGGGTAGAAGCATTGCAATTGATGCCGGTAGGTTCAAAATGGAAATTATTCATTCCATCTAATCTGGCTTATGGCCCACAAGGCCCGCCAAGCATCGGCCCGAACCAGGTATTGGTTTTTGAAGTAGAATTATTAGAGATAGTGAAATAATCAGACGAAAGCTTTGTAGGAGAGAGATTCTAAAATAGGCAACCATATCTGTTTGATAATTGTTAACAATTTAGTAATTTACTTACAATAGGCTTTTAAAGCAGTTTTTTAAGCATATAATTTAACGATTGGTATATTTTAAATCAAAACTCTCCTTTAGGGGGCGGGGTTATTATGTTAGAAATTATGAAAAAAATATTAGTCCTACTCACCCTGACAGGGCTTTTCGGGTGCTTTGAGAATAAGGCTCAGAATACCAAGGTGTCTACTACGCCAACTTATGGCTACAAGGAGCTGGTTCCTACCCGCACACAAGAGCAGGTAGAGCAGTTTGCTACCCAGTTTTTGAGCTATCATCACTATCAGAAATTCAAACTCGATGATAATTTCTCCTCAAAAGTGTGGGATAATTTCCTCAAAGATGTAGACGGTGGGCACTCCTATTTTACTAAAGCCGATGTAGCGTCTTTTGAAAAATACCGCTATGGTATTGACGAAGACTTATTGGAGGGTGATTTGACGGCTCCTTTTGAAGTATTTAATCTTTTCAGAAAGAGATACAAAGATCGCTATGATAAAATCATGACTCAATTGGACAAACCATTTGATTTTACGAGTGATGAAACTTTTGATACCGATAGAGACAAAGCTCAGTGGGCAACATCAGAAGCTGAACTGGATGACGTATGGCGTAAAATCGTGAAGAGTCAGGTGCTGGATTTAAAATTGAGTGGAAGTAAAGACAGTGCAATTACCGCTACCTTGAAAGACCGTTATAAACGTTGGGAGTCAAGAATTGCTAAATGGCGTGCTGAAGATGTATTCCAGTCTTTCATGAATTCTTTCTCTGAAAGTATCGATCCTCACACCAATTATATGATTCCGAGCACAGCGGCACAATTCAATATTGAAATGAGCCAGTCGGTAGAAGGAATCGGCGCATCATTGAAAAATGAAGGTGACTACGTATCTATTGCAGAGGTGATTCCGGGCGGGCCATTGTTTAAAGATGGTAAAGCCGTGAAAAACGACCGCATTGTGGCAGTCGCACAAGGGGATAATGGCGCATGGCAGGATATTGTAGGCTGGTTGACAGACGATGCAGTGAAATTGATCAGAGGAACCAAAGGAACAGTCGTACGTATTCGCCTATTACCGGGTGATGCACCAGCAGGTTCAGCAACTAAAGAATTGAGATTGGTTCGTGAGAAAGTAAAACTGGAAGAAGCCGTAGCCAAAGGTGAAGTAGTGCCATTCAAACACAATGGTAAAGACTATAAACTGGGTGTGATTGATATTCCGATGTTCTATCGCGACTTTGAAGATGCCCGTAAAGGTGGAGATTTTCAGAGTACTACGAAAGACGTGAAAAGATTCCTTGACCAGTTCAAAGCTAAAGGTGTTGAAGGCGTAGTGATTGATTTGAGAAACAATGGCGGTGGTTCGTTGACAGAAGCAATTAATCTGACAGGTTTGTTTATTACTAAAGGGCCTGTAGTACAACGCCGTGATAATAACGGAGGAATTGATGTTGAAAGTGATACTGATCCTGAGCTGGTTTATAATGGACCATTAGTGATTCTCCAAAATCGTTTCAGTGCTTCGGCATCAGAAATCTTCGCAGGTGCTATTCAGGATTATAAACGTGGATTGATTGTTGGTGAAAAATCTTTCGGCAAAGGTACAGTGCAACAATTGGTTGATTTAGATCAATTCTTATTGTCGCCACGTACGGCCTCTACAGATAAAAAAGCTTCTGCCAACGTAGGCTTTGAGCAAAAAGAAAAATATGGTCAGTTGAAATTGACTACTGAGAAATTCTACCGTGTGACTGGTAACAGTACACAGCGCAAAGGAGTAGCGGCTGATATTAATCTTCCGACCCCTTTTGACCCGGAAGAAATGGGTGAGAGTTCTCAACCAACGGCTCTACCATTCGACCAGATTAATACATCGACTTACGAAAAAACCAACAATATCACAGACAAAGTGGTGAGCAAATTGCAGGAAAAATACAACGAGCGTTTGAACTCTGACCCTGCAATGAAACAATTGGTAGAAGACCTGGCTGAATATCGTAAAACAAAAGACATTACTGTGGTTTCTTTGAATGAAGCAAAACGCAAACAGGAAAGAGACGAAAATGAGAAACACAGAACTGCCGTTAACAAGTTGAGCACCGGAGAAAAAGACGGTAAAGACAGAGACCTGATACTAAGCGAATCTGAAAGAATCCTGTGTGATTTAATCAGTAATAAATAAGATAAAAGATTGGTGAGTGCAGAATCCCTTACAGGTTCGAGCCCCGCCTATACTACAACAAAAAACGAGTTACACTGATTATTGTGTAACTCGTTTTTTGTTTATATCCTTTGTGAAAAAGACCTTCTGCTGCTAGTGGTCTGATAAAACTTTTGTCCACTTATGGACGATAATTTGTCCGTTTCTGGACAGTATCATTTATCAAAATAGGCCTATGAGTGCCTAAAAACGTGTTTTTCTAATATGGCACGCGATTTGATTTACAATATTGTATCTAATCAATCTTTTATACATATTTATGAAAAAAACGATACTGGGAGAGTTAGAAGAACTGGTACTTCTGGTAGTGGCTGCTAGTACTGAAGAAGTATATGGTGTGCCTGTACTGGAGGAGCTCCAGCGACAAACAGGGCGTGATTTTACTATTAGTGCCGTACATACGACCCTCTACCGGTTGGAAGAAAAAGGCTTTCTTTCGTCATCAGTAGGAGGAGCAACTGCCGAGAGAGGGGGGAGGAGTAAACGCTTGTTTGCCTTAACCGCATCTGGTGGACAAGCACTATCAGAAATGCAACAAACCCGCAACCGACTCTGGCAATCAATTCCTCAAAGCAAACTTCCGCTTTTGGGTAAATTAGACCTGACCTAAGCAATCAAACAATCTCTATGAAAAAGCAACAAGAATCTTTAGCAGACCAAAACACTAATCCCGAGCCACCGCGATGGGTTGATAAAATATTGGAATGGTTTGTGGCTCCTCATCTGCTTGAATATATCCAGGGCGATTTGCATGAACACTTTCAAAAAAGGGTTACTCAAATTGGACTAACTCGTGCCCGACGAGAATATTTCTGGTCAGTATTACAATGCCTGACACCCTTTTTTTTCAAAAGAAGAAAAACCAATAGCTATTACAAAAATTATTCTAACCCCTCATTTAAAGATATGTTCTCAAACTACCTAACTATCGCTTTCCGGAATTTGTGGAGACACAAAGGCTTTACAGCCATCAATGTTCTTGGCCTGGCCGTTGGATTAGCTTCATGCCTCCTGATTGTTCTTTTTGTATCTCATGAGCTCAGCTACGACCACTATCATGCCAATGCCGATAGAATGTACCGCATGACGCTGTATGGGAAAATGGATGAAAAAGAAATCAAACTCGCGTATACCGCTGAGCCTGCCGGGCCGGCTCTATTAAGAGATTTCCCGGGTGTTGAGTCTATGACCCGGATCCGTAATGATGGCGGCTTGTTGGTGAAGAATGGTAAAGACGTTTTCAAGGAAGAAAAAATTGCCTTTGTTGAACCTAATTTCTTTTCGTTTTTCTCCATCCGTATGTTAAAAGGGAATATGGCAAAAGCACTTATCGACCCTAAAACAGTGGTACTCACAGAAACAACGGCCAGAAAATATTTTGGCATGGCTGACCCTATCGGTAAAACGCTGACAATAGGTAATCTGGGCATTTTTCAGGTAACGGGCATCTGCGAAGATATTCCATCTAATACCCACTTTCATTTTGATATGCTGGGTTCTTTTAAGTCTGTCAACCGGGGTGATAAATGGTTAGCTAGTGGGGCTCATACTTATGTATTACTTCGCGAAGGTTACACGCTCAAGCAACTGGAAACACAAAGCCAGGCATTAGTTAACAAATATGTTTCTTCAGAAATTAATCAGTTTTTTGGAATGAGTTTTATAGAATTCCAGCAAAAAGGTAATCACTTGTCTTTCCCATTTCAACGCGTTACAGATATTCATCTGCACTCTAATCTGGATGATGAGATTGAAGCGAATAGTGATATAAAATACGTATATATTTTTTCAATTATCGCGCTCTTTATTCTGCTATTAGCCTGTGTCAATTTCATGAATTTATCTACGGCAGGGTCAGCAGGGCGTTCTAAGGAAGTAGGCATCCGCAAAGTATTAGGCTCAGTGCAAACACAATTAGTTAGTCAGTTCCTGACAGAATCTGTTTTGTTAACCCTTCTGGCACTATTGCTGGCATTGGTATTTATTATATTATTATTACCTGGCTTTAATAACCTAACCGGGAAAGTCTTTACTCTAGGCTCTGTTTTCAATGGGCGAGTTATTTCGGCTACTATACTGAGTTGTTTATTGATTGGTTTATTGGCAGGTAGTTATCCGGCTTTTGTCTTATCTTCATTTAAACCAATTACCGTTTTGAAGGGCAAGGTGCAAGCAAGTTTCCGAAGTGGTTGGCTGCGCAATACCTTGGTGACAGGCCAGTTTGTGGTATCTATTGGTATTATTATAGCCACTATAGTTGCCAATCAGCAGTTGACATTCATGCAGAATAAGAAAATAGGTTTTGATAAAGAACAAGTACTGGTTTTGCATGAAACACAGGTGCTTGGCGAGAAATTAAACGCCTTTAAAAACGAATTGTCAAAATTATCTCCGGTTGTTCGGGTATCATTGGCAGGTTTTTTACCAGCTGGTATTTCTCGCAAAAGTATAGATGGAGTACAAGTGAAAAATGGGAATCGGGTAACGACTCATCGAACCAAGAGCTATTATGTAGACGAAGATTATCTGCCAACGCTAGGCATGAAAATAGCGCAGGGACGTAACTTTTCAAAGGCGTTTCTTACTGACAATTCAGCTATTCTGATTAATGAAGCGGCAGCGAAAGTGTTTGGCTTTAAGAATCCAATAAACCAGCAGGTTTCTCTGACAGGAGACGGTTCGGATGGAAGTAAAAAAACTTATACAATTGTTGGGGTAATTAAGGATTTTCATTTTGAATCAATGCACCAAAGCATCGCTCCCTTAATGATGTTTTATGGAGGAGATAACTCTCAATTAGCTTTGCGTATTAAAACTGATGATATACAAGGCCTTTTACAAAATATAGAAAAACAATGGAAGGCAGAAACCGACAATCCCTTTGTTTATTCTTTTCTGGACGAACGTTTCAATGCCATGTATCAGGCGGAACAACGGATTGGTGATTTATTCGGGATTTTTGCAGGCTTGGCTATTTTTATCTCATGCTTAGGCTTATTTGGTTTAGCCGCCTTTGCAACCCATCAACGCACGAAAGAAATTGGGGTTAGAAAAGTACTGGGCGCTTCAATTCCAAGTATTGTGGCACTATTACTATCAAATTTCATTAAGTTGATTTTTATCGCTATTCTGATTGCTTCACCTATAGCCGGATATGTGATGAGCCAATGGTTACATGATTTTGCTTATAGAATAGATTTGTCATGGTGGATATTTGTCTTGGCAGGGGTATTAGCAATCCTGGTTGCTGTACTGACTGTCAGCTATCAGACTATTAAAGCAGCTTTGGTGAATCCGGTGAAGAGTTTGAAGACAGAGTAAGACACCCATAGCTCCTAAAGGGGGTTTGCTTACGCACTAGTTCTTTAAATGAAAAAGCACTGCTTTTAAAGCGGTGCTTTTTCATTTAGCTGATTATCTTATTCTCCTAAAATAGTTTAGCCTGATATGCTTCTATTTTAGATTCGTAGAAAAAATCTTGCGTAAGCAACTTTCCTTTAGGGATCGGGCGGACGTCGCACGGGGAGGCTTTTACAATGTCGAATCAGATTTAGCAGAATCTGCCGGAGCTCTTGGTATTACTTCCTGTTGCGGTTGTGATATAGCAGGTGCATGGGGGTGCTCTAAGAATTGCACATCCGTTATGAAATATTTAGTGTCGCCATTCCATGGGAAGGTGAAAAATTTTTCTCTATATATCAAGGTTACGCGTTCACCGGTTTTTAAAGCTCTTTGTAACTTAGGTGTAACTGAATCCAGTTTACATGAAAAATCCCAATAGCGTGGCGTAAGTGTGCCTGTTTCGCCTGAATATCCTCCTTCGTTCAAGACCCCTTCAAATGTTTTAAAAACATATCCCCGCTCACTGATTTTTGAGATAGTCCCGGCTCTTTCTCCGCTCGAATAATATCCGGCAGTCAGATAATAGACTATTCCTAAAGCCAATACGAGTAATATAATAAGAAAAATTCTCAGTTTTTTCATTGCATTATAGTTTATATAAGTGCAAATGAAATGATTTTTAAGAGAATTGCAAAGACCAGAACATCATTATTAAATGAAATTGATGCGAAGATTAAGCCCGATATTGTAAGGGCGTATCTTTAGATAATTATTCGCGTCAAACGATTGAGAAAGACTATATCTGAATGTTGGCTCAATCCAGATCGATTTTCCTCCCTTGATCGGATAAGATACTCCGACAGAGGCATTCACGTAGTATCCAAAATCTTTGTTATTCAAGACGTGTACAGCCTCTGCGCCGCCAATGGCATATACGCTGGTCTTCTTGCGGCTGATGAGGTATGCATTATCTAGTTTTAGACCTAGCGTTTGCATAAATTGTTTTTGTGCCACTTGTTCGCCAATACCTACTAAAGTATAAGAACCGCTAGTAGTTGTTTGGACTTCATAATCACCGTTGTTTATCTCATAATTCGCCCATTGTTGCAAACCTGTATAAGTTGCCGAGAGGCCCATTGCAAAACGATCGGAAAGCGGTTTCATGGCACCTGCTCTTACCTGTATCCCTAATCTTTGGTTATCAATCGCATCTAAACGGCCAACCTGTTGAATATAGGCATTAGTTTGAGGCAAAACCGTAAACGCCTGATACGTTTGCAGTGGCATCAAGCTAGCTGTAAAGTTAATCTTACGATATACTCTTTCTTCTGGTTCTTCTACCTGATAAGGTCTTTCGGCATTATAAGCAATAGCACCGAAAGGTTTACGAATCCCTTTTTGTTGAAAATCTTTACCTGATAATTGCTTTAAGTTTAAATCATCTGCTGTGATATAATCAGGCTTATTATTCGTACCAGCTAAAACACCAGCACCACTTTCACTATTTTCTTTTAATGCAGCTTTTTTATCTTCAACCGGAGGATTAACATCTATATTTTTATCATTTTTACGATTAGCTTTATTATTGGCTATTAGTGCCTCCTGATTATTATTTATCACCTTTCTGTTCTTTGGCTCTTTCGTTATTTTCTTATCTCCGATACTGAAATCTTTATTAGCCACTCCACTTTTATCAGCCTTTGTATTAGTAGCATTTGAGGCTAGATTTTCATTAGAGGGCAATTGTGGCTCTGGTGACTGTTTGTCAATAGATTTTTCTGCTTGTTGCGTATGCTGAGTTTTTTGCTCTTTTGTAGTATCTGCTGTTTTTGTACCTTTTGGTTGAGTAGTAGAACCAGTTTTTTTAACATCAGAATTAACGGCAGTCATGCCAGCATTATCTTTTCTGTTAAATAACCACCATAAACTACCTAGTAACAGCACAAGACCCGCAGCAGCACCTATACGGAAGAAAGGAATGATAATACCCCGACGGCGTTTTTTAGGCTGAATAGCCTCTTGTATTTTCAGCCAGCTAATGGCCTGTGGTTCTGGTTCGTAATCTCTGAACTTTTGAGCTAAATCAACACCTGCACGAATTTTCTCCCACGATTCTTCCTGTGGTTCAGGCTCGTACTCCTGCATGCGTTGCGTGAGGTCAAGACTTGCACGGATTTTCTCCCATGAATCTTCCTGCGGCTCAGGCTCATATTCCTGCATACTTTGCGTAAGGTCAAGGCTTGCACGAATTTTATCCCAAGATTCTTGCTGTGGCTCTGCTTCGAAATCCTGAAACATCTGTGAGAGTTGCATAGACGCACGAATCTTGTCCCACGATTCATCCTTGGGCTCAGCTTCGAAGTCCTTAAACATTTCTGACAGTTTTTTCTTTATTTCGTCGTCTGGTTGCATCTTAGATTCCCATTAGGGAATAAAACTATAATGATTTTAAACAGCTACGCCCATTTCTATGAGCTTTTTTCTTAAATGAACCTTAGCCCTTGATAATTGCGACTTCGAAGTGCCTTCTGAAATACCTAAAATTTTAGCTATCTCATTATGTTCGTAGCCATCAATCAGGTACATATTTACTACCATCCTGTATCCGTCTGAAAGTTCGTTAATTACCCCCACAATTTCCTCATGACTCAGCTGCGATATCGCACTTATATCGGCATTACTGGTATCTTCCAACACGTGGTAATCAACAAATTGGCGCTCATTGGTATTTTGCCTATAATGGTCAATAGCCGTTCGGATTACCAGCGACTTTACCCAGTATTCTACCGATTCAGGTTTCTGTAAATCCTGAATTTTGTTAAAAACTTTAATAAAAGCCTCCTGAAAAATATCTTCGGCTTCCATAACCGTACGTGCATAACGCCGACAAATACCTAATAGCCGACCTTTATAGAGATTATAAAAGGCGGCTTGCGCTCTGGGGTCGTTCCTTTGGCATCCAAGTACTAATTCAATTTCATTGGGCATTCTCAAAAGGATTGCAGTGTTCTTAGTAATAACGTTTAAGGCTGTTCGAGTTAAATTTTTAGAATCAAAACGCATTCTTTTTGAATGAAATAAGATTAACTCAAACAGGTTTTTCTAAATAGGCTAGCATTAATTGCCCTGAAAAATAGCAGTAAGTAAGGTTTTAACCCTTTCTGGCTGCCACAAAATTGCCATTTGCATCAAAGCTTAAAATATAATATTCACTGCCAACTTTGATAGCTATAATATATGAAAACAACTGGCCGTCTATATAATAGATGAAACCAGCCTGAAATGCCCAATTTGTATAATACGTGTTAAAATAATTTTTTATCTGACTTGTAAGGTCACTATCTTTCATTTCGAATTTAGTAACCGGTTTGCCATTATTAAATTTCAATGGATTTTCAAATCCAGTCAGGATTTTGCCTTTATCGTCAAAAGAATAGTTGATAGCGAAAAAATCTTTGATAATAGATACCCAGTAAATTTTTTTACCTCTATCGGTGATGAGAGAGGTCTGGATATAAGTAAATTCCTGAAAACGGGTAGACAAAAAAGTCGTAATGGTTTCAGGTAAATCTTTCGGCTGAATCGTTTTTATCTCATATTTTCCGCTGTATGCTCCTGGAGCCCCACATACTTGTCCGCCACCTAAAAGCGCCTCTTGAGAATTAAAAACCAGCGCAAATTGTTTTTTATCACTTGTTACGAGAATATAGTACCCCTGTAAAGTTCCATTCTGAGATAGCGCAACCCCATTTTCATACGTCCAGGTAGCAAATTCTGTATTCAGAACATCTTTAATTGGCTGAGCTAATTCTGAGATTAATAAAGGCTTATAGTCCAGTTTATAAACCGGAGGAGCTAAACCCAATGTACCCAATCTTATTACATTCCCTTTTTCATCAAACAAGTACTCAAAAGTAGTCAGTTCTTTATTGATAACCACCGAATAGAGTTTGTTACCACCCTGGATTAATATCGCTGCTTTAACGAGTGTATAACTCTGATGTTTTTGGTTCAGATAAGTCTGGATAACTTCCGGCAAATCCTTTTGCTCAATGAAATAGAATTTGGGTGGGCCATCTGCATTTCCAGTTGGTGCAGGGCCAGGTCTATCATTAGAGGCTACCATAATCAATGTGCCGGTAGCATCAAAAATAACTGCTATGTTTTTACCATCAGTTAGCGTTACAATAACCTTATATCCTACAATAGTTGTATTATCTGGTGCTAATTGCTGGCAAACATTTTTAATAGTTGCACCAGAGAAATTAGTATTGATATAGTTTTGGGCATTGTCGGGCAATTGAACACCTGTCGCTATTTTATAAGTCTCAGTAATCTTTCCCAGGTTATTGACTATGGCAGACATCCTGTCAACTTTAAACTGGAAATTCGATTCCCACAATTTATCTTTTTCGAGAATGGAAAATTTTATCTGTGTTGCTTCCGGAAATTCCTGTTTAATGGCATTTACTGCTGCTTGTGGAACCGCTTCGCCAGGGGTAATAACGGGCTGAAGATCCTTCACGCTATCGCACGCTGACAAAATACAGCCTACCAACAACAGGTATATGTATAATCTTTTCATCTTTGGCGTTAAAATCTTCTTATCGGTTTTACAATACAGACGCACCCCAACGAAAATTGGTTGCATATTATTCTTCACAGAAATTTTTTAATGAGATAAATAATGAGATTCAGCAGCAGGCTTAGAAATATCATCGTAACAACGGGAAAATAAATACGGGTATTGCCTTTTTCGTAGCGTATGTCTCCGGGGAGTCGACCAAACCAGTGAAGTTTGTCGGCGAAAAAATAAATGACGATGCCGATTAAAATAACTATACCCCCAATCAAGATGATATATTTTCCTGTGTTTTGATTCATGTACTGATTATTTTTGCAGAAAAACCTTGTTTTATGACTTACGAAAAACTCGAAGACGCCCACAAATTTAAGCTTTGGAAGAAGAATTTAATAGAAAACGGCCTGAAAATCAATCAGATTGACCAACACTATACCCGATACCGCTATAATGGAGAAATACTCTTTTCGCTATTAATGTTAGATGCCGAAACTCCGGAAGGCGATAAGATACCACCGATATGTTTTTTAAAAGGAGAAGTAGTATGCATACTTACCTGCCTGATTGATAAGGAAACCAAAGAAAAACATTTGCTTCTGGTAAAACAGAGAAGAATTGCCGAGGGAGCATTTACCTACGAGCATCCGGCTGGTATGGTTGATAGTACTAAAACACCTCTTGAAATTGCTATACAGGAAGTAAAAGAGGAAACAGGACTATCTATCACTGCCGAACAATTGATTGATGTAACGCCACAAACAAGGGTTTTTCCAAGCACAGGTACAAGCGATGAAGCGATTTATCTATACTATTGTGAGCTATATCTAAGCGCAGAAGAAATAGCAGATTTGAATGAGAAAGAAATGGGTACCGATTATGAGTTTGAAAGAATTACTACTCACGTTTTACCGTTTGTAGAAGCACATCGTTTAATTAATAATACAAATGCCGTATTGCTGAATTATTTGTATCTGGCTAAAATAAAAGATTTTGAATTGATGGCTCAGTTGTAATCAGAAACTAGCAATCCTGCCTCATAAGAAGCAGGATTGCTAGTTTTATATCCGATAAGAAAGATTCTTACACCAATTTCCAACCTTCACGGTATTGACGTTGTACAAATTGGTTAGCCTCATCGAAGTTAGTAATCTTCATGTTAGTACCATCCCACAATAGTTTTTTACGTCCATCGTAGTTGAAACCATTTTTACCGTTCGATTTACGTAGGTTATAGCTACGGATAGCCAGGTTACCCATCAATACTGTTTCGGTTAATGGACCTGAATAATCGAAGGATGAAGAAAGACCTTTGTGCTCTTTGCTATTGAAGCCTGCTTTACAAGCCTCAGCCCACATTGCCTGGTGTCCGTGTTCTGGAAGCGGTTTCGCGTTCGGATCTTGTTTTGGATTAAGGTCGATTTTCTCTCCGTTTTTCAGATAAATCTTAGGCGTATTTCCGTAAGTACCACAAGTCATTACACCTTTAGTACCAATCATCAATACACCATTGCTGCTATCTGCTTCTGCCAGTGGTTCGTTCGCCGGAATCCACTCTGGGTGGAACGGACGAATACCACCGTCTGTCCAGTACATCGTAACAGGGGCGTTATTACGTTTGGTAGCAGGGAATTTAATCTGAACACTTGAAGACGGAGGACAACCTTCAGGATTATATTCTGGTTGCCAGTCTTTCAGGAATACTTGTCCAACGCTACATTCGATTTCTGTAGGGTAACCCAAACCTAATACGCGGAAAGCAGGGTCAATCAAGTGACAGCCCATGTCTCCTAATGCACCTGTTCCGAAGTTCCACCAACCTCTCCATTTGAATGGGTGATATAATGGGTGATAATCAACCCATGAAGCAGTACCTACCCACAAATCCCAGTCTTTTGCAGTCATAGACTCAGGCAAAGCAGGTTTATCAGTTGGTGCAGGGTTTCCTTGTGGCCATACCGGGCGGTTAGTCCAGATATGTACATCACTTACAGTACCGATAGTACCTTTATCCAACCACTCCATCATTACTTTCTGCGTTGGGTTAGAAGCGCCTTGGTTACCCATTTGAGATACTACTTTGTATTTTCTTGCTCCTTCAGTCAGTTTACGAGCTTCGTAGATATCATGAGTCAATGGTTTCTGAACATATACATGCTTGCCTCTCGACATAGCATCCATAGCTGCTACTGCGTGCTGATGGTCAGGAGTTGAGATAGTAACGGCATCAATATCTCCTTTCATTTCATCAAGCATTACTCTGAAATCATTGTAACGTTTAGCGTTAGGGAATTTGTCAAGGCTACCTTTACAACGGGCCATGTCAACATCACAAAGTGCTACTACATTGTTTACGCCATTGTTATAGGCATTGGCAATGTCTGAACCACCTTTACCACCGGCACCGATAGCCGCAATATTCAATTTGTCGCTAGGCGCAATAAAACCTTTACCTAATACATGACGAGGTACAATAAAGAATCCACTGGCAGCAATAGCACCGCTTTTAAGAAAATCCCTTCTGTTCGTTGTCTTTTTGTTTTGCATTATTGAAGAGTTGAATAGTGAAAATTAGATTAAAGTATGTAAAACCTGACAAAGGTTTTTACAATTTACAAAGCTTGTTTTATACGCTTGATTTTTATTTCAAACTTACAAAAAAAACTGTTTGCTTGATAAATTTTGTATGATTTACATAAAAAATATTGCCTTATTCATAATTCGGGATTTATATGAACAATAAAAGCATATACTGATTATACTCGTTCTTACTAACGACAGACTACTCTCTTTATGTTATTTATCAAATAAATTAAAAGCAAAATAATTTGGTTATGAGAAGGCATGATGATTTAAGAAAGCGCCTGATTAAGATAAGTAATAGGATTGAGATAAAACATTTTCTTCCAGCCTTGCTTAGAGCTATCTATTTGCCAGAAATAGGGGAAAAGGGTTGTGATAGAATAATGTAAGTGTGGAACCTTGCCTTTGGCATTGCCAGTGTCGCCTACTGTGCCGATTATATCGTGCATACTCACATAAGAAAAATAACTGGTTTTAATACTGTCTAAATGCGCATAGTAATGAACCCGCCATTTAGGACCTAAAATCATAACTACTTTGCCGCCTCTGCCGAATTCTCCTTTATAAATGACCAGACCTCTTGTAGCTGGATTTACATTAATACCTTTATTGGCAAAAATATCAACACCTTTGTGAGTTCCCGATTTGCCCCAGGGATAATACCAGTAAGATTGCTGATTAAAGCTTGATTTAGTTGCCCCGTCGACAGGCATCTGGAATTTTTGAGGGAGCAGAAACCCTGCAATAATGATAAGTAGTAACGCAAACAGGATAATTCTTTTTCGCACAGTAGGTAGTTTCATTAATAGAGTAGATTAGAATAGAAGCAAGTTAAAGAAATCAATTAAATGAAAGATATTCTATCTCAGAAATCTTTTGAATGAGTCTTTAACCGCTAATCATAAAAATAGCACTATTGCTTGTTTTAAAAAGAATGAAAACTAAATTTGCGAGCAGACTGTTGGTAATAAAATAATAAACACTTTAATATAAGTTTATTTTAATGGCGAAAATCATAGAGAATCTTACCCCGCAACAAATCGTACAAGAACTTGACAAGTACATAATTGGTCAGAAAGAGGCGAAAAGAAATGTAGCTATTGCACTAAGAAACCGCTGGCGCAGAATGAATGCCAATCCGGAAATGCAATCAGAGATTATTCCGAATAATATATTAATGATAGGTACTACTGGGGTTGGGAAAACAGAGATTGCCCGTAGACTGGCAAAAATTGCAGAAGCGCCGTTTACCAAAGTAGAGGCTTCAAAATTTACTGAAGTTGGTTATGTAGGCCGTGATTGTGAGAGCATGGTAAGAGATTTGGTAGAGCAATCGGTAAACATGGTCAGATCTGCCAAAAAAGAAGAAGTAAAGGCTAAAGCTTTGGAAACAGTAGAGGATACGCTTCTGGATATTCTGATTCCACCGGTAAAAGATAAGAAAGAATTTGGTTTCAAGGTTGAAACTAAAAAAGAGGAAATCGAAGATTTTACTGAAAATTTGCTGAACGAGAAAACCCGTGAGGCTTTTAGAGAAAAACTAAAGAATGGAGAACTGGACCATAGAAAAGTCGAAATTGATGTGCAAGGCAGCGGTTCTCCTTCGATTGGTGTGATGGGCGGCCCTATCGACGATGTATCTATGATGAATATTCAGGAGATGATAGGAGGGATGCTTCCTAAAAAAGGTAAAAAACGCAAAGTAAGCATAGCGGAGGCAAGAAAACTCTTATTAGAAGAAGAAGCTGCCAAACTCATAGATATGGATGAAGTGAAGGAAGAGGCTATCTGGAAGGCAGAAAACCTGGGTATCATATTCATTGATGAAATTGACAAAATTGCTTCATCAAGCGGTAAATCTGGAGGGCCTGATGTAAGCCGTGAGGGAGTGCAAAGAGACCTGCTGCCAATTGTAGAAGGCAGCACTGTAAATACCAAACATGGTTCAGTCAAAACAGACCATATTTTGTTTATAGCCGCAGGTGCTTTTCACGTAGCCAAACCATCTGATTTGATTCCTGAATTACAAGGCCGTTTCCCAATCAGAGTTGAACTGGAAAGCCTGACAGAAGAGAATTTTTATCAGATTTTAAAAGCTCCTAAGAATGCGCTTACCAAACAATATGAAGCCATGCTGGAAGCAGAGGGTGTATCTTTAAGTTTCGATACAGAAGCATTAAAAGAAATTGCTCGCATTGCCTTCCATGCCAATAGCGAAGTAGAAAATATTGGAGCCAGACGTTTACAAACGGTTATGAGTCATTTACTAAACGAAATCATGTTTGATGTGCCTGACGTAATAAGTGCCAATGCCCAGATTATCATTACTCAAGACATGGTAAACGAGCGATTAGGCAATCTGGTGAGGAATAAAGATTTAAGTCAGTATATTTTATAAGATAGCTGAGTATATATAAATAATGAAGCCCTTACCAGACAATTCTGATAAGGGCTTATTAATAACGAGAATTTGCTACTGTTTTTTTGCAAAATAGTATAAATAAGAAGGTGTTGTTTGTCCGTCAGGTTTCTCACTATTCGTAAAATATCCTTTACCATCTTTATCAAAGCAAAAACCTTCACCTTGTGATTCTTTTACATAAGGCAGGAGTGCGTCTCTACTTCTGGCAAGTGTTTGAGGAATCGTTTCTCCGTCTTTTCTGTACCAATAATATAATACTTCGTAGTTGCGAATCACAATCTCTTTTCCATCTGGAGAGATACCACCACTTGTTACAATCTGAATGGGGATATTCTGTAAAAACTCGGCCGTCTGCATTTCAGAAACAGATTGCGGATATTTAAGGCGATACAAACGCACATTAAATTCTCGCTTCGTAACGATATAAATATCTTTGGTTGAAGGGTCAATCATTATACATTCAGCATCCCTGCTACCATCAGGATATTGAAAAGAGATACGGTCAAATCCTGTAACAGTCTCTTGTAGTGATTTCGGTTCTAAAAAGCGGTAGATATAATATTTATTATCATATACTGCCAGATTATCACCAATCTCAGCCAGATAGAGGTAGTTTTTACCATCTTCAGGGCCTGGACCTATCGATATATCTTCCCAATCACGGTTCGGGAACGGCATTTGTATGGCTCCTTTGTATTGCCCCTGATGAGAGAACATATGTATTTTATTCGGGTTATCTCCATCTTCCTCTACCCATACATTACCCGGCATACTTCGGCTATCACAAACACCAGATGCTTCGTTTGCAATATTAGTAGATAGTGTGGCTATAACAGGAGTAGTTGCGTATTCTGGAAGTTTGGCAGTTGGCGGAGTAGGATCAGGTTTCTTAAACCAGTCGCATGAACTTAGAAAAAGTGATATAAATAAGTAGGTGAGTATTCTTCTCATTCGCTGTTGGATATATTTCCTGCAAAGAAAACGATTCTGACGCGAAGATATTAGACTTAATAAATATTTAATGCCCTTGCAGAGTCCCTACAAGCGTTTTTTTTATTTTACGGCGAATTAATAATCAATCTTCTGATTTCGGATAGCTTTTTTCTCCGAGTCTATCTTTTTCGACTTCAGCCTTTTCTCAACAGCTACTCCGCTTGGTTTAGTTGCGACTCTTTTTTTTCGCTCATGCAAGGCCTTTTCCAATGCCTTATAAAACTTCTGAATAGCCAGCTCTTTATTCTTTAGCTGACTCCGTTTTTCCTGAGCTGTAATAACTAATATTGTATCCTGTACCAGCTGATTCTTTAACTTTTCAAGCAGTTTTTCCTTTTGTGCATCTGTCAGTAAAGTAGAGGTTTGTATATCAAATCTTAATTCTACTTTGGTTTCTACTTTGTTTACATTCTGTCCACCCGGCCCTCCGCTTCTGGAGGTAGCAAATTCAAATTCAGGTGAAAAGTCTATATCTTTTATCATGTTTTTATTGTGTGATTTTTTTATCCTTGTACCACTGTACCCAGTAGTTGAGCCAGTTTTTTAATAGTATCTTTCAATTGCATCATTTTAATAATAATCTGGTCTTGCATCTCAAACGATTCTGTCTCTCCCAATTCAACTTCTAATTTCTTTATTTCAGTCTCAACCCGACTTTTCTTTAGTCTTAGTATATTGGTATAGGCCATGTCGGCCAATTTATCTGCTTCAACCGGAACATAAATTTCATGTTTTTCCCAGTTTTCACTCAATACATAAGGCGACGAAAGCCAGTTAATGGTTTGCACCTGTATATCATTATCCTGATGGCTCGTAAAATATAATGTTTCAGGAATCTGCCCCTTTTGGTGAAAATCCCGACAGATATTGAGTATTTTTCCATAAGATGGAGTTTCAAACTCCATATCTTTTATCTCATTGAAAATATAATCCGTCAGCGTAAAGTCTATATTCTCAATTACATTCCTGTCTAAAACATTGCTTCCATAACAAACCAATAGCCGCACGCATTCTTCTTCATGGTACGACAAAATGGTTCTTTCTTTTTTGACCTCAACAGAGGGCTGATAGTCATAATCGGCAGGAATAAAAGCTTCTACCGGAATATCCACATCCACAACCGACGGCTGTATTCGTTGTTGTCTTTGTCTTTCTTTTTCAGAGTCGTGCGCTTTTTTCTGAAAAATTTTATTGCCTTCGGTAATCAGTATATGTTCATCAATACTCAATAAAGAAGCTACCTCTTTATAAAATACCGAGCGCTTGATAGAATCAGGAATTTTAGAAATCGTCTCAACCAGTTCTTTAATTAACTCGGCTCTACGGATCGGGTCATTACCTACATCTTTAAGTGAGATTTCGGTTTTGAAACGGATAAAATCTTTCTGGGTATTTTTGACATAATCTTTAAATGCCTGGCTTCCTACCTTTTGTACAAAGCTATCGGGGTCATCACCGTCCGGGAATACCACAGCTTTTACGTTCAGGCCTTCCTCCAGAATAATGTCAATCCCTCGCAAAGAGGCTTTGATACCTGCGGCATCGCCATCATATAACACCGTTACATTATCCGAAAATCGCCTGATTAGCTGAATCTGCTCTTTGGTAAGAGAAGTACCCGAAGAAGCCACCACATTCTCAATACCCGCCTGATTGAGTGAAACTACATCGGTATAACCCTCTACCAGATAACAGTTTTCTTCTTGACGGATAGGGTTTTTAGCCTGAGCAATACCATAAACGATAAAACTCTTATGGTAAACCGCAGTTTCGGGCGAATTAAGATATTTAGGAGAATTCGGGTCTTTCTTTAGAATCCTTGCCCCAAAAGCAATGGCTTTTCCAGCTACATTGTGAATCGGGAAAATCACCCGACCTCTGAAACGGTCTATTGGGTCTTTGCCTTCTCTGACAATCGTTAAGCCTGCTTTTTCAAGAATTTCTAAAGAAAAACCGTTTTTCAGTGCGTGCTTCGTAAAAGTATCCCATCCCTCAGGGCTATATCCTAAATCAAACTTGCGTATTGTATGATGATTAAAGCCACGTTCTTTAAAATAACTCTGCCCGATACTTTCGCCTTCTGGTGTTTTCCAGAGTTGATCCTGATAATATTTATTGGCAAAATCGAGGGCGATATATAAACTCTCTTTTTCGTTCTGGGTTTGCTGCTCTTCGCTTGTTACTTCTTTTTCGGCAACCTCAATTCCGTATTTTTTAGCCAGATGTTTCAGTGCTTCGGGGTAGCCTATGCCCTCAATATCCATCACAAAACGTACAGAATCTCCGGCTTTCCCACAACCAAAGCATTTATAAATTCCTTTCGACGGCGACACAGAGAACGAAGGTGTCTTTTCATTATGGAAAGGGCAACAGGCTATCATGTTTGCTCCCCTTTTTTTGAGAGCAACATAATCACCCACCACTTCTACAATATCGGCGGCCTGAATAATCTGTTGAACTGTGTCCTGATCGATGCGCATATAGCTAATTTAACCGAATAACATATAGGTTGATGTTTTTCGACTAATTTTGCTGCAAAATTAAGAAAACCTATGGAATTTTTCACCTTTATTAATATCGGTGGCACCATTGCCTTTGCTGCTTCAGGTACTTTGGCGGCTATGCGCAAGGATTTAGACATCTTCGGACTATTAGTCATAGCCTTTGTTACCTCAGTGGGAGGAGGCACTATCCGTGATATGCTGATAGGACATCTGCCTGTGAGATGGATTCTGGATTCTTCAATTATCTTATTAATAGCTGGTTCTGCGGCTGTTACTGTTATTTTCAGAAGTAAAATAGATCATCTGGATAAAGCTCTCACTTTCTTCGATTCGCTTGGGCTTGGCTTTTTTGCCTTGAGAGGAATCCAGGAAGGGATAGTTGTTGGATTGAATATTCCGTCATGTATCATCCTTGGAACTATTACGGCTTGCTTTGGCGGAGTGATAAGAGATATTTTGTTAAATGAGATTCCAGCACTTTTCCGGACGGGTCAGTTATACGCCACTGTTTGCATTATTGGAGGTAGTATATTTTTTGCGCTCCAAAAACTAAATATTTCTGCCGAATTGACTGATATTATCACTGTTTTGTCCATTTTTGGCATCCGTACACTTGCAATCAAGAAAAATATCCACTTGCCGAAAATTAATAAAATGTAAAAACTTGTTGGAAAATTTCTATTTATTTCCTTAGTTTGTTCTGTGAACCAAAACTACTACTGAAACGAGTCGCTTCCATATCGCTCCTGGTATTACTAATCTGTAATATACTTGGCTCTACATTTGTTTTAATAATGGACAAATGGCAAGAGCAACGTATGGTACAGCCTAATGTGTTTTACGAGGAAAAAGGTGAGGAACTAGTGATGAAAGTGCCAATGGCAATTCCTTACATGAACAGTTGGGACGAATCTGAGGCAGCAGATGGTTTGGTTATCTTCAAAGGTGATTTTTTTCGTACTACTCATCGCAAATTTGCCAACGATACGCTTTATACTTATTGTACGAAAGAAAACGCGAGTCGTGAAAATGTATTCAGCTTATTACAACAGGTAAAGAAACACGTAAGCGATGAGCCGACGAGCCCGGGTAAAAAAGCACTGAATTTCTTTAAGAATCTCACTAAAGATTATACTCAACTCAATACCCACACAATTTCATATTTTTGGGTTGAAGACCTCCCGTTAAAGATCTACACATACCAGGAATTCGTTCCTGCTTCAACAAAACTGGTTCACTCCCCCCCGCCTGATTTGGTTTAAAACAGATTTTTCTTTTCTACAATTTTTGTCATAGATGGGCAAAGTATATGCTTTGTCGTCAGTGATAAGAATACGTTCTGAAATCAACACACTTCTGGTGAATTGTATAGTTTTATTACCCAGCACATAGGTATTTGTCTATTATTGAATTAGATATGCCTGATGGCATACCTGTGTTTGGGAACTATAAGATTTGCCTTTGTAAAAGACTGTTTTATAACCAAAATACTATTATTTTAAAATGAAATTACTCTACAAGTTAATACTTGTGTTGGTAGGCGGTGTCTGCATAAATACCTATGCCCAAATGCCTCATGATGCTATCTATATGAATAAAAATTCTATTTGTATAGCTGCTACATATAGCCATAGCCAGTGGAATGAATATTGGGAGAATAACATGAAACGTGAAAATTTCAATATCGGTACCCATACTACCCAGAGCGTAATGCCTATGATTGCTTACGGAATCACCAAAAGATTGAACCTCCTTGCCGGATTGCCTTATGTAGCAACCAAAACCAGTGCAGGAAATCTGATGGGACAAAAAGGTGTTCAGGATTTATCTCTATGGGTAAAATACAATATGGTACAAACCGAAAGCGGATTATCTCTTCATGGGGTAGTTGGTGGTTCAACACCAGTGAGTAATTATGTAAAAGATTTCTTGCCGATGTCAATTGGTATAGGTGCTAAAACACTCACTACACGTTTAATAGCGCATTACAGACATGAATCAGGCTTTTATATTACAGCTCACGGAAGCTATATTTTCCGTAGTAATATCAAAGTTGACAGAGACGCTTACCAGGCCGATGACCGCGTTTATAATACCAATGAAGTAAGAATACCCAATGCAACTGATGTGGCTGCACGTACCGGGTATTATAAAAAAGGTATTCAGGCTGAGATCTTCGTTGATAAAAATACCTGTGTTGGCGGTGATTACATTCGTCGAAACGATATGCCCTTCCCAACAAACAATATGAAATCTACCGGAATAGGTTTTTATGGTAAATTCCAACCAAAAAACATTGGTTTCAATGTTATGATCAGAAGAGTCGTTGATGGTCAGAACATGGGCCAGTCTACTACATTCTCGGCAGGTTTCTTATATCAGATAAACTTCAGAACGAAGTCGGCAGAAGCTGCCAGATAATAAAAATTGTAGAAAAGATTAATCACAGAAAATATGCTTCCCCAAGCAATTCAATTTATTGAACAAGGGGCCGTAATATGAAAAAAATACATTTATCACTTATCCTTCTTGCTGCATTTAGCGTTTTTGTTTCATCTTGTAACAAAGAGTTGGAAGAGCCATTAAGAGAAGCTTATATCCCAACCAAACTGGATGAAAAAGGCGGCACCTGGAAAACTTATATTTTAGTCAGTTCAGACGAAGTTGCTGTAGCAGAGCCAAAAGCAGCAGGTTCTGCAGAATATCAGGCAGAAATTGCCAAATTGAAAACGACTATTGCTACTATTACCCCTGAAAACAAAAAAGCAGTAGCTTACTGGGGTGCTGGTGCCGTATATCGTTGGAACGAAATCGCTCGAGAGTTAGCAGCACGTTACAATCTTGCTCCTGCATCCAATGCAGAAGGTAAATATCCTGTACCGGATGCCGCTAATCCATTGGCTGATCCTAAATTCCCTTTTGCCAACCCTCCGTATACTTCTCGTGCTTTGGCTTATTTGAGTGTTGCTCAATATGATGCTTTAGTAGCTGCCTGGAATTATAAATATAAGTATAACCGCAAAGCCCCTTCAAAAACTGATGCCTCGGTTTCAGCTTTATTACCGGTTTCTGAATTACCTTCTTATCCGTCAGAAGATGCCGTTGTAGCGGCGGCTTCATATACAGTTTTAGTAGCCATGTTTCCGGGTGAAGTGCCTTTACTGGATGCTAAACTGGCAGAAGCAAAAAATGCCCGTATATGGGGTGGAATGAATGTAGATTCTGATATTTCGGCAGGTGATGCTTTAGGAAAAGCAGTAGCCGCTAAAGTAATGGGTAGAGCAAAAGCAGATGGTATGTCAGGTTCTAATAACCAGACCGTAAATGCAGCAGCGATCGCTAATGCGAAAGCCAATGGCTTAAAATCAGAGTGGTTGAGTCAGGAATTACCAGCGCGTCCGCCGATGTTACCAAACTACGGTACTGTAACACCTTGGAACTTCGACAAAGCTGCGATGATTGCTATGCGCCCAGGCCCACCACCAGCATTGGATAGTGATGAATTTAACAAGGCCCTCGATGAATTGAAAAAAATAGATAAAAACCAGACACGTGAACAAGCGCGTATTGCCAATTATTGGTCTGACGGAGCAGGAAGCTATACTCCTCCGGGACATTGGCATAGGGCAGCGGCTAATTTGTGTTTCCAGAACAAATATAGCGAGATTGCTACCGCACGTACACTGGCCTTGCTTGGAACGGCAGAAATGGATGCTGCTATTGCTTGTTGGGATGTTAAGAATTATTATTACTACCCTCGTCCGCAACAGTTTGGTGTAAAAACTTCGGTAGGTTTGCCTAACTTCCAGTCTTACACTTCTGGTCACTCGACTTTCTCGGGAGCAGCAGCGCACGTATTGAGTTCAATTTTCCCTTCTGAAGCGGATAAATTGAATGCTATGGCATTGGAAGCATCTAACTCAAGAATTTATGGGTTAATTCACTTCCGTTTTGATTGTACTGTAGGCTTAGACCATGGTAAAAAAATCGGTCAATATGCAGTTGCCCGTGGTAAAGCAGACGGCTCAGGTCTATAAGACCTGGGATTTTATCCAAAACCTATTTTTTATTTTTCTTTCAAACGTATTCCAATGAAAAAAATCATATATTTTTTCTCATTAGCTATGCTATTGGGTTCAGTAAACGTATATTCTCAGGGGTGTATCGCGGTTCGTCACATGGCGTCCGCTACAGGTAATCCAAACAGCCCGGCCTCGATGATGAAAGGCGGCCAGTTTCAGTTTACAGCTTCTTATCGTTATTTGCATTCATTCCGCCACTTTGTAGGCACTGAAGAGCAAAAAGAACGCATTGCAAACGGCACACAGGTAATCAATGTTTCACACGCTTTCGATTTCGGTTTAAGTTATGCCCTGAACCCTCGTTTGAGTTTTGCTTTGAATATTCCTTTTCTCGATAACGACCGTTCGTCTTTATATGAGCATTATGGTAATTCAATTGAAGCCAATCCTGAGCAGAAACGTTTTCATACTTACTCAAAAGGTGTAGGTGATATGCGCTTGTCAACCACTTACTGGTTGTTGAACCCAGCTACGCATCTGAAAGGAAATATAGCCTTAGGTGTGGGAGTAAAAGCGCCAACCGGTGATGCGAATGTGATAGGGGATTTCCATAAATTAGACAAAAACAAAAAAGAATATATTCAACGCAAAGCGCTTGACCAGTCAATGCAATTGGGCGATAGTGGTTGGGGATATAGTGTTGAACTACAAGGCTACCAGTCTTTATTCAAAAATGCTTCTGTCTATTTCAATGGTTTTTATATGTTCAGCCCAAAAGTGGTTAATAATGCAACAGGGTTTTCAGTACCTGACCAATTTGCAGGCCGTGCAGGTGTAAGCTATGCTATTGTTCCTAAAAAAGGAATCTCATTTGCCTTGGGTGGTAGAGTAGAAGGTTTACCAGCTATCGACAGAATCGGCAGCAGCGAAGGTAATCGTCGTCCGGGTTATATTGTTTCGGTTGAGCCAAGCTTGTTGCTTAATACACATCATCATTCTTTTGTATTTTCTGTACCTTATGCAGTTGTGCGTAACCGTATCAAATCATGGAGTGATATGCAAGACCCTACCGGAAAGAAACATGGTGATGCCGCGTTTGCTGATTATCTGATTTCAGCCACTTATGCTTACCGTTTCTGATTATGGCGCATATTAAATTGTTGAATGAAGAGCTCCCGGGTATCTCGGGTCTTCTCACCAATAATCCTCGAACAGCCGCACCCTTATTGAATTTGGCGGAAACCTTGTTGCGTGGCCCGTCTACGCTGACAAGTGGTGAACGGGAATTGATTGCTTCTTACGTTTCGCATCTGAATGATTGCCATTTCTGCCACACTTCTCACGGAGCAGCGGCGGCCGCACATTTAGCTTGTGATTTATCTATAATAGATGACATCAAACAGAATTTTGTCGAGACCGACATTTCACCTAAACTCAGAGCTTTGCTTAATATTGCTGCCAAAGTACAAAAAGGCGGCAAGCACGTGCTGGTAACAGACGTGGAAGCGGCACGGAATGAAGGAGCAACCGATGAAGAAATTCATGATTCGGTATTGATTGCGGCAGCATTCTGTATGTTTAATCGCTATGTTGATGGCTTAGGCACGTGGGCTCCTAAAGAAAATGAGGCCTATCGTGAAATGGGTGGAAAAATGGCCTTTTTAGGCTATAATCGTCCGCGCTAAGCACACAGATTACATCTGTTAGTTTTCCCTGTTTTTATTACACTATCACTCCCATTGGTCGAAACGGCCAATACTGGATTTCCATTGTCTAAAATTATGCCTCATATACCACTTCCTGACCATTTGCCCGGCATTACGGGCTTATTAGAGTTCAGCCAGGATACCGCAGCGCCTATCCGTGAATTAACACAGATTCTATTGAGAGGGGAGAGTTCGCTGACCCAGGGTGAAAGAGAGTTGATTGCCACGATAGTATCTCATAACAACGAGTGCAGATTCTGTACCTCAGCCCACACGGCCGCTGCTGATTTACTATTAGGCGAGACGAAAACCTGCGAAATGGTAAAGCATGATTTGGAAAATGCCCCTGTAAGTGATAAAATGAAAGCCCTTCTGACAATTGCTAAAATGGTACAAAAAAGTGGCAAAATTGTGACGCCGGAAGCAATAGCTAATGCCAAAGAGCAAGGAGCCACAGACATGGAAATTCATGATACTGTGCTGATTGCTGCACTTTTCTGTTTATACAACCGCTATGTTGATGGTCTGGCGAGTGTTACGCCAGCCGAACCTTCATTTTATGAGTATTTGGGTGAAAGAATCGTAAACCATGGGTATAATCGTTTACCTCAGGGCTACGACCACCTGAAGAAAAAAGATGAGAATTAAAACCATTCCCATCCTAATTTAACCTAAGAAGTTCTGATGAAAAATATTTGTACTTATATAGTATTTCTCTTATTTATTTCAGCAGGAGTTTTTGCTCAAAAAACTGTGATTAAGGGCAAAATCTCCGATGCTGAAAATCAAAGACCCTTAATTGGTGTGTCTGTTACCATCAAAGGAAAAGTAGCAGGGACCATTACCAATGCCGATGGTAATTTTGAATTAAGTACTACCGTTCCAACTACCCTGATTATCTCAATGGTAGGTTATGAGCGTCAGGAAATAGTAGTAAGCAATGAAAATCCTTTGAATATTGCCTTAACAGCAGGAGCCGCAGACCTTAATCAGGTAGTAGTTTCGGCTTCAAGAATTGAAGAAAATATCCTGCGCTCACCTGTAAGTATCGAGAAAATGGATGCAAGAACGATTCAGCAAAGTGGTTCTGCTAATTTCTACGATGCTTTGGTAAATATGAAAGGACTAGATATGGTAACCAGCAGTCTTACCTATAAGCAGGTGAATACCCGTGGATTTAATACAACTGGAAACAGCCGTTTTCTACAATTGGTAGATGGTGTAGATAATCAATCGGCAGGATTAGGGTTTACAATGGGTAATTTGTTTGGCCCGCATGATATTGATGTAGAAAGCGTAGAGTTGATTCCGGGAGCAGCTTCTGCACTCTATGGCCCTATTGCCTTCAATGGTATGTTACAGATCCGCACCAAAAATCCATTTGATTATCAGGGATTAAGTGCGCAGGCAAAACTGGGTGTAAACCACGTAAGCGATGGCACAGGTTTGGGCGCAAAACCAGTTTATGATTTAGCTCTACGTTATGCCAAAGCATTCAACAACCGTTTTGCAGTAAAAGTAAATGTAGCGTATCTGAAAGGAACTGACTGGTATGCCAATGATTATACAGACATTGACCCGAATACAGCTCCTGCTAGCCGTGGCCCGAACAACCCAGGTAAAAACTCTTTGAATATCTATGGCGATGAAGTGTCACAAACGATTGCAGGTATCGGCAATGTATCAAGAACAGGTTATGAAGAAAAAGATTTAGCACAATATGGCGTATATAGCCTTAAATTAAATGGCTCAGTACATTATCGCATTACTGATAATCTGGAAGCAAATTATCAGGCTAACTATAGCGAAGGTATTGCACAATATACAGGTAGTAGCCGCTTTGTGATTAATAACTTCCACATGATGCAACATCGTCTGGAATTGAAAGGAAGCAATTTCTATGTAAGAGCTTATTCTAATCAGGAAGATTCGCAGAATTCTTATAATAGCCGGTCATTAGGGCAGTTGATTAACCGGATCTGGGTGAAAGGTCTTGATGGGAATACTGTTCCGGCTGCACAAGCTGATGCTACCTGGTTCACACGTTATGCAGCGGCTTATAATGGTACAATTAATGGTGTAAGCGGACAAAACCATGCAGCAGCCCGTGCTTTTGCAGATCAGGGAAGAATATTGCCGGGTACTGCGGCATTCGATGCAGCTAAAGAACAATTGATTAAAACACAAGGCTTAAGTGGTGCAGGTATTTTCAGCCGTTGTGGTTTGAAACATATCGAAGGAATGTACGATTTCAGCAAACACCTGAATAATATATTGAATCTTCAAATAGGAGCCAATTACAGAAGATATTACCTTGATACGCAAGGAACACTATTTGATGACAAAGGTAAAAATCTGACAAATGATGAGTATGGTGCGTTTATCCAAGCTTCAAAATCGTTAATTAATAATAAACTGAAAATTACTTTATCAGGTCGCTATGATAAAAACGAAAACTTTGATGGTCGTTTTACACCAAGAGCCTCGGCAGTATTCTCGCCAAATGATAATAACCATTTCAGAGCCTCTTATCAAACAGGCTTCCGTAATCCGGTGATAGGCGACCAATACATTAAACTAAATGTTGGGCCAATCATTATCTTGGGTGGTGCTCCTGTAAACTCTGTGGGTATGGGTGCCTACGAAAATTCATTTACTGTAGCTTCGGTAGGAGCATTTGGTGGGGCTGCTGGTGCACAATTAGCACAGGGTGTTCCGCCGCAAACGGCTATTGCTAATCACAAAGACAAACTGGTGAAATCTAATGTGCCTTACATTCAACCTGAAAAAGTACAAAGCTTTGAGGTTGGATATAAAGGCATTTTCAACCAGAAAGTATTGTTTGATATTAACTACTATTATAGCCAGTACAAAGATTTTATCATCAATACAGTGGTTATTCGTCCTGATAGCCCTGTCCTTTTACCTGATGGTTCAATCAACCCGGCAGCGGCAGGCGATATACTTAGTGGCAAAAGACAGGCATTTCAGTTGTATACCAATGCAGCTGACAAAGTTTCGATCCAAGGCGTAAGTGCTGGCTTATCTTATTTATTGCCTAAAAACTACCGTTTGAGTACTAACATAACCTGGACTAGCTTCAATCTGCTAAATGCTGACCCAAGCAATATCCCGGCGTTTAATACACCAAAATGGAAAACTAACGTATCGTTTGGCAATCCGAAACTGATAGATAAATTTGGTTTCAACGTAACATGGCACTGGCAAAGTGCTTTCGACTGGTACGGAACATTTACGTCGAATTTCCCTGGCAGAATCAATGCTTATAGTTTATTAGATGCGCAAGTGAGCTATAAAGTTCCGGCTATCAAATCGATTATCAAGCTGGGGGCATCAAATCTGACTAACCAATACATTGTACAGGCTTATGGCTCTCCGGCTGTAGGTGGCTTATACTATGTAAGTCTGAATTTTGATGAGTTATTGCGATAAATCCATTCGAATAGGCACTAATTATGCTTATAGTTCATTTGTGCCTATTCTGATAATAAAGCTAAAGGCTTGAAAATTAGGACTTAGAGAAGTTAAGAAATAGTAATAATTGGGAGTTTAATTTTTTATCCAGTAAAAACATTCAGATTTTTGTGTAGCTAAACGCAATAATAAAAAAAGAGGTTTAGAGTTTATAAAACACAATAATTAAAGAGTATGAATACAAGTAATTCACTATTAATCAACCCTTTTTCTCCAAAACATACTTTTGAAGAGAAACTTTTCTTCTGGCTACGTTTTAGTGTATTAGGTTGTTTCGTAGGACATGGTTTCTGGGGTGTCGTTACCAAAAAAGGCTGGTTGCCATTTTTTAAAGTGTTCTTTATCGATGAGCCGACAGCCTATAGTTTCATGCCGTTGATTGGCGCAATGGATATTCTGATTGGTATTATCGTATTTATTTATCCAAACAGAGCCCTGTTACTCTGGGCAGCTTTCTGGACAGTATTTACGGCTATGTTACGCCCATCAGCAAGTATGGGAATGTCTGAATTCTTTGAGCGAGCAGGTAATTTCGGAGTGCCTATTCTTTTCTTACTGGTTTACGGTTTTCCGGCTACGGGTGAGAAATGGTTTTCAAGATTAAAACCTCTGGCATCTATATCCTTACAACAGGCTTATACAGTAGAGTGGGTTTCTCGTTTAAGTCTGTTCAGCTTATTGGCAGGGCATGGTGGTCTGGCTGTATTCATGAATCACCCGACTTTAATCAAAAATATGACGGGAGTGGGTTTGCCAATGACAGGTTTAAACTTGCAGATATTCGGCATATTAGAAATTGTCCTGGCCTTTCTGGTATTATTGAAACCACGTATTCCCGGATTATTGGTATTCATATGTTTATATAAACTGGGTTTTGAATTGCTGTTCCCGATTGTAGGAACGCCGAAAGATATTTTTGAAACAATCGAGCGCATGGGCGACTATGTATTGCCTATGATTCTTTTTGAATACTATCGATCTACATATTACACAAAAGCTAAACATCACGCAATGATGTCAAATACAAGATAAATCATTAACTAACCTGAACTATGACCCTAGGAGTAGAAAAAGTCTCTAAACAAGAAATACTTTCTTCCAATACCAGAGCGCTGGCATTTATTCTTTGCCTGCTTAGCTACGCCATTGGAGGGACTGTTTCTACATTAATGTCAGTTTATTTACCCGTAGCGATACCAGAATTACTGAAGGAAGAAGTATCAGAGGCTCGTTTAGGTGAAGTTGGTGCTTATATCAGTGCAGTATCTTTATATGGCTGGATGATTGGCGGGATTTTGTTTGGTGTAGTGAGTGATAGAATCGGTCGTAAAAAAGTATTAGTGCTCGTAACAGGTTTATATGGTATAGCTACTCTATTGACGGTTTTTGTGCCAGATTGGTACATGTTGATGGCCTATCGCTTTTTCTCTGGTATGGGTGTAGGAGGGGTGTTATTAGTAACAACGGTTTATATCTCTGAAATATGGATTGAGAAAACCCGACCGATCATCGTCGGCATTTTAGCAGTAGCTTTTCCGGTAGGAATTGTAGCCTCGGGCGGATTAAGTAAACTTTTTTCAGACTGGCGCCAGGCTTTCTGGATAGGGCTGATACCCGTTGTAGTGGCGATTTTAATAGGGCTGCTATTGCCGGAATCACCTAAATGGAAGAGCCTCAAAAATGCAGAAAAAACTAAATCAGGTGATTTATTCAATGAAGAATATCGTCCGAATCTGATAAAAGGATCATTTATCTTCGGAGCAGTACTGATTGGTCTTTGGGCGATATTTTCGTGGTTACCCACCTGGATACAGACTTTATTACCTGCCGGAGAATCAGGACAAAAAGAAAGAAGTATCACTATGATGCTATTAGGTATCGGAGGGATATTGGGAGGTATTTTATCAGGCTTCCTGATTCGTGCCATTGGCAATCGTAAAACACTGATGTTGACATTCATTAGTGTGATAGGTGCCTGCTGTTTGTTGTTTTTAACCAACAAAACTTTCAGCCCGGTTATTTATGCTGAAACCGCTTTATTGACCTTATGTTTTGGCATTAGTCAGGGCTCATTATCAAGCTATATACCTGAGTTGTTCCCGACCATTATAAGAGCAACAGCCACAGGATTCTGTTTTAACGTGGGTAGATTCTTTACAGCAACCGCCGTATTTTTTGTAGGAACACTCGTGACCTTTTTTGGTGGTTTTGGTAATGCATTACTGGCGTTTTCAGCCACTTTTATTGTGGCTTTAGCCATTGCCTATTTCAGCAAAGATAAAGAATCAAACTTAATTAATGGTTAATTTAAGAAGCTTATGGCGTATATTCAATTACCCGAAGGTGCAGTAGGAATGCGAGGTCTGATGGCTTTTCGCTCACATCTCGCTCCACACTTAGGGGCATTTACCGAAGGGATTCTATGCATTGATGAAGGGTTGACCAAAGCCGAGCGTGAGATTATAGGCACATTGGTTTCAAAGCTGAATGATTGCCATTTATGTGAGGGCGTGCATGGAGCAGTAGCAGCTTGTTATCTGGATGATAACGAAGCTTTGATAGAACAGATTAAAGAAGATTATGAAAACGCACCGATTTCGGATAAGCTAAAGGCACTTTTATCCATTGCAGCCAGTGTACAAAAAGGCGGCAAGCACGTGAAAGAAAGCCAGATAAACAGAGCAAAAGAACTAGGTGCCACCGATATTGAGATACACGATACGGTGATTATAGCAGCTACTTTCTGCTTTTTCAATCGCTATCTGGATGGAATGGGAATAGCACCGATAGAAGACCCTGAAATATTCCGCCAGAGAGGAAGAATGATTGCAGAAGGATTGGGCTACGGAGCCAAGAAATAAAACAAGCATTAAGATTTAAAGAAACAAGATAATGGCATATATCAAACTACCAGAAGAAGAATCACTACCGGGTATCAGAGGATTAATGGCATTTCGCCCTGATACGGCTCGTCCGTTGAATGCTTTGGCAGAAATTCTATTGAGAGACCCGAATAATAGTCTTTCGCCGGGTGAGCGTGAAGCCATTGCCACCTATGTTTCTTATCTGAATGATTGCCTGTTTTGCCAGAGTGTACATGGCTCAGCAGCCCAATGTTATCTGGAAGATGATGGCACTCTGATAGCACAAATCAAGAAAAACCCTGAAGAAGCACTAATCTCGGATAAGTTAAAGGCGCTGTTAGCTATTGCCGCCAGTGTACAGAAAGGCGGAAAGAATGTGACAACCGCGCAAATAGAAGCCGCAAGAAATGCAGGTGCAAGTGACAAAGAGATTCATGATGCGGTACTGATTGCCGCAGCCTTTTGTATGTTTAATCGTTATGTAGATGGTTTAGGTACCTGGGCACCGACTGACCCGCAAGCGTATGCGGCCAGAGGTATTCGTATTAAAGAAGATGGTTATGCCAATTTTGATGCTATGAAAAGCATCGGTAAATAAAAATATTGAATCTTAGTTTTGATTTAATCATAGGTTGACAATTATACTCTGCGCACCGATTGGTGTGCAGAGTTTCTAACACATGATTAAAAGATTTTTCCCAAAACAACGCTTTGCTAAAAAATTATTTCTGTTTTGTTTTTAGTTAAAAATTTTCAGACTCTGCATATCTCATAGATGTGCAGAGTTTCTTTAAAAAAGAGAAAGATTTTTATTAGATTTGATAAATATTTACTAACTGCCTTGAAGAAAATAGCATCTATCGTTCTACTATTGCTGCTGCTCTACAATATGTTTGGGCTCACGATAGCTATGCTGTTTTTTGATGATAATTACAGTACGAGTTCGAATGTGATTATTGATGATAAATGGAAGATTATAAAAATACCAACTACTGCAAAAAATGCCCATTATAATGGAGGCGATAAAGAAGGCTTAATACGCAGTGGGAATGATTTTTATAATATCATGCATGAATATCAGGAGAATGACACGCTTTATGTGATTTTGAAATCAAACCAGAATGCCAAAGAGAGTTATACCGAATTGGCCTCGCTTATTCTGGGAATGAATAATACAAGTGCAGATACTCCGCAAAGTCCATTAGGCAAGATCATTAAACTGTTTGGAGATTTACAGAAGATATATGTATCAGACGCTTTACAGTTGAGCTTAACCGAGCCGATTGCCGAATCATATTACCTCTCTTTTTATACAGAACCACACGCATCGAATTATCAGGTTATACACCTGTTACATTCACCTCCGCCTGAATTAACCTAGTTTTATATAAAGAGTATCTGGTATAATGTCCTCCTCGTGAGGGTGTTATACCTATTTCCTTTTAATAAAATCAGTGTTAATTGAAGCAATGCAAATGCAGGCTGGAATGTCTGCTTATTCTGTTTTGCTTCCAAAGAAAATTTTTATGCAGTCAATACGATTACTATGCATACTGATGGTATGCTTTACAAATATATATGCACAAGAAACAGATTCGGTAAAAGTCAAAGAATTGGAGGGTGTCAGCATTTTAGAACAACGTTATAAAAATACCATTGAGCGATTACCCTTAACCCAAGGAACCTACCTGTTTGGCGGTAAGAAAACTGAGGTAATAAATGTATTAGGCGCAGATGCTAACATTGCCGAAAAAACACCTCGTCAGATTTTTGCCAAGATACCAGGGGTATTTGTGTATGATATGGATGGAACCGGTAACCAGACTAATATTTCAACCCGTGGGCTTGACCCGCATCGTGGCTGGGAGTATAATATACGTGCCGATTGTATTATTACTAATTCAGATATGTATGCTTATCCGGCTAGTCATTTCAGCTTACCAATGGAAGCTATTCAGACTATTCAGTTGGTTCGTGGTACAGGTTCATTGCAATATGGGGCGCAGTTTGGCGGGATGTTGAATTATGTTGCCAAACAGCCGGATACAACCAGAAAATTCAGTTTTGAGACCATTAACTCTTTAGGTTCTTTTGGTTTGGTAAGTACCTATAATGGTATCAGCGGGAAAATAGGTAAAATCCAGTATTACGGTTATTATTCAAGACGCCACTCTGATGGATACCGTGATAATTCGCAAAGTGATTATAGCGGAGAAGCTTTTGGTATTACTTATCAGGCATCGCCAAAAGTTACGTTAAAAGCTGATTTGAAGCATTCGCAATATGTATACCATATTCCAGGGCCATTGACAGACAGTATGTTTTATGCGAATCCAAGAATGTCAACCCGTTCACGTAATTATTTTAACCCCACTATTTATATACCATCTCTTTCGGCAGATTTTCGTTTTAACCCACGTACCCGTGTTTCTCTTACTGCATCGGGCGTGTTAGGAGATAGAAATAGTGTAATGTTGGATAAAACAGCCAATGTGGTAGATGCCATCGACCCGAAAACTTTACAATACGTGAATCGTCAGGTAGATATGGATCATTTTCATAGTTATTCGGTAGAAGCGCGTTTATTGCATAGTTATAATTTAGGTAAAGTATCGTCTGTTTTAGTAACTGGCGTGCAATTAATCAATAATGATCTGAACCGCCAGCAATTAGGTAAAGGTAATACTGGTAGTGATTTTGATTTATCAAAGACCGGCGACTGGGTAAGAGATATGCACCTGAAAACACAGAATTTTGCCTTCTTTGCTGAAAACCGTTTTGCCATTACTTCTAAATTCTCGGTTACACCGGGTATAAGGGTAGAAGTAGGTGAATCGAACCTGAGTGGAAAGATTGCGTATTATGATGCAGGCCAGTTGCCAACCAAAATCTCGCATCATTTCCCGTTGTTGGGTTTGAATGCTAATTACCAGATTAACCAATCGCAAAGCCTTTATGTAGGTTTCGCGCAGGCTTATCGCCCGGTTGTATTGAAAGATATTGTTCCGGCGGCTTCTTATGAGAAGATAGATAAAAACCTGAAAGATGGTTATGGGTATAATGCAGAAATCGGATACAGAGGCAATACTGAGCATTGGAAATGGGATATCAGTGCTTTTCAGTTGCAGTATAACAACCGTATGGGTATGACGTATGGCACAGAAGCAAACGGAGACTTTTATTACCTGAGAACCAATGTAGGTGATTCACAGACGAATGGTTTAGAAACCTATATCGAATACGATACCCGTTTATCGCAAAAATCAACTCTATCGATTTTTACTTCTACGGCTTATATGAATGCCCGTTATCAGGATGCTGCCGTGAGAGTAGGAGACAAGAATGTGAGCGTAAAAGGCAACAAAGTAGAAAGTGTACCGAGGTGGATAAGCCGCAACGGACTCACATTCCGTTATACAAAATTAAGCATTACTGCACTTTACAGCTACACAGCTAAAAGCTATGCCGATGCCCTGAATACAATCAAGCCAAACGCAACCGGTACGGTAGGCTTAGTGCCCTCATATGGCTTGCTTGATATTAATGCCACCTATCGGGTAACAAGAACGATGACCATAAAACTGAACATCAATAACCTGACTAATGAGCAATACTTTACCAAACGTCCTACCTTTTATCCAGGTCCGGGTATATGGTCTTCGGATGGTAGAAGCGTGAATGTGACAGTCGGGTTAAAAATATAAGTAGTCTATCAGGTCGCCTCGGGGGAGGCGACTTTTACCTAAAATAACCTAAATACAATGACCCCTACACTCAAAAAACGTTTGTTCTGGATAGGTGCTATCTGCCTTATCGTTCCTGCTTTCTTACAGGCATATCTGTTGATGCCCTTTCCGGGTAGCCAGGATTTAGAAGCTATCAAGCTAACTTATTATCTTGAGAAAATCATTCTGGCTTCAAGAATAATAGGTTTGTTACTATTGGCTTATCCGGCATGGTCTTATATCACGAAGGGCAGTGTCAAACAAAGGATTTTGGTAGGCATCATTGTATTAATAGCCGGAGGGCTGTATTATTTTACCAATGTTTCTTATAGAGCAGAGGTCATGTTTAAAGAACCTGGAAAAATGCAGTTTGCTAGCCAGAAAGATAATAAAGTGCCGGATAGTCTGGTAGTGATGACCGTTGTAAACGGCGGAATAGCCAAAGCGTATCCGATTAAATATGTAGGCTATCATCATAAAATACAGGATAATGTCGGCGACAAACCTGTATTGGTTACGTATTGCACCATGTGCCGCACTGGCTTGGTTTTTAGCCCGATTGTAGATGGGAAAAAACAAATCTTCCGACTGGTAGGTGCCAGACATTATAATGCAGTAATTGAGGACGAAGACACTAAAACCTGGTGGTATCAGGCTACGGGCGATGCGGCAGTAGGCGCACAGGAAGGAAAGAAATTAGACATTATCCCATCAGAACAAATGACCCTGAAAGCCTTTTTTGCTCAATACCCTGATGGTCTGGTATTTCAGCCTGATAATACTTTTAATGAAGAATATGATGAGTTGAAAACCTATGACCGTCGTCAACGTAAAGATGAAGACTCATTGACCCACCCGAATAAAATATGGGATAAGAGTTGGGTGATTGGTGTAAGTATTAACCAAAAGAATAAGGCTTATGTATGGCCCAATGTCGTAAACCTGACAACGCTTAATGATAAAATAGGAGATACGCCAATAGCTATTATAGTAGAGCCAGACGGCCATACTTACCATGTGTTTGAAAGAACTATTGATGGTAAAATCTTAAATTTTGTACAAGACCCGGCAGGTTTCAGAGACAGAGAAACCAATAGCCTGTGGAACTGGAAAGGTGAGAGTGTAGAAGGAGAACTGAAAGGCAAAACATTAGTAAAAGTGCAGTCTTATCAGGAGTATTTACGTGCATGGAAGCAATTCCATTCACCAACTGAAATCTGGCCTTAATTGGTCTTGACGTTACCTGATTGATAAATGCTATGAATTTTTTGAAGATTGACTCTTGAAAATTCATAGCATTTATGTTTATTCGTGGCTTATTCAAAATTCTATAAAATGGGATATTTTATTGCACCTAATGCCAGTGTGATGGGTGATGTAACACTTGGCGAAGATGTTTCGGTTTGGTATTCGGCAGTGATTCGGGCTGATGTTGAAAAAATTGTGATTGGTAACCGCACCAATATTCAGGATGGGGCTATCCTGCACGCAGATTTTGGTGAACCCACTCTCATCGGCGAAAGCGTAACTGTGGGCCATGGTGCTATTGTGCATGGTGCAACAGTTGGCGATTATTCGTTGATAGGCATGAGGGCAACTATTCTGAACAGAGCTAAAATCGGTAAATATTGTATTATAGGTGCCAATGCGCTGGTAACCGAAGGCACAGAAATTCCTGATTATTCGATGGCAGTAGGTACACCAGCCAAAGTAATAAAAACCTTACCACCCGAAGTAGCCGAAAAACTGGCTATGAGTGCCGGGCATTATGTAGAAATGGCACTTGAGCATAAAGCAGGAAAGTTTCCTTTGAAGACCAGCTAATAAATAAGTTTTAGATCAAATTCTGAAATTTTCTTAAATAAAGTAGAAATAGAAAAACTTTGTCTGGTCTTTTGGCAAGGTTTTTGATTTTATTCTGACTAGATTTAGGTCAGGAAAAAAGAAAAATTTATGAGGAATCTATACACAGCATTCTCTCTAAAATGCGTAAGGGTAACTTTATACGTCATCATTTGTATACTTACTATATGCCTCACTTCTTGCAAGGATAAACCCGGCAAAGAAGTAATTGCTCCTGCTGTTAAATCAAAAAAAACCAATACATTCGATGCAAGTATGGCCATTAACTGGACGAACCTGCAATTACGTTTGATAAAATCTACGCCTGGCTATGCGGCACCAGTAGCAGCCCGTAGTCTGGCTTATACAAGCCTCGCTTTTTATGAAAGTGTTGTGTATGGTTTAGATGGGTATCAATCATTATCAGGAAAAATCGCGGGATTGAAGACCTTACCTTTACCGGATTCAACCAAAGAATATAGTTGGGGAATCGCTGCCAATGCAGCCATTTCGACCTTAATTAAAGAATTATATGCCACAACCAACGATGATAATAAAACATCTATAGATTCTTTGCGTAGGGTTACAGAAGCAGCATTAAAAACAGGGATAACCGATCAGCAGTTGATAGAGCGTTCCATCAATTTCGGTGCAGATATTGCCAAAGCTATCTGGGATTATTCTAAAACCGATGGAGGGAATGAGGGGTGGAGTAACAACTTTCCAACTACTTATAAAGTGCCTGTGGACATTGGCTCATGGGAACCTGTGAGCAATCAGAAAATACCGCTATTGCCTTACTGGGGGAAGAACCGTAATTTTTCAGCACTCAATAATTCAGTTAAGCCTGTTGCACCTATTGCTTTTTCGTTCAAAGAAAATTCTGCCATGTATAATGCCGCTAAAGAGGTATATACTATAGGAAAAGCACTGACAGCTGACCAAAAAGTATTGGCAGGTTTCTGGTCTGATGCAACCATTACACCCGCAGGACATAGTTTCAGCATTGCAAATATTGTTCTGAAAAAAGAGAAATCGAAACTGGATAAAGCCGCTGAAGTATATATTAAACTAGGTTTAACCATGAATGATGCTTATGTAGTTTGCTGGAAATCGAAGTACAATTATAATCTGATGGCACCTGTTACGTATATCAAACAGGCTATTGCACCGAATTGGTCGCCATTTATAACAACACAACCAGTGCCATCATATACATCAGATAATGCCACCATTTCGGGGGCAAGTGCTGAGATATTAGCAGCTGTTTTTGGAAATACTTACGCTTTTACTGACAATACCTATGAGGGAAAATTAACAAACCGCACGTTCAAATCATTCGAAGAATATACCAATGAAGCTACCTTAGCACAGCTATATGCGGGTGTACAATATCGGATGGCGAACGAGAACGGACAACAAAACGGCAAAGACATTGCAAAGAATATATTAAAGCTTAATTTCAAAAAATGACCCAAGGAGTAAAAAAGATTTTTAGTACACGATAGAATCCCTTTGTTTAAAACCAGGCTCACTTTCCTGAATTTCAGGGGAGTGAGTTTTTTTTGCAGTGTACAGAAATTATTGAATTGCTTTTATCTGACTTCTTAAGGTATTAGTTGCGTTTTCCCAAACACGAAATGTAGTTGTTCTCTTATTAGCTTCATACATAATGTCTTTATTATGAAAATTATCTGCCTCAATAATAAATGGCTCAATCTGCTTTGCCCAGATATCTACCTGAGAAAGCATTTTACCGTTTTCCACGAAATTGCTCAAGAGGGTCTTTTTAATAGAAGTATATTCCTGATCAAAACTTCCCCAAGCTGCTATTAGCTTTTCGCAAGCAGCTGAAAGTTGTTTCTTGCCACCACTTCCCCTTGCAAAAGGTATACAACTATTAGAAGTTTCTCCCCACTTATCTTTTAGAGAGGTATAATCGTTCGCATTCAGGATTACATGCTCGAAAGTGCCGTCCATATCCCATGGAATGAGATGCATTTTTCTGTTTTTTTTGTCTTCAAACCAATAATAATTATGGTTTGCGCAAGAGTTGAGTGTTTCATTATCACAATACCAATGAAAAGGGCCATCATCATGCCTGATGGCTCTATCAACCACACAATAAGCCATTATTTTATTGATTTCCATGTATTTTCTTACTACATCTTTGATATTTGATGGGTTAGCAGCAGCAACAGCCTGACCAAATTCTTTAATGAAATCAATATTCTGTTCCTCTTCATTGGTTTTCAGCGCCGCTATTAAAGCATTATCTGATTGTAGTTCGCCACTGGCTTTTACTGGCCAGACTTCCTTATATACATTCCCTTTCCCTTCTTTATAAAAATATTGGGCAAAGCGATTATCGACTTCTTCGGTAAGTCCATATAACCCAGAATATTTTTTATTGATGATTAACCTTGCATGAACCGAGCGGGGAGTAGGAACGCCCATTTGGGCAAAAAGCCAATAAGCCGCACGTTCGCGTAACTGTGATTTATCATAGTTTTGTGCATGGAATTGAAGTTTGTTCAGATCAAAAAAGCGTTCTTTGCGGTTATTCCAGTTAATTTTTATTTGCAAACTGAGCTTTTCACAGGTTTTTTGTCCTGACGGATATCGCCAGTCAGGATTTGACAAACAACCCGCAAAAGCTCCAATAGTTCCTTTGTATCGTACACCAATCGGACTGATGGTATCTCCTTCAAATACCAAAGCACCTTCTACATAATCCTGATTAACGGGGTCGAAATCTAATTTGGCCAGATTATCATTTGGAATAATCAGTTCGAAAGTCTTTACTTTTTCCTGATTATAGATATAGTCAGAGCCTTGTTTCAGGTAATTTTCATCACCTCTGGGTTTGATATTGGGCAAATTGGGATTTGGAAGGTTAGATTTTATTGGTGTCGGTCTGCTCTCTTTTGAGCAGGAAACGATGAGCACTACTCCCAAAATGGCAAGCATCAATAATTGATAAAATTGATTTAGTCGGCAGCTAGTCATTGAGTTGTTATAATTAGGTGGAGTATTCAGCAAATAGTCAATTCATTCTTTCTTGAATCAACATTCCGTAAATGTATAAACTTAATTGCTATTAAGCGAAAAACCAGGATATAATATTTCTATTTTTTCACTGGAAAATACAATTAAATAATTTGGCAATTTCACAAGACTTAAGTTAACGGTGCAACAGCATAGTAGCAACGAATCATAAGCTACTTTAATGAAATACTTAATCTATTTATAGTCAGTTGTTTAAATGTCTATTTGAGGTATTTTGCAACTTTTTGTGTTGAATTTTGTTATGTTAATATTAAACAAAATAGCATTTTTTAGATAGGAAAAATTCTCACAGATTTAGTTTAAAAGTGTTGCTGACAACCTTTCAGACGACTTTTAAACTTTAAAACTAAATCCCTGAAATTTCACAGATTTTAGTATTTGTAGTAAATACTCAAAGCGTTTAAATCAAGAAAAATAATGAGTTCTAAACGAGTTGCAGTGTTCAGAAAAGAGCATTTCAATGCTGCTCACCGTCTCAACAACCCGAACTGGTCGGAGGAGAAAAATGAACGCGTGTATGGAAAATGTAATAATTACAATTTCCATGGGCATAACTATGACCTTGTGGTACAGGTGATTGGCGAAGTCGACCCTGAATCTGGCTATGTTATGGATATGAAGCTGTTAAGTGATTTAATCAAAGAAGAAATTCTGGACAAGTTTGATCATAAAAACCTAAACCTTGATACCGAAGAATTCAGAGACATTAACCCATCGGCTGAGAATATCGCAGTTGTAATTTATGAGAAATTGAGGGCAAAACTGCCAAACCATTTAGACCTTAGAATCAGATTATATGAAACCGAACGAAACTTTGTTGAATACCCTGTTATTTGAAGAAGATACCAAAATTACCCTTACGGACGAGGAGCTAGGTGATGATCATGTAAGCACATCTGTTGAAACGCCTATGCGTGCCAACGCCTTTGAAATGAATGACGACGAGAAAATAGCCAATATCGAATACTATTTCCGCCAGATAATGGATACTTTGGGTTTAGACCTCACAGACGATTCATTGAAAGGTACACCTAAGCGTGTAGCGAAAATGTATGTGAAAGAGATTTTCAGTGGGCTGAATCCGGAAAATAAACCGAAAGTTGCACTTTTCGATAATAAATATCAGTATAATGAAATGTTAGTAGAAAAAGACATCTCTTTCTACTCGAATTGTGAGCATCACTTTGTGCCGATTTTTGGCAAAGCCCACGTAGCTTATATTGCCAACGGTAAGGTAATTGGTTTATCGAAACTGAATCGTATTGTACAATATTTTGCTAAAAGGCCACAGGTACAAGAGCGCCTGACCATGCAGATTGCTAAAGAATTACAAAAGGTTTTAGGTACAGAAGATGTAGCGGTAGTAATGGATGCCAAACACTTGTGTGTAGCCTCACGCGGTGTACAGGATGATACTTCAACTACCATTACAAGTTTCTACGGCGGTAAATTTCAACAGGAAGCTACTAAGGCGGAGTTTCTAAAATATATCAATTGAGTGGTTTAGTGATTGTGTATTAATTGTCTAGAGCTTTGATTTAACTGATTAAATTGATTGACCTGATTTTGTATATTATAAAATAACTGATTTTATTAATTGTACTTTCAGTGAAATCCTTAAATCAGCCGCGACGGTGGACAGTTAAATCAAAGTTCAAGATATACAATCACTCAATTCTCTACTGCACTTCCTCCCCCTGCAACTGTTTCTCATACAATTCCTTATAGGCACCATCTTTCTTCAATAGTTCCTCATGGGTGCCTTGTTCAATGACAACCCCTTCATCCAGCATCAGGATTTTATCAGCTAATTTAGCTGAAGAGACACGGTGAGAAATAATAACCGAAGTACGGTTCTGCATAATTCTTTCCAGATTATTCAGAATAATGTTTTCGGTATTGGTGTCAACTGCTGAAAGACAATCGTCAAGAACTAATATTTTGGGCTCACGGGCAATGGCACGGGCAATAGATAAACGTTGTTTTTGTCCGCCTGATAAAGTAATCCCACGTTCCCCTAATTTCGTTTCAAACTTATCCGGGAAATCCATGATATTTTTATACAAATCCGCATCTTTTGCAGCTTTTATAATACGCTCATCGGTAATGTCAGGAGAACCGAATTTGGCATTATTCAGAATCGTGTCCGAAAATAAAAACACTTCCTGTGGCACATAACCCATCTGGCTACGCACGTGCTGAATATTATAATCTTTAATCGAAATGCCATCAATCAAAATTTCTCCTTCCGTAGCGTCATACATTCTCACAATCAGATTGGCAATCGTACTTTTGCCTGAGCCCGTTGTACCCAATATCGCTACTGATTCACCGGCTTTAATGTCCAGATTGAAGCCTTTTAGTGCCTGAATACCTGAATCAGGATAAATAAAGTTTACATTTCTGAATGTAATACCTCCCTGAATTTCTTTAGTCAGGTTTTTTTCTGAAACAATATCTGTCTTGGTCAATAAAAACTCATTGATGCGTTGTTGAGAGGCTGCTGCCCGTTGAATCTGGCTTGATGTCCAGCCTAAAGCCGTTAAAGGCCAGGTAAGCATAAATACATACATAATAAACTCGGTGATATTACCGGGTGTCAACCTGCCTGCAATAATTTCCTGTCCACCAATATATACGCATAAAACCGTACTTAATCCAATCAATAAGGCAATAGTAGGGGTGAAGAGCGCATCAAAGCGGGTAAGAGATAAAGATTTTGCCTTATACACATTACTTTCTTTTCTAAAACGTTTCACCGAGTCATCTTCACGCGCAAATGCTTTCAAAACCCTGATACCGGAAAACGCCTCCTGCACAAAAGTAGAGAGATGCGAAAGGCTACGTTGTATTTCTTCCGAACGTTTGTTCACAGACGTACTCACAAAAAAGATACTGGCTGATAACAAAGGCATAGGTAACAATACCCACCAGGTCAATCGTGAATTCACCGAAAACATATAACTCAATACCAGCACAACTAGCACCGCCATGTTCATGAGATACATAATTGATGGCCCGATATACATTCTCACTTTACTGACATCTTCCGAGATACGCGCCATTAAATCTCCTGTATTATTTTTTCTGTAGAAACTTAAGGGAAGTGTCTGATAATGTGCATAAATCTCATTTTTGAGGTCATATTCAATATGACGAGACATCACAATCAAGGTCTGGCGAACTGCGAACAAGAAAATACCTTTCAGAATCGCCATCACCAGAATCAACAAACCATAAATACTGATGCTGGTTGTGAAAACATCATACATATTTTTCTGAATCTCGGTATTAGAGAATAGAAAATATACGTCAATGGTTTCTTTCACCAGATCAAGTGCATGGCGAACAACCTGCGCCGGAATAACACCAAAAAGGTTAGAAATAATAGTGAAAATAGTACCTAATATAAGATACCATTTGTATTTAAGCAGAAACTTGTTGAGGTAAGCTAAATGTTTCACAAAAATTATATTCCGATAGGTTCGTGTCAGTTCAGGCATGATCTGAACTGACTATAAAAACCTAACAGTATTTTTTCGAAAATTGTTGCATCAGGTTGGCGATGATTTTACTTTCCGGATGGTGAAGCCGAATTATTATTGATAATAATTTTCGGCCTTTTCTCATAACCATTCGCCGGCAGAGAAGAGGAAATAGCATTGAATGGTGCCATTGCTTGTGAGAAATTCCTGATTAAATCTGATAAATTCACATAAATAGTTTCACCCTCTGTAAACTTCTCAGTATGTGTATTAATCCAGTTTTTCAACTCACCCAAAGCATCTAAAGAGTTGTTATAATAAGGTGTGTCTTTGTCTGCAATAAAAATAATGGCTCTGGTATTATTCAAATAAGCGGCTTTTGAATACTCCAGCATTTTTTGTTTAACAATTGCCGGATCTACGATGCCTGCCATATTTACCACATCCATTTCATTGATTTCAGTCTGGATTTCTCCACTGAAATTAGACCTTACTATATCACCATCCCAGGTATGTTGGCCTCCAAAGCTTGCAGTGGCAGTATTTGTTTTTAAGACGTCTGCATAAGTATTAATATCAGGCACATCAAATGTTTTCCGGGCTGCGCTCAACTGGTCTGCTACTGAGCCAGATTCAAAACAAAATTTAATCTTATCACTTTTAGCTTTGACAATACTTTTGCAGTCAAGCAAAAAGTTTTTCATTTGTCTATAATTGAATTTATACCAGTCTTCAAATACTACCGAATTGTACATAGTCAACAAGTGCCCATGATTCATATATTTGATATTTTCTACACCTACTTTGGGCGGTTCAATCTGATCAACTCCGGTATAGTTGGTATGATAGGTATTATTTACTTCTTGCAGATTTGTATAACGTTCAGTAACCAACCATTCTCTGAATTTACCTACATTATCGGGCGAATAATCATATTCACAAGGACGAGGGTTGATAAAATTTTCGCCGTCCCAACCGTTTTCATAGTTAAAACCAGTTTCAAATTGTCCTGATGTAGCTATTGAGACCCAATAGAGTTTTTGCCCTAAAGTCGGATAATATCTATCCAATACTTTTTGTACAAAACCTTTCATCTTGGCTGTGGCTGTTAGTGACGAAAACGAGCCATGTCCTGAACCATAACCTACTCGTGAAGGATTATTGAACTGATCTTGCACAATTTCTCCAAACAGATTAAACATGGCATTGTCGAAATTCTGATAAGGTACTTGTGTAGGATCAAGCTCATCTCTTTCCTGAAAATAATAACGGCTATCATCATAATCTACATTGACCCGAAGAACCACGAAATCATAAATATTATTCGCATGGTTAATGAGCTTGTCATACATGCTCCAGTATCCATTTAAAATATCAGGGTTTGTTTCATCAAATTGGGAACGAGATTTAAAAACATCCTCAAATCGGACTGTTAATTCAAATAATCTTGCTCCTTTTTGCGCAAAATCTGTCATTTCGGCAATCGTTTTATCAAGAGAATTCCCATAAACATGCAACTTCTCATAGCCTAGTTTAAAATCATGATCTTCCTGGTCGGCTATTACATAGTTGCAACCTTTAATTTCAGCAATGAAATTGCCGGAACTGGAAACTGAAAAACCCGGATTGAGCATAACACTTTTCCCGGCACTGTAAACTACTTTGGCGCTATCTGTAATTTCGTTGTTAGCTATAATTTCACCATGAGTGCCATCCGTTTTCCTGATAATGGTTCCTGAACTATAATTATCAGTCGGGTTGGTAAGCGATAAAAAATTCTGGCAAAGCGAAATATCCGCTACACCAACAACAGTACCGGGGCCGCAGTAATTAGAAACAGAAATTAATGAATAGGTGGTATTCTGTGTCGGTTGAACCATGATGGTTTCAAAAGACTTATTCAGTTTGAGTGCTGACGGAATACCCGAAATATTTACTTCATATTCGCCGCCGCCTTCCAGATTAAGAGAAAGGTAACTAGGAGAATTAAAATCATTGACTGTCTGAGAACCTGAAAGTTTTGCCTTAGCCGGACGATTGATTCTGAAATCTAAATCTGCACTTTCGCCTTTACATCCCTGATTCTCAGCAAATACTTTATAGATACCCGTTTGTGCTTCGGTTGGAAGAAAATCCTGATTTTGACCCTCATATACCGTTTCTCCATTTCTTTTCAAAACAATATGAGCACCAGCCACATTGGTTTGAATCCGGTAGTCAGGCAATTGGGTATAGCAAATTCCTTGTATCGGAGCAGTGCCAAAGAGTGTACTCGATAGAACAGGTCGGAGTGAGGTATTGATTTCCAGCATTTTATCAACACGTATCGTACCTATTACTGAATTATCGTCGCTTACAACTCTGACATAATATTCTTTACCTGCCTGATCATCAGTGGCTGTAAATGAAAGCGGACTGCTGATGCCTGTTGCAACTGTCGTAATTTTATTGGTAGATAGATCTATTAATTCGGCTTTAAACAGATTATTTTCAAAATTACCTGTAGTATTAAATCTGATTTGATTTTCAAGCCCTGTACATAAATAGGTATTGGTATACTCCAGAACGATGCTTTTAGGATTATCAATTTTGGTAATAAAACCTCTTTGCCGATTGTCATTTGAATCAGCAATATTTCCAAAATTGGTATTGATAGTAAATTGCCCGAAATCAGCTTTGCCATAATTACTACCGCTCAGAATGATATTTTTATGATTATCTACTGCCAGACCATTTACATACAATGCATTATATACTCTGATATTATTAACTGAACCTGCTAAATCTCCATTAGGCTTATAAATTGCAACAAACGGATTACCTGAAGTACTACTAAAAGTAGCTAGGTCTTTTTGTGGTAAGCGATGTTCATGAATTAAAAAGCGGTCGGCAGTGGCAGAGTTGTTGAGGTAACTAAGAAAATAGACATTATCTTCATTATCGATACTGATAGAGTTTCGTCCACCTCTTAAAGTATGATTATTTAGTTTTGCCCATAGACCGTCTCCATTTGAATTTATTTTTAATAATGCTGAAGTACGGTTGGCATCATAATCCTGAGGTGTAGTGGGTAAGGTAATATTGGTGAAATTGCCCCCATAAGAAGTTCTTACAGAAAATCCCAGATAGATATTATTTTGTGAATCTGTTTTGATAACTGGCGCCGAATCGGCATTGTCGTCTAATAAGATAAGCTGCGATTTATTGGCCCATGCCCAGTTATTTGAAGCAGTATTGAATTTTGCTACAAAGTAATCGGTATCACCAAATATGAGCGGATATGGGCCAAATGAAACTGCCTCCGCTGTACCTACACCGATAGTGGCAGTTGAGCCTGTAACAATAATATTATTCTGTGCATCAATTTCAAGGTTAGACATACCTAACGAACCTGAAGGAGAATAAACAGGCACTTTCTGGTATTTAACTATATTCAGATTAACCGGGTTAAGTTCCATCACAACCAAGCCGGCTGCTTCGTTGGTTGTTTCATTTCCATTCGCAAAGCGGAGTGTATTTGGTAATCCCTGATTCCAGGTATATAATAGCCATAACTTATTATTACGGGCTTTTAACGAATAATAGCCCTTTGCTCCTAAACCATAGGCGGGCTTATTATCAAAATTATTGATAGATGTACCACAGGATTTAAGCTCTGTAAGATTAGTTAATATATTTAAGGTACCATCTAAATCAAACTTTGCTAGCCAGGTAAATTGCCCTTTATACCGATACTCATATTTCCCGGGAATTGTATCTGAGACAGCATACTGGCAATATCCGGCAATATTTCCTAACGATAAGTCTTCTTCATCAGCTAAGATTAACGAAGCCCCATTTTCAGGATTAGAAGGACAATTCGATGTTGCGTTAAATTCAGATACCAGAAAAACCTGTCCATTATCTACGGCTAAGTCACAATACTGATAATCACCGGTAGCACTTTGCGTATTCCATTTTCTATACCAGGCTAATTTGCCCTCAGCATTGATTTTCGCAATAAATCCAGTTCGCTTATCTGCCGTTTCTGAGTTATCACAAAAAACAGTATTGCCATAAAGCGTAGTAATAAGCGTATTGCCTAAACTCATACCCTGAGAAAAGAAACCTGCAATAAATAGATTATTCTCACTGTCTATCTCGGTATCAACGATTGTTGAAGGATAATTAAAGGTATTAGTCCAGTAATTGTCGGTAAGTGCCCACAACCACGCAGGTTTGCAATTACCAAGCATTAAACTCTGGGAGGCAGAAGCAGAACAACCATTGCGGGTGGCGGTTACCACATAAGTCCCGTCATGAGACAAGCTACCTGAGCTAATTAATAGAGTATCTTTTGATGCCGTTACAGGCCCCGTCCATGAATAAGTAGTTTCGTCTAAACCTCCATTACTGGCAATAAGCCTGATGGTATCTCCCAGGCAAGGTTGCGCAGGAGCAACGATAATTGATGGAGGGGGTGGTGTTGAAAAGATGCTTAAATCAGCATCAGTGCTATTGCTGATAATGCCCGGACTAGTGGCTATAACTCTGATTCTATATTTTGTCCCTTCTATCAAACCTTGCGGAATATTAAAACTAGCTGTAGTATCATTTGCTTCTGCAATGGCAAGGATATAGGGAGTATCAAAACTACCATTGGCATCAGATAGTTGTACCGTAAAAAAATGAGTTGAGTCCAATGCTGCACCTGTAACTGTCCAATGAACTGCAATAGTTGTATTAGAACATAGCAGAGTCGAGTGTAAACTTTGTAAATTGATCACAGGCAGTGGAGTAGGAGAGAGACACGAATCAAGCACTGCTAATTTGGCAGTAGACAAGCCTACAATAGCAGGACTTGTGCTTACCGCTCTGAGGCGATAAGACGTTCCTGTACTTGTACTATCCGGTATGACAAAAGCAACTTTTTGAAAAGAAGTATTACTGAAACTTGTTAATTCGACAGGATTGGTGAAATCTCCTGAAGCATCCGAAAGCTGAATTTTGAAATAATTGTCTGCATTGAAATTTCCTGAAGTAACGAAATCAATTTTTTCAACTTTTCCTCGACAAATGGTCTGTCCATCAAAAGAAACGGACATAGTTTGAGCATTGACTAACTGACAAAGAGCAAGTAACAAAAGTAAAGGGTAGAATTTGGGCATTATTTAGGGTAACTATAATTCTCATAAAAATAAGAAGAAAAAAGGTATTTTAACGGATTTTTTTATTGAATGGGCGTATTATTATTAAAGGGTGACACTCATAGAATAAATAGTAAAATGATACTACAAGAGTTATATTTATTCTACTTCTGGCTATCAGGAAATTGGTACTAATTAAAATAGTCCCTATTTTTTATAATCGTATTTCTTAAATCGTGTTTGTTTTTTTCTAAATTGTATGCGTATTCTTATATTCAAATATTCACCCCCTACACTGTTAATATTTAAACATGAAAAGCACACTCAATCGTCGTGATTTTATCCGGCAAAGTAGTTTTGCAGCCTTAGGTCTTACCTTGCTTCCGGGTATGATAAAGAAAGTAGCACCCAGCGACCGTCTTCGGGTGGCGCATATTGGCTTAGGAGGAATGGGCAATAACCATATGAATTGGTTCGCTGCCTTGCCCGAAGTCGAAATTGTAGGTTTATGCGATTTAGATTCAGATCATTTGAACGCGACATTGAAAAGCCTGCAAAAAAAGCAACCAGATACCAAAGCGCAACTCTACTCAGATTTTCGTCATATTCTTGACCGTAAAGACGTTGATGCCATTACTTGTGCTACACCAGATCATTGGCATGCGCAGGTGGCCATTATGGCTTTTCAGGCCGGAAAAGATGTATATGGTGAAAAGCCACTATCTTACAATGTAAGAGAGGGCCAGCAGATGCTGAAAGCCATGAAGAAGCATGACAGAATCTTCCAGTTAGGAACACAGATTCATGCCGGCGATAATTATCACAGAGTGGTAGAATTGATTAAAGGCGGTGCGATTGGCAAAGTGCATACAGTAAGACTCTGGAAAACCGGATTCCCTCCTGTACTAGGGCCAGCCAATTATCAGACACCACCGGCTTCGCTTAATTGGGATATGTGGTTAGGGCCAGCACCTTATTCGAAGTATACCCCTGAGCGTTGCCATTTTACCTATCGTTATTTTCTGGATTATTCAGGTGGGGTTTTTCAGGATTTCTGGTGCCATATTGCCGATGTGGTTTGGTGGGCAATAGACCCTAAGGGGCTGACATCTATTAAAGCCAAAGGAGAAGCTCCCGAAGGAATTGGCGATGCACCTAAATGGATTGATATAGACTATCAGTTTGAGGGCTTAAAATTACACTGGACCTCACAGCCACCAAATGTACCTGGCGCAGAAAAGAAAGGTATTGGTGCTTACTTTGAGGGAGATAAAGGGACACTATTATGTGATTATGGTTCATGCGAGCTCAATATCAATGGTGTAGTGATGAAGGATATTCCAGAAATTCCGATTACAATTCCTCGATCACCCGGGCATCAGCAGAACTTTGTTACGGCCGTGAAAAATCGCACGCAACCGGAATCAAATCTTGAATATGCCCGTATGATGACCATGCCTATGCACCTGGGGCTAATCTCTTATAGATTAGGCAGAGAATTGCAATGGAATGCCAAAAAAGAGAAATTCAGACACGACAAGGAAGCTAATGCGCTCCTATCAAGAGAATACCGTAAAGAATGGGATTTGATTTGATAAGGTTTGTAATCTGTTGATAATGAATTGTTTGGAGTGTATATTGTAGTAGCTAAAGATTTTACTGATAATTTTTAACAATTTGATATTTGTAAAAGTTATAGAAATAGGTTAATTTATTCTAATATTACTAACGCAATTAAATTTATGGCAAAAGATAAGCCCGCAAAAGAAACGAAAAAGGAAGCAAGCAAATCGTTGAAAGAAAAACGTGCTGCCAAGCAAGAAAAACGTGATAATAAGCGAGACTAATAGTAGTATTTGTTTATAGTTTTTCCTTTAAGCGTAAGAGCATCTTAAACCGATTAAGATGCTCTTAATTTTTTGAGTTTTCTCGTTCATCAACCATAAAAAAATATGTTAGCTCAATCAAAACAAAAATTCTCTTCATTATTTTTTCTGTTTTTTTTCTTCAGTATTTCGGTTTTTAGTCAACATAAAGATACGCCCTATGTAGTCATGGTTTCATTTGATGGTTTTCGTTATGATTATGTGCAGAAGTACCAACCCAAACACATTAAGAAATTCATTAAAAAGGGAGTAGCCGCTGATAAAATGCTTCCTTCTTACCCAAGCAAGACTTTTCCTAATCACTATACCCTTGTTACGGGTTTGTATCCTGCGCATCATGGTTTGGTTGATAATTCGTTTTATGATATCAACCGTGATGCTTTTTATTCAATCGGGCAAAGAGAAAAGGTAGAAGATCCTTATTATTATGGTGGCTTACCTATCTGGCAACTAGTACAACAGAATGGGATGAAAGCCGCGTCTTATTTCTGGGTAGGCTCAGAAGCACCAATAGGCGGTTCTTACCCTACTTATTATCATCGCTATGATGTAAAAGTACCCAATAAACAACGTGTGCAAGGTGTATTTGACTGGTTGAATCTTCCGGAAGCAGAACGTCCTCACCTGATAACAATCTATTTTTCAATGATAGATACGCAAGGCCATGAGTACGGGCCAAATGCCCCTCAAACCAGAGCGGCAGTAATGGAAGCAGATAGCTTGGTAGATATGCTGATGACTGGATTGAAGAAAATAGATTTGCCTGTGAACGTAATTCTTACCTCAGATCATGGAATGTATGAAATGAAGAATGAAGCTGATAAATTTCTTTACACAGAAGATGTTTTACAAGGATTGGATAGGAATGACTTTGTTTTTGTGAATAGTGGTACACACGCTAATGTTTTCTTGAAAGATAAAACCAAAGAAGAGAGTATCTTGCAAAGTATAGCGGCTAAGCAAAATCATTTTAAAGTCTATAAAAAGGCTGATCTTCCTCAGAATCTACATTACAATAACCATCCGCGCATTGGAGATCTGACACTCATGGCAGAAGCGGGTTATAGTTTTTATTCAAGAGAAAATCTGGCTAAAAAACCTGAAAAGCGCCAGGTATGGGGTGTACATGGTTTTGATCCTTATGTCACGCCAGAAATGGGAGCTATTTTTTATGCCAAAGGCCCGAATATTAAAAAAGGTAAAAAGATTCCGGAATTTCAGAATATCCACGTGTATCCTTTTGTCTGTACCCTATTAGGTATTCAAGTACCACCAAATATTGATGGCGATGCGAAAGTATTGGAGGGGGTGATTAAGAAATGATTGAGTGATTTAGTGATTGTGTGAATGAGTGATTAAAGGGGTAAACTTTTGGATGCTGAATTTTATCCAATAAGAAGATGAGTGTTCTCTAATATAAGAATTAATCAGACTAATATGTTCTTTAAAAATCATTTTTGAACATTGGATTCTTTATGTTGGTATTTATCTCGAATATGATAATATGACCACTAAGGCCACGGTATTCTTTTGGTATCTTACCTGCATCTGTACTTAAATAGAAACTATTTTTATTATCGGTATATATTTTACCACCAAATTCTGCTCCTTCTGGAGCACCAAAGAGAACTTTAATCACATAAGTTGAGTCATCCTTTTTTGTATAAATTAAATCTTCTTCCGGAGTTGCATCATTTACAAAATCGAGTGTATCTCCGTTAGAAAAATAATAATTAGTTGTTAGGTGGGAGTCAATGCTTTCCTGTTTGAATTCATCAGGCAATTCAACTGAATAAGCTTTGAACTTTATTTGTGCTATCTCTCTTTTTTTCTCACAGGAAAAAAAGAATAAGAAAAAAAGCAAAAATAAGTATTTCATTAATCTAGATTTTTATTTAATCACTCATTCACTAAATTACACAATCACTCAATAATTCAACTAAACGCCACGTCCTTTAAATGCAATATTTCAGTTGTTCTCTCACGGGTAGCTTTAGCCAATTCTGCCTCTTTTTCTAAATGGTGGCCGTATGATGGAATGAGTCTCTTCAATTCAGTTTGCCATTTTTCAGTAGCTTCCAGACCAGGGAAACACTTTTTCATCAAATCAAGCATAATAGACACCGAAGTTGACGCGCCCGGAGAAGCACCAAGTAAAGTAGCCAGAGAACCATCTTTTGAATAAACTACCTCTGTACCAAATTCTAGAATGCCGCCTTCTTTTTCATCTTTTTTAATTACCTGTACCCGCTGCCCTGCATCCTGTAATTCCCAGTCTTCCATTTTGGCGGTGGGCATATATTCTAATAAAGCTTCTAATCGGTCTTCCGATGATTGGGTTACCTGCTCTATCAGATATTTAGTTAAAGGAATATTATGCGCACCTGCCGAAATCAAAGGCCAGATATTGCTCCATTTGATCGACTGTGGCAAGTCCATAAATGAGCCATGTTTCAGGAATTTGGTAGAAAACCCGGCATAAGGGCCAAAAAGTAAAGCCTTTTTCCCATCAATCACACGGGTATCCAGATGCGGTACCGACATAGGCGGGGAGCCCACACTGGCTTTGCCATATACTTTGGCACAATGCTGCTCTATGAGCTCTTCCTTATTACAAACCAACCACTTACCACTGATGGGGAACCCTCCATAGCCTCTGCCTTCTGGAATATCTGATTTTTCAAGCAATGGGAGAGAACCGCCACCCGCACCAATAAATACAAATTTGGTTGTATAAGTATGTGTTTTGCCAGTATCTAGATTTTTGATTTCTAATTGCCAGTCACCATTATCCAGACGTTTAATATCTTCCACTTCATGATGAAGTTTTAGTTCAACACCATCGGCATTTTCTAAATAAGAGAACATCGAACGGGATAATGCGCCGAAATTAACATCTGTCCCGATTTCCATACAGGTAGCAGCTAATTTCTCGTCTCTATCGCGCCCTTCCATAATCAACGGCATCCACTTGGCTATTTCATCGTAGTTGTTAGCGAATTTCATTTCGCTGAATAAATGATGCTGTTTCAATGCCTCCCAACGTTTCCGTAGGTATTCTGTATTTTCATCGCCCCATACAAAACTCATATGTGGAATCCTGCGAATCATCGTAGCTGGATCTTCTATGATACCCTCTTGCACTAAAGTCGACCAGAATTCTTTTGATGTTTCAAAGGATGCGGCAATCTTAACGGCTTTATCAATATTAATGCTGCCATCTTCCATTTCTGGCGTATAATTCAGCTCACAAAAGGCTGAATGTCCGGTTCCAGCATTATTCCATGCCTCCGACGATTCGGCCGTTACTCTGTCCATGCGCTCGAAAATCTTTATTTGCCAGCTTGGTTCTAGCTTTTTCAGAAAAGTGCCCAGGGTAGCACTCATGATACCTGCGCCTATCAATATGACATCATTAGTATGATTATTCTCTTCCATGTTCAATTGCTTTTGTTGGTGTATTAGTAAATGGGATATAAATGTGTAAAATATACCATTTTATTGTTTCGTAAACGCCCCAAATAAGGTGCTTAATACTTGTACTGCATTGTTGATTACATCTTCATTTTCTACAGGAATCTTCAGATAAACCTTTCCTGATTCATCTTTTTGCGTAATACTATCTATTAACTCTTTTGTTGCTTCCGGACTTTTTAAAGTCTTACCTAATTGCGCAAAAAAATTAATGCCATTCTGTAATAATTCCTGTGGTTGAGCATTTGGATTAGCCCCATTGACAGGCGTCTGATTGACTTCTTTTACATCATCATCCCCCATAAAGGTAGTAGCACCTTCGGGCGTATCTACCAGTATTTCATCAGGTAACTCATATTTAATGGTTTCTTCTTCATTGTCGGGTACTTCGGTTGCTTCTGTTGTAGCCTCTTGCGGTACAAGGTTTTCAACCGATTCCATGAATTTCTTAAACTGATCTTCACCGATAAAAATGGTATCTTCCCCTCTGTCTAACACACCCTTGGCCATCGCATCTTTAAACTGTAGCACATCGAGCATTCGTTGTTCGATAGTGCCTGTAGAAATCAGATTAATGATGGATACATTTTTTTCCTGACCCATGCGATAAATACGGGCTATGCGTTGCTCCAAAACTGCCGGATTCCACGGAATATCCAGATTAATCATTAATGAAGCATTCTGTAAATTCAAGCCGACACTTCCGGCATCGGTTGAAAGAAAAACTCGACTTTCAGGGTCATTCTGGAAATTTTCTAATAGCGTTTTCCGCTTGATACTTTCTACACCTCCGTATAAATACTCAAATTGTATATTCCTTTGTTCTAATTCCTGAGCCACCAACCGGGTCATTCGCTCCCATTGACTGAATATGACTACTTTTTCACCTGATGTCTCAAAGACTTCATCCAGAATGTTCATCACTTCATCAATCTTCGTATCATGTCTGGTTTTCTGGTCAAGAATATAGGTGCTATCGCATACCATACGCATCTGACTTAAAGTGATTACCAGACGCTTACGGTCAGTTTCATTCAGAAAGCCGGATCTTTTCCATTTATTTACCAGTTTTGCCACCTGATCTCCTAATTCATGATGGATTTTTGTCTGCTGCGGTGTCATTGGCACAAACAGGTTTTTATCCATGCGCTTAGGCAATTCCGAAAGTACTTCCTTCTTCGTTCTCCTGATTAATATATCTTTCAGATTCTCGGCTATTTTATTCAGATTCTTATAGCCAATTATCTGCCCCGACTCATCAACTATCTGGTGTTCATTCAGAAAACGATACATCGGCCCTAAACGGTACACATCAATAAACTGCATGATAGAATACAATTCTTCGAGTTTATTTTCTAAAGGTGTACCCGTCAATACAATCGAATAGGGCGTAACAATGCGTTTGATTTGTTGCGAAACCTTTGTCTTCCAGTTCTTGATGCGCTGGGCTTCATCCAGAATAACCAGATCTGGCTCCATGCGGTTGAGCCAATCTAAGTCGTAGGTCATCGTGTGGTAGCTTACTATCACATAAAAAGCATCACTTCGCCAATAGCGGTCTTTGCGTTTTTGTAAACTGCCCTCCACTACATATACACTACTATCTGTAAACTTTTCAATCTCGGCTTTCCATTGATATTTAAGTGAAGTAGGGCAAACAATCAGCACTCGATGGATACCTAGTTCTTTTTTATAGAGTTCGGCAGTGGCAATGGCTTGCAAGGTTTTACCCAAACCCATTTCATCCGCAATCAGGCTTTTGCCTGCCAGAGCAGCAAAAAATACACCTTTCCGCTGATAGGGAAAGAGTGTAGCTTTAATTAAATCGTCGAAATATTTATCGTTTTCTCCATCGGGCATGATGCGCCATAGATAATCTCTCCGGCGAATCTTGTCTCTTTCTGCAATTACCAAATCAACCGCATCAGGATAGCACCTGAAAGAATTACTTAAAGCCGCAGCCTTTTCTAAAAATAATTCAAAAACGCCAAAAGAGGCTTCTTTCAGGGTATTGTTGTCATCAAAATAAGTTTGAGCTAACTCTTCAAACTCTTCTTTTTTATTTGAACCAATACGTATTTTTATTTCTCGTCCTTCTCTGTAATCAACATATACTGAGGTGTAATGTGGATGAAAACCCTCTTTCATGGCTGTTTTAAAACCCTTCAACTGGCTCAGGTGATGCTTCACAGCACTAATATGTTTGCACACACCCAGGCGATTGGTTTTAAAATCAAAGCATTCACAGAAATTCTGACTATCATCAGCGCTTCTGATGGCTACTTTATATGTATTATTGGTTTGCGTATTTGTTACATGAAAATCTGAGAAGAATTCCTGTGTGCCCAGGTTAAGAATCTTGAATTCATGCTCATTATCTTCACCAAATTGCTTGCGGAGAGCCGTTTGCCATTGGTCAAGGCTCAGGTTTTCAGGCTTACGATAATAAGATATTTTCTTAGGACTTTCTACCTTAGTTTTCTTTGTAGATGTGCTTTTGGACGGTTTTTTGATTGCCATTTTTGAATATCAGGAGAATATCTAAAAAGTGCCCGAAGTTACAATTTTTTCATGATTCGGATAATTAAATCAGATTTGTTTGAGCGAATGTGTAGTTGCTACCTCAAACTGGCAGCTTTGCTCGCCCGAATCATATCGGCTATAAAATCAATGACGCTTGTATTGTTTTTGATAAGCTCTTCATAATTACGGTTTACTTCATAGTCTAAGTCCAGAAAGAAACCTTTGTTGACCTGATTAGGCATTCTATGCGTGATTTTATACAAAGGTGTATGTACAACAAATCGGGTATTAGGTAATTTGAAATCTTCCCATGTTCCGGCAAAGCTTCCCCAGCTTGCACCACCAACTGTCTGTCCGACAAATGCCTGACCAATACCTAAGTCTTTTGCTACATTAAGTGTAAAGGTGGTAGCCGAATAACAACCCGGATCTGTTATAAAATAGGTTTTGCCTGTATAAGCCAGCGCCTTTATCGGTTTCTGATTATTTCCGTTTCTGTTAACCCGATACATCAAATCTCCTTTTCGTTTCGGAAATCCCATCCAGAAAAATAGCGGTGGGGTAAGATAGTATGGCTTGGCAATAGCAAAATAGGCACTCTTTTTAAATCCTATGGTATCAATAATGGTAAAAGGTTTAGGCGACAGATATTTCAAAACACGTGAAATATTTGGGATATATCCTCCGCCATTCCCTCTGAAATCAATCATCAGGTGTTCAATGCCCTGATTTTTAATGGTCTTGAAACTATTTCTTAATACCCTTCTGAATTTATGCTGGTCAAAGTCAAGAAACTTACCCGTCATACTAAAAGTAGTAATGTCTAAAACCGCAATATGGTTAAGGCTATCAACTATTTTGATACAAAGATTGGGTCGGTTAAAAGCCTTATAACGTTTTTCGGAAATTTTATTGATTTGTCCGGTATTCAGACAGGCCAGCTTTTTTCTGAGAATCACATTGCCGTAGGGTAGGCGATAAGTAATTGATACTGAATCTATTTCGCCATATTGTCTTAAATAATAATTCGGAAATAAGCCTGTCGTATAATATTCTTTTACTGCTTCATTCCCCTTATCACTTGATACAAATACTTTCAGCTTTGCCATAATGGCATCAATCGGCTCATTATTGATTTTAATAACTTCCGAACCTCTGATAACGGTAGAATCCTGTGAGGTATTCAGGCTTATATAATAGCTATTCCCCAGTTTTCGTAAATAGAAAGGAATAAACTTTAACTTTTTGCGGTTGAAACGCTTACTATCAAATCTTATACCTGTATGTCCATCTTCTACAGCTGTTACTAATTGAGCTAATACCCGATAGGCTTCCAGATAAGTGAGCGGTTGGGTTAGACTATTATAAAGTGAGTCGTAGAGTCTTTCGTATTCTTTTTTGCCTGTATAATAGTACATGCCCGGATGTAATCTTTCAAACTTGCGTTTCAGCGCTGCCATATCTTTCCTTACTTCTTCTACCGAAAATGTCTGTTTCTGGGCATGGCAATAGAAGCTGATAAAAAAGCAAAACAGAATTAGCAGTTGTTTCATGAAGTACGCTGAAATTTTGTTGAAATCAGGAGATTTTTATCTCATAATTATCCGAATAGTAAATTAAGCAGAAAGATACGCCTTTCTGTTAATATTGAACTAACGAAAAAAAGCAGATTATCTGATTTTGATGTTCTTTTTAATCAGATCTAAAGTGAATTTCAGAACAGTATCTTCGTTGTTGAGGAAATCATCCAGATTGGCACTTACCTCAAAATCAGGTTGTAGAATAGGCTTATCGTATTTTTTAGCATCTACGTTATATAATATCCGTCCCAAAGGTAATGAGATTTCTAAAGAGGTATTTGGCAATTGAATGGTTGAAAATTGTGCTGCCGAACAGCCATCATACGCACCACCGCAACTCATTCCCACATAAGTACCTACGCCCATATTATGTAGTTTTGATACCAGCAAGGCTGCCGCCGAGAAAGTGCCTCCGTTCATCAGCACATATACATTCTTATTAAACCTGAATTCATCGTGCGGGCGTTGTTTCTGCACATATTTGCTTTCCAGAAACCCATCCTGATTTCTGACTGAAAACTCTGTATTCAGTCTTGAGGCCGCTTCTTTGGCATAGCCACCATCATATTTTTTATAATCCTGTTTCAGTCTTTGTAAACTTTCATCACGAAACCCCAAACGGTAAGCATCAAAAGGTTGATTGGTAAAATACCTGAGCAAAAAGATAGAATATTCTAATAGACCACCCGAATTACCACGTAAATCAAGAATCAGGTTTTCAATTTTATTCTCCTGCAACTTTCTGAAAATCTTCTTGGTTTCGCCCTCAAAATTTCCTCGGCTCATGCTATTGAAATCATACATAAAGGAGCGCACATCAACCATTGCCACTTTCCGGGTAGAGTCAATTACCCGAAAAGAAACCATACCAGTGGTGTCTTCATCTACATCGGGGTAACGGGTCTCCATCATTTTCTCCATAAAATAGGTGTCTTTGGCCTCTATTTTGGTCGTTTTAAGTTTTCCTTCTCCCTGTTTGCGATAACTGACGGTAAAAGACTCCTGCTCACCTTTCCATAAATAATACAATTTCCTGAATTCACGGATTGCATAATATTTCCGCGCATTCGGGTTAATACCATCTCCGTTATAATAGGATTTTTTCTCTAAGTTTTCTATGATTTTTTTGACAGGCTGTCCATCAATCTCAGTTATCTCTGTACCTCGTGTAATCTTCTTATCGGCCGAGTAATTTCTTGAAACCAATAGCTGGTCGTTAATGAGCCGCACGCTGAACGGAAAGTATCTGGGTCTTTCGGAAGAGGAGGTACTTTTAGCTAATAACCGACGGTCGAGCATCATATGCGTATGTCCGCAGCCAATGGCCTGTACCATAGGCAACAGTGCAAAATACGCTTCACGAAGTGTCATGCGCCCTTTAATGGTTTCAGCAATAGAATCGTGTAAAGCCTGATATTTTTCTTTGGAAATATACTTGTAAGGGTCGGGATGGTACTTCTCAATTTCGGTTTTTAAGGTAGACAAATCTTCTTTAATCTGCTCGCCCGAGTAAGACTGGGCAAAAGCAAATAAACTACTGAAAAGGAGTAAGTGTGTCAGGATATAAGTTAAAGTTCTTTTCATCGCAGGCCAAATTTCTTCCTCAAATCTAATAAAAAATCTGATTATTTCAAGCATTTGCCTCATTCGGATTCGCTCAGAGGGGTATCAGTTTTATTATATCGGGCAAATGTTCTATTATAATGAAATTTCGGGCGAAATATTATATAATTATTCCACTATTTATTACATACAAAGTCAGAGCAAAAGTCATGCATAAATTGATATAAGTCTGGAGGCTGGTGTAGAGGTATAAAACTGGTAAATAACAAATTCCAATACCTGCCTTTAGGCAATCTCCTGATTTTTTATTAATTTTGCGGCTTATTAAATCGTTCTTTGAACACCGATGCTTAACAGACGCCTCATACGGATTCGTGCGATGCAAGCCTTGTATGCTTATAAACAAGCTGAGGGTGCGAATTTCCAGTTATCATTAGACCTCATTGCAGATGATTTCGCTCCAGATTTAAATTCAATGGAATTTCAGGATCGCGAAAGATTAGAGGGATACAAAAAATTAGGACAACAATTGCTTCAGGAAGAGTTTTCCCGCAAGGAAGAAGATGATTTCGCTGTTCCGCAGGAAGTAAAAATGTCAGTAGAAAAAGCCAAAGATTTTTTTCTGCTTAAAAACAAAAAAGACATTGAACACTACGCCGGTAGAATGATACTGGAGGCTGAGAAGGTCTACGAATTATATCTACAAATCTTATTGCTCTTCATCGAATTGGCCGACCGTGGCGACGCCGATGATAGAAATGCTACTCAATCGAAATTATCTGATAACCAGATCATTAAAAAACTTCGTCAGGAAAGATTGCTCGAAACACAAGCCATTCGTCGTAATGTAAACTGGAGTACCGAACAGGTATTGATTGCCAAGTTGCATCGCGAGGTATTGCGTAACAATGCTCATTATATTGAGTATTGCGCCAAGAAAAATCATACTTTAGAAGAAGACTTCTCGTTTTTGAAATACTTGTTGAAGAATGTGATTCTGAAAAATGAATTAACATCGGAGTATTTTGAAAAACATGATTTGTATTGGATTGACGATATCGAGACCCTTCGCTCGGCTATTACGCATACTTTCCAGTCATTTGTTGAAGAAGGCAGATTTAAAATTGCGCTTTTAGACGAAGAATGGAATGAAAGAAAAGATTTTTTACAAACTTTATACCGGAAAAGTATTCTGGAGGAAAAAGACCTGGAAGAAATTCTGATTCCGAAGTTGAAAAACTGGGAAATCGAACGTATTTCAGAAACCGACCAGATATTATTGAAAATGGCTTTGGTTGAAATGATGAATTATCCGAGTATTCCGGTTAAGGTAACTATCAACGAAATCATTGAAATAGCCAAAGATTATAGTACGCCGAAGAGCGGACAATTTGTGAACGGTATTCTGGACAGTCTTTCTAAGGAATTGAAAGAGGCCGGTAAAATCCGCAAAAGCGGAAGAGGAATGTTAGACAATAAATAAATTGAATATTTCGACGAAAGAATTAATTTGCCGTCGAAAAAGGAATCAACAATTATCCACTATTAAATATCCCATCAGGGACACGGGTATTATGAGCAATTCATCAAGAACATTTATTTCATTTTTAGTAGGTGTGGCAACAGGAGCCGCTTTAGGTGTATTATATGCACCTGATAAAGGAGAAATCACTCGTGATAAACTGTCTTACCGATTGTCAAGGTATCGTGAGCAATTACAGAAATTTATCAATGACTTGATTGAACGAGGTGACGAAGTAGCCCTTGAGGTAGTAGGTGGCGATAGCTCTGCCAAAGCAGAAGGACAAAAGGTAGTAAGCGAAGCACGCCAAAAGGCTGAAAAATTATTGGAAGATGTAGAGTCTTTAATGAACCAGATAAAAGCAAAAAACTAATCAGACTACGATTTTAATTATAAGATAATGAAGAAAGTATTTTTGGGCCTGATTACTGCCGTAACTTTGGCCAGTCTGAATTTTTCGTGTAATCTCGTTGATTCAAAAGGAGAGAGTATGAGTAGTGAAGACTCATTAGCTGCTGTTCAGAATGCCCCTAAAATTGAATTCGATCACGAGAGTTTCGATTTTGGTACAATGAAAGAGGGCGATATAAAAGAGCATGAATTTGCCTTTAAAAATACAGGTAAAAGCCCTTTACAGATTACCAATGTACAGGTTCAATGTGGTTGTACGGTTGCTTCAAAACCTGAGGCTCCGGTAGGAGTAGGGCAGAAAGACAAAATTGTGGTGCGTTTTAACAGTTTAGGTAAAGTAGGTGTAAACAAAAAGTTTGTAACTATTTACTCAAATGCTGTTCCACCGCAGACGGTGCTATCATTTACAGCCGAGGTGTTAGGAGGTCAGAAATCTGATTCTGCACAGGCATTACTGAATAAAGTAAAAAAAATATTAAAATAACCCCCCACTAAAATAAACAATTCAAAATGGTACTATTACAAGCACAAGGCGGAGGCGGAATGATGTCAATAATCATGATGGTTGGCATGGTTGCAGTATTCTATTTCTTTATGATACGTCCGCAACAGAAAAAATCACAGGACCAGAAAAAAATGGTAGAAGAGCTGAAAGAAGGAGATGAAATAGTAACATTTGGCGGATTGCACGGCAAAATCGTTTCAAAAGACGAAACAACCGTTACGATTTCGGCAGGTGGCGGCGCAAGGTTGACTTTTGAAAAAACATCAATCGCAAGAAAAAAATAAGTAGCTATTGAGGCCCTTATTTGATTTTGTTGAATAAATAGCCATACAAGCGCTTTTAATTGTATGAATTTTAAAACATTAATCTTGTGTTTTTTAGCCGCTTCTATATTCTGGCTATTACATGCCCTGAATAAGTCGGGCTATACAACCAAGATCAATTATCCTTTAGAGATAATTTATAACGATTCTCTTTATATTCCGGTTACTCCGTTGCCCAAAACCATCAGAGTAAGTTTGTCGAGTACAGGGTGGAATTTATTAAAAAATAACCTTTCTTTCAATACGTCACCTCTTTTATACGAGCTTGCAAACCCGGTGAAAGAGAGACAATTGAATACAACTGTTTTAACCGAAAAGCTTTCAGCTTTGCTGAAAGACTCGAAAATTAACTACATTGTTACAGATACATTTGCGCTGAATTTCGAAAGGAAATATACCAGAAGAATCAGGCTAAAAGTAGATAGTCTGGGTGTAGATTTAGAGAAAAATTTTGTGATAGCCAGCCTGATTACTGTAACACCTGCTGAGGTATTAGTAGAAGGCCCTGCATCAGCTCTGAAAGATTATCAGGATACCTTTTATCTGAAAGTACCTGCTAAGAATCTGGCTATCAACTTTGATGATAAAATAAGCATTCCATTACCGAAAAACCCGCTGGTGAAAATCAATGCAGAAAAAGCAACAGTAAGTTTTGAAGTAGCCGAATTGCTGAAATAAATGATTTTCGTTTGCATGAGCAAACAATTTCAATCATATTAGTAACGAGATGATTATATAGCCTGATCATCTCGTTTTCAAATCTTCATCCTAATTCATTGACCGATGCCATCAGAAACCGCTCGTCGTTCGCAGGCCACGCCTCTAAAAGATGCCATCGAAGCATTTCTGAGGACTTTTAATTTGAAATCGAAGTTCAATGAAACTTATCTTCAGGCTTTCTGGGAACGTATGATGGGCAAAGTTATCGCTTCCCGTACCAAAGAAATCTACGTTAAAAATCGCGTACTATACCTACGGATAGATTCATCTCCTTTACGTCAGGAGCTTTTTATGGCTAAAACCAAACTGATTGATCTGGTTAATAAAGACGTAGGTGAGTCGGTGGTAGATGATGTCATTTTTTTATAAGCTCACACTAAACCTTTTTTAACTACATATTTGTTAAATTGCTAAAACAATTAACAATTACACTAGAAAGGTCTCAATACTATGAGCAAGAAAAATGTATTGGTCGAAAACGAACGTAATCGTCAGGATTTAGGGTTTGGCACAAAACTAACCGATCGGCGTAAAAGGCTACTCCGACAAGACGGTCAATTCAATGTAAAACGTAAAGGTCAGTCATTTGAAGCCTGGCTGAATATCTACAACCGGTTTATCATGATGCCCTGGAAATATTTTTTCCTCATCGTATTGCTGGTATATCTCATCCTCAATTTTATTTTTGCCATAACCTATTATATGATTGGCGTAGAGCACCTGATTGGTGTGAATATGACAAGTACACATTCGCAATTCTGGGATGCTTTCTTTTTCAGTGCGCAGTCATTGACTACCGTGGGCTATGGGCGTATCTCACCTGATGGTTTTGCTGCCAGTTGGGTATCAAGTATTGAGTCATTAATGGGGCTCATGATGTTTGCCATTGTAACTGGCTTACTATATGGGCGTTTTTCAAAACCCAACGCCCGCATTCTGTTTAGTGGAAATGCCCTGATTGCACCTTATCTAAACATCAATGCCTTGATGTTCAGAATGGTAAATGAAAGAAGCAATCAGTTGATAAATATGGAAGTCAGCATGGTTTTTTCGAAGATTGAGGTTCGAAATGGAGTGCCAAACAGAAGATATTATGCTTTACCTTTGGAAAGAGCAAAGGTGAATTTTTTCCCTACCGACTGGACGATTGTTCATCCATTGACAGAAGATAGCCCATTATATAATGAAACGCCTGAATCATTAGCTGGAAGTGATGCCGAGTTTATGATAGCGATTCAAGGCATAGATGATACCTTTGCCGATGCGGTATATGTACGTCATTCATATAAATCAGAAGAGTTGGTATGGGGAGCCAAATTTACACCGATGATTGAAGATGACGGCGAGGAAATGTATGTATTAGATTTAAAGAAAGTAGGCAATTATAAATCTGCCGACTTGAATTATTAAAAACAGAAAGATTTGAAATCATTAATTGCTCCACCAGGCTTAAAAAAAGGTGATAAAGTGGCCATTGTGGCCATGGCTAGTAAGCTGAATCCCGACGATATTCAGTCGGCCATTTTGTTTATGCAGAATAACTGGGGCCTAGAAGTAGTAGTAGGTGAATCGGTCAGTGCAAGCTATTATGGATTTGCAGGGACAGATGAGGTGCGTACCAGTGATTTTCAAAAAATGCTCGATGACACATCTATCAGGGCTATTTTTTCAGCACGTGGAGGCTATGGAAGCTCACGTATGATAGACACCATAGATTTTACAGTTTTCAAACAAAATCCTAAATGGGTTATTGGTTTTTCTGATATTACTGCTATAAATAGCCATGTTCAATCTTTAGGTTTTCAGAGTTTGCATGCACCTATGCCCAAGACTTTTATGAAAGACGATTATTCGCTGAAAACTTTGCAGTCTTTTCTCTTTGATAATGGGATGAATTATGAAATAAGTTCTGATGCTTTAAATAAAAATGGTAACGCAGAGGGACAGATAACAGGTGGTAACCTGTGCTTATTGGCACATCTGATTGGCTCACCATCAGATATTAGCTGGGATGGGAAAATCCTGTTTATTGAGGATGTAAGTGAATATTTATATAATATTGACCGCATGATGATTCAGCTAAAAAGAGCAGGGAAACTGAAAAATCTGAAAGGGTTAATTGCTGCCTCATTTACTGATAGCAAAGAAAATGGTGAGCCTTTCGGAAAAACAGCCTATGAAATTATTGCCGAACACGTGGCTGAATATGATTACCCGGTTAGTTATGGTTTCCCGATAGGGCATGATACCGCCAACTGGACAATTCCTTGTGGAAGAATGGCAACGCTGGAAGTAGATAGAACGAAAAGTGCACTGATATTTCAGGAAATAATCAGTTAAATTAACTACCTTGTACCCATAAACTTAAACACAAAACCATGGAAATACTGTCTAAAATTCTGATTGGCGTAGTAGCCCTTGAACATATCTATATCTTATACCTTGAAATGTTTGCCTGGACAACCAGAGGCCCAAAAGTATTTAAAACATTTCCAGCAGAATTATTCCCTAAAACAGTTTCTTTAGCTGCTAATCAGGGTTTATACAATGGTTTCTTATCAGCAGGCTTAATCTGGTCTTTATTAATTAATGACTCCGTTTGGAGTAAAAACGTAGCATATTTCTTCTTAGGATGTGTAATAGTGGCAGGTATTTATGGCGCTATGACAGCAAGCAAAAGAATATTTGTAGTACAAGCTGTTCCGGCTATTCTTGCCCTTCTTTTTACATTGTTTGCCTGATTAAAAATCGTGTAATATGGTGCGCATTTAGTGTACATTGTGGCAAAAAACATAGATAATTCATTCACATAACAAAAATGTTCTTCGGCTAAAATTTATAATCCTTAGCAAAATACCTTACACATAATTTTCTATATTTGCATAACAGTATGCTTGCATACTTTATCGGAATAAGCATATGCTAGAAGAGAAAATAGAGAAATCAGTTGCGTTTCTGGCTGGTGATTTAGCGAAACTTCAGGATTCTTTCTATATCATCGGTAGTTCGGCACTGGTTCTGGCAGGAATTCCTTTAGAAGCAACAGATGATGTTGATTTATTGACTTCGTATAAGGATGCAGATTTCCTGAAAAAACACTGGAAAGCCAATCAGGTGGGGGAGTATTCGCCTAAAGATTCAGATAGGTTTCGTTCTAATTTTGGAAGGTTTCAATGGGATACGGTCCTGGTCGAGGTGATGGGTGATTTAGAAGTATTTGATACAAATGGATGGGGAAAACTAGAGATAAAAGACTATTTTGAAATTAATGTCAATCAATTATCTATTAGAATTCCTACACTTCTAGAGCAGGAGCGGATATTCCGACTTTTTGGAAGACCAAAAGATTTAGCAAAAGCAGATATAATTACAACGCATATAAAATTCAACCCTAAAAATGGAAATTAATTATAAAATTGAAAACAATGTGGCGATTATCAGTTGGAACATGACCACCTCGCCCATGAATGTATTGAATGATATTTCTATTCCTGAATTTGAATCACATCTGCAAAACGCTTATGCTGATCCGGAAGTAAAAGGCATTGTGATTACCTCTGAAAAAAATGAATTCATTGCAGGGGCTGATGTGAAAATGCTTTTGAAAAACAACGACAAAGACCCTTCTGAAACCTATAAATTTTCACTTGATTTCAATAATATCTTCCGCAGATTAGAAACCTGTGGCAAACCAGTTGTAGCGGCTATTAATGGCACAGCCTTGGGTGGTGGCTATGAGGTATGTCTTTCATGCCATTATCGTATTGCTTTAGATAACCCAAAAGTACAAATCGGCTTACCGGAAGTGCAATTAGGTTTATTGCCTGGCGGCGGCGGTACGCAACGTCTGCCACGTATTATAGGAATGGAACCCGCCTTGATGCTGATGGTAGAGGGCAAGCGTGTAAGCCCCAAAGAAGCATTAGGATACGGTATGGTAAACGATTTGGCTGGCACAAGGGAAGAGTTGATGGAAAAAGCCATCAAATGGGTATTAGCTAATCCAAATGCAATTCAACCCTGGGACGAAATTGATAAGAAGACCGGAGCCATTAAAGCCCGTGAGAATTATAAAGTACCGGGAGGAAATGTGCAATCGCCAACAGGGATGCGCACTTTTGCTGGCGGAACGGCCATGATTATGGATAAAACCAAAGGCAATTATCCGGCCCCGATTGAGATTCTGTCTTGTGTATATGAAGGCTTGCAGGTAAATATGGATAGAGCCATAGCGGTTGAGGTAAGACACTTTGTAAAAGTAGCCACCTCAAAAGAAGCCAAAAACCTGATAGGCGTGATGTTTTTAGGTAAAAATGAAGCTGATAAAGGCGCTAGTCGCCCGAAAGATGTACCCAAAACCGAAGTAAAGAAACTGGGTATTTTAGGGGCAGGTTTTATGGGGTCAGGTATTGCCTACGTTTCAGCTATGGCGGGTATTGAGGTGGTATTGAAAGATGTAAGTGTAGAAGGTGCCGAGAAAGGGAAAGATTATTCAAGAAGTTTAATAAAAAAAGGGATAGAGAGAGGCAAAACAACGGCTGAAAAGGGTGAACAACTATTAAACCTGATAAAGGCAACAGATAAAACAGAAGAGCTGAAAGGTTGTGACCTGATAATTGAAGCTGTTTTTGAGAATCGCGAGCTGAAAGCAACTGTCACCAAAGAGGCAGAACCAATGTTGGCAGAAGGAGGCGTATTTGGCTCAAATACCTCAACGCTTCCAATCTCAGGGCTAGCAAAAGCCTCAGCGAAACCTGAAAACTTTATTGGTATCCACTTCTTTTCACCAGTCGATAAAATGATGCTGGTAGAATTGATTCGTGGCAAAGAAACATCTGATTATGCAGTGGCTTTGGCAGTAGATTATGTGAAAAAAATAAGAAAAACACCGATTGTAGTCAATGATTCCAGAGGATTCTATACTTCTCGTTGTTTCAGTACTTATACTTCTGAGGGCATTGCTTTATTGAAAGATGGTGTTGACCCGATATTAATTGAGAATGCCGGAAAAAATGCAGGTATGCCAGTAGGGGCATTGGCAGTTTCAGACGAAGTAGCTTTAGATTTAGCCTTAAAAATCTCAAAACAAGCCATCAATGATGGTGCTTTGGCAGAAGATGATGCTACCTATCAGGTAACTAAATTAATGGTAGAAGATTTGGGAAGATCAGGGAAGAAGAATAAAAAAGGCTTTTATGAATATCCTTCAGATGGTAAAAAATACCTTTGGGAAGGATTGTCTGAGCATTTTCCTGTGTCAGAGAACCAACCGGATATAGATGAAGTAAAAAAACGTTTATTATATCGTCAGGTAGTAGAATCGATTCGTTGTATAGATGAGGGCGTATTGATTACCAAATTAGATGGTAATATCGGTTCAATCCTTGCCTGGGGATTCCCGGCATATGCGGGCGGAACGCTCAATTTTCCTGATTTTATAGGTATAGAAACATTCCTGAAGGAAGTGGATAGATTGGCGGATACTTATGGCGAGCGATTCAGACTGACTGCCCAACAAAAAGAATTAGTAAAGACTTTATAATTACACCAGCATAATTTTAAGAATAACGAGAGAGAGATGGCTGATAAGAGGTGGTCATATAAACCTGTTCCTGACCGGGAGATAGTTAAATCATTGACTAAAGAATTAAGTGTGGAAGAAACCCTTGCCAATATGTTGGTTCAAAGGGGGATTTATGATTTTGAACAGGCCAAAAACTTCTTTCGCCCTCAACTACAACAACTTCACGACCCATTTCTGATGGCCGATATGGCCAATGCCGTGGCACGCATTGAAGAAGCTATAAGCCTGCAACAGAAAATCATGATTTATGGTGATTATGATGTGGACGGCACCACGGCAGTAGCTTTAGTGTATGGATTTCTATCAACTTTTTATACGAACCTTGAATATTATAATCCCGACCGTTACACGGAGGGTTATGGGGTTTCTTTGCAAGGCATTGAATGGGCTGCAGAACAAGGTGTTTCATTGATTATCTGCCTTGATTGCGGTATTAAAGCACAAGACAAGGTGAAAATTGCCAAAGAGCAATATAATATCGATTTCATCATCTGTGATCACCATGAGCCAGATGATCATCTACCCGAGGCAGTAGCGGTTCTTGACCCCAAACGAAAGGATTGTTCTTATCCTTATAAGGAACTGACTGGTAATGGCGTGGGATTTAAATTACTGCAGGCCTATTCCATAAAAAATAATATTCCCTTAGAAAAACTCTATGAATTTATTGACCTCTGCGTAGTAAGTATTGCTTCTGATATTGTGCCGATTACAGGTGAAAATAGAATTTTAGCCTATTACGGTTTAAAAAAACTCAATGAAAACCCTCGGACAGGATTAAAAGCACTGAAAGATGTAGCGGACTTTAAGAGTAATATGAGCATCGAGAATGTGGTGTTTATCTTAGGCCCACGTATCAATGCCGCAGGTCGTATCAAACACGCTAAAGCTTCTGTAAAATTACTATTATCCGACAATTTTGATGAAGCATTAGAATTTGCTCGCGAAATACAGAAGCATAATATCGAGCGCCGTGGCTTTGATACCCGAATGACTGAGGAGGCGCTCTCTATGATTGAGGGAGACGATTGGTTAATAAATACAGCTAAAAGTACAGTACTTTATAGAGAAGACTGGCACAAGGGAGTTATAGGTATTGTAGCCAGCCGATGTATTGAGAAATATTATCGTCCGACTATCATCTTTACCAAAACCAAGGAAACAATGGCGGCTGGTTCTGCCAGATCTGTATCAGGTTTTGATTTATATGCTGCCATTGAAGAATGCTCACACTTATTAGAGCAATTCGGTGGTCATAAGCATGCGGCGGGCATGACGCTTGCCATTGATAATATTCAGCTTTTTCAGCAAGAGTTTGATAAAATCGTGGCAAAAAATATTACAGAAGAACAATTGACTCCTGTAATCAGCGTCGATTTAAAAATCAGACTAGCCGATATATCCCCTAAGTTCTATCGTATCATCAATCAGATGGCACCTTTCGGGCCTGAAAATATGCAGCCTGTTTTCGTAACAGAAAACCTGACTTTGAAATATACACCCCGCATCATGAAAGAAAAACACCTGAAACTGGAGCTTTTTGAAGAACAGACAGGGGCTATTCTTACGGCTGTTGGTTTCGGTATGGTAGAAGAGCATTATAAAAGACTCATTGAACAAAAGTATTTCAGAATTGCCTATCAGATTGAAGAAAATACCTTCAATAATAAAACGACCCTGCAATTGATGTTGAAGGATATTAAATATTATAATTAAGCCAAGAGTGTACTGCTGCTATACTCTTAGAAACACGGGGAAACCAGGTTTACAATAAACTATTTAAAAACTATTATATAAATATTTGGAATGATTGACTATTTTAAATATACGAATCGGAGAGGACACGATCACTATTTCAGGGCAGTAGAGACTGCAAAAGGGAAATTAAGATATTATATTGTAAAAAATAAGGTAGGTTATACGGATTTAATTGAAGAAATACCAAATGGATATGAGGTAGTAGAATTGCCTGAAGAAGGGCGAGTGATTTTTAGAAAAAAGATCCCTAAAAAGATTACTGAAGAAGAAAAGCTAATAGTTGAAGATGCGGTCAGAGAATTATCAGCTTTTAATGATTTTATCATTTTCGTTGAAAACAATCAGATTATTGTCTTTTATTCACAGTTTAATTCCATAGCAGGACAGGAGGAAAACCTTACAGCTGAAGAGGCAGATGAATTGTATTATGGTGAGACTAGAAAATGGAAACGATATTTTGAAGCAATGTTTTTTACAATTATTGACGAGAAAAAACGTATTTTTTCTGTGGCAAGACCTGTGTTTTTACAGTTGTTTAGCAGAGATATTGCTGTATTAGAAGAATCAGATGATTTAATGTATCTGGCAGATAAGTATTGTCAACATTTAGGAAAGTCTACTTTTTTTGATTTGATTCCTGCTGAATGGGAAGAGGATGAATAGAGCCAAAGTAAACATGGCGAGCCGTTTTTTTGTGAATAAGCATAGGCGTACCACGTTGGACTTTGCTACACTTTTCTAAATTTTTTCGAAATCCCCAATTCTTGCCAAGACCCGCTTTGCTTGCTGAATATGCCTTGCATCATGAGCAATGATAAACTGAAAAACATCTCCTAATTTCAGTTTTATCCACTTAGCAATAGAAATCGGGACATAGATTTTATCTAAATCAAGATTACGTGCCTGTTTAAGGTACTTCAACAATGTTTCCTGGTGCTCAATAAACTCTGCTAATACCTTGTGTGCATCAAGATTCACTGCAGGAATATGTCCTTTGAATGCCTTATATTTTTTAGTGTTTGAAGGGAGCATCATTTTAGTAAAATAACTACCCAACCATGAGCCTTTAAAAATAAGACTTGCCGATTTTTCTCCACTTTTATCTATGGCAGTTTTGATTTGTGGCAGATAATACTGACCATAACTATTGAGGTGTTCAAAGCATTGTGCAATACTCCAACCTCCGTTTTCAGGAACTTGCAATAAAATCGTTTCATTTAGATTCTGGAATGTAAGTATCGCTGCTTGTAGATGTTTTTCCATGCTATTTTCTAATGATTCTATCAATTGTATTTTATTAACCTGTGCCATCGTGTTTTCTGATTTAATAAAGATTATGCTACAAAATTCAGAATCCTGACCGATAAAAATCTTGGTATTTACCAAGATTACATAAGCTACTTCTAAATCTTTATCTTATTGATGAATTTACTGAAATTAGTCGCATCAATCCCCAGATAATTAGCCAGATATTTATGAGGCACTAATTGCAGAATATGAGGGCTGCGCTGAAGCAATTGAGTGAAACGCTCTTCTGCAGAATAACACTGTAATTCTACTAACCTTGTCAATAATCCGGATATAGTATGAGTAATGCCTTGTCTGATTAATATTTCAATAGCAGGGCTGGTTTGCATCAATAGCTGTAATTCTGAAAAAGGCGCTCTTAAAAAAGAAGAGGGGGTAAGAGTTTCATAAAAATACTTTGATTCTGTTTGTAATAATAGCGAATCAAGCACCCCACCAAATGATGGATTATAGGTGAAAACTACTGTAGCTTCGCGGTTTTGCTCATCAAAATAATATACTCTTTGTACCCCATCTACTATAAAGTATAAATACTTCTCTTTTTCACCAGTAGCTGTAATAATTTCTTTTCTTTTAGCTGAAAAAGGTTTCCATAATTTTGAAAACTCTTCCCAGTCAGCATCAGAAAGCGGATTTATCCCAAAAACCAATTGCTTGAGTTGTAGGAGTGGGTTTGACATACAATTAAAAGAGTTAGATTTCTACTAAGAAATAATGGATAAGTAATTATCAGGAATCTCAACAAAATTAAGGGCATTTCTTTATCTTGGTACATCAAAAATGCTTGGCTATGAAATTATTTAAAAAATATTCTTCTCTATACAACCATCCGCCTTCTTGCATGGCACTTTAGTATAAAGATGCACTAACCCTTTTTGAATGACTGAAGCTGAACTAATCAAGGCCTGTTTAGAGAACAACCGGTTTGCCCAACGAACGCTCTACGATCGTTATAAGCGAGCTATGTACACACTGGCGTACAGGCTTACGAATGACTTCGACGATGCCAACGATGTGTTGCAAGATGCGTTCCTGGATGTCTTCAGAAAATTAGAGAATTATAGGCGTGAAGCTACTTTAGGAGCCTGGATTCGTGCCATTGTGGTACGAAAAGCCTACCGAAAATTAGAAAAACCAAAGATGTGGCAGCTAATAGAAGAGATACCAGAACACTCTTCGATTGATTGGGGAGAATCAATGAATGCTGAATATCTCGAAAAAGCAATTCAGGCCTTACCCGAGGGTTTTCGGACAGTGTTTGTTCTGATTGAAATAGAGGGATATACGCACAAGGAAACAGCAGAGACATTAGGTATATCAGAAGGCACTTCAAAGTCACAGCTTTTTTATGCCAAAAAGAAATTAAGAGAAATGCTTAAAAATTGAAACTATGTATCAATTACCTGAATATGAGCCATCAGATGATGTGTGGAAAAGAATTGAAGCAGGTCTCAATAATGATGTTTTGCAAAAAGCCATCAGCCAAATGCCTCAATATGAACCAGCCGAAGAAGTATGGAATACGATTAATCAGGAGATAAATCCACACAAATCTAAAATAATTATCTGGAAATGGGCTTCCATGGCGGCATCCATATTACTGATAGCAGGAATACTATTATACAAGCGTTGGGATAAACCTGATATTAGCTATTCACAGGAAAAGCTGGATAAGCAATTATTACTTAGCGCGACCGACGATAGCCAGAAACAATATGAAATGATTGTAGCCTATTGCAAAGAGCAAACCTACATATGCCAGAATCGGGAGTTTAAAGAATTGAAATCTGAATTAGAAGAATTGAATCTGGCAAGCGTACAGTTAAAAGAAGCAGTAGGTAGTTATAATACCGAACCTGAACTGATGGCCCAGCTATCAAGCATTGAGCAGCAAAAAGCTGATATAATCAGAAAAATGGCAATGAAGATATAATCTGTTTTAAGATAAATGAATAAACTACAAACATATATAAGATCGCTAAAACTCCTGCTATTCGGTTTGTTTTTGATGCATCAATCAAAAGCTCAGACCACTTTACAGGTAGTGACGAAAAGTATTGAAAAGACCTTTCCGAGTATGCTCACGATTATAGTAGAAGCAGAAAAGGCAGATGTTGAATTAATAACCTGGGAGAAAGACGAAATTCAGGCTAAAATTGATTTAATAGCCAAACACCCCGACCGTAATATTGCCAAAAATGACCTCGAGGCAATGAAATATATAGTAGATAGAACATCCGACAAAATACTGCTTCGCAACTATCTGGTAGTTAAAAATAATGCAGAGAAACCAAGCTCCAACTTCAAAGCAAAATATGTAATTCATCTGCCTGAAAACCTGAAAGTTACCATTCAGAATAGTTTCGGGAAAGTGCTGATACAAGGAAAATATAGTCTGTTAAATATCAAGTCAGAGTTCTGTATCCTTGATTTACAAAAGGCGGAAGGGAATACCAAACTGGAAACCTATTATGGCAAGGTTCATAGCAAAAATTTCTTAGGTACAATCACAATCAAATCAGAGCGATCTGAATTATTCTTTCAGCAATTAAGCGGCGTAAATGTAATCAATGCGCAATATGGCAAAATAGAAATAGAGTCAGTAGCTAATCTTAAATCGTTGACTATCAATGCTAAAAAGACGGAGATTAATCTAAAAATTCCACTGCATAACCATGGATTTAATCTGGAATCTAAATATGGGAAAATGTCTATCCCCGATGGATTCAACTGGCTTCAGAATACCGATAACATCAGAGCAGCCACATACAACTTATCGGCTATATCTAGAATTTATATTCAAAACTCTTTCGGCAATATCTCAATCAACTGATAAAACACCTATTTATGAAAAAGCTGATTGTTATTTTAATGATGCTACAACCTGTTCTGATAAAGGCTCAGACAGATAGTGTAAAGGTTAGTTTTTCGGAAGAAAAAGTAGAAAACTTTCAAAAGACTACGCTGATTGATGAATATGAAAAAGCTTTTGGCAACAACCGGATTGTGAAAACAGCTTTACGGATTGGGTTCAATAAAGGATCTCAATTAAGCTCTATGCAAGGAACGGTACCACTACCGTTTAATACTTTTCTACAAGCATTGATTCCTTCCTTACTGATAGAGCAAAAAATAGGATTAGATAAGTCAATTATTGTCAGCTTCACAGGAAGTAAAAGCAAGCAGAATATACTCTGGAGTGCTAATGTTGGACTCGAAGGACGATGGTATTATCAAATGAAGCACCGGGTTAAAATGATGAAACAGCAACCTAATATAACAGGCAAATACATAAGCTTAAGATACAATTGGTTACCTTATAAAACAAATCCATTACATAAAGAAACTAAGCTTGAATGGGTTATGTATCAACCCACTTCAAGCTATAGTATCAACTGGGGGTGGCAATTTGGCAATAATGTAAATTATGGGTTTTCATTAGGAGTTAAGCAAGGAGATAAAGCTACTATCAATTCTGAGAATATCTGGGTTGATATCAATCGCTCTAATTATACATCTGCTACCTGGTTTTTTTCAACTGATGCCCAAGCCGGCTTTGGTTTATATTTTCCTTTGAAAAAGAGAATATCATCTAATTATTGCGACTTCCTGCAATGCAATTATGATGTAAAGCAGTTATTCAAAGTTAATCTAAATAATGCATTGTATCTGGATAAATACAGCCAGATTGCCAATTTAGATATTGCTTATGAAAGAAAAATAGAGGGGTCTTCTGTCTCAATTAACTCTACTATTAAAGCAATTATTTCAGGAAGGAGTATATATAAACAAATAGGGATTAAAGCGGATACTTTTTTTGTAGATGGTATGCCTTTTTTGAAAACTTATGCTACTTATACTAATGGGGAGACTTCTCAGCAATGGCTTTATAACGTTAGATTGAATGAACAATTACGCTATTATCCTGGAATGAAAAAACGCATTGCAAAAGGCGAATCTGCCAATAATCTCAATGGAACATATATAGCTGCTTCAGGGCAAATTGTTATTCAAAAAACGAAAAACTTATTTATAGACTATCTAACCCTGTATCAGCCGGGAGTAGGAGTAAGTATTGGTTACCAGATTCAGACTAACCGCAATTCATTTCTTGATATAAGCGCAAACTTTATCAGGCAAAGATTTCTGATTCCAGCCATAAGAAAAGAGGGTAATGAATCAGTCATTGATTTTTCTTTAAAACTAGGATTCGCCAGATAATTCATTGCTGTGACTAAAATTAAAATACTTTAAAATTATTCTAAAACATGAAACACCTCATCACTTATATTCTTTTTATTCTTTCACCACTATTGGCAATAGCACAAAATGATAGTGTGAACATTAGCTATTCAGAAGAAAAAGTAAAGAGTTTTGAAAAGACTACTTTGATTGATGAATACGAGAAAGCTTTCGGTAATAATCGAATCGTGAAAAGCTCATTACGGGTAAGTTTTACCGGACTACCTGGTACTTCTTTGTCGTCTCCAAGTTATTACCCTATCAGAAACTTCATAAAAGATTTAAATCCAATTTTGCAGTTTGAGCAAAAAATAAGTATTGATAAATCATTGATAGCTAGTTATAGTGGCAATAGAGCAAAAGACGATGTTTTCTGGAATTCTGATATTGGCTTAGAAGGTAGGTGGTATTACGATATGAAAGAAAGAGTGGAGGAAGGTAAACAGCAACCTAATATAACAGGCAAATATATGAGCCTGAAAGTTGAAGCTAATCCCTTTAGATATAGTAACCTATTTTTGCCCTACGCTGATTTTGGTGCTGGCGTTTTTCTGTTCAGAGCTACTTCCACTTATAGTTTTAATTGGGGATGGCAATTGGGGAATAATATAAATTATGGAGTTACTGTTGGCGTAAAACATGGTAAGAAGTCAGTAATTGACCATAATAACTTTTGGATTGATGGTACATTATCTGGTAAGACAGCAGCTACTTTGTTTCTATCAAGCAATACACAAGCTGGATTAGGTTTATTTCTTCCGCTGAAGAGACGAACAGCAAATAATTCTTGTGATTTTATTCAGTGTAATTATGAAGTGAAACAATTGTTTAAAGTTAATTTAAATAATATGATTTATCTTGATAGGTACTTTCAGAATCTAAATTTGGATGTAGCTTATGAAAGAAAAGTAGGCCACTCACCTTTTTCAGTTAACTCAAATATAAAAGCAGAATTCTTTAGTAATTTTCTTCATAGTTTCCTGGGAACTAAACCTGATACGATTTTTACGGATACAGGTACTATTAACAGAATAAGAACTAGACCTGTTTTTACTACCGAGTCACATAATTATACAGCTTATAACTTCGAAATTGCGGAGCAATTGCGCTACTATATAGGTATGAAAAATCGTATTGCTAAAGGAAAAACGGCGAGTAACCTGAATGGTATGTATATAGGTGTTCTTGGTAGTTATAGGTTTCAAAAGCAATGGTTTGTTAGTAATAATTCTAGTTTGACTGATTACTATAGAGCAAAAGAATTAAGTGGAGGCTTGAGTATAGGCTACCAGTTGCAAACAAATCGGAAATCTTTCTTAGATATAAGTGCTAATATTCTGAGACAAAGAATTACCTCTCCGGTCGAACCTCCCTATGTAAGTACGCGCACTACTACCAATTCTATTATCAACTTTTCAATCAAAATGGGCTTTGCTAAATAAGCATGTTTTGCTGTGACTAAAAAAACAATCTATTCAACCACAAACAATGAAAAACCTGATTATCTACCTCATCCTTCTTTTACCATTAATAGTAAACGCTCAAACAGATAGTGTAAAAGTAAGCTATTCAGAAGAAAAAGTGGAGACTTTTGAAAAGACTACGCTGCTTGATGAGTATGAAAAGGCATTTGGTGGTAACAGAGTGGTAAAGAGTGCCTTACGGTTGAACTTTGAGAAGAATCTTTTCGGAAGTGAAACGCAATTTGCACCCTATAAAATGTATTACGGAGAGCCGATCCCTCAAATACAATACGAACAGAAAATAGGTCTTGATAAATCTCTGATTGTTGGGATACAGTGGGGTAGAATGGAATTTATGCACACCTTTAATGTTGATTTTGAAGGAAGATGGTATTATAAAATGAAAAGCCGTATAAAGGCCGGACTCCAGCAAGCCAATATAACCGGAAAATACCTGAGCTTTAGAGTAGAAACCAACCCATTGAGAAATGTAAGTGATAAGCGTGGTATATATTCAACCACTTATGAAAGTATATTTAAAGCACATTCGAGCTATAGTCTTAATTGGGGTGTACAGTTTGGAAATTTCCTGAATTATGGCTTAGCTATAGGCTTAAAGCAGGGAGAAGAAACACCAGATGGTTTTTTTGGTGTGACTGACGTAAACAATAAGAAAAAGAATACATGGTTCATCACAAGCAGAACTCCCCTTAGTTTAGGATTATCTTTCCCAAGAAAAAAGAAATTGAAAAGCAATCATTGCGAGTTTTTGCAATGTAATTACGAGGTAAAGCAATTATTGAAATTAGATTTAACCAATGCCTTTTATATTGACAAATACCTGCAAACCATAGTGTTTGACCTCGGCTATGAACGGAAACTTGGTTATTCACCCTTTTCACTTAATACAAGTATTATTGGAGGCTTTACAAACACGCATGTTAATTCCAGATATTGGGAAAAAGACTCTTCAGGTTTTTATCATATGCCAAGTTCTCCCACAAAAAAATACTATTCGGCTTATAGTTATGAAATAAAAGAACAACTACGATATTATCTGGGTATGCAGAAGAAAATAGTAAAGGGCGTTTCCGCAGGCAACCTGAATGGGGTTTATGTAGGTTTGGCCGGTAGTTATGGAGGGAGCGCTTCTACTAATAAAAAAAGTACAGAATCTACAACGAGCTTTATAGCAAAATATAGGCGTATAGGGCCACTTGTAGGTTATCAGGTACAAACTAACCGGAACTCATTTTTAGATATTAATATCAATTATTGTATCCAAAGCTCTGATTATCTTTCTGATGATAATTTTTTTGAGTCAACACCAAAAAGAGTGCAACAAATAATTAACCTGAATCTGAAATTGGGTATAGCCAGATAAACGTGAATAATAGAAACGATGATTTAATAAATATTAACAAGATTTCTGCAAAAAAGACGTTAGTTTTGCAAAAGAAATGGGTATAATAGAAAGAAATGATTCTACGAACAGAAAACCTTATAAAGAAATACGGACAACGCTTAGTTAATAATAATGTAAGTTATCAGGTCGGGCAAGGCGAGATTGTGGGTCTTTTAGGCCCTAATGGTGCCGGAAAGACTACTTCGTTTTATATGGCTACAGGCTTGGTAAAGCCTAACAGCGGTAAGGTATGGTTGGATGATCTGGATATTACTTCTTTACCCATGTATAAACGTGCCAAATTAGGTGTCGGTTATCTGGCACAAGAGCCTTCTATTTTCAGGCAACTAACTGTAGAAGAGAATATTCTGGGAGTTCTGGAATTAGCAAAACCTCATTTAAATAAAGCTGAACGGAAAGAAAAGACAGAGTCTTTGTTAGAAGAGTTCAGCTTGACACACGTACGGAAAAATAAAGGAATTGTGTGTTCGGGGGGAGAGCGCCGCCGTACTGAAATTGCCCGTGCTTTGGCCGTTGACCCTAAGTTTATTTTATTAGATGAACCCTTTGCCGGAGTTGACCCAATTGCCGTAGAAGAGATTCAAGGCATTGTGGCTAAACTCAAGCTTCGCAATATCGGTATCCTGATAACCGACCATAATGTAAACGAGACTTTATCTATCACTGATAGAGCGTATCTGCTATTCGAGGGCAAGATTCTACGTCAGGGAACAGCAGAAGATCTGGCAAGTGATGAATTGGTGAGAAAGGTATACCTAGGCCAGCATTTTGAGTTGAAGCGTAAAATTTAGATAATTCTATGCTTGACTTTATATTGTTGCCGTTTGAACAAAAGGAAAAGAATCAAATTATAAGATTTGTATAGTTGTTAAAAAACTAATCAATAGATTACGGTAGCACCAAACATTAATTTATTTTTCACAAAAAACTTATTCCAGCTTTTTGTGAAAGGGTTCTTTACCCAATTATCATATCCCCCCTCTTTTGAAACCGCTAGCATAGGTTCAACTTTATAGCCAAACCTTATTGGTTCATATACACTGCCACTTACAAATCCCAATATCTCTATTGAAACAAATAAACCATTTTTGGGGAAATTAATCATTCTTTTAAGGATATTTATAGAAAGGAAGTTTTGCTTTGGATTGACATCTTCAATAAACGGTTCTTGAAGAATCTCCTGCCCCGGACAGCCACATTCTTCATTAAATGAATAGAGTTTAACTAATACTTTGGAAAATTTCGTCTGTTTGCCTTTATAGAACTTAAAATTTAATGTTTCTAAAGTACCTTCTTGAGGACTATTATTTTTCAGATGGATAGCCCATTGGGTGCCAATAACCGGATAAACAAAATATTTCTGTCGTTCCCAGTAGTTACCGATTTTTTCAATGTTCCCCTTTTTTTGCCTGTTACTTTTTACAGTTACATTATCTAGTTTTATTATTTTGGTTTTAAGATAGACAACAGGTTGCTTTATCAGTTTTTTTGTAGGAAGAGTAATGCTCTCATAGCCTGTGCTTGCAACAATCAATGAATCATTTTCAGGTAAATTCAGTGTAATTTCACCTGATTCGTTAGTATAGTATCCAACTTTTGTATTTATCAAATAAACTGATGCAAATTGAACAGCAGATTTATCGTCTTGACTTAAAATATGCAACTTTGTAAGTTGACAGAAAGCAATGTTAGAGGAAAGAAAAATATAAAATGGAATAAAATATTTCATAGTCTAAATTTATTAAAATGAAAGGTATCAAAATTGAAAACTTAGAAATAATATCCAGACAGCCTTGATGCTGTAAGTCTCTAAATAGTATTTTCTTGAAGAACTATTAAGATACCCCCCATTTTCAAAATGGTAAGTTTACTTTAATTAAGGGCATCCTGCACTATCCATAGTTCCAGAACCAAGACAGGGAGAGTCATATTCAAAATGGCTCTCTACGGGAATCCAAAAAACATACGTAGTAACCTCTCTTACTGATACTGGGCAACCTCCACAATTGTACATTGTTCCTCCACCAACCTCTTGTCCCATGAATTTTGCGTAAGAAAAGTTTACTACACCAATAGTCAGTGCTAAACCTGCAAGTAGCCCTTTTTTTCGAGAAGAGTTAAATAATTTTTTCATATTTAGATAGCTTATTGTAAATATTAACACTCAAAGGCGTGTTAACTAATAGCCTATATCGAATGATATTTCTTCATTTAAAATTATGAATAATGCACTCAATATGACGTAAATCTAAACTAAATAGATTTATATTATTATCCGAAAAAACACTAAATTATGTGCAAAAAAGCACAAAATTATAGTTTTCGCCCTCTTAAATGACTCACATGTGAACGCGATAAGCCCAAGAAACTTGCTAAATGTTGTACTTTAATCCTTTTAAAGATATTAGGATATAACTGACCAAATAGTTCCATGCGTTGATGAGCGGGCAGTCGTAACATTCGTACCCAAGTTTCATTTTTTATTAGGTATTTTTCTGTAATCCTTAACATGATGTTATTGTTATCAGGGAGAAAATTATAAATAGCCTCAAGTTCTTGTCGACTGATGGACAAGAAAACAGAGTTTTCTAATAACTGGATGGTTTCATAAGCGGGTTTTTGTTGGATAAAACTTGAAGGAGAATAAAAAAAATCGTTTTCTGCTGCTATCCATGAAGTAATTTCTTCATCATTTTCATAATAAAAGGCTCTTACCATTCCTTCACAAATAAAGAATATCTTATCAGAAATTTGTCCTTCTGTAAGCAAAAGAGTGCCTTTAGGTAGTTTCTGTATACGAGTATTTTTTTTTATATATTCAATCATGTCAATCTGCAAATGAGCTTCAGACATTAATTGCCTTATAAAATTGTGTACCATTATAGCAAGATTAAAAGTTGGTTTTTAAGACGGGTGGATATTCTCTAGGTAACAAGATATCTATCTTTTTTAGTAATTAATTATATTTTCTTTATACGGTTTTAAAGCATAAGAACATTAAAATAAATGGCATTTTATCTAAACGAATCAGGCACGATTTAAAAGTTAAGCTTTCCCTTTTGCATAGAATTTTGAAATGTCAGATTGGTTTAATTTTCCTATAGAATGGCTTACTAAAAGCCAACCGAATAATAAAAGTGGGATTGTTTTTTCATCTGCAGTTTTTTTAGTCAAACAAATATAAGTAAAATTCCGAAAAGTAAAAAGTGAAAATCAGTATTTTCTCACTAAATAAAATAAAAGAAATATTTTTGGCTTTCGCCTACAATATCACGAATTTCTTACGTTAATTGTAGCGTTAAACACCTATTAAAATTCACTTCCATGAAATCTTCGCTATTCAGTTGCAAGCCTAAATCATTAGGATTGTTGAATATTTTTATCCTTTCTTTTTTTGCATTCAGTACAACAATTTACATCACCAGCTGCTCAAAACTGAACGAAGTAGGCATCTCTGCCCGAAACTTTGAAGATGAAATTCAGCAAGCCCAGAATCTGGTTTTTACCTTCAATAAAGACCTGGTAGAAGAGAAAGATCTGGATACTTGGGAGGCCGTAGAATATGTGAAGATTGAACCCAGAGTAGATGGTGTATTCAAATGGACAGCGAAGAATGAACTGGTGTTTTCACCAAGCGAAGGTTTCAAACCTGCCACTGCTTATAAAGCAGTGTTAAGCAAACCTTTATTGGGTAAATCGGCCACGAAAAACTATAGCCTTGATAACGAAACGCTTGAATTCCATACGCCTTATCTACAACCCAAAAAGATAGAAAGTTATTGGATGAAAGGAGCAGATGGCAAACCAACTGCCAAAGTGAAGATTGATTTTAACTATCCGGTTCAGAAAAACGACCTGAATAGCCTGCTTAAACTAAAAGTAGAAGAAGCTGATAAAAATTTCATTGTCAATAATACTGGCAATGATAGCAAAATAGTATTGGCTTTGAATGATGTGGCCTCAGCAAAAGATGAAACTCCTTTGACTGCTAATATTGAAAAAGGTATAAAAATGGCAGGTGGCGGAGCAAGTACCCTGCAAACCTATACTTTAGAAGGCGTTGTCCCTTCGCCTTACGATGTGAAAATCATGGATATAGAAACAGGTTATGAAGGTAATCAGGGATTTGTAAAAGTAATTACCACCCAACAGATTACTGATGGTAAACTGAATGATTCTTATACCATTGAGCCAGCTGTACAAACCCAAACCGAAGTAACTGAAAACGGATTCATTATAAAAGGTTATTTCAGCACAACTGAGGCTTACACATTGACTATCAAAGATAATCTTCGCGGTACTTTAGGTGCAAAATTAGAGAGTAATTATACCAAAGACCTGTTTTTTGGTGAAATGCCAGCCAGCCTTGAGTTTACTAATAAAAAAGGCTTGTATTTATCGTCAAAAGGTAGCCGCAACATAGGTGTTAGAGTAACCAATATTCCTAAAGTGAAAGTGAAGGTATTGAAAGTATATGAAAACAATATCTTGTCATATCTACGCAACAACCGCTACGAAGATTATTATTACGATGGCGAAAACAGTAGTCCTAATGGATTTACTTATAATGACGATAATCAGGGATTTTATAGTGATGTATTGATGGATAGAACCATTGAAACAGGCAATCTGCCGAAAGTTCATGGGACATCTGTTTTAAATATGCCATTGCCTGACCAGAGCAAATTGAGAGGGGTATATCTGGTTAATCTCAACTCAAACGACGAGTATTATTTCAATGCCAGTAAACTGGTATCGGTATCAGATATAGGCATCATTGCCAAGAAATCAAACGATGGCAATAATGTGATGGTTTTTGTGAATTCGATTATTGATGCACAAGCATTAGGCGATGTAGAAGTAAACCTGATTAGTTCAAATAATCAGGTGATTGAGACCCTAAGAACTGATAGCAAAGGAGTAGTTATCTTTGAAAAATTGTTGGAAAAAGCACCCAACTTCAATGTAGCCATGATTACGGCTCGCACAGATGATGACTTTAATTATATGCTATTGGAAGATACACAGGTAGAAACGTCACGCTTTGAAGTAGAGGGTAAACGAGCAAATGCCAGTGGCTACGATGCCTTTGTGTACGGCGACCGTGACATTTATCGTCCGGGTGAAATCATTCATTTTAATACTGTAGTAAGAGACAGCAAATGGGCTTCGGCAGACGATATTCCTTTAAAGATTAGGATTTTATTACCTAATGGTCGGGAGTTTAAATCTTTCCTTAAAAATACCAATGCACAGGGGGCAGTTGATACATCCATTCCACTTGACCGTGCGGCTGTTACAGGCAATTATTCAATAGAAGTATTCAACGGCAATGATGTATTATTGACCTCAAAGTCGATCAGTATAGAAGAATTTATGCCTGACCGTATCAAGGTAGATTTGTCAGCAAAAGATATTTATCGCGCAGGTGAAACCGTATCTATGCAAGCCATAGCTACCAATCTTTTCGGCCCTCCGGCTTCCAACCGTAATTATGAAATGGATTTCAGCTTGAAAAGAAAAGTATTTACGGCCAAAGGTTTTGAGAATTATAGTTTTGATATTCAGAACGATACTAAGTTCAATAATGATGTACGTCAGGGGGTAACAAACGAAAATGGCATAGGGTCGCAAAGCTTTGAGATTCCGGCTACGTATAAGGATATGGGCGTATTGGAAGGAAAAGTTTTTGTAACGGTTTTTGACGAAACTGGTCGCCCGCTTAACCGCATGAAACGCTTTGATGTGTTTACCCAGGGAACATTCTTCGGTATCGGCTTGCCCGATTATTATGTAGGCACGCACGTGCCAATGGCTATCCCATTAGTAGCATTAAACACCGATGGTAAAATACAAAACAAAGCCCGTGCAACAGTAGATATATATCGCATAGAATATCAAACTGTCGTAGAAAAAAAGGATGGCGTTATCCGCTATAATTCCAAACGTCAGGAAAAATTAGCTCAGACCAAAGAAATAGATTTTTCTGGGGGTAAAACCAACCTTAAGTTTATTCCACAGGTATCGGGTGAGTATGAAATCCGTATTTATCCAGCTGGTGCTGAAAGTTATGCTTCACAAGGATTTTATGCTTATGGTTACGGAAGTACCTCTAATAGCTCTTTTGAAGTAAGTAACGAAGGACAGGTGTTGATGGAAATGGACAAGGAAAAATATCAGGTAGGGGATAAGGCTAAAATTCTGATGAAAACACCTTTTGCAGGAAAAATGCTGGTAACTATAGAAAGAAACAAAGTATTAGCGCATTTTTATGTAGAAACAGATAAAAAATCAGCAGAGGTAGAGGTAAAAATTACCGAAGATATGCTGCCGAATGTATATATAACTGCTACGCTGATCCGCCCGATGAAAAGCATAGATATGCCTCTCACAGTTGCACATGGTTTTGCACCTATGAGAGTAGAAAAGCCCGATAACTTACTGCCGGTTCAGATTGTGGCAGATAAAGAATCCCGCTCGAAACGTAAGCAAAAAGTTACAATCAAGAGTAAGTCGAATACAGAATTGACGATAGCAGTGGTCGATGAAGGTATCTTGCAAATCAAGAATTTCAAGACACCGGATATTTACAACTATTTCTATCAGAAACAGGCTTTAGAAGTAAGTAGCCACGATTTATATCAATTCTTATTCCCTGAATTATCGCTTTCAAGCAATAGCAGTATAGGGGGTGATGGTTATAATTTAGAGAAAAGAGTAAATCCATTAAGTAATGGGCGAACCAAGCTGGTAGCTATCTGGAGCGGTATCCTTAAAACCAATTCAAGTGGTGAAGCGCAATTTGAATTTGATATTCCTCAGTTCTCAGGTGATTTGCGTATCATGGCAGTTGCCTATAATGAAGAAGCATTTGGGTCGGCTAATACGAATATGAAAGTCAAAGATCCGATTGTGATTAGCACAGGTGCACCAAGATTCTTAAGCCCGAACGACGAGGTAATTATTCCGGTTACGATTACTAATACAACCAAGAGCAATACAACTGTAAGTACTTCGGTGAATCTGACAGGTGGCCTGGCGTTACAAAGCCAGAATAATCAATCTCTTAGTATTCCGGCAGGCAAAGAAGTAAGAACCTTATTTACAGTAAAGGCTCCCTCTGCTATTGGTACAGGAAGCATTGCTGTAACAGTAAATGGCTTTAAAGAGAAATTTTCTGAAAGCATAGACCTGACTATCCGACCAAGTACTTCACTCCTGAAAAGCTCATTTTCGGGCGATGTACTGGCAGGAAAAACCGCCTCAGTCAGTTTAGCTAATGATTATATGCCGGGTACAGCGCAGGCAAGCCTTTTAGTAAGCCGCTCACCAATGGTACAGTTTGCCAAAGAATTAGATTATTTACTAGGCTATCCGCATGGGTGCATTGAGCAAACGGTGTCTAAAGCATTCCCGCAATTATATTTTGCTGATTTTACCAAAACCATTGCGAAAAAATCAAGAGCCATCGGATTAAAAGGAGAAAATGACTGGAATCCGCAGTTTAATGTGCAGTCGGCTATTCGTAAAGTTGAAAGTATGCAATTAGCCAGCGGCGGACTAAGCTATTGGCCGGGTAGTGATCTGGAAAGCTGGTGGGGTACTATCTTTGCTGCGCACTTTTTGCAGGAAGCTAAAAAAGCGGATTATGAGATAAATGAAAGTATTCTGAACCGGATGCTGGATTACCTCACTACCAAAACGTCAATGCAGGAGATGACAGAGTTTGAGTCTATCTATACCGAAACAGGTAGTCCTACAACCCGTACCATTGCCAAACGTGAAATGATTTACTCGCTTTATACGCTGGCATTGGCAGGAAAAGCCAACCAGCCTGTAATGAATTATTATAAATCAAACGGAACTTTGCTGACTATTGATGAGCGCTATATGCTAGGAGCAAGTTTTGCACAGATTGGCGATGAAAACAGTGCAAAACAATTAATTCCGAAAGATTACCTGCTTGAAAATACAGAAAAACAAACAGGCGGAAGTTTCTCTTCGCCAATCCGTAATCTGGCAATTTCATTAAACAGTCTGGTAGAGTCAGACCCTCAGAATTTGCAGATTCCTAAATTGGCCAGAGTATTGTCTCAGGCATTGAAAGCCAGCCGTTACGTGTCAACACAAGAATCTGTTTTCAGCTTCCTGGCTTTAGGCAAAATAGCCAGACGTAATGGTGAATCAAATGTAACAGCAACTTTATTGGCAGATAATAAACAACTGGCGAATTTCACAGGTACTGATTTGTCTTTAGACAAAGGCCTGGTCGGAAAAACCGTGAGTATTAATGCCAAAGGCAAAGGCTCGCTTTACTATTTTGCACAGCAGGAGGGACTAAGTGCTACCGGAACTTATGTAGAAGAAGATAACTTCCTGAAAGTACGCCGTCAGTTCTTTAGCCGTACAGGCCAACCGCTTTCGGCTAATCAGTTCAAGCAAAATCAATTGGTGGTAGTAAAAGTAAGTATCAGCAGCACCACATTGATAGACAATGTAGTAATAACCGATATGTTACCGGCAGCTTTTGAAATAGAAAACCCTCGCCTGAATGAAGACCGAGATATGACATGGATAAAAAATGCTTCTGCCCCTGAGCATTTTGACATCAGAGACGATAGAATTAACTATTATACAGCATCTGGCCCTACTGAACGTAGTTTCTATTATATGGTTAGAGTAGTTTCCCGAGGTAAATTCATCATCGGCCCCGTAGCTGCCGATGCCATGTATAACGGCGAATACCACAGTTATAATGGTGGTGGCAATGTATCGGTAGAATGATAATTTTTAGAAAAGAGTAGGAGGCATAAATAAGCATCCTGCTCTTTCCGATTATTTGTAAATTCAAAAAAACTGATTTTATTTGTAATAGATTAAAAAAGTATTTCAAACTGTTTTTTTTACATCCTAAACAATTTTAACTATGGCTAATCCGGCATTTTCGGAAAAAACATTTAATAAAATCGGTTTCGCTCAAAATAGCAGCGATGTCATGACCGTACAAAGTACCCTGACAAAAGTGGGTATTTTATTATTCATCCTCTTGGTTTCTTCTGCCATATCGTGGACTGGCCTAATGCAGGGCTGGAGCATTGCACCTATGCTTATTCCGGCCGGTTGTGTTGGTGGTTTGCTATGTGCCATTGTATTGGCATTCAAGCAAGAATGGGCGCCACAATTAGCTCCTACTTATGCCTTATTAGAGGGTTTGGCTATTGGTGCCATCTCAGCATTTTTTCAGGAATTTGCCCTTATTGCCGCAGGCTTAACTTTCGGAGTAGTATTCGTAATGTGGTTTTTATACAAAACTAAAATCCTGCAAGCGACACAAGGTTTTATCTTTGGTGTAACAGCTGCAACAGGTGCCGTTTTCTTATTGTATATGCTGACATGGATTTTAGGAATGTTTGGTGTTACGGTGCCTTATATTCACCAAGGTGGTACTATCGGGATTATCTTCTCCTTGATAGTAGTAACGATTGCCGCCATGAACCTGATTATTGATTTCCATCTGATAGAGCAGGGCGCTCAAATGCAAGCTCCTAAATATATGGAATGGTATTCAGCTTTTGGCTTAATGGTAACTATCATCTGGCTATATCTTGAAATTCTTAAATTATTGGCCAAACTGGCTCGTAGATAATCATACGAAATTCTTTATAATAAGAGCCTGCTTTTAAAGTAGGCTCTTATTGTTTTAGTCCATACAAAAAAGAAAACCCATATAAAGCTACATGAGTTTTGCTGGCTAACCCCTAAACAAACTAATTTACTTTTCTAGCCACTCTGCAATAACTTTCTTCAACTCTTGTTCTGAGTTGGTTGTCACATTAATGAGTTTAAATTTTTGTTCACCCTTTAATACCCTCCATCGCCATTCTAACTGGCTATTGGTGATGGTTTCACCATTGGTAAACCACCAGGCTGTATAGAGTTTATCATTTTTATTAATCAAGACACCTGTGTAAATCCTGAAGCTTTGTACTACCTCTTCCTTAATTTTTTTGAAGGTATAGCCACTGCCTTTCCAACAGAAGATAGGACTATGCTCGGCCGAATAAAAATCGGGGATAGGTTTTAGATACACCAAAGCATTGTCATTTTTGAGTTGTGTGATGCCATTATTAAGTACTTTCGTTTCATAATTAGCTGTTTTGGCAGCTAATGGCTGCTCTTTATCTGTCTTTGTGGCCGAAAAAGAAAGAACTAAGTAAGCTGTAGCTATCAAAAACAGGCTATTGGTAAGCCATTGATTGATCTTTATTTTCTCAATCTTTAAGTCTGCTATTTTATTCGTTTGCTTCAGAGCTACTTGTTTGATAATCCAGGCCATCGGCAGCCATACATAAACCAGCAAGCAACAGATACCCATTACATCATGTGAGAAATTATCAGGCATAATTCTAAAGACAATCAATAGTAAAATTCTGCATAGATTACTGAAAATATTAAGTAGGAATGTAATAACCAGCACTAACAATTGCCAACCTAAGGTAATTTTTCGCTGATATAAATCCTGATAATAAGCTAATAGAAAAACACTCAATAAAAATGAAAGACCAAGCATTTGTAATCCTGTACAGGCGGCATCAACCAGAAAATTATTCCCATTTAATACAATCAGATTACCATTGATTTCTATCGGAAAATGTAACAATGTAAGTATCTGTCCGCTGATTTCGCTTAACCATATACGAATCGGAAAAGTAAACGTTTCAGATGCATATTTAAAAAGTGGAGACATAAGTAAAAGCGTCAGAAATACCAGTTCACTTAACTTCCCGAATAGCGTTTCAAAACAAAATAATAAAGCAAATACCAATAAAAGATACCTGATTGAGAAAGTAGGCACATAAAAAGAGATAATAGCCAGCAATAGCGTTGGTATAAAAAAACGAGCGCTTTTATTGCCTGATTTCCCTAGGCTTACTACATAAACCAATACACCTAACCCCAATAAGAAAGTAGAGTCACCTAAGAAATAACCTTTATAGCTGAGGCCAATAAATAAAGTGATGTAGGCAACAAGAAAACCTGTCTTTGGGTGAATAAAAGCCTGTAACATTTTATAGGAATTTCTTTAACAGGAAGTAAAGCACTACACAGGCAAACGTAATAATCAACAACCATTCGTGCGGTTCAGGTACTGAGCCAGATGATTTAAACGAAGCATTATCCAAACTATTCAGGCTTTTCTGAATATCAAAACGTTCGTAGTCTGCTTTGGTTTCCAGTACAACCAGGCTTGAAACGGGTGTAACAATATTGGCCTTAGCTGCTTCCTGAATTTGTGCATCAAAAAGATAATCGTTATTAAAATAGTTGTCTCCGATTTGCTGCATAATATGGTTGTAAGCATATAATCGAAGCAAATGGTTAGGAGCATCTGTTTTTCCACTTGCCATTGGAGCTTCCATAATCTGCATTTTGGCGCTTTCAATATTGACTACCGTCTTGTTAGAATAGGAGAGTACCTTTTGCAATCCAACATTTTTTAATTTTTCAGTAGTAGACCAGTTAATAGCCACCACACCCAACTCTTTTAAGGTTTTTAAATAAGGTGAAAGCGTTTCGTTCAAAGATACCACCTGAATTGGCTCTCCAGTGGTATTACTATTTTTAATAGAATCGGCGAAGCCACTGCCTTCTAAATCTTTCAGATTAGGCGCTTTATCAGTGCCTTTGGTGATCAATAAACTTTGTGTGTGGATTTTGTATAGGGGAAAAAGGCTGAAATGATTTTCTTTTAATTCATTGAACAGAATATCTTTATTTTGCTCATTCAATCGGATAAGGCCGTCTTTCCAGACCCATAACTCTTTATCTAGGTAGGCATCATATAAATCATCAAACTCTGATTTACTCCATTCAGCATTCACATCTAAATAGATTTTATCAGGATTATAGGCTTCTTTTTGCACTACTAAAGGTAATAAGTAATAGCTTTTTCCCTGAAAACTAAACGCCTTTTTTGAAAGCTCAGGAGTTTTAAATTTCAATTCCCAATACGGCTTATAACTGCCAGTATTTTCAATAGAAGCAGAAAGGTTGTTCCAAGGACTAGATAAATGTTCTACAGCTTGGGAGAAATCTATTTTTACTGTTTCTTTTGCACCACTTGCATCAGGGCCTTTAAAGTAGATATTCTCGTAAATCAATTCATCATTGTTTTCTTTCAAAGGAGAGGTTATACCTATTTTAACTCTTCTGGCTTCATGAGATGTACACGGAAAAACCCGTATGCTTAAAGTATTTCCCTCCTGCCAATGAATGACCGACGGGTCACGGCTTTCAACCCCGACAATTGTTTTATACGCTGAATCGGCTTTGCTTTTGGTGGTCAGGTATCCCTTTTCTTCTTTCCCATTTATCCAGAGCGAAAGAGAAGACGCCACAGACCCTTCAGGCAGGTAGAAAGTGTAAATAGCTTCCTGACTTCTCCACGAATTTTGCGCTGAATTGGCAATAGTGAGTGTTTTCTCTGTATAAGCCATTCGGTACTCAGGGTAAATTTTAACCTGAGTAATTATATCCTGTGTCACCAATTCATTTCCTACCCTTAATCTTTCCTGGCTTTCATGGCGCACGTCATGTATTGCTTCAAGTATTTTTATTCTATCTCCTATATCAATGGTTAGCTTTTCACTAAAGAAAGTAGCTATCATGATTAATGGATCGTGCTGTACTCTTTCAAAATTGCGTAATTCTGGTAAAAAATCGAATTTACCTTCAAATCGCTGATATAATAAATCACTTTTTAGAATACGTTCCGAAATCCAGTTGTTTTGTGTTTTCTGAGCTACAGCTACCCAGTTTGGAAACTCATCCGTTGTTGTAGTGAAAGACTTCTGGTACGCCTCATGAATTTTGATTTGAATGGCGTTCCATTGAATGATAAAAAAGATGGTGAAGGCAATAGGAGTGAGGAGCCCAAACAGGATAGCATTGTTGTGTGAATCCCAGGCTTTCTTCAGCAGTTTGACGTGAGCAATTGATAAAAATAAAGGAACGAATGTATGAAAACCTAAGCCTAAAAAGATGGTAAGAAAAATACTTCCGGGATATAGCCAAAGAGTATAAAGTGTGAAATAAGTCCATAAGACAGTTGAGGCTGCACACAGAATGTATACTGCTTCTTTTAGCCTTTTAGAGAACAGAGATTTCCAATAAAACAGGATATTACTAACACAAGAAATAACGAGGGCTACCGAAAGCCATTCGGTTGATTCCTGAAATACATTCACTACCCGATTTAATGTGAAACAACTGATAACCCATATTTGCCAGGCTAATAGCCGATACGCCAAGTATTCTTTGGGTTGTTCCTTCCAGAATACCCGCATTTTTTTCGTTTGCAATAATACAACAGTATAGCCGAAAGCAAGAATCTCAGTAATGAAAGCTATTGATAATTCTTGTTTTTCATAAGTTTCAACATTAATCAATAGTGAAAATAGAAGTATAAAAAGACCCAAAGAATAATTATTGCTGGGAATAAATTCATGCCAATTCTTTGTTGATTGGGCAATAAGGTTCTCTTGCCGACTGCCCGGCTCTTTAATTGTTTCCATAAGATGTGTAATTGAATGTGAAGATTTACTGGTTTTGTGTCACAGGAGGTGTGAGCTCTAATTTCTTATCCTTAAAATACTCGACGGCCTGACTATTTGAGTAATCCCAGGAAACCCAGGTGAAGTTTCGTTGTCTGGCTAAATATCTTCTTGTTTTTGCATAGAGTTCATTAATTTCATCAAACTCATATCCTTTATGAATAGAAAATTTCTTGATGCGTTCAGCTATTTTTTCCTTGTTTTCATAAAGTATAGGGAGCGTTCTATCTGACAAATCATATAAATACCTATAATCAATGTCAGCTATACTTTGAGTACTCAGATTATATCGCGCAATCATACTATCCCAATCAAAAAGTGTCAGGCTTGCCAATACAAAATAACCTGCCCAGCCTACTTGTTTAAATAAGGTAAAGAATGAATACAAATTTCTGATTTTCAGCCACATCATCACTAACCCTATCGAAGTCAGAAGTAAAAACACTGCTACGCCTATACGTTTATGCGTAAGCCCATAGTTGGTGATGTACTCGTAGTTGCGTAGCAAAACTGAGATAACAAGAAATCCGTTCTGAGCAATCCATACATAAGAACTGATAACCAGCAAACGTTTATCAGCAAAAAAATTAAGGTCTTTACGGAAATAATATAGCAAAATGGCAATAGAAAGCAGAATACTTAAAATCAACAGATAAGTCCCGTCATGAACCAGTTTTGATAGTTCATGAGCCGATTTCAGGTCATGGCCAATATTAAACCATAAATAGCGTATATCAATAAAATTAATTAAAAACAGCAATACATTTACCGAGCAAACCATTATCAGCGCAGTTTTGTATTCGGTTTCAAGTTTGGCACTATTGAGGTTTTCAGGAGAATGAATTGTGCTAGCCTTTGGCGATAGCTTATGGATTAAGTTTACTCTGTCCCAGTTATATAAAACACTTAAGATAAAAAACGTACCAATGGCAAGAAACCACAAATGAGCAAAAGAGAAGTCCTTAAAAAATGCTTCTAATGCCTGAAAGAAACTAGCAAAAGAATTATCAAGAATTTCTCCGAAAATAGGATTAGCAAATTTAAAAATTACTACAAAAACAGAGAAAACAAGAATGGGAATGATTATTACAGTGGCTACTTTATGCGTTTTTTCCAGATGCTTATTTTTACTGGTAAAGTAGCTGATATTTTTATTAATCAGGATAAACTGTTCAAAGGTGGTCATTAACGCATTCAGCCCATATTGCCATAAGGCCCCGCTAACAGTACTAAGCTGGCTTCGGTGAAGAAGACCGATTAAAATAAAGAAGGAAACAAAGTGCGCAAAAAAACTGATAAAAGAATTATAGAAGACAAGCATAAGGCCAGTTATGATAGTCAGGCTTAAGGAGGCTTTTAAGGCTAATGTGTCAAATCTTTTCTTCGAAAAATATACCAGCGAAAGAATAAGTAAACTATTGAATAACAATAAATTGATGCCTGCTTTCTCTTGCCAGAAGAAATAATTGAACAATGCAAGCAACAAGATTATGATTAAAAAGCGTAGTTTAGGAGTATTCATATATTTAAATATTAAAAGTACTTTGTTTTTCAAAGTTAAAGGGTAAAAAAATATAATCAAGCGCCTCGGATAAATTTTTCTAATTCATTCAAATGGTCGTTAAAAGCCTGTTTTCCCTCATCTGTTACTGAATATATGGTGCTTGGCTTGCGGCCTATAAATTCTTTTTTGAACGAAATATAATTAGCCTCTTCCAAAGCACGCAGGTGTGTAGCCAGGTTGCCATCGGTTAATGCAAGCAGCTCTTTCATATTATTAAAAGAAAGTTCGTCATTAACCATCAGCACCGACATAATACCTAGTCGGGCCTTGCTTTCAAATGCTTTATTAAAATTCTGTAATAAATTCATAATTCGCCGACAAGCGAATGCTCTTCGCCTGACAAAAACTATTTTGTTTCGTACCTAAAATACACCACTGCTCCATAAATAATATGAAGTACACCAAAACCCAATGCCCAGAATCTCAGATTCCACTGCGCCAAAAATAGTGCTATTATGCCAATAATGATTTCACTGATGCCTAAATAAAATGTATCATGTACGGTATATCTGCTGGCATTGACCAGGGCTATGCCATAGAAAATCAATGTTGCCGGAAAACATAGCCAGAAAAAACCATGATAAAGCATTGCTATACAAAAAACACCTCCAGATAAAAGCGGAATCAGCATACTTACCAAAAGGCGCTTAGAGGTTGAGTTCCATAATTGCAAACCCTGTTTCCTGGCTCTTCGGATAGTAAAAAAAGCACCTGTTACTAAGGCTGAAATAAGCACTACAAGCGCATCTATTACCAGTAAAGGAACAATTTCTTCTCTGACCTGTGGGTCAAACAAGTGATAAAGCCCATCAACGTGGATTTTCTGATGTGCATACCAAGCACCTATTAAAGCACAAATACCGGCCGAAATACCCGATAGTCCGCTTAATGAAAGAAACTTGGAAGAGCGTTCCATCATTGAGCGAATCTCTTTAAGCTGTTCAAGGTGTTCGTTCATATATTAGCTAATATTTTAGGCAAAAATATAATAATTCCGATAATTACCGCAATGCACGAAATAATTAAAACCGCAGCGGCTGATAAATCCTTTACTTTTCCGATTAATGGGTGCTGTTCTGTCGACACAAAATCACATAATTTCTCAAGAGCGGTATTAAAAGCTTCTGCCATCCACACCAATCCGATTATGATACAAATGACCGACCACTCTGCACTATCCAGTTTTACTAACAGACCCATCAGAATCACTACAACTGTGGAAAATAGATGAAATCTGGCATTGTTTTCCTGCAATAGCACTCCTATACCCTGAAAAGCATACTTAAAACTATGCAACATTTTTGGTACGTTCATAAGACGGAGGAATCAACAGATTTAAAGATACATATAATACCATCACTACCAGCGAAAACACCATTGTTGTTTGAATAGCCAAGGGGTTTTGCAATTCCTGAAACGATTTTCTGAGCAGAAAAATAGGATCTGTGAATAAATCCCAGCTATTGAAACGAACAAACCGACCTAAATATAAACCAAAACCAGATAATACTACACTTGCAGAAAGTATACTCCATGCCAGAAACTTATTGGTAATTCTTTGAATAATCTGATGAGCCACATATAGTGAATATAAGCCAGTGGCTAATCCGGCCAAAGCCACAACAAAAAAGCTCACAGAATCAAACCATAGCAAACGACTATGAGATTCGGTCAGATGAATTAAATCTGTAATGATATAGGGAGAGTTTGGAAAAAATAATAACCATAGCCCTAAGCATATATAAACACTGGTTTGGCGAAGCTTTCTAGATGTTTGTTGCGAAGACTGATATCTACGAGCCACCAAAGCAAAAAAAAGAGGTACCCATGCCAGAAACAGATTCCAGAGTAAATACATACCCCTTAATTGTTGTGTTTTGATAACACCAGCAATCAGAAGCACAAAACTCAGGAGTGTCAGCAAAGCCAGACTCAAAGTCGGGCGGCTAACAGAGAAAGTAATCGTTATCTTTTTCAGATTCATGTTTTTTTTGAAAAGAACTTTGTAATACAAAGTAAGTGTAGATTCTGATACTATCCAAGTATTTGATTAGAATTTTTTTGAAAAAAAAAGCCAACTATAAAAAGTTGGCTTTTCGATAATGTTTTCTGAGTTAGTGATACAGCAATAGAGCAATCGTAAGAATTTATAAGGTTTGGCCACTAAACAAACCAATTTGTTAATCACAACATTTTTTGTTTCCATCTTTAGACGTTGTTTTTTTAGAAAGTCACAAATAGTTGAAATTATTTTTTAAAACATTCTACTTATTATTTGTGACTTTCATTGCTCATCCTGCATCTGGTTATTTTATGCTTGAAGTGTTTTTAAAAGGTTCTATACTTATGAGTCTAATTAGTCCAGGTAATGAGGCGGATATAATACCTGACCATACTTCTCTGCAATGGCAATTACTTTCTTGATCTCTGCTTCATCCGGGTGAGAAGGTGGCAAAAACTCTCCTGCTTCTACAGGTATGCCAATTTCTTCAAAAAACTCATCCAGGCCAGCCGGAACAACTGTACACAACAGGTGAGCCATTTCGTTACTGGTGTTTTTAAAACTATGTATAGCACCACCTTTAGGAATATTTACCAGATCACCTTTTTTAGCTATGTATTTCCCATCCTCTGTTTTAAATTCGACTTCTCCATCTACTACATAAAATGATTCATGGAAAGAGGCATGCGCATGAGGCGGAGGGCCACCACCCGGAGGAACCAGCATATCAATGATAGCGTATTCTCCATTGGTTTGTTTTCCTGAAATAATAGTTCGATAAGTATCACCGACTACAGAGAAGTGCTTCCCGTTATTTTCGTTTATGATTTTGATGTTGCTTTTCATGCTTATATATTATTGAAATTGATTGTTTTAATTTTTACACTAACATTATTTGTAAATACATTGGTTATAGCTTTTTAGAAAAGTGCTTAATTAAGTTCTATAACCACTTTACCGATGATGCCGCCTTTTTCAGCATATTGATAAGCTTCTTTAGTTTGCACAAATGGAAATACTTTACTCACTTCGATTTGCAACCCATTATTGATAGCATCTAGTAGAATGTCCATATTTTTTGCAGATGGACCAGAGAGCATCACTATATGTTTTTTGCCGGTAAATAAATTCTTAAAAAGCGAAGTAGGAATTTCAATAGGCTTTGGCGTAGGATTTATAAACAAGGCTTTGGATTTCATGAGTTTTTTAGCATTTGTATAACCCATTTTGCCTGATAAGTCGATGACAATATCATAAGTCTCGTTTTGAGTAAGAACATTTTCTTTGGTATAATCAATTACTAAGTCGGCTCCCCATTTTTTTGCAGAATCAACGGCTTTTGTACTAGTAACTGCTGTTATGTTTGCCTTGCTTTGTTTTAATAATTGCAGCAAAAACATACCGAATCCACCCGTTGCGCCATTTATCAGAATTTGAGTCTGTGTATCGATATTGCCCATTTTTTGTAATGCAGTTACCGCAGCAGCGCCAACGGTGGGCATAGCAGCAGCCTGAGCAAAGGTAATTTCTATCGGTTTCTTCCAGACAAGTGTTGAAGGCACAGCCACATATTCGGACAGTGCACCTTCTTTCATATTATTTTTTACGACGCCAAAAACTTCATCACCTTTTTTGAGACTGCTTACTGATGTTCCAATCTCTTCAATGATACCTGCAAAATCAACGCCTGTATGTTTTGGGAATTTTGAGCCAGACATCAATTTCATTTCCCCTTTTCTGATTTTCCAGTCTAAAGGATTAATTGAAACTGCTTTTATTTTTATTAAAACCTGATTTGATTGAATGGAAGGTTTGGGTTCTTCTATCGTTTGTAAAACATCAATGTTTCCAAACTTTTGATAAACTATCGCGTTCATTGTGCTATTTTTTAATTGTTTAAATGATAGCACAAAATTGCGAACCGCCAGTCTAATAAACTTGTATCAAATCACTGTTATGCTTTAGCGCTTTGGGTGGCATACCAAACATTTCATACATATACTTATTCAGTTGAGGAAGATCATAAAAACCAGTGTCGTATGCAATGTCTGTAAGGGTTCTGTCTTTTTCAGAAAGAGTAAGGTAAATGGCCTGGCGTAATCGTGTCCACAATAAATATTTAGATAAACTACTGCCTGTTTGTTGTTTAAAAAGTGAAGCCAAACGAGAAGGAGAAAGAAAAACAATATCGGCAAAAGTTTGTGGGGTAATATGTTGCTCGAAAAAATTGGTCTTGATATACTCAACTATTTTGGTTACTCTATCATCATATTTTGTAGCTGGTAATTTCAATACCAGATCATTTATGATATGATAGATATCAAAACTTTCGTTTGCTGTCTGAAAAAACGTGTTTATTTCAGTTTGAGAATGAAAAACGATATGGTCTTGATTGGTATTAAATCTCCCAGAAAGTTCTAAACCAACATTTGAATAAGGCTCTATGTTTAAAATATCTAAGGTTCCTTTTTCGACACTGCAAAAATGGGTAACCTGTGGTTTAATTAAAAATCCATGAATTCCCTCATACAGTTTTCCATTGATAGTTGAAGTAAAAGCGTTATCATTCGACAAAACAATCTGATAAGCCGAGTGGTGATGGATTTCTACAGTAAGATTATAAGCTTTAATTGCAAGAATAAACGGGTTATTGATTTGTTTTACCATCTGAATTGATACTTGAGTAGGTCTTCAACCGAAAGCTACTTAAATTTTCTATATGATGTACATACCATATTCATAGAAAATCAGCCAATATTATCGATTTATTAAGGCTTTGTATTTAAATTAGTTTTTTCTTAAAGATTATGGGCGAAATACCGGGAAGTATTCGTCAGATTTTGAACACATTAACAAGGAGTACTGTTAATATTTAATTAGGGAGATAATATTGTAGGAGTCTATGTCTGAGATAAGTTTTGATTATAAAACCGAATTGGTGAGAGTGCCCGAAGAGCCAGGCGTATATCGTTATTTTGACGACAACGGAGAGGTGATTTACGTAGGGAAGGCCAAGAATTTAAAAAACAGAGTTACCAGTTATTTTGCCAATTTTAACCGCCACGACAAAAAGACCCGCCGTTTGGTAGTCAGCATCCGGAAACTCGAGTTTACGATTGTTCCTACCGAATTTGATGCGCTTCTGCTCGAAAACACATTGATAAAGAAGTATCAACCTCGCTATAATATATTGTTGCGGGATGATAAAATGTATCCTTATGTATGCGTAACCAATGAGCGTTTTCCAAGGGTGATTACGACCAGACGAATAGAGGATAAATCACGAGGAAAATTATACGGGCCTTTCGTTAATTCAAAAGCCATGTATGCCTTGCTCGAAATGTTCAGCCAGTTATATACCATTCGTACTTGTAATCTTAATCTGTCGCAGGAAAATATAGATTCCAAAAAATTCAAGGTATGTCTTGAATACCATATTGGCAACTGCAAAGGCCCATGTGAGAACCTGCAGACAGAAGGTGATTATATGAAAGAGATTGAGCAGGTGCATAATATCTTAAAGGGTAATCTGGCTCCTGCAAAGCAATATTTTGAGCACCGAATGCAGGATTCTGCACAAAAACTGGCTTTTGAAGAAGCACATCAGTTCAAACTTAAACTGGATTTTCTGCAAAACTATCAGAGCAAGGCAACGGTAGTAAATCCGGCTATCAAAGATCTGGATGTATTTAGTATCACCTCTGACGAAACAACAGCCTATATCAATTATCTGAAAGTAATTAACGGAACAATTACACTCACCCAGACTTTAGATGTCAAGAAAAAACTGGAAGAAACCGACGAAGAAATTCTGGTAATGTTTATCGTTGAGTTGCGTCAGCAATACGAAAGTTCTACAAAAGAGATTGTAACGAATATTCCTGTATCAATAGATATGAAAGCGGATATTTCGGTGCCGCAGATAGGAGATAAGCGTAAGTTGTTGGATATGTCGCTGAAAAACGTAGTGTATTTCAGAAAAGAAAAAGCTGAACGAGAAGCTATTGCTGCCAGTGGAGCAACTAATAAACGCGACCGTGTATTAGTAAAACTGAAACAGGATTTGCAATTGAAAAACCTGCCAAGGCATATTGAGTGTTTTGATAACTCGAATATACAGGGCACCAATCCGGTATCGGCAATGGTTTGCTTTATCAATGGGCAACCCTCACCAAAAGAGTATCGGCATTATATTCCGAGAACAGTGCAGGGGCCAAACGACTTCGCTACCATGAAAGAAGTAGTAACCCGCCGTTACACAAGATTGTTGGAAGAAAAAGCCGATTTGCCTGACTTGATAATCATTGACGGTGGTAAAGGGCAGTTATCAGCGGCTTGTGAAGCGCTAAAAGAAATAAGTTTATACGGCGAAATACCAATTATAGGTATCGCCAAGCGTCTGGAAGAAATCTATTTTCCGGAGGATACACTTCCATTATATATTGATAAAAAATCAGAATCGCTGAAGCTGATTCAAAGATGCCGCGATGAGGCTCACCGTTTTGGTATTACCCACCACCGTGACCGACGCAGCCAGAACTTCCTGATAAGTAGTCTGGAGAGCGCACCCGGTATTGGCAAGTTAACAGCTACGAAAGTACTGAAACATTTCAAGACGATTACCAATATCAAAAATGCTCCCGATGAAGCGCTCATTCAATTAGTGGGCAAAGACAAAACGCACCGCATTAAAGAATTTTTAGAAAAGGAGAGCTAGCAAAATCAGTGTTGAAGACTATCATATATCATTCTTGATACATCTGCTAGCGCTTCAACACCCTTTTTCTCATCTTTCAACTTTCTTGAAAGCAGCACAATTATGTATTTTCTGCCATCGGGCAAATATACAATCCCCGAATCATTTTGTACACCTGTAATAGAGCCTGTTTTATGGGCTACTTTTACGTCTTTAGGCAATTTAGCAGGTATCTTTTCTTTGAATTTCTGATCGAGTAATATTTTAATCATTCCTTCCGAATCTTCTTTGCTAACTACTGTTTTCTGGGCAAGTTTCTCAAAAATGGTCATGAGGTCATAAGCTGTAACCGTGTTATTCATGCCTAGTTTGAAAGCTTTACTATCTTCAACTCCACGCAATACCTGAATATCATTGGCTCCTAATGTCCGCATGGTTGCGTTGGCATTCTTTGCATCAACCAAATCAATCAGAATATTGGTTGCCAGATTACTGCTCACGATAATCATCTGATAAGTGAGGTCATAAATAGTCATTTTTTGCCCGATTTTCTTATACATATCATCGGCACTATCATCACTTATATCCAGGCTAAACGGACTGCCATCCACAATACTTTTAAACTCATTCTTCACCACAATCGAATCTGATAATTTGAATTTGCCCGCTCTTGCTTGTTTAAAAACCTCTATCATCACAGGCGTTTTCATGGTACTGGCCGCATGAAAATTATCTTTTTCATTGATAAACAACGTTTGGCCTGTTTGTAAATCCTTGAACGCTACGGCAAATTCTCCCTCAATGGTATTTAGTTTTGCTTGAATAGCGCTTTTGAGTTTTTCAGATGAATCTGTTTGTGCCAGAGATTGCATAGTGATTCCAAGAAGCAGAGCGATGAAGTAAGATTTTTTCATTGGGTAGTTGTCAATAAGTAAACACCTGATATGCAAGATAATCGAAAATTATCAGATTCAGTTATTCCTTTTCATTTCATTATTGCCATAGTTTATAAGAACTGCCTAATAACCAAAAAAATTGTGTTGAAAGGTGCAATAATCACGCAGATTTATAAGTTTTTGGGGAAGTCATTCCCCAAAAAATAGATTTTAATGTCATTTTAATGCTTGGCAAATGTTTTGATATATATAATACATAAAACATTTAAAGCCATGATCGTTGTATTATTTATAGCTTCTCAATTTGTAGCATTAGGATGTGTCTCTGCTTACGGTTTACACTTAGAGCGTGAAGAGCAGAGAAATTATAGAAATAATCTTCTAGCCCAAAGACAAGGCAAGAAACTACGCTAGTGCACTGCAATCATTAATAATGTTTTTGAGGTAGAACTGCTGATTGATTCCAAAAAACCTTGATACACACAACAGAGACAAGGGTAAAGACGAATCCTAGAAAACCAAAAATAACAGTCAAAGCCGAAATGCCTCCTAAAGTGGCGTCATCTGGATTGGCGGGGTTAAAATAAACTTCCACAGTTTCGCCCAAATCGTAGGCCGAAGGTTTACTATATACATTATGATAATAGAAATGGGCTTTCCCATTGGCATCACTATATTCAACTATGGGTGCTTTGCTGCCTTTTCTATTGGATTGCAGATTAATTACTCTTCCACTGGTTTTAGTGGCAGAGTCCATAAATTTTTTATGTGTAACAAAGGCATAAATAGCTGCACTAAGGAAGCCAATACCTATCAATAAGAATAGGAGTAAGACATATCGGAGAGGGTCTGTTTTGCTCATGGTTTTGTAGGTTAGTTTGGATATATAATATTCTGTATATGTTTGCTGCGTAGACGATTTGAAAAATCGTGATACATGATTACCGTCTCATAGCCATTCCTATGCCTGTAAATATTAATCCGAAAATACTTAGTATAATCATGGGAATAAAACTATATCCCAGGCTAACCTCTTCCGCGTTCAATGGATTGTAATAGATAGTGACTTCTTCTCCCGTTTGATACGCAGGCGGATTCGTTCCTTCAGAATGATAATACGTATGCTGTTTTTGGTCAGGCGTATAAAACTTAATTACAGGCCTTTTCAACGTTTTACCTTGGGGTATAGTAAAGTCTACGACAAGCCCTTTGGTAGTATGCGCATTTCTCATAAATATATACTGACTACCAAAGATAAATATCACACCTGCAAACAAAAATAGGCCTGTCCCTGAAATAATAGTTGCGCTATGGCGGATATAAAAAGGCTGAGGAGGTCTTTCAAATTTCATCTCCAGGGAGCTTTTTTATAATAGGTTACATATGTATCACCATCAATCACAATCATGGGGTCGCCATTCTTAGGATGATTCCTTTTTTCAAAAGAATATACTTTATAGCCTTCCGCCTGTGATTGCACATGGATTCTATTGCCTTCCAATTTCCATGTGCCTCTATCAGAACTCTGGCTGTTTGAACCACCGTAACCACCTCCACCATAGCCACTAATTGACCCCTCAGCATAATATTCATAAGTCCCATTTCCATTAATCACAATGCATTTGGTACTGTTATAACTGCTACTGTAAGTAGAAGAAGTATTTGCCCAACACCATTTTCCTACAATACTTTGGTCTATACTTCCACCACCTGCATTGTTGGCAGGCGCTTGACTATAGCCACCAGACGAGGCGCTATTGGCTGTGCCTTTTTGCAGAATAGCAGTAGTGCCATTGCCACTCAAAGTCAGGTAATTGCCATTAACTGAATATTGTAAAGTGGTGGTACCGGTAGCTCCCGTAATGGATACATTATTTCCTGATGTATTGTACTGAAAACCAGCCCCATTATAAGAACCTTGTCCACCAGCCTGAAAAACCATCGTCTCTCCATTGCCCGACCAGGTGCCTACAATAGATGCATTACCAGATTTGACTGATGGGCTAGTAGAGGTTGATATTGGAGAAGAAGTAGCTGTTGATACAGCACCGTCTTTGGCAAACGTAATTGGTGCATCTAAATCTCCACCCGAAAGTGTTAATTGTCCATTTTGTAGCGCATATTTATAATTGGTTATTTCGCCATCTTGCTTGACGGATAAGGTTGTGGCAGTGGTACTATAAGTAATTTTTTCTTCATCAAATCTACCACTGCCATCAGCATTGAGTTGGAGAATCATGTTAAATCCAAATTGGTTGTTTACCCATTTACCTATCACAGTGGTTTTACTGGCTTGTACCTTTGACCCTATCTGGGCAAAAAGCATCGTAGGAAGTAGGAATAATAGGATAGTTTTCATGTTGTTGTCAGTTTTGATCAAGACTACGTATTAAAATTAAGGTTTTATAGTGGTATTTGTTAAATCCTGTAACCCAGAGTTTTTCCGATTAGTACCAGTAAACATAATTGCCAACGGGTAGGAGAACTTAAATGAATGAAATCTTTGAACTGGGCATGAAGCATGGCTAAATAAATCTGGCTACTCAGGCGCTTTTTATAACCGATTTTATTCAACAGAGCCAGCATTTCAATACTTTCAAAATAGGCTTGTAAACGTGGCTCTGTTTCGGTTGGATACACTACAATAAAATTTTGTTTTTGTAGTAATACCTTCAATTCAGACAAAAGCAGCTTTGGATTTTTCATGGCTATTTTATTGAGAAATCTTTTGCAAATGACTGGCAGAATAAGGCACAAGACAATACCTCATTTGTGGTATTTTGCTTAAATTGCCATGAAAATCAAGATAAATGCGCTGGCTACTTCTTTTTTTACTGCCCTTTGCGTCTTTCTGCCAAAGCACAGTTTGGTTAGATAGTCATATGCAAAAAAAGGAGATACGAAGCGGCCTGTTTATTTTTAAAGATTCGTCGAATACACGCACGATTAATGATATTTTACGATTAAGGCAGACGGAATTCTATTTATCGAAAGTTGGAATACCAAATTTCGGCTGGGGAAAACGAACAGGCTGGGTGAGGCTAGAGGTGAGGAGTGAGCAAGAAAGCAATTACCTGTTTCATGTTAATAGCGCTATATTTGATGAACTTGATTTTTATCTGACTCAGAATGATAAAGTTATCCAGTCAACTGAAAAACAGAGTTGTCTTACCCCCATTATTAATCGACCTTACGTACATAGAGATTTTGTTTTTCCGATACATTTAAAAGCAGGGGAGACTTATACGATTTATCTGAAAGGGAAAAATCTATTAAATTCTATCAAGTTTCCGCTTATTATCTGGAATCCGAAGGATTTTGAAAAAAGTGATCGACAAACGAATTTCTTCTGGGGCATTATTATCGGCATTCTGATTCTCATTGTTACAGGAAACTTTCTGATTGCCTATCTGCTCAATATGCGCATTTTCTTTTTCTATGGAATGTATGTCTTAAGCCTTATTCTGGTTTTTCTGCATCTGGATGGCTTTTTATACGAATATCTGCCTGCCAATTTACTGCGGAATAGCGTAGTTGATTTAACCCAATATTTCAGCTATAGCGTATTTTTCTGGAGTATTTTATTCATTATTTCTTTTACCAAACTTTCCTTAGCTGAGCGACCTTTTTTTGAGCGAACGCTCAGAATATTAAGCATCGTATTCTGGATTTTATTATTGCCTTCTTTTTTTTCTCCATTATGGATCGGAGGGGCATCCGATACTTATTTACAATTCTCAGGCTGGATTGGCCGGATTTTCTTTATTACTTCTTTAGTTTTTCTTTATATAAGTGTTCTGGCATCGGTTCGTAAAAATTCCATGTCTCGTATTTATCTTATTTCAGTGATTCCACCTACACTCTCCTATATCCTGCCACAATACTTTAATCATGTTTTCGATATCTGGGTTGTACAACCTTATGCTTATTTATTTGGTTTTTTGTTTGAAATCGGCATTTTATCAATAGCCATGATTATAAGAGTAAAAGAATACCTGTTTGTCAATTTTAAAAGAGATATTTCAGTTGAAGAGGTACAGAGCCCAAATGGTAGTATAATTGACAAGCCCAAGGCTTTAATTGAAGAGAAAGTTCTTTCTAAACGTGAGATAGAGATATTAACTGCTTTTGCCAAAGGTTTTACTTATCAGGATATTAGTGATGCAATGTTTATTAGTCCGCATACAGTGCGCACCCACCTGAAGAATATTTACCAGAAATTGGAAATAAGTAGCAAAGCCGAAGCTGTAAAGATAGCCATGGAAAGAGGTTGGTTATAATTAATACTTGCTTCCCACCACAACTTTTCCTTTAAACTCCTGTTTTTCTCCGTTAGGATTAAATAGTTCTACCAGAATAACATAGTACCCTACTGCTACTATATCATTATTAGCATTCTTACCATCCCATATTATCTGGTCGTTGGGGCCTAATAATTGATTCTGTGCGAGTTGTTTAAGTATTCGTCCATTGATATCAAAGATATAAGCATTAGCAATATATCCATGTATACCCAACTGGAATTTCAATTGCGTTACATCATCAGCACCATCGCCATCAGGTGTGAAAATTTCAGGTTCAACAGTGAAAACATTTTTCAGGCTTAGTAATCCTGCTTGTGAATTGGCATATCCCGGAGTTGCATATCCTTCCGAAGCCGCTGCTGAATGCCAGTTCGAGATTACAGAAGAGGGGAGGTTATAATCAGCTTTTTCAAGCGATACGCCATCTTTATTATCAATTAAAACATGATGAAAGTCTTCTGAATAGTCAACTCTATCAAAGACTTTTCGATTTTCATTTAGTAAAATAACTGTCCCACTTTCATCAGGAAATGAAGGCAGCGATGCCATTTCTAACGTATTCTCTGAAACAGCTTTAAAATACTGCGCTTTAACAATAGCTGAGTTTCTGGTTAATACTAAAAACTGCTTAGGTTGTAGAATAAAGTTAGTATTACTAATCGGTTTATGATTAGCTATGGCACCAGTAGCATCTATGTTGGCCAAAGCCCAGTCTTTCAGACTAATAAACCTATCGCTCCGATTATAGATTTCGACAAAATCTTCGCCACCACTTCGAGGGTTAAATAGAATCTCGTTAATCACCACATCCCCCGAATCGGCTGGTTGAATATTGGCAATTGGCCGAGTGATTTCTTTCAATACATTTCCTGAGCAATCTGAAATATTTTTAACTGTAAGTGTATATAACGCTTTTGCCTGTAAAGGAGAGTTGAATGATAAGTAGATAGACTGATTCTGAGGATTTTCTATACTAATCTTATTAATTTCTAATGATTTGTCAATAGAATAGGCATTCAGACTAATAGCCGAAAGACTATCCAGTTTTTCAGAAAAAATTAATTTGATAGTAGAAGTATTTTCTAATTCATATCTCAATAGACTTGGTGGGGTCAAATCAGGTTTAGCCGCTTTAACAGAATTATCTTTACCTGGTGTGCCCTGCAAAACTGCTTCACTTGAAGCCCAGTTGCCCTCCTCTACACAAGAATAATCTGTATCTATCATTTCAAGTGCAAAGCCTTGTGCTTTGTCAGCAGCATACCATTTATCAGTATAAGTAACCGAAAATAAGGTGCTGTTTTTAGCGTCTTTTATGATTAAGGTAGAACCCGTATTGTTGAGTGAGAAGTTATTCAGACCAATTACTTTGCCATAAGATTGAAATTCTGTCACGTTGTTCCGATGGGTAACAATCAGATATTCTTTAGGTTGGATAGAAACATCAGGAAATCTGACAGAAGTAGCATTATAAAAAAGAACTAACGAATTGAGATTAATACTTTTATCTGAGCGATTATATAGTTCAATATACTCTTTCTCTGGAAGACCTTTGGTAGGAGTGGGGTCTGCCATAATTTCGGTAATAATCAACTCATTAGCCGTTTGAGCTATTGAGTCAAACGAAAATAGTATAAAGGAAAAGGTGTAAATCAATAGGGATTTACACCTTTTTAAGAAAATAACCATGAATCTTAGGAATAGATAAATGCGAGTCTTAAGCAGTTGCTTCTTTTGGTTTTACTGGAGCTACCGCTTTAGGTTTTTCTGCGGCAGGTTTTGCTGTAGCTGGTTTTGGAGCTACTGCTTTCGGTGCTTCAGGAGCTGGCGCTGGTTTTGGTGAATCAGCTTTTGGGGCTGCCGGAGCCTTTGCTTCTTTTTTTGTGTCCTTTTTATCTTTTTTCGCTTTTTCGGCTACTTTTTTCAGGGCTTTCTTCTCTTCTTTTTGTTTGTCTTTTTCTGCCTCTTTTTTGACTTTAACTACTTTTTTTGCTAGTTTTTTCGCAGTTTTATCAATGGCTTTTTTGATTTTTTTGTTTGTTGTTTCTCCTTTTACCACGTCAGCCAGGGCAGCGGCAATTTCAGAGGCCTTTTGTTTAAGATCAGTTTTCATAAGGATTTTTTTTAAGGTGCTGCAATTTTTTTACGGTGTCATATAATGATTTGCAAATACAACCAAAGTATTCAGAAAATACAAAAATTTTGTGTTAAGTTTTACAGAAAATACTAAAATAGTACTTTTGCTATCGTTAGTTAGCATAAGTAACTTACAGAATAACAATTGAAAAGCTAAATTGTTAATTTTCTAATGGCTTACAAATCATTATGTTTATAGAATTTATCACGGAAGATGTAATAAAACTTCTGATTTCTGCTGGTACAGGCGCAATTATTGGTTTTGAAAGAGAGTATCATAGCAAATCTGCCGGGCTCCGAACCATGATTTTGATTTGTGTAGGCTCTACACTTTTTACACTTATTTCAATCAAACTTGGCTCTGATCCTTCACGCATTGCAGCCAATATTGTAACAGGTATCGGCTTTGTGGGTGGGGGTATTATTTTTAGAGACAGTTCTAGTGGGCGCATTACAGGTATTACAACTGCTGCTGCTGCATGGGTTACGGCTGCTTTGGGAATGTGTGTAGGTTTCGGCAAAGGCTTGTATGAAACGGGCTTTGTGGCTATGATTCTGGTTATTTTTGCTTTATACGGGCTGGTGCCTCTACAAACCATTATTAAAAGAAAAAACCTGATTCGTACCTATCGTATTGTATGCAAGTTTAATAATGATACGCTAAAGCATTATGAGCATAAATTTGAAAAATTCGGATTAATACCTGAAAGAAATATGCAAACCAAATCGAATGATTTGATAAGTGGGACTTGGACAGTAAGAGGCTCCGAAAAAAATCATGAGAAGGTAATCAAGAGTTTATTAAATGATCCGGACATTGTAGAATTTGACTTCTAGATTCCAACCTTTTCATCTGAAAATGAATCATTTATGAAAACTATATTAAACTTATGAAAGCTTCACTAATTCTTATCTGTACTCTCTTGTTTTTAGCTTCCTGCGAAAGCAATACACCAAGCCCCATATTGAATGAAATAAATGGGGAATGGAAACTGGTGAAAATTGGTATTGGATTTCCATCGCCACAAGGGCCAAGTGAACTGAAACCTGATTATGAAGAAATTTTATCTTTCGATGCCAGAAAAGGTACTTTTACCCGCACCAAAGATGGTAAAGTAATTGAGAAATCAGATGTAAGTATCAGTACAGATGAGAAAGCTACTTATCAGCAAAATAAACTCGTTTTTGAAGACATTAATCTATATTCTTTCATCTCATTTACCGAAACACCCAAATATATGGTATTATACCAACCAGCACCTATTGGGGCTGTACTGGCAGATGGTAATTTGTTTTTTTATGAGAAAATAAAGTAATACTTTCAATTTTGCTGCTAATGTCCTAACTTGCAGCCAGAATTTAACGTATCAAGATAAATCATGGCAAATCATTCAGGCTCGAAAGCGCTTCCTAGCTGGCTTACTTTAGCAATCTTTTTAGTACTTATGACAATCCTTTGGGTATTTGGCGATTTATTTGTCTTTATACTCGGTTTCATCTTCCTGGGTTTTACTTTCGCTAATAACTACGATCGTAAACAAACAGACGAAGGACATCATTGATATAGGGCGGTTTATCCGCCTTTTTTTATGCCTTTTCTGTATTGCAAAAAATAATTCCTCTTCGTTTGCGTAAATAAAGCGCGTAGCTATATCTTAGCTTAAAAAAAGCCACTAAGGTCTTTTTTCTATTCAATCTCAATTTATAACCGGTTTAGCATGTCTAAAATTCGCTTTTTTAGCCTTATTTCTGTTGGGCTATTATCAATCAGTCTGGGTATTTGCCAGATGCCCTCTACTTTTAAAAACCCACTTTTACCTACTGGCCCTGATCCCTGGGTGATTTACAAAGATGGTTTCTACTATTACTGTAATTCGACTGGTAAAAATATTACCCTTCGGAAAACAAAAAATATGGCTGAGCTATCACAAACGCAAGGTGTTGTGGTCTGGACACCGCCGGCTAACGGTAACTATTCAAAAGAGTTGTGGGCACCTGAATTACATTTTCTGAATGGTAAATGGTATGTCTATGTAGCTGCCGACGATGGCAAAAATGAAAACCATCGGATGTGGGTACTGGAAAATCCTGATGCTGATCCAACTACTACTAATTGGACATTTAAAGGGCAGATTACTGACCCGACGAATCGTTGGGCAATTGATATGAGCATTTTTGAATTGAATAAACAATTATATGCGATTTGGTCAGGCTGGGAGGGAGCCGAAAACGTTAGTCAGAATATTTACATAGCAAAGCTGAAAAACCCATGGACGATAGAAGGCACCCGCACAAAAATTTCTACTCCAGAACACAGCTGGGAGAAAATGGGCTCAGGTCCTTTACCTGTGGTAAATGAAGGTCCGCAGTTTTTGAGACAATCAGATAAAAGTAAAAAAATATTCATCGTCTTTTCAGCAAGTGGGTGCTGGACCGACCATTATACATTAGGTTTACTGGAGGCTGATGCGAAAGCTGATTTGATGAAGGCATCATCGTGGAAAAAATCTCCTGAACCTGTCTTCAAGGCAAATCCGGAAGGGCATGCTTTTGCCCCTGGTCATAATTCGTTCTTTAAATCACCGGACGGAAAAGAAGATTGGATAATTTATCATGCCAACCCTGAAGCAGGGCAGGGCTGTGGAAATAACCGCTCTCCACGTATGCAACCTATTACGTGGCATTCCGACGGGACGCCTAATCTGGGTAGACCTATTGCTTTAGATAACGAAATTCGCCAGCCATCAGGGCAGTGATGAATAAGATGATGACATAAAAAATGCTATTACAATTGTAATAGCATTTATCAGACACAATATCACTCTATAGGCAATTATACAATTTCTTCTTCAAATGTTTTCGGAAGTTTTTTCTTGATTAAGGTTCCCCATCTTTCTAAAGCCGCCACTAAAAATTCCAGATTAATTGGTTTACTGATATAATCATCCATGCCTGCTCTGAGACATTCATCCCGACTTTCCTGCAAAGCATTGGCTGTCATAGCTATAATCACAGGCTGATTAATTAATTGTTCTCTGATGTTCATGGTTGCACGCAGACCATCCATTTCTGGCATTTGTACATCCATCAGAATCACATCATATTCTTTATGCTTGATAGCCTCTAGCACTTCCACACCATTTTCTGCTAAATCGGCTTCATAACCAAGCTTACTTAGTACTCGTAATGCCAACTTCTGGTTCATGATATAGTCTTCTGCCACCAGAATAGTCATTGGATATTGTGCGGCAAACTCAACCGATAATTTCTGTGTTGCCATTCCCTTGATTTTCTCTACCACTACAGGTTGTTCTTTTGACATAATCTGGTTGTGAATATTCCGGCAAAGAATATGTTGTTTGGCAGGCTTGGTTAGCACCGAACTAAACAAATCAGGATGATCTTTATAGAAAGTATCAGAAATAGAGCTTAAGAGCATGATAGGAATTTTAGGCGCTATTTTCTTAAGAGCTAAAGCCAGCTCTACACCGTCCATTTCTGGCATTTGCATATCTGTTATGATGATATCATAACTGTTATTGTCTTTTACAAAATCTAATGCCTCTTTTGGCACAGAAATAAGCGTAGGCACCATCTTCCAATGCTCCAATTGTCCTTTGAATATGCTTAGGTTAGTAAGGTTATCATCAACCACTAAGACTTTTTTATTTTCTAAAACCTCTAAATTGAAAGGTAGGGTAGATATTTTTACTGAACTTATTTCTGACTTAATAGTAAAGGTGAAAATCGTACCTTTGTTTACTTCACTTCTCACACTGATATCTCCGCCCATGAGTTTAATCAGTTTTTCGCTGATAACTAAACCTAATCCGGTACCACCATATTTGCGGGTAGTTGAAGAATCAACCTGAGAGAAGGCCTTAAATAATTTGTCAATTTTATCTGGTGGTATACCAATACCCGTATCTTTTACTTGAAAACCTAATTCAACATGTCCTTTTGGACCATTATTTATTAAAAATACTCTGATAAATATCTCACCTTTTTGTGTAAACTTAATGGCATTGCCAATTAGATTGAGCAATACCTGACGCAATCGAAGATTATCTCCGATAATTTGCATAGGAACATCCCAGTCTATCTGATAAAGTAAATCAATATTTAGTTTGGCTACTTTTTCGGCAAAAATATCCAGTACTTCTTCAATACAATGCCTTAAATCAAAGTCTTTTACATTCAGTTCCATATTGCCCGACTCAATTTTAGAGAAATCTAAAATATCGTTAATAACAGTCAACAATCCTTCACCACAAGTATGGATAGTATCGGTATAGTTTCTTTGTTCTTCGTTTAAATCTGTTTCTTCCAATAGAGAAGTCATCCCGATAATGCCATTCAAAGGAGTACGTATCTCATGGCTCATAGTGGCCAGAAATATACTTTTGGCAAGATTAGCTTTTTCAGCGTCTTGTCTGGCTTTTAGTTCTTCTTCGGTCGATTTGCGTAATTGTGCAGTTCGGGTCTCAACTTGTTTTTCAAGTATTTCACTTATGGCTTTTATTCTGCCTATTCTGAAGCGGTAAAAACCTATAGCAGAGCCAATAATAGCTGCTACCAATAATGTTCTGAACCACCACGTTTCCCAGAAGGGTGGGAGTATAGTGATAGTAATCGCTGTACCCTCCTCATTCCAGATGCCATCATTATTTGATGCCTTTACTCTGAAAGTATAGGTACCCGGGTCTAAATTAGTATAAGTGGCAGTTCGCCTACCTCCTATATTATTCCAGTCTTTATCAAAACCTTCTAATTTATACGCATACTGGTTTTTTCTAGGTAAAGTATAATTCAACGCTGAAAACTCGAATGAGAAAACAGATTGCTCGTGTGTCAAAACAATCTCTTTGGTTTCGCCGATAGGGTTTGTTAGAGGTGAGCCTTTTTCGTTGATACTAACACTTTTACTAAAAATCTGAAAATCCGTGATACGTACCGGAGGCACAAAAGTGTTGTCTTTCATGCTATCCGGATAAAAAGTATTCAGGCCGTCTGGGCCACCAAAGAACATTTCTCCATCAAGTGTCTGAAATGCCGACGCAGGTTTGAATTCATTCCCTTGTAAACCATCGGCAAGACCATATTTTCTGAATGTTTTGTTCGAAGGTGTATATCTGGTAATGCCTTTATTTGTACTTATCCAGAGATTCCCTTTCTTGTCTTTCAAAATACCATTAATCACATTGTTAGAAAGGCCGTCTTTTTCACTAATGTTTTCAAAAGTTTTTGTTTTTAAGTCAAGCAATGATAAACCATCTGTTGTACCAACCCACAAATACCCTTTTTGCGCCTCTGTTATCACCTGCACATTATTATTGACGATACTCTTCTTATCATTATTTTTATGGGTATAATGGATAAACTTCTTGGTTTTTTCATCGAAGGCGTCTAGGCTATTATCTGTTCCCACCCACAAAGTGCCATTCTCATCTTCATAGAGAGACCTGACAAAATCACTTGAAATACTATTCGGGTCTTTAGGGTTATGTGAATAATTGGTAAAAGTATTCGCTTTCCTATCATAATAACTGAGCCCTCCACTTAAGGTTCCTAACCATATATTCCCATCTTTTGCCTTCAATATAGCATACACGCTTTCAGAAGAAATACTATGTGCATTGCCTTTAACTGGCATATGATGAATAAACTGTCCTGTCTTTTTATTAAATAAATCGAACCCGCCTAAGTATAAACCAACACCTAATAAGTCTTTATCTATTAATGCTACTGACACCACAAAATCAGAATTGATACTATTAGGGTTGGATAGCTGTTTTTTATAAGTAGTAAAAGTGTTTTTCTTCTTGTCAAAGTAGCTTAGCCCACCACCATCAGTACCCAGCCAGACATTGCCGTCTGCATCACCAGTGATAGATAAGATACTACTGTTTTTCAGTCCATTAGGAGGGAAGCCCTCTTTAAATAAGCTGAATTTATTGCCGAACTTAGGCAGGAAATTTACTCCTCCTGAATAAGTGCCCACCCATATATTGCCAATATCGTCGATATACATAGTATATACCGAGTTATTGCTCAGGCTGTTTTTGTCGTTAGTATCGTTAATGAATGTCTGGAAAGTTTTTGTTTTGGCGCCATATACACTAATCCCACCATTTTCAGTGCCTATCCATATATTTCCTGAAGGATCTTCTACAAATGACAGAATATCATTATAACCAATACTTTTCGGATTTTTAGGGTCATATTTAAAAGTGTTAAACGTGCCGTCTGCTATATTGTATCTGGAAATCCCACCACGGTGTGTTCCAACCCAAATATTATTCTGGCTATCTCTGAATAATGCTTTAACCCAGTTAGCCCCCAGACTTTTACCAGAGTTTTTAGAATCGTTAAAATAATGCGCAAAAATTTTAGTATCAGGGTCAAATTTATTCAATCCATTTCGGGTTCCTATCCAGAGTTTACCGTCTTTATCTTCAACTATTCGGTCGATTGTATCATCGCTCAGGCTGTTTTTATTCGCATCTTCATGTCTGAAAACCTTATAGCTTCCATTAGTACTATTAATCAGGTACAACCCTTCGTTTGTTCCCAGCCATATTCTCTGCTTACTGTCCTGAAAGATGTCGTGAATAACTACTGATTTATTTGAAGCGAAGAAATGTGTGAAATTATCTTTTTCACGATTAAATTTATCTAATCCTGTAGCTGTACCCACCCAGATATTTCCGGCATGATCTTCTAGAATATCATTGACAATATTATTGTTTAAGCTCAGACTATCATCGGAAGAGTGTTTGTAGAAAAAAAAGCGGTAACCATCAAATTTATTGAGTCCTTCATAGGTAGCAAACCACATAAAGCCTCTTTTATCCTTAAGAATACCAGTAACATGCCCTTGAGACAAGCCTTCGTTGGTCGAAATATGCCTGAATGAGGGTTTAGGAACTTGCCCGACAACAGAATTGAATAATAGAAAACAAGAAAACAGTAAAATTTTGTATTTCATGGTGTAATGTATTAAGACTAATCTTAAGCTACGTTGTACTCTTATAAAGACTTAAAGCAAAGTTGTAGACGGCATGTATGATGAATGAAAAACCGCAGCAATTAAAAAGCAAAATAAAGGGTTGTAATATTTCCAGAAAAATTAGCAAAAATAATGCCAAGTAATTGATATAAAATTCAGCAAAAAAGAAGTTGATAAGGGAAAGATAAATAATAAATTTGCACCGAAAATTCTGGAAACCACTCAGAAAAACAGAACTTGCGGCAATTTTTAGAGATTAAAGTATATATTTTATCAGAAAATATTGAATTGGAATACAAGCATGAAATTAGTACCCATTAAAGAATATCTGCACGAAAACGAAGATTTTTTGAATAAACCTGAATGTAGAGAGCTGGTTGAAATGTCGGTTGAATTTTATGAAAAAGTAGGGTATATCCCGCCTTGGATTTGTTATTTTGTGGAAGCCGATGGTGAGATTATTGGGAGTGCGGGTATCAAAGGGAAACCCATAAACGGTGCCGTAGAAATTGCTTATGGAACAGTAGAAAAATACCAGCACCAAGGCGTAGGAACCCATATATGTAAATTATTAGTCGATATCTCCTTGCAAACAGACCCCTCTGTTAAAGTAACGGCTCGTACACTTCCAGAAAATAAATTTTCTTGTAGAGTATTGGAGAAAAATAACTTTACCTGCATAGGTGTGGTAACTGACCCCGAAGATGGAGACGTGCTGGAGTGGGTTCATAATTATTATGAATGATAACTCACTAAGGTGGCTCAATTGTTAAAATGATTGAAAAGTCCGATTTTTTGCTTCATCAATCCTAACATCTATTCCCTGATTGAGTTTAATTTTGTGCAAAAAATCAGGCTTTCATGTACGAGATATTTGTCTTTCTTCATTCTATTTTCCGTTGGCTCGTCTTAATAAGCCTGCTCTATGCCATTGGTAGAAGTATTCAGGGCTTAATTAGTAAAAGAACCTTTTCTAAAGCCGATAGCCTTGCCCGTACAGTGGCGACTACCATTAGCCATACGCAATTATTGATAGGTTTTACCCTATACTTTGTTTTAAGCCCTATTACCCAGTTTTTTATGAAAAGTGGGGCAGGAGGTAATCAGGAAATATGGTTTTTCGGAATTTATCATATTAGTATGATGTTTATCTCAATAATAGTGATCACTATCGGTGGTTCTATTGCCAAACGTGCCGAAACTGACCATGCCAGATTTAAAACCATCCTTATTTATTTCTCTATTGCACTGGTGCTTATCTTGTTGGCTATTCCGTGGTTCAGACCTTTTTTCAGAAATCTTTAAACTTTCTCATTCATGTTGAATTTGTTGAAAACACAACTAGGCAGACTTCGCCTCTTGGCTTTTATAGAAGGAGTGTCTTTTTTAGTGCTATTATTTATAACCATGCCTTTGAAATACGCCTTTGATAATCCGGCTCCTAACAAGACTTTTGGGTTAGTACACGGGCTTTTGTTTATTTTATATGTATTGGCTGTGATTCAGATAAAAATCGAACAAAACTGGAATATTCGTAAGACATTGCTGGCCTTATTGGTATCGGTTATCCCTTTTGGTACCTTCTGGGCTGATAAGAAGTTATTTCAAAATTGATATAGTCAAATTGTGGGTGAGATTCCAGCAGCTATTTAAAATAGACAACTGGAAGTTCGCGCCATAATTTAAAATTTATTCACGCACATTAGTATTTTTACGTCATCAAACAATCTTTTCTGATGACGGAGTTTCTCAAACATTTCTCCCAATATATTAAAGTAAGCGACTCACTAAAAGAAGAACTTACCAGACGCATTACGTTTAAAACCTTTGCAAAAGGGGAGATGCTTCACCCGGCAGATAGAATATGTACCAAGAGCTACTTCATTCAGAAGGGTTTGCTGCGGTTGTATTTTCTGAAAGATGGCAAGGAGGTAAGCGAATATTTTAGTTGTGAAGGCGATTGGACTAATTCCCCAAGCAGTTTTATTCAACGAAAACTGGATATATATTATATAGATGCCATTGAGCAAACCGATGTCTACATTCTGGAAGTACAGGATTTAATGTTCTTGTTCAATAATTTCCCAGAAATGGAACGTTATGCCCGACTATCGATGGGCAGTACTTTCGGTTATCTCATTGAACGCATCACTTCTATGCGCTTTACCACTGCCAAAGAAAAATACGAACACTTTTGTGAAGTCTATAAGGGCATCTATCACCGTATCCCTTTAGGCATGATTGCCTCTTATTTGGGTATTACGCAGGAAACCTTAAGTCGCATCAGAGCCGAAAAGTGATTTTTTGATTTAGGTCAAAAGTTAAGAGAAATATTGCATTCAATTTTGCGCTATATTTCATTAACCAACCAATCAAATGAATCATTTTAAAACCTTATTAGGAGTTCTATTCATTATTTTTTCTTTCAATAGTTTTTCTCAAACACTAGCTACTCCCGGTGTTAACAGCCAGTTATATATAGGTGATTCAGAGAAACAAGCCCTCATAGTAGGCTTGGGCGGCTCAGAAGGAGGCAACCCGTGGGCAAGTAATTACTGGAAAAAAACGCGTGATGAGTTTATCAATCAGGGCTACGCTTTTCTTGCACTGGGTTATTTTGGTGCTATAGGCGCACCCAATAGTTTAGATCGTATTTCCTTAGAGAAAGTGCATGAGGCTATTATCCAAGCTACAAAAAATCCGAAAATTGATAAGGATAGAATCGCTGTGATGGGTGGGTCGAAAGGAGGGGAGCTGGCATTGCTGCTGGCCAGTCATTTCAAAGATATTACATGTGTAGTAGCTATTGTGCCCAGTCATGTGGCTTTCCCTGGTCTTACCAGTCATTTATCTACTTCTTCATGGACTTATCAGGGTAAGGAAGTCCCTTACGTACCTGTTTCAGAAGAAACTATTCCTGCTTTAATCAAACGAGATTTGCGGTTAGCATTTGATACAATGCTGAAAGATACTATAGCTGTTGAAAAAGCATTGATAAAAGTTGAAGACGTTAACGGTTGTATTTTATTAGTATCGGCCACAAAAGATGAGATGTGGGGCTCAGGGCCTATGTCGGAAGCGGTTGTAAAAAGATTAAAGGCCAAGCATTTCGGCCATTATTATGAGCATATTGCCATAGAAGGAGGGCATACAGAGCCTTTAAAGCACTTTGATAAGATTTTTGAGTTCCTGGCGAAACATTTTAAAAAAGAATAGTGTATTGAATAAAACACTATCAAGAAATTGCCGAAGAATCGTCAGATAAAAACATATAATGCAGAATCGTATCGGGACAAGTTCATTAAGAATGAGAGACACACCAATACAATTCTGAAGTCAGATTACGATAAGTTTTTTGTCGTAAAGGTGGAAGAACTGATTCGTCTGATGAAGCTCCCTGTGCCACCAGCCAGAACCAATACACATACCCTAATTTATCTGACAGAAGGAGAAGCTATTATGCGAATTGGTAGTGAAACATATACAATTGTAAAAGACGAATGTCTGGTAGTAGCTGCAGGGCAGGTTTTTTCTTTTGATAATGTGGATATTAATAAAGGCTATCTGTTCAATTTCCATGATGATGTAATGATTGGGAAACTGGCAAAAAACGATTTACTGAAAGATTTTGAATTTTTAAGAGTTTGGGGCAATCCGAAAATTGGGTTGGATATTCAGACCTCCGGTTTTGTCCGACAATTATCAGAGAGAATTCTGGTGGAATATGAAACGAATGGGTTAAATAACCGAGAGATTATCCAGTCATATCTGATTGCCTTGTTATGTGAAATCAATGGAGCTTACAAAGCTGTATCAGGTATGTCTCAATTAAAAGCAATTGAAATTTCGAATAAATTCAGAGAGTTATTATTCACATATATCAAAACCAGACATTTAGTTAGCGATTATGCTTCTTTATTAAATGTAACACCTAATCATCTCAATAAGTCTGTCAAGGCCGTAACCGGAAAATCACCTACCAGATGGATCGACGAAGCCATCGTGCTGGAAGCCAAAGTACTTTTATATCAAAGCAATTTATCAATTAGTGAGATAGCTTCAGAAGTAGGCTTATTCGACCAGTCTTATTTCAGCAGGCTCTTTAAAAAATATGAAGGGACCACCCCTCTACAATTCCGTAAAATGATAGAGAGTTTAAGACCTGCCTAGTGGTTCTATCTAATAAACGACATTATCATCATAACCGATAGACCCAAAAAAATCAATGACTTTATCTGCATATTCTCCAAGGTCTTTTCTGCCTTTGATAAAATGTTGAAGTAATAAAGTCGGTAATTCGAGCTTTTCTTCTATGCCACTAAGCGAGAACGTAGGCTCATCTTTTTGTTGTTTAGCCAGGAAAGCCCGGAAGTTTTTGATATTAGCCATTGTAAGGTAGTTTTGAATGCCATAGGTTATATAAAAACCAAATATAGTTGATAAATTATCAAAACAAAAGGCAGAATTTGGTAAATATTTGCCCAATTCTGCCTTTTAATCTCCTTAGATTTCTTATGATGAGAGAGTGTGTTTATTATATTTTCTTAACGGCAATCATCATATGGGGGCTTAAAGCTAAGAGAGCCTGATCGCTTTCGGTAATGGTCAATAACTCCATCAATGATTGTTTTTTCTTAGCATCACCTCTGCTTTCAAAATATTTTTTGTCTAGCCATACCACACCCTCTACCGCATAAATATTGATAAATTCAAGCCCTGTATCTATAAATTCCTCAATCAATTGTGAGGGTCTATGATAATAAGCCTCTGCCAGTGAGCCTGGCATACTCTTGGGTGGTGTATGTACACCAGTCAATAATTCCTGCTTACACATATCTATGAAACCCGGTTCGTGCATAAAGCCATTCAATAATCCGGCAATGGTTGAAGCTGCATAATTAATGGCAAAACCCAATATTACTCCATTCTTCTTCAATACTCTTCGGGCTTCTTGTATAGCCTTTAATCGGGCTTGTTTATCTTGTAAATGATATAAAGGACCATGTAAAATCACTACATCGACCGACTCATCAGCAAAGTTGAGTTGCCTTGCTTCTCCTAAAGTAGCCTTAAATGGTTTTTTCAGGCTATTGGCTCTTTTGGTTGCTTGTTTGATATGCTTAGGCACAGGATCAATCAGATGCACAGTATATCCTATACCGGATAGCCATTCTGCATAGGCTCCAGGCCCTCCGCCGACATCCAGTATCACTCCCTTAGCCGGTAGGTGGCGCTGTATTAAATCTTTATTTCGTTCAAACTCCAGAGGCCCTAAACCTAATTGAAGCCTGGCTTCTTCAGAAGTCTGTGTATAGAAATTTTCAATTTCTGGGCTGATTAATCTATCTGTATTCATTTTTATAGAAATCTAAAACTATTCCGTGTATACAATGCTTATCTATGTAAGATGGAAAGAAATACAAAATTAGGAAAATACAATCAGGAAACTTTATAGATAATTAATATTGAAGCCCATAGAGGTACGTATTTTTTTGTCTAATTTTAGAACCTATCAAATAATCAATGAATCCATGAAGAAAATCATATTTGCTACAGATTTTTCAGAAAACGCTGATAGCGCCCTGGCATATGCAACTTATCTTGCCAAGCAATTCAATTCAGAAATTTTGGTTGTTCATATTTATTTTCCGATGGTTCCGCTAGATCCTAATCTGGCCTATGATACCATAGCACCATCGACTTTGCAAGAGGAAATGATGAAGAATTATGAATTACAATTAAAAGGAGTTGTAGATTCACTCAAGGAAAAACATATTGAGGCTGATGGTGAAGTGATTGTAGGAAGTTTATCTTCAAGCATTGCAGATATGGCTAAAAGCAAAAAGGCTGACCTGATTATCATGGGTAAAACGCCAAATGATTCTTTCTTAGGCAGATTAATCGGAACGACTTCTACAAGTGTGGTTAATAATACAAGTGTACCTGTTTTGATTGTTCCGGCTAATAGTCATACTCCATCATTTAAGAGTATTATCTATGGTACTGAATTAGAGTCAGAGGAGAAAGATGTTTTGGCTAAAGTCTTTGAATTAGGAAAAGAATTTCATTCTAAGATAACTCTTGTAAAAATAAATGCTGATTTTGAATTAAATGTACAGGATGATAATCAGCTCTTAAAAGATATTCAGGACGGGTTTCCTAAAGAAAAATTTACTTTTGAAGCTATCAAAGCAGATAATGTAAGCCAAGGACTATTAAATGCAGCACATACCCATGAGGCTGACTTATTGGTAGTAGCGGGGCATCATCATAGTTTTCTTTCCGAGCTTATCAACCCAAGTAAATCGAAAGAGATTATTAACAAGACTGATATCCCATTATTAGTATATGATATTGAGGCATAATCGATAAATATATATTGTTAAAAGCTACACCCTCAAGTGTAGCTTTTTTGTTGGGGTATCCAGAGAAATAAATCTCATAGTTATGATGAAATATTAGCTTAAATTATACTTTTGCTAAAATATACTCAGCGAAAACAATTAAGAAAATGATTATAAGAAAAGCCGAAGAAACCGATTATGACGGTGTTTGGGAAATATTTTCAAGCGTGATAAGAACGGGAGATACCTACGTATTCAGCCCGGATACGCCTAAATCAGCCTTACAAAACTACTGGTTTGCTGAGGTAATGAATACATTCGTAGCCCTGGAAAATGACGAAATTATAGGCACTTATTTCATAAAACCCAATCAACCCGGCTTAGGTAGCCATATAGCCAATTGTGGTTATATGGTAAGCCCGCATCATAGAGGTAAAGGAATAGGCAAATTACTATGCGAGCATTCCATCCAATTTGCGAAAGAAAAAGGCTATTATGGCATTCAGTTTAATATCGTAGTAAGTACCAATACCATAGCAGTAGACCTATGGCAAAAACTAGGCTTTCGTATCATTGGTACTACGCCTAAAGGTTTCAGGCATCAGGATTTAGGTTTGGTGGATAGTTATATTATGTTCAAAGAGGTATAGATTAAGGTAGCAAGCTTAAGTAGATACAAACTATATTTCTTTTAACATAACCACCATTCCTCTATGTTCTTCTTTCATCAAAGGATAAGCTAAAATGGTTTCTCCTATCAAAGCAAATCCTTGTTTTTGATAAAAACCGTGAGCCGCGCCGCCTTTCATGGCTTTTAGCCAGATTGCCTTTTTATCACGGTCTTTCGCAAATTTTGCAATCATACAAAGGGCCTCTTTTCCTAAACCTTTTCCTGCAGCACTTTTCAGAAAGTAGATACGTTCCAATTCAAGAGCCTTTTTAGAATGATAAGAATCAATAGCCTTATCTACGTTTAATTTTATAAAGCCTACTGGTAACTTATCAACAATAACAAGGAAAAAAATAGAATTAGAGTCCCTAATTTCTGATGATAACTGTTCTGCACTAAAACTATTTTTCATGTAGTGTTCACCGTCATCCAGCCATAAATATGTGTAATGTTCTACGTAAGATTGTAAGGCTACTTTCATTAATTGTGATATATCTTCTTCTGAGCAAACTCTATACTCTATTTGCATGTGCTACGACGGTAATTACTAATAAATCCGGTGTTAGTATTAAATCAGTACAATTATAATTTATCCAAGGAGAACTTACTATGAAAATTTAGAATAAAAATACTCAGAAAGTTAAATAATTAGCACCCTGCCTTTCTTTTTAAAAAAAGACTCAAAGTCTCATGGAGTGAGACTTTGAGTCTTAAAATTTTTATACTCAAATAGTTGTAAAATTCTTTATAGGCGCTTATCTGAAATAAAAAAAGAATCTTCAAACGGAGGAAAGAAATGCTCCCAGTTTAATTTGAGTGTCTTATCAATCATCTTTATCAAATCGTATAAGCCAGCAGGTTTAGCAAAATATAAATTGGCACCAGTTTCATACGTTTTGTTAATGTCTTTCGGATTAGAAGAGGTGCTAAGAATCACGCATGGAATTTGATTCAACGAATGATTCTGTCTGATTAATTCAAGACATTTTAATCCATTCATTCTTGGCATATTCAGGTCAAGAAAGATAATGTGGGGTAATGAATCAGTCATATTAATATGCTGAATAACTTCTTCACCATCATTGACGGTAATTAAATTAGCTTGTACCTCTAGGTGTGAAAGCGCATCTGAAAAAAGTAGTTTGTCGTCTGGATCATCATCTGCCAGAAGAATCTGAATAGGCGAATATTTACTTACCAGTGCATTGATCATCGGTATTTGGTTGTAGATTCAAATGTATGATGAGTTGAATAAATAAAACAAGGGAGCGAACTTT
>NZ_BAAGXU010000021.1:0-262760 GCF_054779675.1 Emticicia fontis
TTTGGTCACTTACAATTTAAGCAACCGATGCCCTTTCTCAAAATTTAAACATGTTCTTATTAGCGGTTTATCAACATAGGTATCATTAGAAAAGTTTAGCAGTATTCACAAAGCGCTTAAGTATTATCTTCAATATAAGTAGTTGGCTTAGAAAAGTTTCCTTCCCAATAAATAGGTATTTGTTTGCAACTATTACATTTGATAACACTTGTCATTTTCATATACAATAGTTAAAGAGAAGTAATAGGGTGATTAACAGAGCGTTTGAGAATGGTTTAATGAAATTAGCAATTATCGAATAATTTAAGCTTGTGGTTAGTATAAAAATCAGTTAGTTCAAGGTATAAACAGAATAGGCAAAGAGTAAAATAGAAATTATAGAGAATAGGAGAAAATAGCAAAGCTCTGCTAACGCTATTATTCTGATTTGCTTTTTGCTAAAACCATGAAAAAGTCGGAATAGGTAATTTGCCAATAAAGAAATCGAGTAAAGAATGATAGTAACGCAAAAGCAAAATAGAAATTTGTAAATAGAGAATTGAAAGAAGTTATCAGAAATCCTATGACTGATTTCTTCTTTACTTATTAAACTCATTCCCGCAGCAATAAAAAGAAGAATGCTGCCTATAATTAGGAGGATTATTTTTACAATAAAATACGCAATTTTATAGGCAGACATTTAATTTATTAGAAAATCAACATTAATTATTTTCCGATCATTTTTGTGAGAATTGTACATAATAGATCCCTTCCTGATTACGTCTTTCGCCAAGTGCATTATACGCTTTAACCAATTTCTGCCATTCATTATCAGGGATAGATTTATACGCTCTATCATATTCTCCTAGATTTCTTGAGTAAAAATGGGGCAATTCAGGGTTAAAATCCACCCATCTGCCTTCTTCCCAGCTCTTGTCGTTGGCAAAATAATGAGCAACTGTGGCTACCAATGCACCATTCGGAAGCTTTAGCTTGGATAGTTTTTGAGTATCTATTTTTAATATTTTTATCGCTTCATGCTTAGCATTTTCTGCATCCATGCTCATATCAGTAAATACGGCCATGATACCGGTTTCATTATTAATCAATATTCCTGGATTAACACATCCATCCTTAAATTTTCCACACTGTACATTCCAGTTATTTACTAGTACATCTGAATTGTATTTTTCCTGAAGTGATTTATTGCGAAGAATAATTTCGTATTTAATCCGATTAATGCCTTTTATATCATAATAGTTAAGGAATTTTGAAACTGAAAGGGTAATGTTTCCAGGATTAGACGCAGAAGATTCAATAAAGTCTATTTCTTTCATAGTCTAGCAGTTTTAATGTTTTTGTATGCTACAAACCTAAGGAAATCTACGCTAAATGCCAAGAGGATATAAGCTTGTTAGTAGAAATAAACAGGAGTTGGAAAATACTAGCTGATTGTCCAACATTTTGTCGTAATTTTACCGCAGTATCATATAACCTAAGTTTTGTTTTTCGCTCATGAGTAGTACGTACGGAACAATTTTTAAGATTTCAACATTTGGTGAATCGCATGGTAAAGCCATCGGAGTGGTAATAGATGGTTGTCCTGCAGGTGTAGATTTTGACGAAGCATTTATTCAGAATGAATTAGACCGTCGTAAACCCGGACAATCGCGCATAACAACCCAACGCAAAGAATCTGATGAATTTCAGGTATTGTCAGGTATTTTTGAGGGAAAAACAACTGGAACACCTATTGCGATGGTGATTCCGAACGAAGACCAACGTTCTAAAGACTATGGGCATATTGCTCACCAGTTCCGTCCGTCACATGCCGATTATACTTATACAGCTAAATATGGCGTACGCGATTACCGTGGTGGTGGCCGTAGCTCAGCTCGTGAAACAGCAGCCCGTGTTGCCGCAGGAGCATTAGCAAAGATTGTATTGTCGTCACTGCAGATTACTGTGCAGGCTTACGTATCTCAGGTAGGAAAAATCAAATTAGGTAAAGAATATTGGGAATTAGATTTATCAAAAACAGATGATAATGCCGTGCGTTGCCCTGATGCAGATGTGGCACAACAAATGTTTGATTTTATTGATGAAACCCGTAAAAAAGGTGATTCAATCGGGGGGATTATTACCTGTGTTATTAAAGGTGTTCCAGCAGGTTGGGGAGAACCCGTATTTGATAAACTACATGCCGAATTAGGCAAAGCTATGTTGGGTATCAATGCCGTAAAAGGTTTTGAATACGGTAGTGGCTTTGATGGGGTTGAGCTTTACGGTTCGCAACATAACGACGAATTCTTTATGGGTGAAGACGGAAAAGTGCATACCAAAACTAATCACTCAGGCGGTATTCAGGGTGGTATTTCTAATGGAGAAGATATTTATTTCAGAGTAGCTTTTAAGCCTGTGGCAACCATTATGCAAGACCAGGAGAGTGTGAATGATGAAGGTGAGAAAGTAACTGTGTCTGGTAAAGGCCGCCACGACCCATGTGTATTACCTCGTGCTGTACCAATTGTAGAAGCAATGGCGGCATTAGTATTGGCCGATTTTAGTTTAAGAAGCAAGAGTAATAAGTTATAAAAACAATCTTTGCAGAAAGACCGTTTAATAGGTATTAGGGCAAAAAAAGACCCCTGTATACTAGGTTTTTTCAAAATTGTTCTATTTTTGTATAAAAAAGCTTTCCTGATGGAATTTATTCCTTCCGATATTGACAAATATTGCGTAGAACACACTACGCCCGAAAATGACCTATTGAGTAAACTCAACCGTGAAACTCATGCGAAGGTCTTACAGTCCCGAATGCTTTCGGGGCATCTGCAAGGGCGTTTTCTATCCATGTTGTCTCATATGATTCAGCCAAAGCTTATTCTTGAAATCGGTACTTACACAGGTTATTCTGCCTTATGTCTGGCTGAGGGTTTAGCAGAAAACGGAAAAATTATCACGATTGATGTCAACGAAGAATTAGAGGAATTTGTCAGAGATTTCTTCAAACAATCTCCTTTAAATGATAAAATAGATTTCAGGATTGGTAATGCGATGCATATTATCCCATTAATTGCTGATTCGTTTGATCTTGTTTTTATTGATGCCGACAAATTGAATTATGCCAATTATTATGATTTGGTTTTCGACAAAGTGCGTTCAGGTGGATATATTATTGCTGATAATGTATTGTGGAGTGGAAAAGTGAGCAACCCATCTGCTAAAGATAAAGACACTATCGCCATCAGAGATTTCAATAAAAAAATTCAGGACGACGAACGTGTGGAGAATATCCTTCTCCCGATTCGTGATGGATTGATGGTGTTGCGGAAGAAGTAAGAAATTAAGAGGTATTCCAATACCCTGATTTATATAAATTGTGCTTTAAATTATAATTTCCTAATTCCATGAAAAAAACGTTAGCTTTCTCGTTTTTTCTGGTAAGCATCCACGTGGCTTTTGCTCAACAGCCCAGCTTACCCGAGGTATCCAGAAAAGTTGATTTTGCGGGTATAACCGTAGAATTAGACGCAGATGCCCAAAAACTTGTTCAAAAAGAGGTTTCTACATTATTAATTCCTGAGAATAAATATGTACTGGATAAACTCCAACGAATCCAATGGTATTTTCCGGTAATTGAACGTATTCTTGAACTGGAAAAAGTACCTGACGATTTCAAATACCTAGCAGTTGTTGAAAGTTCATTATTGCCTGATGCTGTTTCAAGTTCAAATGCCGTAGGTTTCTGGCAGATGAAAGCCAGCACAGCACAGGAAATGGGTCTGCGAGTAGACAGCGATATTGACGAAAGAAAAAATATCTATGCTTCTACAAGAGCTGCGGCAGCTTACCTGAAACGCAACAATCAGATTTACAAAAACTGGATTTCTACGCTTTATTCTTATATGCTGGGAGCAGGTGGAATCAGTAAAATTGTGCCTTCTGAATGGACTAACGCCTCAAAAGTTGAATTTGATAGCCGCACGGACCGTTACTTATTGAAAACCATTGCGGCGCGCATTGCCTTTGAATACCGCATGAACCGCATGAAAGATAATTCTTTTGCTTTTGTAGAGTATCGTAAAGGCAGAGGTAAAACATTATCTCAAATAGCATCAATGGTTGATGTAGATGCAACAGATTTGAAGAAAAATAATACATGGTTACAAACCAATACCATTCCTGAAGATTATTCAGTGGCCATTTTAGTGCCTGTAACCAGGCTAGACGAGGTACAAACTAAAATAGGTCGTCAACCAGACGTAGTAGCTAGTAAAGGTAGTAAACCTAAGAAAGAAGAAGTCAAGCATCGCGATTATCCGGTGTTAGAGCGCGTTACTACACAGGTTAATAATGAAGAAGATCCTGTTTTCTACACAATCAATGAAATGAAAGGGATTCTTGCTAAACCAGGTGATGATATTGCTTCTTTGGCAAGAGGAGGGAAATTGAAAATTAAAGATTTCCTGCTTTTCAATGACATGACCGACAGAGACGCCATTGAGGAAGGACAAGTCTATTATCTGCAAAGAAAATTGCGCAAAGGGCCTATTGAAAAGCATCAGGTGCAGTCAGGTGAAACGATGTGGAGTATTTCGCAGATGTTTGGTATCAAACTAAAAAACCTACTGAAGTTCAACCGGATGCGAACAGCACAACCGATTCAGGAAGGACAGATTGTTTACTTACAAAAGAAACGTCCGAAGAACGATCCGATAGAAAACAGTAAAGGTATCAAAGAGCAAGAGCCTGAGCGTAAAGTACCTATGATGGAAAATTACGAAGGGGAAACTATAGCTAAGAGCAATAATACCAAGCCAAAGAAAACTCCGAGTCCTGAGGAGGTAATGGAAAACTCAGGTGAAACCGTTGTAATCGAAAGAACTACCAAAAGACCGCAATCTAAAAACGAACCGGCAAAGGAAACAGCTACTACTGTAACTGCTCCAGTAAAAGAATATAGTGAGGATGATGATATAGTGGTGATTTCGGAAGATGATGATAAGGATAATACAGGTTATACTTCTACTGCACCTGTAAAACCTGCGCCTACAAATCCGAATGTAACGATTAAGAACTCTCCATCAACAACAGAGGTTAAGAAAAATACACCGGCAGCAACCACAACAAGTGCGTCGGTTTCTAAATCTTCCGTGCACACAGTAGACGTAGGACAAACCCTTTACAGTATTGCGCGCCAGTATAAAGTGTCTGTAAAAGACTTAGCCTCATGGAATGGTTTTGCCACTAATGAACGTGTAAAAGTGGGTCAGGAAATCATTGTAAGCAATAAAGGAAAAGTAGCTTCGGCAAGTGCTTCGAATGATGTTCCTACTACACCATCAAAGGCAGAAAAGGCTGGAGGAGTAGCTACACATCAGGTAGCTAAAGGCGAAACCTTATTCAGTATTGCGAAACGTTATAGCGTGGCCATGAAACAAATTCAGGAATGGAACAATATGAACGACCAGAACGTTAAAATAGGACAGAAGTTAATTATCAGAAAGATTTAAAGAATTGCGTATCTTTGATACGTTAAAAATAAATTTTATCGTTTACCTATGCCATACTTCTCAGTATGGCATATTTTATTGCCTTTATAATGATATTAATAGACAATACTTGTATCAGTGATGATGTTGCAGAGAAATTTTTCGTTTGCAATTTAGAAAAGTGCAAGGGAGCCTGCTGTGTAGAAGGAGATTTAGGTGCTCCTCTGGAAGAATCTGAATTGCCGATACTGGAAGAGATATACGCAGAAGTAAAACCTTATCTTTCAGAAGCCGGAATAAAGGCTATTGAAGAGCAAGGCAAATATATCAAAGATTGGGAAGGAGATTTCTCAACCCCAACCATCGATGACCGTGAGTGTGCATACGCAATATATGATGAGAGGGGAATCCTGAAATGCGGCATTGAGCAAGCGTATCTGGATGGTAAAATCTCATGGAAAAAACCTATCTCCTGCCATTTATACCCAATCCGTATCACCAAATACGAAAGCTTCCATGCCCTTAATTATGATCGTTGGTCTATTTGCAGTGATGCCTGTGAATTAGGTGATAAACTAGGTGTGCCAGTCTATAAATTCTTAAAAGAGCCTCTCATTCGTTCTTATGGGGAGAAATGGTATAATACTTTGGAGAAAGAGATAGAGAGTAAATAATCGTCGATTGCAGAATGTCGAATAGGAATTTCTAATTCGACATTCTGCAATCGAAAATCTACTATAAAATCAATCACTAACTCACTTAATTCCTATGGCTTCCTCCCAAGAAAACCTTTTTGATGATATATATCAGGTAGTTCGATTAATACCAGTTGGCCGAGTAACCAGTTATGGCGCGATAGCACAGTATCTGGGCTCGAAAGCAGGGGCGAGGATGGTCGGTTGGGCGATGAATGCCTGCCATAATATGCCTGACGTACCTGCCCATAGGGTAGTAAACCGTAATGGGGTTTTAAGTGGCAAACACCACTTTGGTGAGAATGTAATGCAGGAAAGATTAGAGACAGAAGGAGTGAAGGTGGAAAATGATAAGGTAGTAGATTTTGATAAACGCTTCTGGAATCCTTTAACAGAATTATTGTAGACTGTCTACAAAGAAAAAACCCCCGAAACTCGGGGGTATTTCTCAACTTTATAGCCATGAAAACTAATTTCTTTATAACATAAGGCAATGTATGTTTATGCTAATGTTAATTTTAAATCGTTTAATTTCTTTCTGATAGAAGTATCTACTTGTCTGTCCTCTAACTTCAACACATAACCTCCAATCAGTTCTTCATTGATTTTCTCCTCTAAAATTACATCTTTTTTGGTAGCTTTAGCAACCAGATCTGTAAATTCTTTGCGTTGGGCATCTGTCAATGGAGAAACAGTAGTAATTGTAGCTTTTTGAATACCCTTTTGATCGTTGTACAGCTTTTGAAATTCTTCAGCGATCGGATATATCAAATTCTCTCTATGTTTCTTTGTTAAGACGTTGAATATTGAATAAGTCACATCGTTCACACGATTTTCAAAAATATTTTTCAATATTCCTAATTTTTTGTCGTGACGAACGATTGGATTGTTCATAACAACAGCAAATTGTCTGTTTTCGTTGCAAATTTTTTGAAACAACAACATATCGTCGTTTACCTTATCTACAACATTTTTTTCTGTTGCCAGGTCAAATAATGACTTAGCGTATCTGTATGCAACTATTGAATCTGCCATTTTTTCTATGTCTGGAACTGAATTCTCGGTTGCAACATATATTTATACAAAAATACAACCGACTCTATCAAAAAAACAAATTTTGGAACACTTATTTTGCAAAAGCTTAACAAGAATATAGCAAAAAGGTAATAATTTTTATTTAACGGTAAGAAGTAAACTGATAGACTAAATCGATTAGTTTAACTTCGCTTCCGAAATAAGATTTGATACCAGCGACTCTTGTGCTTTTTTATCTGTCAATTCTTTGCGTAAAACCTTCTCAGCAATTTCGATAGAGAAAGCAGCTACATCTTTTTTCATCTGAGCAACCATAGCTGTTTTTTCTTGTTGAATTGCTTCACGTGCATCAGCAATAATTTTAGCGCCTTCTGAAACTGCTTTTTCTTTAGCTTCCGCCAACATATTGTCAGATGCATTTTTAGCTTCACGGATAATTTTATCGCGTTCTAAACGAGCTTCTGCAATAATTCTATCGTTATCAGCCTTCAATTTTGCCATCTCTGCACGTGTTTCTTCTGCCATTCTCAAAGCTGAATCAATCGAATCTTCACGCTCTTTTAAGGCGCTCAGGATTGGTTTCCATGCGAATTTAGCTAAGAAGAAAACTAAAATACCAAAAACCAAAAGCATCCAGACAATTAATCCAGGGCTGGGGGTTAGTAATTCCATATCAGTTAAATGATTTTATTTTAATTATTTGATTTGTAAAGACCTCTTATCTATAACAACTATTTTATTATAAACTACTTTACACTTGTCGTCAGATACTGGATTGAATCCTGTACTAACGCCTAATGCGAGTAGTACAGGATTTTAATCAGAGTCGTTTACTTTTGATCCTTAAACTAATTTGAAAGAAATCAAAAGACAGATTACTGCTGCAAAAAGCGCTACGGCTTCTACAAGGGCAGCGATGATGATCATCATCGTTTGGATTTTGTTAGCTGCTTCTGGTTGACGAGCTACACCTTCCAACGCGCTACCACCGATACGGCCAAGACCTACACCAGCACCGATAGCTGCAAGACCAGCACCAATTGCTGCGCCCATTACTGCGAATCCACGAGTTGCATCAGCACCTGCTTGTAAAAGAACTTGTAATAAAGACATGATTAAACAATTTATATTAGTGAAACAATAAATACAACGTTAGAAAATAATGATCAATGACCGTGGTCTGCTTCGTGGTGTTCTTCGATAGCACTACCAATATACATTGATGATAACAAAGTAAAGATGAAAGCCTGCAAGAATGCAACTAATAACTCGATGGCATTCATGAATAAGGTAAAGATAGTAACTACACCACCTACGGCAAAGCTTTTAAAGATGAAAATCAAACCTAACAAACTTAAAATGATAATGTGACCAGCCGTGATATTAGCGAAAAGTCGTATCATTAATGACATAGGCTTCATGAATACACCGGCAATCTCAACTACCCACATCAAAGGCAACATCAATACAGGTACGCCTTCTGGTTTTACTAAGTGTAACCAATAATGTTTGTTAGCATTGATATGTGTGATGAAGAACGTGATAACCGCCAGAATCAAAGTAATAGCAATGTTACCTGTTACGTTAGCACCACCCGGTAATAAACCTAAAAGGTTGTTGATTAGAACAAAGAAAAACAAAGTCAACAAATATGGTAAATACTTAGCGTATTTAGGGCCAATATTTGGTTTAACCACTTCGTCTCTGATAAAGAAGATAATAGGCTCAATAAATGATTGGATACCTTTAGGTGCTTTTCCACGATTAGCCTGAAAACTTTTGGCTACTGTTGACATCAAGACAATCAGTATAATCGCACTTAATAAAAGTGAGGCTACGTTTTTAGTAATGGAAAAATCCCATACGTGGATTTTCTCATCAATAGTACCATCCGGACTTAATCTGTGAATGTGTTCGTGTAAGTTAATGTATCCGTTATAAACATTGTGTCCTTCTTTGAATCTGGCAGAAGAAAATACTTCCACGCCATATTCTTTTGTATAAAGGATAACCGGAAGCGGGATGGTTGCACCATGCGAAAATTCCCATTCATGAGAATCCGAAATATGGTGCATAATCATTTCACCGATATTAAATGCTTCTTCCTCGTGTGTAGCTTCTTCTTTAGCTTCATGATGACCTTCGTGTCCTTCTTGTGCTAACGAAAAAGTTATAGAAAAGATTGATAATGAGGCTATTAATAAGAACTTATTCGTAAGTAAACGCAACATATTTTTTGAATTATTCGTCAATAAAAGTTTCTGGATAATCACTTTTCTGAATTTTGGCGCAAGTTACTATTTAAATTCCAAATCTCAAAGATTGTGTAAAATAAATATAATACAAAAAAGTTTGCTACGAACAATTCTTGCTTTTCTAAACCCCGGTACAATTCGATACCAATAAAGATAATGCTCAGGAGTAGACGTAAAGCCACTGTGGCAAGATAAAATGGGATAAAGTTTTTACGTTTTTCTTTAAAACCTAATTCGATGATACGATTAAAGAGAAAGGAATAAGCCACAAAAAAGCTCAGGATAACCCATTTTTGCTGATGTAACAGATGGCCAAGCCCGATGGCGTCAGCTAAAAAAAATACAATTATCAGGAGGCTGGTAAGTATAAGAGTTTTTGACATAAAGTGCTGGTGTAAATGCAAATAAGGCGCTTTTATTGCTTCGGTAACTGCCTTATTACATTATATAAAGAAATTCCGATGGAAGTGAGCGACAAAACAAGTGTCCAGACAGGTGTTTTATGAGCGGCTCTTTCATCGAGCCAATAACCAAACCACGTACCCAGACCAATGGTCAGAATCATCTGTAAGCCAATCTGGGTAAATTTCAGCCAGGTCCTGGTGTTTTTCACGTCGTTGTTCTCTTCCATACGTTTGGTGTTTTTTATGCAAAATTACGATTTAATCGCAGAAGTCTGATAAATCATGTTCACTAAATAATAAGTAGCATCTCTCACACCTTCATAAGCGGCCTTTAAAGCATCCTCCAAACTTTGTGGTTTATTCAAAATTGAAGAAGCATATAGAATACCCATCTCCTGCATTTGTTGCGGCGTAGCATCCAAAGTGCCACAAATAGCAGCAATCGGGATATTTTGTGCCTGACTTGTAATACCTTTTACTAATTTGCCTTGCAGAGTCTGGTTATCAATCTTGCCTTCTCCTGTAATAATTAAATCAACACCTTGCAGATGTTTCTCAAAACCACAGAAATCCATTAGGAGTTTTACTCCCTCTTTTAATTCAGCATTCAGAAAAAATACACAGCCAAAGCCTAGTCCACCTGCAGCACCAAAGCCAGGATTATTAAACGTTTCTTCTGATAAACCTGTGATTTTTGCAAAATCTTTTAAACCTTTATCTAATATAGCTACTTTCTCTGCATCAGCGCCTTTTTGTGGGCCATAGATATAAGCTGCACCATTGATGCCATATAATGGATTTGTAACATCACAAGCTACCTGAATTTTAGGTAACTGAGAAGCAAGAGGAGAGGGGATAATTTTTCTTATTTGTGATAAGTTACCACCGATTGCATCTATTTCTTTGTCTTCTGCATCAAAAAACTGCCATCCCAGAGCTTTAGCCATCCCTATGCCTGCATCGGTAGTAGCGCTACCGCCAATACCTAACATAATCTGTTCAACACCTGCCTCTATCGCAACCTTAATTAGTTCGCCTGTTCCATAAGTACTAGTTAATAAGGGATTTCGTTCATCAGTTTTTAATAAACTCAAACCCGAAGCCGTAGCCATTTCGATAAAAGCAGTTTTGCCATCAGCTGAAATGCCATATTGTGCATCAATGATTCTGCCAAGCGGGTCTTTTACCTGTGCTGTTTTCTTTTGCCCACCCGAATACCATAGAAGTAAATCTAAAGTACCTTCGCCTCCATCAGCCATTGGTACACTTATAGTCTCAATTTCGGTTGATACCATTTTAATTCCCTCGGTCATGGCCTGGCATACTTGTTGGGCATCAAGCGAGCCTTTAAATTTATCGGGAGCTAAGAGTATTTTCATTCAAATGGTGTAGCGATTCTTCTATTGGCCAAAAAATGTTTATCAGTTTCTGTTTGTTCAGGAGTATGCTTAGGCGTATCCATTGGTGAAATATATTTATTAACACCCACCATGATTTTGCCGTTTTGCAAAGCTTCTACTTTCTGCTGATAGGCCTTTTGTATTTCTGTTTGTATAAATTCCTCTTCAAAGGCTTGTATAATACCGCCTTTTTTCTCGACAACCAAGAATAACTCCCAGGCTTTGGCTGATAAATCATTAGTCAGGTTTTCTATATAATAAGACCCGGCTGATACATCAATGCTTTTGCCCAGATAACTTTCATCACTAAGCAGAACTGAAATATTACGGGCAATTCTTTCACTCGTTTCATTGTATGATTTTCCAAACACGGCATCGTATGCATGAATAGTCAAAGAATCACATCCTCCAATTACTGCTGACATAGCTTCTGTTGTGGCTCTCAGCATGTTGGTATTAGCATCCAGAATTGAGTCATAAAAATCAGAAGTCTGGCAATTAATCTGACAAGTGGTAATCGGGCATTGATAAGCCTCCAGAATCTTACTCCACAGAAAACGAAGACTTCTGATTTTGGCAATCTCCATAAAGTAATTAGACCCGATTGCCAAAGAAAATTCTATCTTAGATACTATCTGCTCAATGTTTATTCCAAGCCCTGTTAGTTTGTCCAAATAAGTCGTTACAGAGGCCAATGTAAAAGCCAATTCTTGTACCGCATTCGCACCTGCATTATGAAACACATCAGACCGAATAGTAATAGCTGTAAAAGCCGGATAAGCGGTACAATAAGTAATGAGTTTTTTTGTACTTTCCCAAGTTGAATCATTATTTTTTGCCTTTCCTGTAAAGAAACTACCTAACGAATCATAGATAAGCCCACCCTTGGGTTGATAATGAATATATTTGCTGAGTGATTCAAGTAAAGACTCATTATCTGATGTCTGAAAATAAACAGGGGTATCACTCAGTTTAATTTTGTCCAGTAATTTTATGAAATCAATTTGCTTGATATCTGTCTCTCCAAAGTCAATCACCACAGCATCTGCACCCTTAGCGAATAGGTCAATAACTAAGCTATTAGTCGATTTTTCCTGCGAAAATTTAACTACTGGCCTGTTTTGCCAGGTAGATGTCTTTTTGCTGGCCTGGGCTTGTTGAATTTTCTGGAGTGGGAGCGTGGCTAAGTCTTCTTCCGAGTAATAAGGCTGGGTCAGAATTCCTTCAGGAGTATTCCAGACAAGGGTCTCTTGAAAATCTTTTCCCTTCAAATCTTTTAAAACCTGTGTCTCCCAATTTTCTTTTGTCGATTCCGCAAATTCATCAAAGAATTTTTTAGCCATGTTAGAATTGTATTTTTTGATGAAAAAATTCAGTTATCAAAGCAAATGTAAAGGTACATTTTGTATTATTATTAGGCAAATCAAATTTGGCAAAATAATGTTTAAGAATTGCTTTGAAAATACATGAAAAATCTCAAAATTCACTTCTTGGTAGATACATAAATTTTAGTATCTTTGCACCCCCTTTAAGAATCCCATATAGGCCAATGACTATTTTAGAAACTCCTAAAGTTCAACGAGATGTTGATATAGTATGGCAGAATTGCCTCAAAATTATCCGCGATAGTATCTCGGAACAAAGTTTTAAGACTTGGTTCGAGCCTATTATTCCGGGTAAATTGGAGGGTAAAAAGCTGACTATTCAAGTTCCGAGCCAATTCTTTTATGAGTGGTTGGAGGAGAACTATGTGCATCTGTTGAGGAAATCTTTAGATTATGCCATTGGTCGTGATGGTATGCTGGAGTATTCTATTATAGTAGACAGTGGAGACCAGAAGAAGAAAGAACCGCCTATCGCTATCAATATGCCGCAGCAAAATCCTTCGGCGGGTAGAGTAGACAATAATCAAGCAAATCAGATAAGCGATCAGGTAAGAAACCCTTTCGAAATGAAGGATTTAGATTCTTTGAATCTGGACTCTTACCTGAATCCGAATTATACATTCGATAATTTTGTAGAGGGAGACTGTAACCGACTGGCCAGAGCAGCTGGTTTCGCTGTAGCTTCTAAACCAGGGGTAACTTCTTTTAACCCTTTAATGATTTATGGTGGAGTGGGGCTTGGCAAAACTCACCTGGTGCAAGCCATTGGAAATTTTATGAAAAACAGAGCAGGCAATAAGTTTGTGCTCTATGTATCTTCCGAAAAATTCACCAGCCAGTTTATCAACGCCATCAGAAATAATAGCCTGCAGGATTTTATGAATTTCTATATGCAGGTTGATATTCTGATTATTGACGACGTTCAGTTCTTATCAGGTAAGGAAAAGACTCAGGAGACTTTCTTCCATATCTTTAACCATCTGCATCAATCAGGCAAACAAATTGTAATGACTTCTGACCGCCCGCCACGTGAACTGGAAGGAGTAGAAGACCGTTTATTATCCCGTTTTAAATGGGGCTTAACTGCTGACTTACAAACGCCTGATTTTGAAACACGTATCGCCATTATTCAAAGAAAAGTACAGGCAGAAGGTATTTCTATAGCTTATGAAGTAATTGAGTACCTGGCACATAGCATTGATACTAACGTGCGTGAGTTGGAGGGAGTCGTGATTTCTTTATTGGCACAGGCTTCATTGACTCGTAGAGATATTGATGTAGATTTAGCAAAAAATACACTTCGTCATTTGATAAAAGATTCTGAAAAAGAGGTGACGATTGATACGATTATTGAATCAGTAACGGAACATTTTAAAGTACGTATCCCTGACCTGAAAGGCAAAAGCCGTTTACGTGAGATTGTATTGCCTCGCCAGATAGCGATGTATCTCGCTAAGGAATTAACCAATTTATCTTTAAAATCAATTGGCTATCATTTCGGAGGTCGTGACCACAGTACAGTTATTCATGCCATCCAAACAGTGAATGACCTGGTAGATACTGATAAAGACATTAGCGGAGCAGTAAATAAACTCCTGAAGATGTTTAGAAAATAGTCTACGTTTGCTGGCGTAACTTTTCGTGTAGTTCTAAAACCTGCGGAATCAGCAGGTGTTCATCATCATTTAAGATTGTGTAATTGGCAATAGCAGCAAACTGTTCTTCGGTCTTTTGTCGGGCTATAATCGCCTTTATTTCTTCTTCGGTTCTTTGTGTGTCTCTTTTTTTAATTCGTTCTATTCTTGTTTCTATCGGAGCGCTCACGGCTATCACCGCATCAAAATCATTCTTATCACCTGCCGCATTCATTAAGGCAGCTTCTCTTAAGGTATATGGTGCACCCTGATTTTGAATAAACCATTGGTCAGTATCAGCAAAAACGCGTGGGTGAACAAGCGCATTAAGCATTTTCAATAATTCAGGATTATCAAAAACCTGTGCAGCCACCCATTTACGGTTATATTGCCCATTTTCATCATAGGCGTTTCTTCCCAATAATTCTTTGATTTCCTTGCGGAGTTGCAAATCATGATTGGTAAGCCACTTGGCACGCTCATCGGCATAATATACCGGAACGCCCAGAATTTCAAACATTTGACAAACAATGGTCTTACCAGACCCGATACCACCTGTAATACCTATTTTTTGCAATATTGATTTGGTTTTTTGTTGGGCAAAGATAGGAGAAAAGTTTGAGCCTTATCTTTTAAAATTCCTTTTATAAAGGAAAATGAAGTATCTTATTATTAAAGGGTAATTTTTAGAAAGTAAGACTTTTATACCAAAAGGCCCCGAACCTCTCTTGTCATAATAGTAGTCTGTTTTTTTATCTGAATAGCGTCCAGCACATAGTAATTCAAATGTAGTAAATTTTCTATTGGAGGCTATTACATAAATATCAATCCACACAGGTAATTTATTATCCCGGCATAAAAGATTCATCACTTCTATATCTGTGAGTTTGTAGTGAGTAACATCTTCATCTTCAGGATAAGTCGTCAAATCACTATTACGGTCATATGCAAGACGAACATTATACCTGAAATTAGCTACTAAGTCTTTTCCCTTTTGCTCATTATTAAATCTATAAGCAGCATAACTTGCACCTAATAGTAGATATAAAAAATCTTCTTTTTTCATACTTAACAGTCAAAAAATAAAACCTACATAGTCGTTACAACTCCTCAAACCTCTTCTTCTTGCTTAAAAAATATTCCAACACAATACTCTTAGGATAAATGTCTTTCAATGGTTTGGGAGATTTTCTTTCTAATTTAGGAATCATAGCATAGAAAGCAAAGTGCGCTTTCAGGATAGCCCATATATCTTTAAAAGAACCTGCCAATAGGAATTTGATACTTGAAACACCATCTAATACTAATCTGGCAAAAATAGTGGTGAACAACTGACTAGATGGTAAATTTTTATACATCATCGCCAATCCATTGCGGTAATTCAAAAAAGTTTTCCGTGGATTAGACTTATGGAGAGTACCACCTCCCACATGGTAAACCGTAGAGGCAGGAGAGTAATAAATCTGATAACCGGCGTTTTTCATACGCCAGCACAAATCTATCTCCTCCATATGAGCAAAGAATTGGGTATCAAAGCCACCTAATTGATGAAAAACATCAGCCCTTACAAACATACAGGCACCTGTGGCCCAGAAAATCTCACGAGCATCATCATACTGCCCCGTATCTACTTCGCAAGTATCAAAAATACGGCCTCTGCAAAACGGATAGCCTAACCAGTCTATATATCCACCCGCCGCACCTGCATATTCAAAGTAGGTAGGTTTATAATAATCACGCATTTTGGGTTGACAAGCCGCAATATCAGGATTAGCATCCATCAACTCAATCACTGGGCTCACCCAGTTTGGTGTCACCTCTATATCTGAATTTAATAAAACGTAATAAGCCGCTTGTACTTGTTTAAGTGCTTCGTTATAACCTCCCGTAAAACCTCCATTATGAGGCAATTGAATCAAACGGATCTCCGAATAATTTTGAGTAAGGAACGCAACTGATTGATCAGTAGAAGCATTATCAGCCACAATGATTTCATGGCCTTCGGAATATTGAATAACAGAAGGCAAGAATTTCTCAAGAAACCCTTGCCCATTATAATTGAGAATAACAATAGCGACTTTTGGCATTCGGAATAAATAGTGAATTAGTGAATAGCGAATTAGTGAATATTGTAAAGAGATGGTTTTTAGCTTAAATTTTACTGTAATTTATTAGCTAATTCACCATTCACTAATTACTCATTATTTATTAAACATCTTATCAAAGTCCATACCCGGAATATTGGGCATCATGCCTTCGGTACTTTTCTTTAATTCTTCCTTGGCTTTTTCTTCTACCTTTTCAAGCGCTTTATTGGTGGCAGCAACAATTAAATCCTGAAGAATTTCACGCTGATCTTTGCTAATCAGATCTTCATCTATTTCAACTTTTAGCAATTGTTTTTTACCATTTACTGTCGCACGTACCATACCTGCACCAGCTTCTCCGGTTTCAGTTATTTTGCCTAAATTTTCCTGCGCTTCCTGCATACGGGTTTGCATTTCTTTCATTTTACCTGCCAACCCGAAAATATCTCCCATATTCATATCTATAATTCGATTAAGTGATAAACTTTTTTCAATAGACAAAACTACAAAAAAAGGCAGTCGGTTCAGACTGCCCTTTAAAATATCGTATCAAATTCAAGATTTATTTCAATAATAAGACTGAGCCAACCTTTTTAAACTCTTGTCCGGCATTGTCTAGCCCAAATATTTTATAACTATAATTGCCGGGAGGAGCAGGAGTACCATTATCTTTGCCATCCCATCCGATTTCCATATCCTTTGATTCAAAAATAGGAGCACCCCAGCGATTATAGATAACCAGATTAAATTCTGCGATAAACTTGCCATTTGCCTTAAATACATCATTGACAGTATCGTCATTTGGCGTAAAAGCAGATGGAATATATAAAAGTGCAGGAGTGATAAAGGTATAAGTATTGGAATAACTAAAGAAAGGGAATGGAAGTGGTCCAGTTGGTAGCATTAAATCGGCACCTTGTGTTGCCAGAATACGGAATGTTACCCGTCCATTCATAGTTGGATCATTCAGAAATCTATCAATAGCAGCTTGTACATCAGCCTGTGTAGTTAAAGTATTGCCAGGTGTATGTAGAACTGTTCCGTGTTCGTCAATAATTTGAATGGTATATTCGGTGGCTTGTACATTTTGCAAAACATTGGCTGAACCACTTACCGAAAAAGGAGTCCAGTTAAGCGTATTAGACTCAGCTGACGTAAGAAATATAGTACAAAAAGCATCAGATAATTCTGAAGTATTGCCACATTCATCTTCATACTCTACCTTATAGCAATATTGCTGTTTATTCTGGTCTACCGCTTTATCTACATAGGCATTAGTAGTAACTGTCGTCAGTTTCTGAAAATTAGTCGAATTACCTTCTGCTTTGTATATATTATATTTTGTAATACCAATATTCGAAAACATATTAATACTTACGGCATCATTCCCTACTGAGGCAATTCCGATTAAGGCACTTGGTAACTTGCCTCCGGTAGTGGGGTCTACTACAAATGGAGGAGATTTTATTTCGACTCTGTCAGCACCTACGCCCCAACTTCCTGTAATCCAGAATTCATATTTAACCTGACAATCCATCTGGTCAAAAGTAAATGTTGGATTTGCTGAAGCATTTACAGGAACAGAGTTCTGATTGATATTTGTTGGTGTTTCTCTATAAAATATCTGATAGCGAGAAATGCTTGAATTAGTAGGAGGATTAACGTATGATTCTGATTTCCAATCAATTTTTACGTCTTTAGGAGAAAGTACCTGATAACTGGATTTGATAGTACAAACCGGGTCTGAAGTGCTAGAGGCTCCACACATTCCGTTTCTTTGTAGTCTGAAACAATATTCACCTGAATTATCAGGAACTGTAATCGTTTCAGTAGCTGTAGCACCATTGGTACTGGCTAGTTTAATTGTTTTTCCAGTTGAAGTCCAGGCACCTCCTTTAGGTCTCATTTCGATAGTAAAATCTACGTCAGGTGTGCCTCCTTTCACCGTGATTTTATTTTGCGTGCCACCTGCTAAACCCTCTAATGAAATAATTTTTGGAGTTTCAATAGCTTTAATATCCAAATTAAGCCCATCGCTCGTACAAACCTCTCTTCCACCTCGAACATATAGACCCTGTATTTTAGGTTTTGTATTAGGTACGCTAGTATAGGTGTATTCAATTGTATGTGGGAAAGAAGTAACATCATAAGTTTTTGTATTTCCGTCGCCCCATGCAATCAATATTCGGGGTTGTTCTTTATTGTTGGGTGTATCCTTTATAATAATTTTAAGATGCAATGGATCGCAGAAGTCGTAATCAATATCTAATTGATGGGTATCAATTACTTCAACCGATTTGCAGGTAAGGTAAGATGTTGGAGAATTAGGTAATACACCATTCATTACTATCCAATAAGTCCCAGGGTCTTTATATGTATAAGATGGAACCGACGAATTCTGAGGAAATGTAATTGATCCGGCGGCATCTGTATAGTTAAAATTGAACTTAACAACACCTGACATAAGTGATGCTCCGGTAGGAGTGATGACATTAATTAAAGAAACAACTGCACCTGAAGCTCTATTATTATTTGTGATGCAACCTGCCTGAGGAATGATACTAAAATCGGCTCCGTTTGTATAGCCGGCATCCTGAATTTTTTTTTGATCACATTCAATTGGTCTGTCAACTTGCGTCTGACCGAAAGCAGTAAATGTGGAGCATAAGGTTATGAATCCAAGCAAGTATGATTTAATGCGGGACATAAATTAGATAGTTTCAATTGTATTCACTCAATGTAATGATTCAAAAATCATGCCCGATAAAGAGGGTTCCTGACAATTTATAGGCTTATAGTGCAGTTAGTCTAACAAATAAGGAAAATTTTTAAAGAAAAAGCAAGTTTTTTAACAAAAACATTGTTTCTAGTGTATTGAAAATCAGTTAGTTATCGATTGTTAATCGGGATAGAGATAGCTTTGGCGTGAAATTTGTGGATGATAAAAATGGAATTTTGTAAAGTTTTCAAGCGGTAGCATTGGTGTAATCTAAATTGACTTTTTCAGCCATTTTCCCTTCAATTCTGATGGGGATGAAGCGTGCAAATAATTCTTCTGAATACCATTCAGCCTTTCGCGTCTTCTTAATTACATCTGCATGCTCACGTTGTCGGTAAGCAAATTGTTTGACATCATCAAGGCTTTCCCAGATAGAAAAAGTAGCTTGCCGGATAAAAGGAAGCTCACCAATACCAATCGAAGTAATAAATCCTCTAGCTTGTTTTACATGATTAGATACCGCTGGAACATTGCTCCAGAAATCTTTCAATTTAGATAGGCGAATGCTTGCTCTCGTAAGGACTACAATTTTGCCCTGATAATTATTGTTAATATTTTCAGACTTAAACGGCTCTTTACCATCCCATTTGCCGTGAGATTCGTAGCTCTGGCATAGTATAGTCCACTGCTCTTTCGAAAATAGTTTCCACCATTTTTGCAGAAATGAATTCTGTTGAAAATTTATAAAATCTTCTTCTGTTTCCCAGACTGCTAATAACCCCCATTGTTCTAAATCCGGCTGAATATCAAAGGAACCATTTCTGCCACAACCTAATAATTTCCAAAAAGTGAGCCCATGAGTAAACCACAAAGGCAATCGAAGCATTGCCATCGAAAGTATCGCAAGTGGAATAAAATAAGAAGGGTATCGGACTATTGTAAGTGAGACAAACATAAAAAGCTAATTCTTATTTTTTTACTATAACTAACCACCGGAATGCCCATTTCCATTGAATAGAATAATGACTGATTCTGGCTTGACGCAATAGAAACTCCCAATCTTTTCTGCTAAAACCTCTGAGAACCGAAAGGGGGGCATCATTTTTTACTAAATATGATTTTGAAAATAATCCTGTTAAAAATTTAATGGAATAATAGGCAAAGGAATGCCTATGCAAATCCGCAATAAAGAAACCTTTCTCCGAATTCTGATACATCCATTGTAGCATTTTTACCAATTCTTCTTCTTTAAAATGATGACAAAACAAAGAATTGAAAATATAATGAGGCTTTATACTTTGTGTATCAGCCAATTGATAATCACAAACCTGGTAAGAGACAGGAATATTCTGCTGACGTAGGGCAAATTGCACACAATCCTGTTTTAAATCAACGCCTTGAAGTTGATAATCAATTTTCTTTTTATTTAATAAGGTACCTATTGCTCTCAGATTATCACCACCACCACTGCCAATTTCCATAATAGATAGCTTATTTTTATCCAGATTTTCCCTCATGAATATTCTAAGACCATCTAAAACGACTTTGTGCCCGCCTAACCATCTATTAATGAAATCAAGTTCGCGAAGATTCTGATAGAGATCTTCTTGTGGAATATTATCATTATCCAATAACTCGAGTGTGTAAGAGCGGTTTTTGAAATTCATAGCGTAAGCATAGCAGTTTCAATGGTTAAACCCGGACCAAATGCTACTGTAAATATATTGCCCTTGGTATCAGGATTCTGCATCATCTGTTTAAGTACAAACAAGATTGTAGCTGACGACATATTGCCATAATTACGCAATATCTCGTATGAGGTAGCTAAGTCGGCACTGCTCAGTGACAATGAGTTTTCAACGGCTTCCAGTATGTTTTTACCGCCGGGATGTATTGCCCAGTTATTAATATCTTGAATTGATAAATTGAGTTGTGTCAAAGCTGCTTGAAGCAAGCCTCCAATTTCTTCTTTAATCAATTTAGGCACATGGTTGGTGAGTGTCATCAGAAATCCATTGCTGGATAATTTCCAGGCCATATCAGGCTGACCAGCCAGCGCAATTTTGGAGAAAAACTGCTGGATACCCAAACCTTTGGCTTTTTCATCACCTACTACCAGACAAGCCGCTGAACCATCAGCAAAGAGAGTAGAGGATAGGATAGAATCAGTATCACCCGATTTCTGAAAATGCAAAGTACATAACTCTGTACACACGATCAAGACCTTGGCAGATTCTTCTGCTTTGCAGAAAGCATTGGCAATTTTGAGCGCATGTAAAGCAGCATAACAACCCATGAAGTTAACAGATGTACGAATAATATGTGGAGGAAGATTTAATTTTTCAGCTAATAAAATATCTAAGCCGGGCGCAGAAAGCCCCGTGCAGGTAACCGTAATCAGATGAGTAATTTCTTGTATGTTTGTATCTTGTATGCAATCACGTATAGATTTTTCAGATAGTGCTACTACTTCCTCATTGAAAAGCTTCATCCTTTGCTCTAATGATGGAGCGGTGCAATTATTGCCAAAAAAATGCCAGTTTCCACGTGACAATGAGAAATCATCAAAAACCGAATATCGGGTGTCTATACCACTACGCTTATATAGAACGGGCAACAATTTCCTGTTTTTTTCATCAGGATTAGTGGCATCAAGCATAAAACGCATGATGTCTTCTTGTTTATGCGCATAACGGGGTACGGCAGTTCCGATAGAAACAATTTTTGGCATTTGAGTCTGGGGCTTTGTTTATAGGTTGGCATGGATTCTTTAAACATATCACAAATCTTTAATAGATACGGTGGTAAAAGCATTTGGGTTGCTTTAAAAACGGTACTCTATTGATTAATCCATTTTAGTGCCTCCTATTACAACTTCATAAGTGAGGTTTTTGTTTTACATCTTGTATACAGCATTCCTCGTTCTCTTAATAAAAAATGTTAACTCTATTAAATCCAGATGACTGCTTAAATGTAATTTAGCCACACAAAAAGTGTCTAAACAATGGGTAGAGAAATAATAACTGAAAATATTCATTAGCTATTTATGGCTCTGAAGTAAAGCCTTAAAATAAGATTGCATTGTAAATCGAATGACAATTTTTAATTATACTCTAAAATGTGAGAATTAATTAAAGTTAAACGATAAAGGAATAAAGCAATGAATATCTACGTGTATGAACCAAATGATACGGTTTTTGCAGATATTGAATTTGACTGACTATCAGTAGTTCTAAGTGCCAGACTTGAGGAAAAGAAAGTAAATCTGGATAAATAAATATCTATTTTGGCATTAATCATCAATTTAAGAATCCAGGACAGAAAACAATAAAGAAATAATCAGAATAGAATTAGAGACTCAACTGCCATACATTGACATATAAGGTTATTAGACAAGTAATGAATTAAGCTGGAAATTGGATTATTAGTGAGTTTGAATAAATAGGCACTATCTTGTCATTTTATCTATTTAGGTAAGCTTTCCACAAAAACATTTCAAATCCATCCATTTCCCCCTTAACTTTGCAAGAAAAAAAGAGTTATATGCGAAAACTACAAATGGAAGAACTGAATCGTCTGTCGGTGGAGGAGTTTCAGGATGTTGAGAAAAAGAATTTTTGCCTGATTCTGGACGATGTCAGAAGTATGAATAATGTAGGGTCAACTTTCCGTACAGGAGATGCTTTTCTGGTAGAAAAAATCTATTTATGTGGAATAACAGGTACACCTCCACATCGTGAGATTGAGAAAACAGCACTAGGCTCAACTGACTCGGTGGCTTGGGAGCATAGAGCAGATGTAGTAGAATTAATTCATGAATTAAAGGATAAAGATTACACAGTTATAGCAGTTGAGCAAGTAGAAAATAGTATGAGTTTAACCAGTTTTCAGCCAGAGCCATCAAAGAAATACGCCTTTGTGTTTGGAAATGAGGTATTTGGTGTGAATGATGGAGCCATTGCTGCGGCTGACCATTGTCTGGAGATTCCACAATTTGGAACGAAACATTCCCTGAATATCTCTGTAACGGTAGGGATTATCTGCTGGGATTATGTTTCAAAAGCAAATGCTTGATAATTGCTTTTTTCTTCATGCAATTTTTTTGCATCTTTTATCGTCTTAGATATAAAGAATTTAGTGATTGAGCGATTTAGTGAACGATTGATTAATTGAATTTTGATACGTCTGCCAGACCAGAGAAGTTATTAAAAATAATCACACATTCACTCAATCACTAAATAAATATCAAACCTAAACATTCACTAATGCGTCTGATAGGGAAAATCTTATTTTTATTATTGGCTTATCACTCATTATTGGCACAGACAGAGTCGATGCCTGCTGAGCCTGTGATCTGTTATTATACAGAGGAAGATAGTTTTACCGAGATTCTGCCAGATAAAAATTATGAGTCAAATGCCCGTGTTTTAGCTACTTCAACTATTCAGGTAACTTATGTTGACTTTCCTGAGGCAGCAAAGGCAGCTTACGAAAAGGCAATGAACCTCTGGGCTAAATACCTCAATTCATCTCAACCCATCCGTATCAAAGCCACCTGGACATCTCTATCTACAGGAGTATTGGCAGTTACAGGTGCTACCCGGATTTACAAAAACTTTCAGAATGCACCGTTTCAGAATGTCTGGTACCCGGTGTCTCTTGCAGAAGCTATTTCAGGAAAAGAATTGAATGATAATGATTTTGATATTGAGATGAAAATCAACAGTGGTATGGGTTGGTATTATGGAGTAGATGGCAAGTCACAAGCAGGTAAATATGATTTGATTACCGTTGTAATGCACGAAATAGCGCATGGTTTAGGTTTTTCGTCGTCTATGAAGCTAATAAATAGCAATACGCAGGGGCAATACGGGCAGTCTGGAAGCAATTACATTTACGATATGTTTTTGCAGAATACAGGTAAGATAAAACTAACAAATAGTGGTGTTTTCGGAAATCCTTCTACCGATTTAAAATCAGCTCTAACTGGCAATGCTATCTATTTCGGGTTAAGAAATAGTAAATATGCCAACGTTTTACCCAAACTTTATGCACCAAGTTCATTTAATGAGGGCTCAAGTATATCTCATTTTGATGAAACAACCTACCCACAAGGAAACCCCAATTCACTAATGTCACCGAATGTCCGTTCGGCAGAGGTTAATCAAAATCCCGGTGATTTATTGCTACGTTGTTTACAGGACATGGGCTGGCAGATAGTGGGATTGGAGGGTAATCTGATTACTTCAAATGAATATACAGTTGAGCCGATTCTGAGCCCAATTGTATTTCCAAATCCAGTAGCTGATATAGTAAAAGTGGCTTTTCCGCTACGAAATCAAGGACGGGATATAAGCATAGATTTATATGATACCAAAGGCCGGACACTCCAACATTTAGATGGCCAAAACATTACCTCTGAAACCATAACGGTTGATTTAACACACCTCCTTGATGGTATCTATCTTTTGAAAGTGATAGACGGGAATCAGGTAATGACCAAAAAACTGGTAAAATCTTCCAATTAATAACCAAACTTTTCTTTCCACTGATTAATTGGCTTTTCAATCAAAAACCAAGAGATTGTAGCAACACCTATCGTTACGGCATACAGGAAAATAAATTTCAGTGGCAAATGATTGGCAATGAAAGGGAGTTTATTCAATACCTTGATAGTAGGATGATTGGGTGAAGAATGATAGAAATTATAGATGAAATTATGGTAGATATATACACCATAACTGATACGTCCGATATAAATGGCTACTTTGTTTTCTAATACATACTTCATCATTCCATCGAAATTATAAGCCGCATTACCTACCAGAAAGAGCGAAAGCAATGATTCAAACACACGTAAGAATACAATTGTTACGATGCTTTGTCCATCCGAAATCCATTTGCTAAGCGCAATGACTCCGGCATAAAGCACCAGACTCAATATAAGCCATACTTTATTGGTAATAAATGCCTTTACTTTCTCATTTTTATGATAAAAGAAGTAAGCCAATAATCCTCCCATACCAAAAGCATCAAGACAAGTAGGCATTAATACGTAAGAAGCCATCCAAGCTACTCCATTCAGATAAAGTACGAGTCGAAGCAATATAGAAAGACCAATGAAACCAAACAATACTTTTACTAAATAGCGGGAAGGAATAAAGAAAATTACAAATGGGAAAAATAAATAAAATTGTTCTTCTACGGCCAGCGACCACAAATGATCTATCACACCCAACCACGACTCATGTATAGCAATATAAATATTGGTAGAGTAGGTAAGACACCAGACAATTTTATCACGAACGGGTGGAACATTAAAGATATAGAGAACAAAAATAGTCAGGTAATAAACAGGGAAAATACGGATAGTACGGCGGATATAGAATTGCTTTAAAGAGAATCCATGGGAGCGGTTAAGCGTCTCATCTTTATCTTTGGCATTCAGCAAAATGCGAGTAATCAAGAAGCCACTTAGCACAAAAAACAGACAAACACCTAAAAAACCTAAAGGAATTTTTAGCTTTTCGTCAGACCAATGGTCAATTAATACCATTGATACTGCCAGGAATCGTATGCCATCTAATTGTTTTAAGTAGGAGGTGTTTTGTGCCGACATCAGGATTATAATTCTAACAGAAATCTACCAGTTTTGCTTGGTTTTTTCTTTCTGTACTGCTTGAATATTGATTGATTGATTGGTCCAGGTAATCACAGGTTTCTCATTTTCTACCCGAATAGTACCTATCTGATAATTACCCGATTTGACATAAAATTTAGTAAAATCGCACGCAAAGCTACCGAGCTTTAATTGATTTCTGAAAAGAAAACCAATATTAATATAATCTTTTAACTGAATGGCACTGGTCGTAATCGTGTGGCAGGGGAATAGATAAACATTCTGCGAAGAACGCAAAGCTATGTATTGCCCGGCATCAGCATCACCTATATCAAGCATAGTTACCTGTTTATCTGTTAATATAAAACCAGTCTCATTTTCTATTATATCAATCTCTGTCTTTACTGAATCTTTTGCAGATAAGAGCACTGGCATGAGTGCATCATAAAAAGTAGGTGCAGGTTGTTGCAATTGTGCATAAAGGCCTTTGGTAGGCATTTCTTTATCGCTATGCTGTATCTTAAACTGGTCGGTAATACGCTCGTGTCTTAAATAACTGATATGCTGAAACTCTGCGAAGTAAGTATAGAAATTGAAGCAAACGCTTAATATAATAGCAACTAAAATAAACGTTGGCTGTCTTTGCTTAGCAATCGAATTAAGGATAATCAGATAGCAAATGCAGAATATCAATACTGAGTTGATTTTGTATTTGCTGGTAAGTAATACCTCTATACCGTAAGAAATTCGACCTACTGCGATACCCGCGCAGGTAATCCCTAAAAACACCAGACAATTCAGCAGAAATAAATCATTATTCCGCTGATTAATTTCGTACTTTCTGAATAATACCTGAAAACTGAATAGGGCAATGATAATCAATACGATTACTCCCGTTGCCATAGATAAATCCAGATGTTTGTTAGGTGTGATAAAAGAAACATCAATGGCATTGGCTATAACGGCTAATACTCCTTTCAATAGTAGGGTAGGAGAAGAAAAATCTACTTTGGCAGCCTTATCAGGTGATGATTGGTATTGAAAAAAGTATAAAAATAAAAGCAAAACTGAGACCCCTGCCCAGATTACCAATTCACGATGGCGTTTCTGAAATAGTAATACCGCAACTCCAATAATAGGAATCAGGATACCGTTACTGCTCGTAAAAACGCCTAAAAAACTACTGACAATGGCTAAGTAGAAGTAGGTCTTTGAGACTTTGCCATAAGAAAATACAAGGAGGTAAAAGGAAAGAAAGGCTAAAAATAACACCCAGAAGTTCTGCACAGAAGCCATGCCCCAGAATACATTCTCATATAAAGCAGAACTAAAAAGCAGGAATGAAATGGGGACTAAAGCCAATAACTCCAGTTTATTCCGATGATTCAACCGATAAAAAATAAACAGAATGCCAATCAGGCTTAGATTGCCCAATAGCATGAGGATTTTTAAATCCAGTGTTCCTTTTATTGTAAATACGAGTAATGCAAATACGCGGGTAAGAAAAATGCGATGCTCATTATGCTGAGCAAAGAGTATTTTGATTTTTTGAAAGAAAGAGCCTGTTGTCAGAAAGTCAGCTAAAGAGTTTCTGACAGCTAAATCATCCCAATGCGGAATATTAATCGCATATTTCTGAAAGGTATATCCAAAAAGTGCAAGCGGAAACAGTATCAGGCAGAACGCAAGCACTCTCCTTACCATTGAATTTTTTAGTAGCATTGATTACAATTTCAAAATCGAAAATTCGACTCTACGATTTTTCTTTCTCGTTTCTTCTGTGGCGTTACTGGCAATAGGTCTTGATGGCCCCCATCCCTTAGTCTGTATATTATTGGCTTTAATACCTCCTTTTTCAACCAGATACTTCTTTACCTCATTGGCTCTTTCCTGCGAGAGTTTTACATTCAGCATTAGGTTATCATCTGCACCGTCCGTATGTCCTTCAATCATTACCTCCATGGTAGGGTATTCTTTCATCAACTCAATAATCCGATTCAATTCAGGATAAGAGGGAGGTAGAATATCATATTTACTCTGGTTAAAAAATAGGTTATTCAGAATAATTGTCTGTCCTTCTCTTACAGGAATCAGGTTAATATTCCGCCTGATTTCTCTGAAACGACTATCTTTAGATAAGTCAATATTGTCACTTACAGCAATAAACCCTTTTTTTGAGGCGCTCAGACTGTAATTTTTCTTCAAAGGTACAACAAATTTATATTCTCCAGTCTCAGGGTCAAACTCTGATACGATTTTATCTTTCTTATCTTTATTAGTTGTATCATTCAATGCCTCCAGAAACACATCGGCAGCAATAGGTTTTTTGTCGATGGCATTAATAACCGTTCCTGAAATAATAGCTACAGGGTCAGGTTTGATAGAAGGGAAAAGCTTGATTCTAAAAATATCTTCATCACCAATCGACCGTTCTTTAGAGCTCAGATAGGCATAATCTCCAGATGCCGGAATCGTAAAATAACCATCCCATTTAGCTGTATTAATTAATGGACCTAAGTTTTCAGGTTCACTCCATTTGGTCCAGGTACTATCTAAACGTCGGCTCAGGAAAATATCATTATCGCCATAACCTGGAAACCCTGAGGTTGAAAAATAAATTGTTTTAGAATCTGGAGCTATAAATGAACCTACTTCATCCTCAACTGTATTAATATCATTACCCATGTTTAAGGGCTTTGACCAGTTGCCATTTTCATTCAGAAAAGAGACGTATAAGTCTTTACCACCATGGGTATCATTGCGCTTGCAGGTAATAACCATTACCTTATTATTAGGCGCTAAAGAAAATTCAAAAGAGGGAGCATTGTTATAGAAGTCAGTGACCTTTACGTCCTTCGGGAATTCCCAACCTGTACGCGTTTTTCTGGATTTAGAAAACCCAGCACGATTTGAGCCATCAGGTAAATAGGTATTCAATAAAAATACAGTTTTGCCATCGGCCGAAATAGTGCTTACAGCATTGTGTTCTTCGGTATTGATGGGTGCCTGCAAATTTTCTGCTTCACCCCAGGTCCCATCTGACTGCAGTTTTGAAATCCAGACGTCCTGTCTTTTTTGTTTGCCAATATTAGCCTCATGGCCTTGTCTGGTAATAAACAAAGTTTTACCATCAGGCGAGATGATTGGGGCTACTTCAGGCCATTTAGTATTAACCCCTTTACCTAAATTCTCTTTGATGATTTCTTTAGGCATATTTCTAGCGAGATTGATTTTAGACTCATAAGGAGTAGCCAACTCTGAAATACCAATTGCATCTATCTGATTATAACCCGGAACTCTTGAAGGAGACATGACTATTTTAATAGCATAGACCGAATAACTGGTTTGCGGAATCACAATATTCCACATACGTCCGGGAGTTTTAGGCACATCATTTACATTTTCATGAATCAGGTGTTCGGTGTCAGTAGAATCATAAGCAAACACCCGGATAATGGCTCCCGGATTATGGTTTTCGCCGATGGATACCTGTTTTATTTTTATCGGTTTCTCGAAGCCTACCTTTATCCATTCATCGCCATTAGTATCAGCTCCTGCCGGAGACCAGGCTGCCTTTGTATCGCCAGTTTGGGGAAGTTTACTTGGGCTACCTAAAATCTGTGAAGCTCTATATTCTGGCCCTTGAGTGGCCGGGTCGGTGCGCTCAGAAGAAAAACCAATTACTTTATTAGCCCATTGTATTAGTTGAGCATCAGCAGTGAATGTAATAGAAAACAGCAGAAAAATAACCCCAAAACAGGTCAGATTTTTTTGAAGAAACAGCGATGTTTTTTCAGTTTTTGGGGTGGTTAATACGTTCATACAATTTAAATACTTTTGAAATAGCGGTTATTCGCTTGTAATTAAACGAAAGTAAATGAAAATTATTAAACTTTCAAGTAAACAAACAATAGCAATTTCAGAAAATACTTTCAGGTAGGTGCAAATCTCGTTTAACTTTTTATTAACAAAATATTCTATTAAAAATTTAACAAATATTTTCATTCTAACGTTTTGTTTACGTATTTAGCGGAATAATTTCCTGCTCGACTTAAGTATTATTTTTTAATCTTTATAAGTAAACAATGAAAAAAACATTCTTGACCGTTGCCGTTGTACTTGGTATAGCTTCGGTATCGAAGGCCCAAACCAAAATCCCCCCTGACGTAGAAAAACTATTACAAAAAAATACTTGTTTGGCTTGTCATAAAGTAGATACTCGTTTAGTAGGACCTGCTTACAAAGACGTCATGAAGAAGAAAAAATATAAACCAGAGCAAATAGTGGAGTTGATTTACAAACCAAATCCGGCTAACTGGGAAGGGTATCCACCAATGGCTCCAATGACTCAGGTTCCAAAAGAAGAAGCACAAAAAATTGCTAAATGGATTTCTTCTTTGAAGTAAGAGGGATTTGATAGACTGACAGATATAAAACGAAACTCCTTCCCTGCTTTTGGCTGGTGAAGGAGTTTCGTTTTATTCATGGGTTACTCTAAAACTCTAACTTTCAAATAACTGGCATTTTTCTTTTCATGATAAATGGTATGTGTGGCTGTCTGAAAATCAGAAAAATCTGCATAATGAATATTTGGCAAGAATTTCTGCGGATTACGGTCGATAATCGGGAAGAAAGTGCTTTGAACCTGAACCATAATCCGATGCCCTTTCTGGAAAGTATGTAATAAGTCTTGCAACTCAAACGATACATCATCTACTTTATTTGGTTTAAATGGCACTGGCGTCTCAAAACTCTTGCGGAATTTGCCACGCATAGCCTCACTTCTTACCATTTGCTGATAGCCAGACATTTTCATCTTTTTATCTGTGTTCGGGTTGTCTTTGGCATCATCAGGGTATACATCAATTATTTTTACAATAAAATCGGCATCAGTACCCGTAATAGCTACTTTCAGATTTGCCCAGATATTTCCTGCTAAAGTAACATCTTTATCTAATACATCTGTCTGGAACGTCAATACATCCGGACGACGGCTGGCATGACGCTGGTCATCAACCATGTATTCGCGAGGCATCCCAGAGGTAATGTAGTCTGATGATGGGACTGGCTTACCAGGGTCAGATACATAGGATGTAGCGCTTTTTTTATTTTCTGGCTCGCTGAACGAAAGTTTACCATTTGCGCCAAAATAAAGATTCTTTTCTTTGGCTGCTTTAGGTGGCCATTCAGTAAAGTTACGCCATTTGTTCGTACCAGTTTCATACATCAAAGCTTCTGCAAAAACATTATCACCTTGGCCTTTTAGATAATAATTGAAAAATTTACGCTCAATATTTTCACGATAATATATGCTGGTCTTTTGTCCGAAATTCACATTGCCCAATACATCACCATCGCCTCTTGCCCAACCTCCATGTACCCACGGACCTACTACAAAAATATTGTTAATACCCGGGTTCTTGGTTTCAATTGATTGATAGGTTTTGAAAGTACCATATAAATCTTCGGCATCATACCAGCCACCAACAACCATTACGGCATGCTTAATCCCATTGTGATGATTCAGAATATTACGAGCCTTCCAGAACTCATCATAATTAGGATGATCAAGATTTGCTCGCCAGTAAGGGTCTTTGCCCAGGCTCTCTGTATAGTTTAATGAGTTTTTTATTGGGCCTAAATTCAGATAAAATTTATAGCCATCTGGGGTGCCAAAATCAAAACGTTTGCCGGGAGATTGGGTTGGTTTATCATTAGTCCGATTCGTGAAGCTTGGATAAAAGCCTAAGTTGTGGGGCAACATAAAAGCGCCATTATGGTAGCTATCATCACGCCATAAATCAGCCATTGGAGCTTGTGGCGAGGATGCCACCAAAGCCGGGTGAGTAGACATTAACCCTGCCGAAGCATAAAAGCCTGGGTAACTGATACCCCACATCCCAACTTTGCCTGTATTGTAAGTGATATTTTTGGTAAGCCACTCAATCGTATCATAAGTGTCTGTCGATTCATCAATAGCAGTTTTGCTACTTTTATTATCAATATGTGGGCGCATTTCAACAAATTCTCCTTCCGACATCCAACGGCCACGTACATCCTGATATACAAATATGAAACCATCGTGCATCAATTCAGCACTTGGCCCTACCAGTGTTTTTAGCTTGCCATCGCCATATGGTGCAACCGAGTAAGGTGTACGTTGCAACATGATCGGATAACTTTTAGTTGAATCTTTTGGCAAATAGATAGAAGTAAATAAGCGCACACCATCGCGCATGGTAATGTATATTTCTCGTTTTTTATAATGATCACGAACATAATCGGCATCTGTATTCTGGGCAAAAACTGCACCTGTGCATAAGAGCAAACAAATAAAAATAAAGCTTCGCATAGTTTGTTGATTGATTGGAGAAAATGGGTTTATTAAACGAATAGTTTAGTATTATTCAGAATCGTAAAGATAGTAAAGAATGCTAAAAAAAGAAGAGGAATGTTTTATTGTGGATTGTCTATATCACTTGTAGAAAGAGTCTTCAAATCGTTTCCCCCCAAATAGGCTGATACAATTAGAATCTTGAAGCCAATACCATAATTTGGCTAAACGGTTTAAAATTGCTCCATAATGGAATTGATGCATAATTATTTGAACTTTTTTAATATTTTTTTACTTTTGTATATAGAAAAATCTCTGGGATAGAATCCTATATCTGGCTTGTATATGGAAAATTTAATAGAAAGAGTAGAAACCGCTTTAAACAGTGTAAGACCTTATCTGCAAACCGATGGCGGTAATGTAAAAGTAATTGAAATTACAGACGATTATACGGTGAAACTGGAATTGGTGGGTGCTTGTGGTTCATGCCCTATGTCTTCCATGACTTTTAAAGCAGGTCTTGAAGAAGCCATTTTGAAAGCTGTACCAGAAATTCGTAAAGTAGAAGCTTTGAACCTGACACCTGCTTTTTGATTAACAAGTTTAACAGACCGATAGCTAAAAATATAGTGCCACTTGTAGATACAAGTGGCTTTTTTATTATCTTGCACGCAAATTAGTTGTCGCATACTTCGCACAATAAACTATCAGCTATCGCTTACATAATGGCAAACAAAATCAGAGTCGGGATTTTCTTTGGCGGACAGGCCAGAGAAAGAGAAATATCATACTTAGGGGGGAAAACAGCCTTTGAACATATCGATAAGGCTTTATTTGAACCTGTTCCGATATTTGTAGATAGCCTTGGGCATTTTATACAAATCAATCCCGAATTGCTCTACGAAGAATCTATACGTGACTTTTTTCCTTCAAAAAACCTCAATCGCGGGTTTCGGGTGTACATTGAATCTTTAGGAGACCTCAATGAAACTCAGCTTTATAAACTCATCTATAAAGTAGGAAAGCAAGTGCAACCACCTGATTTCCCACAGATTATGGACTTTGCCTTTACTATCATGCACGGCCCACAAGCCGAAGATGGTAGTGTACAAGGTTTGCTGGAATGGTATGGGATTCCTTATATGGGTCCGGGATTGATGGGTTCAGCAGTAGGAATTAATAAGCCAATGCAAAACAAACTGATTTCGTTAGTAACAGGACAAAAGAAAAAATCAGTGACTTTTACCCGCGAAGAATGGGCTGTAGCCGATCGCTCAAAATTGTTTACTGATTTAATTAATAATATAGGGTTCCCTTTTGTAGTAAAGGCCCCTCACCAAGGTTCATCAATCGGGGTAGCGATTGTAAGAAAAAGAAGTCTAGAGGAGTTTACGCGCGCAGTAAATCAATGTTTCTTTGAAGTAACCTTTAAGAAAAGTGAGTGGGAAAAAATGACTGAACGCCAGAAGCGCCACATGATGGAAAAAACCTCTAATCTGGATGAGGGTATAGGTTTCCCTGTAATGGTAAATGGCAAAATACTGGCTCATCCAGCCGACCTGATGGAAGAGTTAGACGCTGTTTTATTTACTTCTGAAAACGTGACAGTCGTATCTGCTCATGCAGAAGACTATGTAATGATTGAAGAGTTTGTAGTAGGTCAGGAATTTTCATGTGGAGTGATTCAGCAAGACGATGGTAAAGCAATCGCCTTACCACCTACCGAGATTTATGGCGAGATTCAGACTTTTGACTTTAAGTCAAAATATAAATCAAATGTGACCAAGAAAAGGATTCCGGTTGATACAAGTCTCGAAAATCTTCATAAAATCCATGAAAGCCTTTTGAAGACTTTCAGTACTTTGGGCTTTTGTGTAGTTACTCGTATAGATGGTTTCTTAACACCTGATAGCCGAGTATTATTACACGACCCGAATACTATTCCTGGTATGTCTCCCTCTTCGTTGATATTCAAACAAATGGCTGAAATTGGGTTAACTGTTACGCAGTCAATCACCTACTTTATCCGCCAGTCTATCCGTGAGCGTATCAGAAGCGGTAAAAATACTGTTCAATTTCGTCAGCTTTTAGAAAGACTTGATGGGATGATTCTGGAGCGAGTGAACACTACACGTAAGAAAGTAGCAGTAGTGTTTGGCGAATCAGATGAACAATATAAAATTGCGCAAAAGAAAATAGGAGAGTACTCCTCATCACCGATATACGAACCCGTACCAATTTGTGCTGCACGTAACGGACAAATGTACAGGATACCGATTAACCTGATGTTTAAAGCTGATATTCAGGATTTTGGTCAATCAATTGGCAAACCAAAGCATCCTTTCATTCTTGAAGTAATAGAAAAGGCCAAAAGCATAACCAAGAAATATGCCGGAAATTTTGATATGCAAATGAAAAAACTGTCAGAATCTGAACTGGCTGAAAATGTTCAGTTTATATTCCAATGTGATTCAGAGACTTTGATTGAGTTATAAGACAATAGAAGATATTTAAAAGGCTACCAGTATAGTTTTAGCTGGTAGCCTTTTTATTAATAATTTAGGTTACGCTGCTATCAGCCTCTCCTTCAATTCATTCCGTTTTCTGCGGGAAATCTTAATAATAAGGTTTTTCTTGAATAAAAGTTTGTTATTTTCCAGAATGGAACTGTCGATATAATTAATATTCATCAGAAAACTCTTATGAATCCTTATAAACCCATGATCTTTTAATGCAAACTCGGCTTTCTTCAAGGTAATGGCAATTAATAAAGGTTTTTCTTTTTTGAAGTGAACGATTGTGTAGTTGATATTACCTTCCAGAAGCAGAATTTCGTCGATATTTAGTTTTGTCTTTTTATTGAGAAAAACAAAGTTATTAGTACAGATTTTAGTCATAGCGTTAATTTTTAATCACAGAGATTCGTAAAATTATCAACTATTCAGGATAAAAACAAGTCATTTGCTTAAACAATGATCTTGCTTTATGGGGTGAGTAATAGTTCTAAGTATGATTTACAGGCTGGTATTTTAAGATAAATATCAGTCTGTAAATCATAAATTTTTCAACTTTCATTTTTTCTTTTTGAGATTCTTTCGTAGAGTACTTCTCTTTCTTCTTGAAACTTTTATTGAAATATTACCGGGTAGAGTAATGAGTTCATTTTTTAAAAGTTCGGCGTTAGCATAATTAAGATTAATAATGAATTTTTTGTGAATGCGCAGAAATCCATGCTCTTCAAATAAAGGTTGAATTTTTTTCAGCGTTACTGCGACAATTAAAGGAGCCTTTTCTTCAAAGTAAACTTTGGTATAGTTAATGTCCGCTTCCAGCATGGTTATTTCGCTGGCATAAACCATCGTTCGTTTGTTAAGATAAACGGCAGAGTTAGGTGAGTGAGTAGTCATAGTAAAAGTTATTTTAGGTAAAAAACTAAGCGTATAAGGTTTTAACTATTCTCTGGAAAAGGGAAGAGATTAGCTTTAAAGTCTACAAGAAGTGGGAGATGACTAAGCAACCAAGCTATCTAATTTTGAGAGCATCAACCAGGTTTTGCTATCGAAGGAACAACAGTTTTAAGGAGGTGTTTAGTCAAAGAAAAGTTTATATACAACAATACTACTAAAATAAAATGAAATTATCAAGCGGTATCATTGGGATGATTAATAAAAGAGGATTTTTACTTTTTGAAACGGGTAGATTGGTTGACGAAATAATAAGAACGCCTCTTCTGATAGAATATTAATCCTATTATTAAGAAGATTATAGTAAAAAAACTCAATAGAAACAGAAGGCTAATATACCTGTATGTAATAGAAACTTGAAGCTATTTTATTACATACAGGTATCCTGAAATATTAATCAAGTTTGATAATCTTCTTCGTACTTGATTGATTATTGAAATCGATCTTCAGAAGATACTCTCCGGCAGATAAGTCTGATATATTCAGAAGATTATCCTGTTGCATAGTTTCCCATTGTTTCATAACCGTTCCGCGCATATTCAACAGCTTGATCTGCGCAGCTTTTCTTAAATGCTCTGTAATATTCAGTTTTATCAGGTTATCAGTCGGATTCGGAAATACTTCCACTCGTACAGTCTCTGGAATTAATTCATTGGCTAACACCAAATTAACTATCACTATTTCTGAGCTGGCACTACAACCATTCGCGTTAACAGCTACTGAAAACTTTCCAACTTCTTTAACTGTATAAGTATTGCTCGTAGCACCCGTAATACTAGTGCCATCTTTAAACCATTGGTAAGTTTGATTGACAGAGGCAGGGACTGATAAAGTAGTTGAACCACCTGAAACTATATCTGAACCACTGCTTTTAGTAATGTGTACATCTGGTAATGCCTGTTGTTTGACTGCAAACGCTGGTGCAATTCCTTGACAACCTTTGCTGTCTTTTACTATTACACTGTAGTTGCCCTCTGTATTAGCATTAAAAGTACTGGTATTTGTTCCGATAATATTCGTGCCGTTTTTCCATTGATAAGTATAAGGAGCTATTCCATCTTTAAGGGTAGCAATAAGAGTAGTACTTTGACCCGGACAAAAAGAATTATTACCTGCAATACTTATACTTAAGCTATCAGATTTTGTAATATTTACCTCCGCAGAAACCATACAACCAGAGGCATTACTTAGGTAAACTGTATAATTACCTGCTTCATGAGCTACACTTATATCTTCAATCAAAGTGCCTTTTTCATTTAACCATTTAGCTTTATAAAAGGTCAGTGGCTTATCAGACTCCATGACCGAAAGGTTTATTCTTACAGAATTTTCTTTACATATATTTGTACCATCCGGCGTATTTATTTTTACTTCGAAATTACAAGCTCCTTGCACATACAAATCAAAATCATAGGAATTCTGTGTTTTGCTGAAGAAAATCGTATTCCCACTTTTAAACCAACTTGTTTGAGATGCAGTTAAGATACGAGTCAGTGTAACCAAAGAGTCTGTGGTAGCATTAAATCCTTTAATATTCATATAATCATTAAAAAAACTACCTTCGGGTGTGGCATACAGGTATTCCTGACTATTATTCACTTTAGGGGTAAAAGGAAACATGCTTCCCGCAAACCCTGCCATGTTTTTCAGAAATTTGGCACTTGCCGTATTATTATTGAAAACAAACAGGTAATGATTGTCTACATCTCTGACGTTTGATAGATAGAAATAAATTTTTTCATCAAATTTTGTCGGTAATACTGAATAACCAGTAGTATCTGTCGATACAATCTGCCCTTTATTATCCTTCATCGGAGACGTAGTGAACCCATCTGAAAACCAAAGGCAAGTATTGCTTTTGTTCGCATCAGTATACGAATGAAAAATAGTATATTTCTTGTTAGATATCAGATTATTCGATCTTAAGTCTGCCCCCTCAGTTATATGTATAACTGCTGATGTACCTTCAGGAGTGCCGTTTGTTTTCCAGAGGTCACCATCTTTTCCGACAAAGAAAATAAAATCTTTTGTTGACGTGGATGCATTCTTTTTCTCAGAAAGAAGTACAAGATTTTTCGTCTGGTCGTTGTAAGCATAAAGACTGGATGCGGTCTCGATAATCAGGCGGTCATTCAGCGTAAATAAACTGCTGATGTTGGAAATTTGAGGTATAGTTACTTTAACAGTTCCTGCTTTGGTTCCATCGCTGGTCAGTAATTCTGCACCATTACCGATATAAAGTTTTGAATGATAAACTGCATAAATAGATTTGGCTACTTTGGCTTCAAGGAGTTTGAATGTTCCATTATCCGTACCATCAGACACATATAGATAATTGATTGATTCATCCAGATCATGGCCGATATTCATGAAAACCTTATTATTGAAATTAAAGAAACGAGAGGGTATTAAATAATTAGTGAAAAAAGTCTCTTCAGTTTCTTTGTCGAAATTTTTCACCATAGTAGTTCCGGCTTCCGTGCCATCACTTAGCCATAAACCAGATATTGAATTACGACTTATCTCATTATTGATTGCAGGAAAAATAGTTTTTCCATTTGCAAAGACAGCGGTTACATTAGCCTCTTTAATATCATTTAATGAAAACCCTTTTTTTATTAATTGTTCTTTTTGTGCAAAAATCGTAGAGGTATTTATGCTTAGCAAAAATAACAAGGTTATAAAGCGCCATAAATAAGAAGAAGTGTATAACTGCGCAGCAGGAGTAAGTAAATTTTTAGTCATCAAGAGTAGCTTATTGGTTAATAATTAATTATTAGTTGGATTCATAGAATACTTTTCTTGTAAAAGAATTCACAAAAGCTTTTACAATTAAAAGCCCCACCAATCGGCAGGGCTTGAATAATATCTTTAATACAGATAATCTTAGTTACAATACTCACGGATTACATTATAAGCCGCTGAATAGCCTAGTTCTCCGGCACGGCTCAGGTCATAACAACCGCCATTATCATCGCCCAAAGCGTGTTTGATAATACCTCTTACATAGAAAGCCTCACCATATTTTGGATTCAGCTTAATCGCATTCGAGCAATCCTGCAAAGCTTCTTTTTGCGCACCCATTGATGAGCGTACAAACGCACGATAAAAATATGCTTCGGCATAGGTAGGATTTAACTCTATTGATTTATTCAAATCGACGATGGCTCCTTTAGCATCACCATTTTTGAATCTGGCAACGCTACGGCTATAATATGCTTCTGAACGATCTTCAGAAAACTCATTGATTTTACCTTTTTCCTGTACTACATTACGTAATTCATCCAGAATATTTTTATTGATACGGCCAGAATAAACCACTTTCGAATCAATATTTACATTGTTGATTTCAATAGCTTTTGTCAGGTCATTGATGGCATCTCTCTGGCTATTCAATTTGCTATTCGCAAAACCACGGCCATAGAATGCTTTCATATTCTGAGGGTCTAGATTTATTGCTTTATCGTAATCGCTGATAGCACCTCTGAAATCATCAATTTTGGTTTTGCTGAAACCACGGTTATAGAAAGATTCGCTATCTTCTGGGTTCAGTTTAAGTGCTTCGTCAAAATCTTTGATAGCACCCGTAAAATCATTGATTCTTAAACGGCTGAAACCACGGCTGGCAAAAGTCTGCGAGCGTTTAGGGTTCATATCAATGGCTTTAGTGAAATCAGCTATACTGCCCTGATAATCTTCCAGACGTGATTTGCAAGCTCCACGAGAATAATAAGCCTGAAATTTATTCACATCTTCAGTATTCAATTCAATCACTTTCGTAAAATCCTGAATGGCACGGCGATAATCCAATAGTTTGGCTCTAGTAGTACCTCGGTACAAATAAGCAAGGGCATCTTCAGGGCTCAATTCAATGGTGCGATTATAATCCTGTAAGGCAGCTTTATGGTCGTCTTGTTCACCTTTGCTTTTTCCACGGAACATATAAGCCAATGAGTTTTTAGAATCAAGATCAATAGTTTTGTCAAAATCCAGAATCGCTCCACGGTGATCTTTTAATTGTTGTTTTGCCAGACCACGGTTAAAATAACTACTCGGATTGTCAGGATTCATGGCAATAGCGGTGCTGTAAGCCTGAGAGGCACCTACGAAGTCGCCTGCTTTGCTTTTATTGACACCAATATCAAAATACTCTGAGGCAGTCTGTTGCGCATGGGCTTGAGACATACATAAAACGGCTACTAGGAAGCACAATGAGAAAAAACGGTTTTTCATAGAGAATTTGAGCATTTAGGAGGAAGTATATACGACGCTAAGTGAAAAGTTTTGAACGACAAATATAAATTTTAAAGGTCTTTACTCAATGATTTTTCTGAAAAGATTTTGTTAAGAATACCATTTAATCAGCAAATCATAAATTTAATTAGCAAAAACTTGCAATTATCAATTGTTTTTTGCCAAATTTACTTTAATTTAAGTTTTACCCAGTGTAAAACCCCTTACTTACGTTGCTAAAAATTTCCTAAATTCATGAAAGTACTTCGTCTTTTGGCAGGCGTGGCTATTAGTATAGTGTTATTCGCCTCATGCAATTCAGCCAAAAAAACTTCACAAGACACCGCAAATGGTCGTAAAAAAGACCCCGAAGCAGCAGATGCAGCCTTGCAAATCGGTAAAATGCTTGATAAATTGTCCACTGACTTAGTGAGCGCTACTACAGGCAAAGCCGATGTTTTTCGTACCGGAGAAGGAATTAATATCACTTTTCAACCGGATTTTTATTTTGAATCAAGTTCAGAGCAATTGACACCCGATGCCAAGAATTTACTCAACGAAATATCCGGCGTGTTGAACCGTTATCCCTACACAGAGATATTTATCGAAGGGCACGCCGATAGTAGCGGAAATCAGTTGAAAAATAAGAAATTATCTGAAAACCGCGCTAAGTCAGTAGCCTTGTATATAAAATCACAGGGAGTAATGGCCGACAGACTGGCCATAGCCGGTTATGGTGCTACACGCCCTGTGGAAAGTAATGAAACACCAGAGGGACGTCGTAAAAACAGACGTGTGTTAGTTAAAATCAGAGCCAACGAGAAAAAGTTTTTAGCATCTAAAATACAAGTAGCGAGTAAATAGATTGTCTATTAGTTTTTTGTTGAGGTTATTAAGATAATAAAGAGCGGCAAGGTTTGTCGCTCTTTTTTGGTTGATGATTTTTGTGCTAAGGCCAATCTTTATACAAAACTGAAATACTCTTTTAATGAATAATTTCTTGGAATAATTTATACTTAGAGATTAGCTAATAGCCTTCACATCAACAACTGCCCAATCCCAAACAACAGCACAAACGCCAAAGTAGAAAGAGACATTTGTTTAAGCATAGGATCTGGATTTGGTAGTTTAGAAACCTTAATCCCATTAATGAAAAACAATGGGAAACACAACACATAAACAAGCGCATATTGCTCTTTCAGGATACTAAATAATAATATGCTCACCATCCCTGCAATCAACAGAAACCAATGGTATTTGATAGCCGTTTCACGACCCAAACGAGCAGGAATAGTCTTCTTTCCGGCGCGGGTATCTGATTCAATATCGCGGATATTATTAATATTGAGTACACCTGTAGCAAAAAAACCACAACTTAGCGCAGGCAGAAGATTCACCCAGTCGAATGTTTTGGTATACAGATAATTACTACCCAATACTCCAACCAGACCAAAAAAAATCAAAACCGATACATCGCCTAACCCCGCATAGCCATACGGTTTTTTGCCAGCCGTATAAGTATAAGCTGCCAACATACACAACAAACCCAAGCCTAAAAAGCCCCAGAATTGATTGGGATCGGCATCTTTGAAAGCAAAATATAAAAGCGAGATCCCGAAGATAAGGCAGACAATAGCCAATACAATAATGCCATTCAGCATTTGCTTAGGCGTAATAGCACCCGATTGCACCGCCCTTTGCGGACCAACACGTCCGGCTAAATCGGCACCATTCTGGGTATCGCCATAATCATTGGCAAAGTTTGAAAGTACTTGTAGTGCAATGGTTGTCAGGCAACAAAAGGCAAAGATAAGCCAGTTGAATTGTCCGACAGAGGCAGCTAAAAAACTCCCCATCAATATACTTGACAAGGATAATGGTAATGTTCGGGGGCGGGCAGCAGAGAGCCAGTTTTTCATAACACGAGCCTATAAAATGAGTGCAGAGTGAACGAATATTCACTCTGCTACAAAACTACATAAATGTGTAGCAATATATATTAAATTCCTACGGCTTTCTTGAACTCTTCGTTGTCTGGAGTTACTTTAGAGTTGAAGAAATTAGTTAATTCGCCTTTTTCGTTGATTACGTATTTACAGAAATTCCAGGTTGGCGCGCTGTCGTTCCATCCATTCAGATCTTTGTGGCTCAACCATTTGTATAATGGGTGTTGGTCGTCGCCCAATACACTTACTTTCTCTAACATCTGGAAAGTTACACCATAGTTCTTTTCGCAGAAAGTAGCGATTTCTTCGTTTGTACCTGGCTCTTGTGATTTGAAGTTATTCGCAGGGATACCCAATACGACAATTTTATCACCATATTTTTTGTGGAACGCTTGCCAGTCAGCATATTGAGGCGTAAAGCCACATTTAGAAGCCACATTTAATACCACTACTTTTTTACCTTTATACTTACTGAAATCAATAGTTTGTTTACCGTCAAGCGATTTCAACGAATAATCATAAAACGAACCTTTCGCTTCGGCTGATGTCGGACGTCCGAATGCCTTACTAGAGTAGATATTACTGATAGTTCGGAAACTCATTACTCCGATAATCGTAATAAGGGCTAATGCTGCTAAAATGAGGGTCTTTTTCATTTGAGTTAAATTGTTTAGAACAGTTTTGCGATTGAAAAGATATAGAGTATGTTTAAATTTTGTTTTTCTTGCAGGTCGAATCATAAATTTTTAAACATACTCTTAGGTATTACATTCTGTTAGGAACTTCTATGCCTAATAACGCAGTTGCTTTACGAATTGTTTCCGAAACCGATTTTATTAATGCCAGACGGAATTGCTGTTTATCCGCATCAGTTTCATTCATAATCGAAATCTCGGCATAGAACTGGTTAAACGTCTTAGCTAATTCATAAGTATAGTTAGCAATCACTGACGGCGCATACTCATCACCTGCTTTTTTAAGGGCAGCTGGATATTCACTTAACACAAAAATTAGCTCAGTTTCCGACTTCTCAATTCCTGTATTTTTAACCTGATTCCCTACGTTAATTCCCTGCGAAGCCGCCTTTCTTAATATAGAACAGATACGTGCATGTGTATATTGGATAAACGGCCCCGTATTCCCTTGAAAATCAATTGACTCTGCCGGATTGAAAAGCATTTTTTTCTTAGGCTCTACTTTCAATAAGAAATATTTCAAAGCCCCCAAAGCAATCATCTTGAATAGAGAATCAGCTTCTTCTTTCGCAAAATCATCAACTTTACCACGTTCACGGGTGGTTACCTCAGCCGTGTCTATCATTTCAGCTACCAGATCATCGGCATCAACCACCGTTCCTTCACGTGATTTCATTTTACCCGATGGTAAATCAACCATACCATAGCTTAAATGATAACAACCATCAGCATAGCCACGGCCTAGTTTTTTCATGATAGCAAACAATACCTGAAAGTGGTAATCTTGCTCATTGCCTACCACCCAGATAGCCTTCTCAATACTAAAGTCATGAAATTTCAAGTCGGTAGTACCCAAATCCTGCGTAATATATACCGAAGTACCATCCGCACGAAGTACCAGTTTCTCATCAAGCCCTTCTTCTTTCAGGTCAATCCATACACTACCATTGTCTTTTTTGAAGAAAACGCCTTTTTCTAAACCTTCCTCTACAATGTCTTTCCCCAGTAAATAAGTATTCGATTCGTAATAAGTTTTATCAAACGATACACCAATTTTCTGATAAGTCTCATTGAAGCCCGCAAACACCCAGTCGTTCATTTTACGCCACAGAGCTACCGTTTCTTCATCACCTTGTTCCCACTTGATTAGCATTTCCTGAACGGCCTTAATGGCTGGTGCATTCTTTTTAGCCTCTTCTTCGCTCATGCCTTCCTGCATCAAGGCCTCAATCTCTTTTTTATAATGCTTATCGAAAATGACATAGTACTTTCCAGCCAGATGGTCGCCTTTCAAACCTGACGATTCAGGCGTTTCGCCATCTCCAAATTGCTGATAAGCCCACATAGACTTACATATATGCACCCCACGGTCATTTACCAGACAGGTTTTTACCACATCATAACCATTGGCTTCTAATATTCTCGATACTGAAAAACCCAGAAAATTATTTCTTAAATGCCCTAAGTGTAACGGTTTATTGGTATTAGGCGAAGAATATTCAACCATCACTGATTGATTATTTTTAGCTAAAATACCAAAGTTTTCATCAGCCAGAATGCCATTCAGCGTATCAAACCATACTTCATCGGCCAGAACCAGATTCAGAAAACCTTGTACTACATTATAGCTTTTAATATAAGTTGTGTTGCTTTTTAAATATTCTGCAATGGCATTGGCAATATCAGCAGGGCTTTTTCGGAGTTGTTTCACCAAAGGAAAAACTACATAAGTGTAATTTCCTTCAAAATCACTCTTGGTAGGTTGTAAAACTACTTCTTCTTCAATTTGAAATAGCGCTGATAAGGCTTGCTTGATAGCAGATTTTAATGATAATTCGATATTCATAGATTGTGAACTGTACTTCTGTTAGAAGCGGATTTTTTCGCAAAAATAAGTTTTTTTCGCAAGAATCTTTCGGAATAAGCAATCTTTAATCTTTAGTTGAAGATATGCAGGTTCTATATTTACTATATTGAACGGATAAAACTGAAAGAGCCTCTTATTATTCAATCAATTAGTTTTCAATTGCACACTTGCTTAAATTTGGTCATTACGCTGAATCATCTTTAGACCGTAGAGGTCTTCAGACAAAAAGGTAGTCACCGTAGCGTCTACCTTTTCTGATGCTATTTGAGTGACTGGTATTTTTACAGTATTCTGCTTGTCGCTCTTTTTTTGACTGGACTTCCTCTTTTCTTCGGTCATGATAATTTTGTTATGTGGACGGACGGCCAGTCGCGGATTGTTACCCAAGACTTAGCGCCTTCCTAAATTTCCGGCTTTACATTATCTTTTCAAAGTGTTTTAAGAGTTTTTTGATAAAATCAGACTGTTGCGCCTCTACCACATTTGACAAATTTAAAAAAATAGGTACTTACTGAATCCTAATCTGCTTTAATAAACTATATTTTATCTCATTATAATTTTTATGCTCGTGCAGATTTTAGTCTGCACTTGAAAGATGACATTTCCCGCGCGGTGTCCGCTTTGTTATTTTAGCCAGTGATCGCAACGGCGCCTGTTTCATTCTCTGATACTTTTAAGCTATATTTGAGCATAAAGCTTTTCAAATGCAACAAAAACGTATATACGCATTTCTGATAGATTTTCTGATAGCTGCCGTACCCGCAGTATTAATGATGGATCTGGAGATATTTGTCTGGAAACTTGATTTTGAAACAGCCATTTATCCTGCTTTAGTGCTGGTAATAGTTTTATTGATAATGAAAGACAGCAGAAAAGGACAAAGCCCCGGAAAGTATTTTATGGGTCTCACCGTTGAAAATAAATCCGGAAAAACTGCCAATTTTATCCTTCATAATATCGGTCTGATTGTATTTCCTTTAGATATATTAAGTTTCTTTGTTTTAGAGAAGCGTATTGGCGATATGCCAGGTAAGACCGGAGTTGTTTCAGCAACACAAGCTAATCTAAAAACCAGTGTTCAGCTATTCACTAGTATCTTTGTCATTCTTTTGATTCTTTACCTGTCTGGTATAAATCTGATAGGTTTATATATCCGCCAGAGACAGGAATATATCATTACAGAGGCTTTTGTATTTGGCAGCAAAGCTATTCAGGAGAAAACCGGAGAAATCATCAGAATGGGAAAAATTCCCCGTTACAATATCAGTAAGCACGATGGGCAAACAGATGTGCGTATAGAAACAAAGGTCTACGGCAAAAAAGAAAACGCCGATTTGATTATATTCCTGACAAAAAAAGAAGGAGGGGAGTGGGTGATAACTGATTATAAATATGCTGAGAAGTAGTTGATAATCTGAAAATATAGCTGTAATTATAAAATGAAAATACCATCAATAAAAACATATCTATTATTCTTTTTAGGAGTATGTCTTAATTCATGTCAGAACAATGAAATAAATGTAGAAGCAGTGGGAATGGAGAGTAGTAAAGTAAAAATCGTTCTTTTAACCATAGCTAATCAGTCTGGAGACATTATCTATAACCATTCAGAACAGCAAGTGGAAATACCACAGGAATATGGTGAGAATGAGTGGCTGATAACTTATTCCGATTCACTATGTACAAGATTCAGGCATATTAAATATAATCGAAATGATAAACATTCTTATCATTTTCGCTTTTTTAAAACAGAAGGAGATATTTATTGCAAAGTTTTAATAAAAGGAGAATCTCCTATTGATAAAACTTTGAAATTAGTTGATTGTAAGATTTTTAAACCTTAAGCTATATAGTTTAAATTTTAGAATAGTCTGTAATAGTAAAGTAAGACAAATTGCCTTTGTATATAATTAACTTTAAACAATTCAGATCAGGTTTTAAATATTTCGCCATAAATTCCATTATTAAATAATTAACCGGAACTTTATAGAAACGAAGTAAATTATTGTTCTGTTTACGCACCCAAAGATTTAACTATGAAATTAATCACCGTTCTATTATTAATTACCTCGTTCTTTGCATCGACGGGTTTTGTCGGAAAAATTGAAAATGACGAAGAAAATTTTGATAAGTTTTTTAAGGATTTTTGTAAAGATGATAAGTTTCAGCTAAGCCGAATCAAATTTCCATTGAAAGTAGTGGTAGTTGATGATGAAAAAAGAAACGAAAAAGCGATTCAACAAAATGATTGGCGTCATACCAATTTGCTGAAGCTGAAAAAGGACCATCCAAAAAACAAACTGGCAACTATTGATAAAACTGCTGACTCAAAAGATGTGGTATTTACCAATAAAGATAATGGTGAAATCGTACATCATCTGTTTTCCAGAATTGATAATCAATGGTATCTCACAAGTATTGTTGATGAATCGGAATAGTATATTCTATTGTAAGAATTTAGAATTTTTCTAAGATTAAAAAAGTAAATTACCTCAAAAAATTGATGAAATCGGCTAATATGATTATTCTTTCTGAATAATACCGAAAGGAAAGTAAAATGATGAATCATTAAATTTTACGCCGATGACTAAATATAAAATTATCTTCCTTTTACTGGTTTTCCTAAAACCATTCGATACTTTGGCATGCAAGTGCATACCCTTTCCTGAGTTAAGTTATTTCGACATACAGAAATCAGATTTAGCCTTTATTGGTACTTGCCAGAAGGTTTATAAAATAGGAGACCAAGATTATGCAATTTTTAATATAAGCCTTCTTCTAAAAGGAAATAGTAGATTTCAGACTAAAGTTACTGTTTTATCAAGTAATAATGGCTCGGGAGATTGTATGCAGACTTTTGAGGCAGGAGAAAAATGGCTGGTAATCGCTAAAAGGTCTATATTTGGCTACTATGCAAGTCTATGTGATAATAATTCACGCTTCAAGGGAAATGACTTAGCCTTTATCAGAATAGCAATTCCAGGCTATCCATTTTCAAGTACTACCAATCATGATTTTTTCTATGATAAAGACGAAATCCGTATCAGAGGAAAATTCATAAAAGGCAAGGAAGAAGGCTATTGGTATTATTATTATAGGCACCAACTAAAGTATAAGATTCTGTATCATACTGGACGTGTAAAAGAGTTACATAAAGTTGATAAGAATTATTACAAATTAGTGCTTTTTAAGAATGGGAATATTATTAAAGTCAAAGATGTAGGTATGAACGAAAGGAGAATAACATATATCAGATATACTCCTAAAGATGCTATTATTACATACTTTTTGAATGGAAAGTTTGATTTTAAAATGACTGTTGATTCAAAGACGCACTATATAGTTGGTGTAAATAGGGAAGGAGCAATTATCAGTCGAAGAAATTATTTTGAAGAATTTAAATACTACCCAGGCGCACATATTAATCCAATTTATCAATTTTTCATGAAGGGTTGTGGGTATTTAGATAGAGGGTAATTAGGGATTGAGTTTAAATTGAGAGCAAGTAAAATAATTTTACTTGCTCTCCTGATTTTTTAACTTACCCTTCCAACTCCTTCAATAATTCCTCAGCCTGCGCCAGGGTTTTGCCATAGTAGTTTAATACCCATCTCGAAAAAAAAGACAGGAAAATATATCCCACAGCAATAGCAGCCGACCAGAAATATTTGTTTTCATTGAGGCTTTTACCTCCTGTAAATTTAGGCATCAACAAAATCACAAATACCAGAAGAACATAGGCGGCTAATACACTTGCCTGTTGGAATCGGATAAAGCGGAGTTTTTGCGTGGCAAATTGTTTCAATGTTTCAGCAAATGGTTGATTGACATTGCCCACCGAATTTAACTGGCGTAGCAGAACAAGGCTGATGATTGGTAATACAATCAGCATCAGGGCGGTAACGACTCCAATTCCCTGAAAAAAGGGAGTAGTAAGCTTATTGAAATTGATAAGCATATAGATCACTGCCCCAAAGGCGAATACGGTGCCAAGGGCTTCGTGGAAGACTACTTTCTGTAGCTTCGATTTGTAACGGATTTCTGTCATTTTTTTGATGGTTTTTGGTTCAATAAAAGGTTGTTTTTCAGAAGGATTACTGGCTTCATCCCAGATATTTTTTAGCTCATCCAGTTCCATGGTTCTATGCTTTTACTTGTTGTTTCTTTAGCTTTTCTTTGATTCGCTGCATTTTAGTACCTACATTGCTTACCGTTATACCCACAATCTCTGCAATTTCGTCATAGCTTTTATTGTCTAGGTAAAGCATCACAATGGCTTTATCGAGTAAATTAAGACTTTCTATTTTTTGCCTGAATAACTCCCACTTATGTTCAATAGCACCGATGTCTTCATCGGGATAATTCAAAATCTGTTCATCAATCTCAATGGTCGAAACGCGTCTTTTAGCCATTTTCAACTGATAAATTGCGACATTTAAAGCCACCCGATACATCCAGGTACTTACACTGGATTGATGATTGAAAGAATCGAAAGATTTCCAGAGTTGATAAATGATTTCCTGTACCAAATCAGCTTTATCGTCGGTGCTATTAGTATACACCGAAGCAATATTGAAAATCAGCCTTTCATTCTCTTTGATAGCTTTAATGAATGTCTCTTTTTTATCCACGAATACCCGAGCGATTTTGTTTTCTTACCCTATTAGTTTACAGATTTATGAAAAAATCACAAGTGCAGAAGGTTTTTTTCAATATTCTTCACTTTGGAGCTTAAATGGTAACCAATAAATAAAAATAAACCGCATTCTTTTCTCTATAATTAAGCACTAAACAACAATTTCCCTAACTTATTTCTCTATTAACATTAACCCCATACCCAATGCTTAAAAGTGAACTGCTCCCAAAACTCCCTACTACATTCCATGAGCCTGAACTGCGTCAGGAAATGGTGAATCATGGTAAATTTCTGCAAGTAAACAAGGGTGATACCATCGTAAAAGAAGGCCAGTACCTTGATTTCCTTCCGATTGTAATCAGTGGTGAAATACGGGTTTTTCAACAGAAAGAAGACAAAGAAATATTATTGTATTATGTACGCGAAGGGCAAACCTGTATGATGTCGCTGTCAGCCGCGTATTTCAATAATACAAGTACATCTTACGGGGTAGCCACCGATAGCTCTGAGATTTTCGTATTCCCGACCAATATGGCGCGAGAATGGCAATTGAAATACCCTTCATGGAATGAATTCCTGATAAAAACATTCCGCAGCCGATATGATGAGTTGTTAGGCGCTTTTGAAAGCGTAGCCTTTGATTCAATCGATAAACGATTGATTACTTATCTGGTAAACAGAGCCAGAAAAGACAATACTAAAAAAATAATAATCTCCCACCAGGACCTGGCCTACGAACTTGGCACCAATCGGGTAGTGGTTTCCCGTATCCTCAAAGGCTTTGAACAACAGGGCAAACTGAAGCTCTTCAGGGGCTATATCCAACTCAAATAAATTTATTTTGACTTATGTAACTTTTGTTACCGTTGTGCGGCGGTAACCCTACATAACTTTGCTGAAACAAAAGCAAAAACACATGAAAAACTATTTTTTAAGCCTCATTATCCTGTTTTTATCAGTAAATGCTGTTTCAGCGCAAACCAATACTAAATCCATGAAATTCCTGATTCACGTTACCCAGGGCCCAAAAGATTCTACCAGAGCAGCCTTGGCTTTTTTAGTAGCAAAAACTGCTTTAGAAGAAGGCCATACAGTTAATTTATTTCTGGCAGGCGATGCCGTAAAACTTATTCAGGATTCAAACCTGAACTCAGTGATTGGATTAGGCACAGGTAAACTTCGCGAGCATTTCGATGCCATTGTGAAAGGAAATGGACATTTTTATCTATCAGGCAATTCATCGAAAGCCAGAGGGGTAGGAGAGGTGGATATAAAAGGCAAACCGGCCGAATTTGCCTTACCTAAAGTATTGGTAAGCCTGATAGCTGAAAGCGACCATGTAATTACATATTAAACTATAAATTTTATTCCCATGAAAAAACTCAAATGCAGAGATGTAGGCTTTGATTGTGAAGGAGAAATCGAAGCCGCTACAGAAGAAGAAGTGCTGAATATGGCAGCTGCCCATGCCTTACAGGCACATCAGGTAAGTGTTACTCCGGAAATGGCCGAACAAATAAAAACGCTTATTACAGAAGTAAATTAATGTAACAAAGAGAGAATGATTGTCAACAAATCATTCTCTTCCGGCTTTTAAGATACCACCCAAAAATCCCCCTAAGCAAAATCCCTGCCACTCCATTCCCTCTGCCCCAAGCCCCCTGCTCTTTGCCCTCTGCCCCACATTAACTTACCATTAAATTTCATTTTTTAAGTAATTATGTAAACAATTTCACATTTTAATTGTTTAAGTTTGTAATATCAGGAAAAAAGTGTACATTTTTGTCTGATTTATGCATTGGCATAATTTTTTCTGTTGATTTGATAGCTCTTTCCCGCTTTTATAAGTGCTTCCTTTATAAAACACCCTTATACGTTCGTGCTTTACTATTGTATAACATCAGTGCTTTTTATTTGACTGGTAGCTATATTGTCAGAACTAAATACGTATCGTTATATGTATATTAATATCGTTTTAGCCGAAAAAGATGCCGAATATCAGGAGATATTTCAGGAAGCCTTGGAAGAATCAAGCATCCCCGCTACATTGACCGTTGTAAACAATGGTAAAGAATTGATGGATAAACTCAAATCTGCTCAATCGCCTACTTATAATGTAGTGGTATTGGATATGAATATCCCTAAAAAGAGTGGTATTCAATGTCTGAAAGAAATCAGAAAGGATCATAAATGGAATAATACTTTCTCAGTAGTATTAACCAGCAATAAAAACAAAAATCAGGTAGAAAAAGCGTATCGCGCCGGAGCGAATTTATTTGTAACTAAGCCTGATTCCTATTCTGACTATATCGAAACAATCAGAAAAATCCTTACCTCGGAGTGGGAGATGAGCTTGCCGATCTTTAAATAGCTAAGCACAAGTAGTAAACGGAACATTTGTTCCTGTCATGAAATACCTTCAAAGTAAAAATAAGCACAAAATTGTCTGATTTTGAGCGTTAGTCTTTCTTTTTTATTTCTTCTCTATTCTTTGACTCATTATCTCCTGTTTAACAATATATAGGTGTTTCTTCTTAAAGGAAATTTGCATTACAAGCCTGCTTTTATTCATTTTATCCGATAAAATTCATGAAATTGTATATATTTGTATTGAGTAAGTGCCTGATAAAATATATACTTAGCTTTTTTGAATTATAACCGGGTTCACCATTATGAGTATACAATCATCGCTAGTAATACCTGATGATTCACAACTATCTGTTCAATTAGACTTCCAACAAGCCATCTATAATTTTTTTAAACAGGCTTCGGGTATTTTCTGCGTGCTGCGCGGCTCTGATTATACCTACGAGCTGGCAAATCCATCTTATCTTCATTTTGTCGGACAACGCGAATTAATCGGGAAAACCCTTGAAGAAGTGCTGCCTGAATTAAAAGAACAAGGTTTTTTTGATATTCTGAACAAAGTTTATACTTCAAAAATCACTTATGTAGGCAATGAAATGCGCTTTCATTTCAATCAGGCAGACGGAAGCAAAAGAGAGGTTTATGCCAATTTTACTTTTCAACCTGTCTTAAATCCCAAAGGAGAATCAATAGGTATTATTATTTCCGGCTACGACATTACCGAGCAAATCCATACCCGAAAGAAAATGGAAGAGTTGGAAGAACGGATGCGTCTGGCGGTTGATGCAAGTAATATTGGTATTTATGATTATAATATTCTGACAGGCGAAGTATTATCGTCTGACATCATGAATAAAATGTTTGGTGTAGAAGGTTCTATTTCGCTGGAGCAATATTTTGATATGCTGAAACTGAACGATGAAACCAAACGTAAACAGATTTATCAGCATTCTCTGAAATCAGGATTATTAAATTATCAGTTTTTTATAAAACAGTCTGATGGAGAGAAAAAATGGATAGAAACCAGTGCCAAAGTCTATTACGATCAGTATGGAAATCCCATCAGGTTATTAGGCACTGTAAAAGATATTACGGAAAGTAAGAATGTAGAAGAAAAGATGGCTACTCTGGCGGCTATCGTAGAGTCGTCAGATGATTTGATTTTAAGCAAAGGTCTTGATGGAATTGTTACCAGTTGGAATGCAGCCGGAAAGCGGATTCTGGGTTACGAAGCGGCTGAAATGATAGGTGAGTCTGTATCAAAACTGATACCTGAAGACCGATTGCAGGAAGAAGACGAAATTATTAGTCGCTTAGAAAAAGGAGAACGAATTGAACACTTTGAAACACAGCGCGTCAGAAAAGATGGGAGTACAATAGATATTTCGCTGACTGTTTCTCCGGTGAAGAATAAACAAGGAGAGATTATAGGTGCTTCAAAAATTGCCCGTGATATTACTGCCCAGAAGCATAGTGACAGGGTAATCAGCGAGAATGAGGAAAGATTAAAAATATTGATTGATGCCAGCGACTTAGGCACATGGGATCTGAATCTGATAACCAGAGAGGTAGATTATTCGCCCAGATACCTCGAAATATTCGGCTATACAAGAGAAGCATTGCCTTCACATGAAGATTTAATAGGACGTCTGCATCCGGAAGACTTACCCATCAGAAAACGCGCCTTTGAAGAGGCTTATACTACCGGGACCTTGCACTATGTATCCAGATTGATATGGAACGATAAGAGTATTCACTGGATGGAAGGAAAAGGAAAAGTATTGTATGATGAACACCAAAGACCCTATAAAATGATGGGGACAATTCGTGACATCACTACTGAAATGAATTACCAGAAGGAACTTGAGAAACGAGAGGAGGTCTTCAGACTATTAGCCGATTCAATGCCTCAGCATATCTGGACTAGTGATGCAGAAGGTAAAATGAATTATTTTAACCAGTCGCTTTATGATTTTTCGGGGATGACTGCCGAACAGCTTGGGCAGGAGGGCTGGCTAAAGCTGATCCATCCTGCCGAAATAGAAAGTAATCATAAAGCATGGTTGGCGGCTATTAATGAAGGAGATTTATTTAAAGCCGAACACCAGTTCAGAAGACACGACGGGCAATACCGTTGGCAATTAAGCCGTGCTGTGCCACAGAAAGATGAAAATGGCCATATCATTATGTGGGTAGGCACAAGCACAGATGTGCACGACTGGAAATTATTTACCAACGAGCTGGAAGATCAGGTAAAACAACGGACTGTTCAGCTGGAAGAATCGAACGATGGATTAAGTAAACTCAATAGTGAACTGGCACAGTTTGCTTATGTAGCCAGTCATGATTTACAGGAACCGCTACGGAAGATTCAGACCTTCTCGGCCCGTATTCAGGAAATCGAAAAAGATAACCTTTCAGAAAAAGGAAAAGACTATTTCAACCGATTGCAGAATGCCTCCAAACGTATGCAGCAATTGATATTAGATTTGCTTGCCTACTCACGTGCTAATACAGCCGAAAGGCATTTTGAAAAGATAGATTTAAATAACTTATTAGAGAGCATTGAAGAACAACTGAGGGAATCTATACAACAAAAAAATGCACGTATTGAATCTGTCAGATTGCCTGTTATAAATATTATCAGGTATCAATTTGAGCAGTTGTTTACAAACCTTTTAACCAACGCCCTGAAGTTCTCTAAACCAGATAAAAACCTGGTAATAAAGATTAATTGTGCAATCTTACCCGGAAGTGCCATTGAAGCAGCAGGTGTTGATAAAGCATTAGATTATTATCATATCAGTTTTATGGATAATGGTATTGGCTTTGAACCAGAATACAACGAAGCCGTTTTTCAGGTGTTCAAACGCCTGCATGGCAAAGACGAATATCCGGGCACTGGCATCGGCCTGGCCATAGTAAAGAAAATTGTTGAAAATCACTCTGGAATAATTACTGCTACTGGCAAGGTAGGGCAAGGTGCCACTTTTGATATGTATTTTCCGGTGGAAATTGAGTGATTGAGCGATTTAGTGATTATATAATTTTATATTCAATCACTCATTCACTAAATCGCTCAATCACTCAATTCTTCAATAAAACGCATAATTCGGGTGCCCTAACTCTGTCAGAATAACATCTTTAGTCAGGTAACCAAACATGGCAAAGGTACATATAAAGGCAAAAATGCTGATTACTACCGATAGGGCGAAATAACTTGATGAAAATTCTTTTAATCGTTTTTTAAAGAAATGATTATAAACTATAAAAGACTCCAGAATCATCAATCCTGCAAAAAACAATACCACTATACCTACCATAAAATTATTGGCTGCTATGGCAGATGCTTTCGAAACTACGCCAAAAATTGTAATCCAGATTGGTAATGCATAAAACGCCAGCCAGACAATGATGGCAAAGGCTATCCAACTAGCAATTTTTCCGGTAGTACTATAATGAGGATAACGAGGCTGAATCTGCCAGAAAAGATAGTGAACACCACAAAGGTGCGCTAAAATTACATGCGGAATGACCAGATAAAACTCAGTAGGGAATAGGCTTGCTTGTAAGAAAATCATTGAATTAGAGGAAGTTATAGTTTAAATTGATTACAGAACAGCAGTAGATCTAAAGCACTATTGAACCGATTTAGCACATAAAAGTATATCTCGAATGGCGAAAAACCAAATAATGGTAAAATGAACGATTGAAAACAAGGGATGAATATACCTTGATGATCTGGTAACGGCATACCAAATATAATCTTCGGAAAGAAATATTGAGATTCATATAGATACAGCAAGCGCCTTTAGAAGGCGATTAATTTTTAGCAACGGTTGTGAAATTCTATGCTAAATTAATAATGAAATTGATATATCCTACTAAAATTCATTATTTTATTTACAGGTGTATATAATTAAAAGCACCTCTGAGACATTACTCAAAGGTGCTTTTGCTTAGAATAAAATAGGTAATTCTTATTTCAGTCTTGTACCCTCAACCTCAATCATATCCATTATTTTGCCAGTAAAATGATCGTCGTCTTTTTTAGTGATTGTCATCGTAACATCATAACCACCGGCCGAAAAAGCAGCAAATAATTCTTCCCCTTTGATTTCAACCGAAGTCATAGTAGCTACTTCTTTAGTCTCAGGATTTGTAATTTTACCGACTAATTTATCGTCTTTCATCTCAAAAGACATCGGCATTTTTACATCACCCTGTGGTGTTCCTTTTACTAATACTTCCCAGTTGCCAACATAGTAACTTGGTGTAGTTTGTGCTTTAGCCAAAGACATAGCTGCAAATAATGCGATTACTGTAAGAACAGATTTCAGATTTTTCATTGATAATTGTTTTTTGAATTTAAATATAAAATTATTGCTTTTTGCCTTCAAAGGTCATACCCATAGCCTCAAGTTTAATTTTGCTTACCTTTCCACTATCGTCTCTTATAAAGCTGGCTTTTACTTTCTCACCATCCGTGAAGCTATCAGGTGCATCTGTTGGTTGCATAAGGGTACCTTGTTCGCCGAATTTAAGGTTTAATTTGCCTTCTTTTTGCTCTAAATCAATATAATCCATAGGTAAACCTTCCATTTTATACTTCCCTATATAATCACCGATGCTTGCCTTTGGCAAAGCGCCTGTATCTGTATTGGCTTTTGGTTCATCTGGCAAATTTAACTTAAAGTCCAGGCCCGTTACAATCATCAATGTTCCGGCTTCTGCTTTAGGGTTAACAAATATGACATAAACATCGTGTAAACCCTCTACATTACCAATGGGTACTTTCAGAATATTTGGTGCCATGCTCATTTTTTCTGATGGCTCCAGAAATTCCGATTCTCCCACCAGTTTACCTTTCGGGCTATCCAGACGTAGCTCTATTTTCCCACCCAGTGCATTTACCTGTGGTTTCGGTGCCATGGCCTGTACCTGCAATTCGGTGATACCACTTAAATCAACCTGATTCAATACCATATAAGCACCAGATTTAGCAGGCATTGCCAGATTACGACCACTAAACGACATTTTGTTAACATCTTCATATCTATCAAAATCGTGTGCACCCAGGCTAGCATTTCTTAAAGTAAATGTTTGTTCTGATTTTAAGGATGGCAGCCCGTTTGCTCCCTGGTCTTCGTATGCCGCTCTTACAATATACACTCCTTTGCCTTTATCGTTGGCAGGTAATTTAGCGGTATATTTACCTTGCAATGGCAACGATTTTTCTTTTGGTTTCTCGTTGGCAATATTCAGGATATACTTCACCATTTCAGTCGCATCAGCCGTTGAAACCTGTGGATGACCCGCCATGGCAGTTTCTCCCCAGACACCGCTTCCACCACTGATTACCTTCTTAGCCAGACGGTCTACTGCTTCTTTATCGCCTTTGTATTTCATAGATACCTCGCGGTAGGCTGGCCCGATAGATTTTTTCTCTACGCTGTGGCAGGCTTTACAATCACTAGCCTCAATCAATCTTTTACCCGTTACAAAAGCAGCGCTGGCGTCAGCTGAGCGGTGGCCTTGTGCAATGGCAATTTTATCAAATCCTTCTGCCAGATAATCAATATTCACTGCTACATTTTCAGGGTCAATACCATTGCCTATTGTACCATCTTCTTTGTCTTTTACCTTAATATCATACTCAAATGATTTATTGGCTACATAGAAAGACTTATTACCTTTTGGCATATCAAAACTTAATACCGGAGGCTCATTACCCGCCACTAATTCTAACGATTGAGAGTTGGTGCCGCCTTTACCGTCATTGACTGTAAGGGTGGCTTTATAAATGCCAGGCTTAGTTAGAGTAAGGCTCGCATCTGGTGTTGCAATTACTTTGTTAAAGCCATTTTTAGAAGTAACCTGCCAGGTATATTTCAACGCATCACCATCAGCATCACTAGAGCCTTTAGCGCTTAATTTCACTGTAAATGGTACTGAGCCACCTGTCTGATTAGCTGCCAGAGCAATTTGTGGCTTGCGATTACCACCATTATATTCAATACGGATCAAACGGGCATCATCATTACCTGTAAACCAGCCAGAACCATATTCCAGCATATATAAATCTCCATTTTCTGCAAATTCCATATCCATCGGGTTGCTGAATTTATAGCTTGGCATAAAGCGCTCCATTGAAACATAGTTGCCTTCTTTATCCATCGTTACGGCCATAATCCAACCGCGCATCCACTCGTAAATCAGCAATTTGCCATCATAATATTTCGGGAAGGCATGAGGCGCAGATTTGAAATTATCCGAATAAAATACCGGCCCAGCCATCGCATTTCTTCCGCCACTACCTACTAACGGGAATTCTTTAGAGGCTGCATAAGGATACCAGATAAAGGCTTTTTGCGCTGGAGGCAATACTTTCAGACCTGTATTGCTTGGTGAATTATTAGTAGGGGCGTTTACATCCCATTTTTCCAATGATTTGTTGTTTACAAAATCAAACTTGTTGTATGCTTTGTTATCACCTACAAAGTGTGGCCAACCGAAATTGCCTGGTTTACGCGCTTGTCCTACCTCATCATGTCCGGCTGGGCCTCTGTCGTCCGCAGGTTTGCTGGCATCAGGGCCAACTTCTCCCCAATACACAAAACCTGTTTTATTATCTACCGAAATTCTGAATGGGTTTCTATGTCCCATCGTATAGATTTCAGGACGAGCACCTGCTGTGCCTTTCGCGAATAAATTGCCCTCCGGAATAGTATAACTACCATCAGCAGTTGGTTTAATTCTGATGATTTTTCCTCTTAAATCGTTCGTATTAGCTGATGATTTCTGCGCATCCCAAGATTCTCTGCCCGGTCTTTCATCACTTGGGCTATACCCGCTTGAACCATGCGGATTGGTATTATCACCTGTCGATAGGTAAAGATTGCCTACTTTATCCCAGGCAATCGAACCTGCCGTATGGCAACATTCTTCACGTTGAGTCGGAATCTCTAATAATACTTTTTTAGAAGAAAGTACCAGTTCATCACCTTTCAATTCATAGCGAGTCAGAATATTAGACGATTTCTCAGGAGTTGAATAATACAAATATATCCAATGATTCTGTGCAAAGTTCGGGTCTTTGCTTAGCCCCAGTAAACCATCTTCTGCTGTTGATTCCTTGCCTTCTTTGTTTTTATACTTCATGCTCACCGGAATCGTCGCAATAGTTTTTAATTGCTTGGTTTTGGTATTGTAGATTTTTACCGCCCCTTTACGCTCTATGAAAAGGATTCGTCCATCGTTCAACACGCTTAATTCCATTGGCTCGTCCAGTTTTTCTTCCAGAATCACTTTGGCAAAACGGTTCTCTTCCGGACGAGCATTGGCGTAATTCAAAGGTTTAGGGTTTGGCCCACCCATTGCATAGTTTATACCGGCATATAGGTGATTTAAAAATAAAGGTTCTACAAAAGTTTCGTCCGTATGGCCCATGGCTGTATAAAACGAACGACCACCGTCAAACTCCTGATACCAGCTCATTGGGTGATAATCAGGGTTTTTACCACCTTGATAGGTTTTTTCATCAATGGTTATCAATACATTGATTTTAGGCGAAATATCTTTAAAGCTGTAAAATTCATCACTTCTTTCAAAAGTCTCTGGCATACCTTGTGTAGCCCAGTTTTTTTGTACAACCGTATATTTACCTTTTTGTACATTGCTTGGTACCATCGGATGGTCAAGGAAGTAAGCCCCTGCCAGTTTACCATACCAGGGCCAGTCATATTCCGTATCAGTTGCGGCATGAATACCAACGTATCCGCCACCAGCCTGAATGAAACGCTCGAAAACAGCTTGTTGTTTGTCGTTCAATACATCGCCGGTAGTGCTCAGGAAAAGCACAGCGTTGTATTTCTTTAAATCGGTTTCATTAAACGCCTCGGCGTCTTCCGTAAAAGTTACAGCAAAGCCTTTTTCAACGGCCATTTTGGCTAGGGCTTTTTTTCCTGCTTCAATAGAGGCGTGTCTGAAAGCAGCAGTTTTGCTGAAAACTAAAAGATTGGGCTTTTTGACTTGCGCCTGTAATCCAGCGTAAGAGAGAAGCAAAGCCAAAAGAAGGGTAATAGTCTTTAAGCGTTTCATCATGATTGAGTAATTGAATTTTATTAGCATAGTATAAATAGGCATACTATTCAGGCTACAAATGTGAATACTTAAAAAATAGAAAACAAGATATATTGTCTTTTTTTAAGACAATAATGAAATTTTGACTACTTTTGTATCTATCACAGAACAAATAGTACACATTTTAGAAAAATTAGAAAAAAATTATATTTGCCCTTACTTTTATACTAAACACCAAGCAACACTTTATGGACATTTTCAGGAAGGAAAATTATATAGAACAGGTTTCAATTGACTGTGTCATCTTTGGATTTCAGGACAGACAATTAAGAGTCTTATTGCCTAAACTTAAACTCTTAAATGTCTGGACATTGCCTGGCGGTTTCGTATTACAAAACGAAAGCCTGGACGATGCTGCCCTGAGAATCCTTGCCGAGCGTACAGGTATAAAAGACATTTATCTGGAGCAATTCAGGGTGTTCGGAAGTCTGGAACGTTCTTCACCCGAATTGATGAAGAATGTAATGGAAATTCATGAAGATAAATTTGCTGAGACTGGAATAAGCCCTGACGACCTGCAATGGCTTCAACGCCGCTTTATTTCGATAGGCTATTATGCACTGGTAGATATTCATAAAGTAGTGCCGGTGATTTCGGAACTAGATGAATCCTGTGAATGGATTGATATAAGAGAGCTTCCTCCTTTGGCATTTGACCATGCTGAAATTGTAGTAAAAGCCCTTGATTACTTGCGATTGATGCTAAACCATAAACTCGTAGGTTTTAATCTATTGCCCGAAACCTTTACCATGAAAGAAGTACAGGATTTATACGAAAATGTGCTGGATAAACCTTTCCGCCGGAATAATTTCCAGAAAATGATACTGGATCTGGATATACTGGAACGGCTGGAAAAGAAATTTACCGGAGCAGCCAATAAAGCCCCTTATCTGTACAGATTTAAGAATAAGACACCTGACACCGCAGCTGATTAAAATAATTACCATTTCCAGCTTATTTATCTGGAAATAGCCACTAATAAAATCAATTTATTATATACTTTTTGCCCTTAGACGCAAAGCATTACCAATAACAGATACTGAACTGAAACTCATAGCCAAAGCGGCTATCATAGGCGAAAGCAGGATGCCAAAGAAAGGATACAATAAACCTGCTGCCAACGGAATTCCCAGAACATTGTAAATAAAGGCAAAAAACAAGTTCTGGCGGATATTTTTCATCACCATATGGCTTAGTCGCTTGGCTCGTACAATGCCCTGTAAATCTCCTTTCACTAAAGTAATCTGGGCACTTTCAATAGCTACGTCTGTGCCTGTACCCATCGCGATTCCGATATTGGCCTGTGTTAAAGCCGGAGCATCATTAATGCCATCGCCTGCCATTGCCACTATTTTACCTGTCTTTTGCAGATGCTTTATTTGATTGAGCTTATCTTCCGGCAAACAAGATGCTTTATATGCCGATAGGCTCAACTCTTTAGCAACTGCGGCAGCCGTGTTTTCATTGTCTCCTGTGAGCATTATTACCTCGATTCCGTCATCTGTTAATGCATTTATAGCAGATTTGCTATCAGGTTTAATAGCGTCTGCAATACTTACAAAACCTATCAAGGCGCCATCAACGGCTATATAGGATACCGTTTTGCCGAGTTTCTGCTCTGCTATTATGGTTTGCTCAATGTCCGGATTAATTTGGGCTTTGATTTCTTTCATAAGCGCGTTATTGCCTAAAGCTATTTGCTTTTCTGCTACAATTCCGGTTACGCCTTTGCCAGTTACGGCAGAAAAACTTATAGCTTTTGGCCATGAAAGCTTACGGGCTTTAGCATAATTCACTACTGCAAGTGCAAGTGGGTGTTCGCTATTCTGATTCAGCGAAGCAAGGTAAGATAAAATCTCATCTTCAGGATATTGCTGTACAAAAACCTTTTCTACTGATGGTTTCCCTTCTGTAATGGTTCCGGTTTTATCAATAATCAATACATTTACCTTATTCATGTTTTCGAGTGCCTCAGCATTTTTAATCAAGACACCCGATTGGGCTCCTTTACCTACACCTACCATAACCGACATAGGTGTAGCAAGCCCCAGAGCACACGGACAAGCAATAATCAATACAGCAATGGCATTAATCAGACCATAGCTAAGGGGTGGTTCTGGTCCCCAATTGGCCCATATCACAAACGTGATAGTTGCAATAATCATTACAATAGGAACAAAGTAGCCTGCAATAGCATCAGCTAGTTTCTGAATTGGGGCTTTAGAACGGCCAGCAGTATTGACCATATTGATAATCTGTGCAAGAATAGTTTCAGAGCCCACCTTTTCAGCTATCATGACAAAAGATTTATTGCCATTGATAGTGCCCGAACTGACCACATCGTTGATTTTTTTATCTACCGGAATCGGCTCACCCGTAATCATCGATTCATCAATGCTGCTTTCTCCCTCCGTTATCCTGCCATCAACCGGAATCTTTTCGCCGGGTTTGATACGTAATAAATCACCTTTTTGAATGGCATGAACAGATACTTTTTCATCGTGTCCATCCATAATTCTGGTGGCTTGGCTTGGGCTAAGCTTGAGTAATTCTTTGATAGCACTGCTGGTCTGGGTATGTGCCCGCGCTTCCATTAATTGCCCTAAAAGGGCCAGGCTTAGAATAACAGTTGTTGCTTCAAAATAGAGGGTGACAGTGCCGTGTTCAGTTTTAAACTCATCAGGAAAAACACCAGGAAAAAATACACCTGCAATACTGAACACGAATGCGACACCCGTGCCTAATCCTATCAGAGTAAACATATTGAGATGCCGATTGATGATTGATTGCCCTGCTCTCTGAAAAAATAGCCAGCCGGCATAAAATACAACAGGAAGCGATAATACCAGCTGAACCCAGTTCCAGTAATGTATGTCCATCATATGAAGTAATGGATTCTGGGGTATCATTTCTATCATAGCAATCAGGAAAACCGGGATAGTGAATATCAATGCCACAGTCATTTTCCTTCGCAGGTCAAGATATACCTGATTATCGTCTGTTTCTGAGGGAGCAAGGGGTACTAAGTCCATTCCACAAATCGGACAATTGCCCGGGGAATCCTGAACAACCTCTGGATGCATCGGGCAAGTATATTGAGTATCAACAGATATTTCAGGTAGTTTTTCGAGATTCATACCACATACAGGACAATTACCGGGCTGGTTGTATACTTTATCGCCTTCGCAATGCATCGGGCAATAGTATTTGCCTTTGCTACTTTCAGGTGTCTGTTTATGTTTATGAATGACTTGTGAGTCTTTATGGGTGTGTACTTCTGGCAGGGGTTTGTCAGAGCTAATTTTATATTTGCCAATAGCGGTAAGAACCTCCTGTAATTGTTCGGTAGGAATATGCTTTTGCATATCTATAGTTGCACGTGGTGGCTCCAGGCTTACATGAGCGTGTATTCCTTCAATTGTGTTGAGGGCTTTCTCGACTTTTGTACGGCAACCGTCGCAAGACATGCCCTGAATGTAATAAGTATGTGTCATAAAACGATTCAGATAGGGTGGCACGGATTGATAATCCGTTAATTATCAGACTAATGATGGATATTAGCTTGAGCTAATCAGGTATCTAAAAACTACTGATAGTATTAAATAAATACCAAAAATAGCGGAGAATGTTTGGCGATAATATGAGAAAAATCAATCTTTAAACTGACAGGCAATAGTGAAAAGGCATTTAATAAAATCAGGAAGAGTTGTGCAGTATAAATTGTATATTTACAGAAGGGATTGAAAATAAAGAAATAATAGTCAGAAAATCTTAGAGCATGTTTAAATTTTTTTATTCTGACCGAAAAATTTGAGTTTTGTAGGTCGGATCATAATTTTTAAACATGCTCTTAAATAGTCTGCTTATGTTGATAGGAGATTTAGTCAAAAAAACAGGTTTTTCAAGAGATACCATTCGATGCTGGTGAGTGATGAGTTTGGAAACAAATGGTGAATCAGCGAATAGTTATTCTCGATTCACTAATTCAACATTCATAATTCACATCGACACATCTACCTTAATCCGATTCCTCGTCGGGCAGAAGTACGATTTATATTTAAAGCCTTGTTTCGTAATGAACTGAATAAAATCGTCGAACATCTCAGGGCAATTCTTCCGGGCTAAAACAATAGTCTTCCCTTCATCTGTGCTGCTTGCCGTGATTTCTTCGTAGTGTATACCAAATTGCTGCAAAGCATCTTTGATAAACTCTCTTATATTATTGATTTGAGTCATGAGTATCATAATCGGTAAGTGTTATGGCTTAGAAATTTTTCTAAGCGTATTTAATTAGGTTAAAAATATAAAGGGTGAGAGATTATGATTATATGATGCAGTATGTAAGTATAACAGATAAAGTAGCGTACTTAGTATAGATTGAGGTAGAAAAGTAGTCAATAAAACGCTTTGTGCGAAAAAAATAAGGGTGATAATGGCATAAATGATGCCTTATCACCCTTAAAAATATCGTAATAAAAACTATCGCTTAAAAGAAAATAGGCAGATTCATTTGCCAGTCAGAAGTCAATATTTTTCTGACAGTTTCGACATATTCATCAAAATTTTCAGGCTTGGTCAGAAACAGATTGGCTCCGGCATCATATGCATTTGCTTTGATAATCGGATCAAAAGTCGACGTTAGAATCACCGAAAATGTACTACTCAGATTTCTATCTTTTCTGATTTCTCTCAGGCACTCAATCCCATCTTTTTTGGGCATATTAATGTCTAAAACAACAATATTATAAGCGGGTGAGCCAGGAGTTTGTAAGGTTTTCATGAGTTCTACACCATCGCTTACAACCGTAAGCGTGGTTGGGATGTTCACCTCTGTGAGTGCATTGTTAAATATTTCCTGATAGTCTTTGTCGTCTTCCGCCAGGACTACATTTAATGATACGTGCATAGTAAGGTCTTTTATAGTATTTGTAAATATTCTTGATAAGACTGACACATAAATATTCCGTAAAATCTGCCTGATTGCTTACGCAGTTCCGGATTTTACATGATTCGGATGGCTCTGTTAGAACCATCATTCAAGTCTTTCGCAATGGGGTGATAAGAGGCGAAGCTTTGTTTTCTATGGCTAATTAAAACTTCTTTTTCGATTCAATTGATTCATGTGTTATGTTGGGTTTAGTAAGTTCTATAAAAATAGGATTTTTTATGCAAAAATTGTCTTTATCGATAAAAAAAATGATTTTTTAACTGAAATTTAATTAAAATGACACTTTTTGGTATCTTTTTAATGACAACCTATAAAAAGATATACCTTTCTGCGGCTTCACATTAGATTAAATTATGTAACTTTTTTACCTCGCTTTTAAAAACTCTTCTCGTTTTACAGGTAACATAATTCCCAGAAAATATGGTTCATTTCTTAATATTGAAGTGGCACATTTTTTTTGCATTAAATAGCAATTCCTCTTTTTATTAAACTCTTAAAACAACCAAATTGCTATGAAAAATTATGCAGCATCAGAACAAGAAGGTGAAAAACTAAAAGAATTATTTGTGGATGGTCTGAAAGACATCTATTGGGCAGAAAAACATCTCACAAAAGCATTGCCAAAAATGGCAAAAGCAGCCACATCAGAAGATCTGAGAGATGCCTTCGAATCACATCTGAGCGAAACGGAAGGCCACGTTGAAAAAGTTGAACAAGTTTTTGACCTTATTGGCGAAAAGGCACATACAAAGGTTTGTGCGGCTATGGAAGGTCTGATAAAAGAAGGAGAAGAGATTATTAGTTCTACAGACAAAGGTACCGAAGTGCGCGACTGCGGTCTGATTATGGCTGCACAGAAAGTAGAGCATTATGAAATCGCTTCTTATGGTACACTCAGAACGCTGGCTCGTATGCTAGGGCATTATGATGCAGCAGAGGTATTGCAGCAGATACTGGACGAAGAAGGTGCGGCAGATAAAAAATTAACAAATCTGGCAGAATCGCATATCAACGAAGAAGCCGCTCAGGAATAAGAAAACAAGTGTAAGAATAAGAAAGAAAGTTTGGTCAGAATAAGCTTTGTGTAATGCAAAGCTTATTTTTTTTACTCATGCGTTGTATGAAAATCTACACGCCCGATTAATGTCAGATTTTTAAGCGCTTGCATACGTGCTCTTAAAGCTAAAGCTTTCATTTTCACTACTTGCATCTGCGCATCAAGAATCAAGGCTTTGGTTTTCAAGAGCCGCAGATGTGCATCTTCCAATAGCTTCTTATGTTCGTTTTGTTGTGTTGACATGATTTTAATAATTTTAATGATAACAGCATTTTGAGAGCTATACTGATAGAGTAATGACAAAACCTATGCCATAATTTACTGAACGGTCGGAAGAGCAACTAAATAAGGGTAAAACGTCAATACCAGATGCCTTTATTCGAAAATTGATTAGCAATTCATTCCTTATCATTCAACCGACCCTTTTAAACCGGATAAAATAACCATACATATCACATTTATCCACGGGTATTTTAAGCCCCAATATTCCACAAGTTATCACTATTAATTCTCTGGATACTATCAATTTATTTGAATTACCTCAGGTACATTTATTTAGTGTATATATACAGCCAAAAGTAGATTAATTATGAAAAGTTTCGATACCAAAGATTTCCCGTTTCCTCACGATACGCAGATTGTAGAAGTACATGAGGAAGATAATATAGATACGCTGCTTTGTTTTTCTCCTATCAAATGGGAGTCTGTTTTTCAGCGACCACAGCATCTGATGAGCCATGCCGCCAAAAAGTGGAGAGTCTTTTATATAGAAGATCCATCTTTTGAAGAAAAAATCAAAGAACCAGAGTTGGGTATCAAAGAACTCAAAAAACATAAAAATCTTTTGGTGGTCAGCCCGAAACTTTCCAAAGATTTATCAAAGAAAGATACTGATAAAATCATGCAGGAGTTATTAGCCAGGCTTTGTGCTGATTATAAAATTCTGAATTATGGAACATGGTATTATTCGCCGACGGTCATTCAATATACTTCCGAACTATATCCAAGAGTAGTCGTGTATGATTGTTGTACGCCTATCAGAAGCACACAGCCTGCCTTGATAGACATTGAAAATGAATTAATCTCGCAAAGCGATCTGGTATTTACCAATGGCAAATCACTCTACGAAGCCAAGCAGAACTGGCACCCGCAGGTATATAATTTCCCGAGTAGCATAGATAAAGAGCATTTCATGCAAGCCCGCATAGAATTGCCTGAACCAGCTGATCAGGAAGAAATCCTGTTACCAAGATTGGGTCTGTACGGGGCAATTGATGAATGCTTTGATGTAGAACTACTAAGAGCACTTTCAGACCGCCGCCCAGACTGGCAGTTTGTTCTGATAGGCCCGATAGTAGGCATAGATGAAGATAAACTACCAAAGGCAGAGAATATTCATTATCTGGGTACAAAATCTTATCAGGAAATGCCCTCTTATATCAGTGGCTGGAATGCAGCCCTATTACTCGTATCAACATCAATAGCGTCGCAGGCGCATATACCCACCAGAACACCAGAATATCTTGCAGCATTTAAACCTATTATTTCTACTCCGGTACCTGACATTATCAGCCCATATCAGGAAATGGGTTTAGTGAACACAGCCGAGAACGTATTTGAATTTGAAACAGCCATTGAAGAGGTCCTTTTGCACGATAAACGCAAAGAATGGAAGAAAAATATTGATGAATTCCTGAAAACACATTCGTGGGATATTACCTGGCAACAGATGAGACATCTGATAAAGACCCATATTATTGCCTGAGGTAGACCAATGCGGTGCGCTGATGTTTCAGACACTAGAGCACCAGCACTTGATAAGGCATTAGCCTTTTTAGTGATTCAATGTAAGATTTCTGAAAAGATCCTACCCGAAGGTAGGATTTTTGTTTTTGAATTAAAGCAAAAGAAATTTCAGAAAATCACAGGAAAATAATCGAATTAAAAAATAGTTATTATCTTTGCTAACCGGAACTAGATTGTTTGCTGTAAATAAACTCCACTTTATTTAAAACAAGAAGCCTCCTCTATTAACTAGAAGCATTTATACCTCCACTATAATAAGCTTAGAATTGGCAATTGATATTGATAGTTAACTTTAATAATGAACTACAATTTTAATTGATCAAAGCAAATTTCTATTGTTAGTATTAGAAATGGCTTAAGAGATTATTAGAATTTCATTAGAGGGCTAAATTTTTTTCAATGAGACTATTAGTGGTAGAAGATGAGCCCAAAACCGCCAAGGTAATTAAGCAAGCCTTAGAAGACCATTTCTACGAAGTGGACATCGCCTATGATGGATTGATAGCCAAACAACTGGCTATGCGCAATTCTTATGCAGGTATTATTACAGATATTATTCTGCCAGGTATCAATGGATTTATGTTAATTCAGGAACTACGGGAGGCAGGAAATATGACCCCTATTTTGATTCTGTCTGCAATGGGCGAAACAGCAGATAAAATCAAAGGATTTGATGCAGGAGCCGACCAGTATTTGGTAAAACCCTTTCAGGTTTCAGAACTTCTGGCACGAGTTCGCTCGCTGACAAGACGTTCGTGCGAAACACTTGTTACCAAAGAAATACTGAAATACGATGGCCTGGAGCTAAACCTTACAGACAAAAGTGCCAGGCGGGAAGATAAGCCAATTACACTGACAGCACAGGAATTTAAGTTGCTTGAGTATTTTTTAAGGAATCAGGGACGGGTACTATCTAAAGTTCAGATTGCCGATAATGTCTGGAATATTAACTTCGATAAAGGTACCAATTATGTGGAGGTGTATATCAATTATCTGAGAAAGAAAATTGATAAAGACTTTGATAGAAAACTAATTCATACGGTTTTTGGAATGGGATATGTGTTGAAGTAAAGAATACTGTTGAATGTCGAACGGTTAACTGTTGCGATGGAGATTGTCGAATAAAGAATTTTCAATTCGACAATATTCAATCTTTTGCCCTACCTTTGCAGAAACATTGACCAAAGATTCTACTCTTCAACAATCCCATATAAATGTCAAATACTCCTGAAGAAAAAGCGATAAAGGCTACTTACTTTAGCATTTTTGGTAATATAGTGCTGGCTGGGACAAAATGGCTGGCCGGTTTTTTTGGTAACTCTTATGCCCTGATTGCCGATGCTATTGAGTCTACTACAGATATTTTTACTTCGCTTTTTGTATTGCTAGGAATAAAATATGCAAGCCGTCCTGCTGATAAGAATCATCCCTATGGGCATGGCCGTATCGAACCACTGATTACCTTTATGGTAGTAGGCTTCCTGATAATTTCGGCAACATTGATTGCTTATGAAAGTATCGAAAAAATCCAGACACCACATGAATTACCCAAAGCCTGGACATTGATTGTGCTGGGCCTGATCATAATCTGGAAAGAAACTTCTTACCAGATAGTTATACGCCGGAGTAAAGAAACCAATAGTTCTTCATTAAAAGCAGACGCCTGGCATCATCGCAGCGATGCCATCACTTCAGTAGCGGCGTTTATCGGAATTTCTATAGCCTTAATTCTAGGCAAAGGCTACGAATCGGCCGATGATTGGGCAGCCTTATTTGCTGCCGGATTTATCCTTTATAATTGCTATCTGATTTTCCGCCCGGCTCTAAGCGAAATCATGGACGAAAATCTTTATGATCACATAATCGTTACGATCAGAGAAAAATCTTTAGAAGTAAAAGGCGTAATAGATACCGAAAAGTGTTTTGTACGAAAAGCTGGTATGAAATACCATGTAGATTTACATATCGTGGTAGATGCCAATATGAGTGTAAAAGAAGGGCATACAGTAGCACATAATTTGAAAGATTATCTACAAGCAGAAATACCGGAATTAGAGCAGATACTGATTCATGTGGAGCCGCACGAATAATTGCCTGATTAACAAAATAAATGGTCAATATTTCCTAAAATAAAAACTGTTGTTTGATTATTTTAACCCAATACATTACTTGTGATATGAAAAAGTATTTATTCCTGTTGTGTTGCTTATGTACTACATCTATAATTGCACAAAACATAGACAGCCGTTATAAATCAAGCACTATCTATAATTTTTCTTCAGATAAAGATTCTATTGCCAGCCTGAGAACACTATACAGTATTGAAAAGGATACCATCAATGTATCAATTTCACAAAAATGGAATACTTCAAAACTAATCTGGGAGAACTCTGAAAGGTATGAAAAGGTGCTTGATAAAAACCGGATGCAAACCTTGAATGCCAGATACCAGTGGTATGAGGAAAAAAACGCCTGGTATGAATTTGCCAAGACTGAAAATAAGTTTGATGCGAATAAGAATCTCCTGCTTACTACAATATATCAGGCAAGCGGTGAAGTAGGCAGATGGACGCTTAAAGAGAAAACGGAATATGCCTACGATACCAATGGAAATAAAATAGTAGAGTCTCAATATGAATGGCACTACGGCTGGAAAGGTACTTATAAGGAATCAGCAACTTACAATGTCGCCAATAAAATAGCTTCATTCGAAAGTCATTATTGGAATGAGGATAGGAAAATGTGGAAAAAGAGTAAAAAAAGTAAACATACTTATGATGCCCATAATAACGAAATATTTAGAATGGAATGGAGAGGATTTAGTGGGAATGACAACTGGATTGATGATACAAAGTTTGAGTTTGTTTATGATAAGAACAATAACAAGGTTTCGGAAGTAAAATATGGATTTGATTTTGCACGAAAACTATGGATAAAGACGCGAAAGGAAGATTTTTCTTTTGATGAGAATAACAAAGAAATCTCACATACTATTAATGGTTATGATGGAATTGTAGTTGTGTTGTCTCCTTTGTCCAAATTTGAACGGGCATATAACACACAAGGAAAGATAAGTTTATTAATTGCTTATGAGTGGGATAGTAAGTTAAAAAAATGGAGTAAGCTCGAACAGTATGAAAAGACTTATAACGACGCCGGTAAAATGATTTTAGAAATCCATTCCCACAAAAACAATAAACCTGTTTTGCATATAATTGACAAGACAGAAATAATGTATGAAGGCGAGAAAGAAACTGTTTTCTTGTCCTATTGGGATGAAAAAAAACATGAAATGAGAAACTCTTCAAAACTTGAAAGAACATTTAAAAATGGACACCTGATTTCTGAAATTAATTATAGATGGAATCATGATATTCAGGCAATTATTGGAGAAGAAAAGAGAGAACTTATCTATGATACCTCAAATTCTGTAATTTTCACAAAGAATTACTCTTGGGACAAATCAATCAATAATTGGAAAATAGTTTCCAAAACCTATAACGATTCTCATTAAATCACATGCTGAATTAGTTAAAGCATACTTTGACAGTATATTTCTGCTGATTCTTATAATTGGAAAATAAAATCATGCTTCAGGCAGCATTAAAAAAAATAGGGAGATTTTCTGATGAAGACATTACTTTAGCCGAAAAACTATTAATAAAGAGGCAATTCAAAAAGAATGAATTATTATTAGCCGAAGGAGCCATTTCTCAATCTGCTTATCTTTTGATTTCAGGAGCAGCATATCAGCTTTCGATGAATGATATTGATGAAAACGTGATTGATTTATATCTTGAAAATGAATGGATAATGAATTATCCAAGCTTCGTTGGACAGAAACCTTCCACTACACAAATCAAAGCCTATACCAATTGTGAAGTTTTAGAGCTTACCATTCATGTAGTACATCATCTGATAGAAGTTTCGCCTGTGTTTTTTCAATTGGGCAAGGTAATGGAACAAGGCATGGCCCGGATCCATTATTTCGATAATGCGCTCACACCTCTGCAAAAATATAACTACCTCCTAGAAACCAAACCACAATTACTCCAGCAGTTTTCCCTCAAAATGATAGCCTCATACCTCAAAATTACCCCTGAAACACTGAGCAGAGTAAGAGGAATGTATTGATACGAGGTATTTCTTGATTTGAATCAAGTGATGGTTTGCGCCTGATGAAGCATTTTTGTGCCTCAAATCTGACAAACAATCACATGGAAATTCAATTCAGAAAAACTGCCGCCCTATGCCTGCTGACAGGCTCATTATTAGCCACTATTACCATGATTCTGCACCCAAGCGGCGGAAGTCTGGAGCATATCAATCATATCAAAACTGCCATTGTTTTCTCACATGCATTAGCCATTTTTTGTTTGCCTTTTATAGGTTTTGGTAGTTGGGGATTATCTGTATTGTTACAAACCCCCAATAGAATTTCTATGCTGGCTTTCTTTACTTTTTGTGCCGGATTAATCGCTATCATGATAGCAGGCTCAATCAATGGAATTGTATTACCGTATTTTGTAGAAAAATATTATAATAAAGACATCGATGAGTCTGTCCTGAAAGCCATCATCGGCTATGGCAGGTATATCAATGCTGCCATGGATTACATCTTTATTTCGGCCTGTGTTTTTGCCATCGCTTTATGGTCTGTAATGATTGTCATGCAAGCCCGATTGCCCAAATGGATAGGGTATTATGGTTTTATCATCATTGCCTTTGGCTTAATAGGCGTCTTCACCAATTTCAATTTCATCAGTGTTTACGGCTTCCGAATCTTTATTTTTGGCTTAGTGAGTTGGCTGGTATTAGTAGGAGGGGTAATGCGTTGGACAAAAGCCACAGAACATAATTAAAGGCTATTTCAGCATACTAAAGTATAGTTTTAAATTGTGTAACTTTAAGTACCTGGTGTACATTGTGGAAAAATTTAATACCTATTTTGCCACAATGTACACGATAAAGCACAAGGTTACGCAATTAAATAAATGATAATTAAATTCTAAAAATATAAACAATTACTTTCTCCTTTTTCCGTGTTCCGTATCCCATTTTCCATAAATAAAACTATGAAACCATCACAAGTAATTTACAAAAATGCCTGGCCTTATCAACAGGATAAAATGAATTTACCGGTTGAAAACGTAGATTCAGCGTTACCTTTTTATGAAACCATTATGGGTTTTCAAAAAGTATCAGAAAGCACTACTCCTTATAAATCAGTTGTCTTAAAAAGAAATGACATTGAAATTGGTCTGGCCGAAAATGGCGGAGACCCAACCCAGGACGGTTGTTTCTTTGAAGTGAATGATGTACAAGACGCATTCGAAGAACTGAAAGCATCGGGATTTGAAAAGATTGATGCCGATTTCAGCTCTCAAAGTCATGGCACAACCCTATGGAAGGTATTCTTTGTAGTTGCCCCTGATGGCTTATGCTATTGTATTGGAGAAAGACAGAATTGATAAAAAAATAAGCTTAAAACAGCAAATGGGTTTCACAGAAAATAGGAGCTACTAAAAATAAGTAGCCCTATCCAAAACAACTTTTGCTGTAATTGGCTGGTAAGATATGGCTAATGTATCAGACGGTCAAAAATTTTTATCGAATGGTAAAATCGATTAATTAGGGCACTTTTTGAGGGTTTTTGGAGGTTATAATGCAAGCGATTTATCAGATAAATAAGAAAGATTTATGCGATGTATAATAATTTTACGAAATCACATTACTCCCAGATCACAGATCGGTCAATACTCGCTAAACTAGTTCTTCCGGTAAGGATCATAGCTAATAAAAATTCATCTTTTAAAATCTGTATCACTTTGGCTACCCCTGCTTCACCACCGCAGGCCAGGCCATAACAGATGGGTTTGCCAAGCAATACGGCTTTTGCACCCAAAGCAAGGGCTTTCATAATATCAGTTCCCCGTCTGATTCCCCCATCCAGCAATATAGGTATTTGTTGATCTACTTTCTCAGCAATACGAGGCAATGCCTCAATAGTTGATGGAACAGTATCCAGATTCCGTGCCCCATGATTGGATACAATAATGCCATCGACCCCAGCTTGAACAGCCTTTACCGCATCTTCAGGGTTCAGAATGCCTTTCAATAAAATAGGAATTTTGGTAAATGATTGCAGCCATTCAATATCCTTCCAGGTGATTGGATTTTTAGGTGCACCTATCTCTCCAAGCGAATAATGAGCCATCACGCCTTCCGGCAAGGCAAAACCCACTTTCACCTGACGGTCGCGGATACCCGGTGTCGGAGTATCAACCGTAACACAAAGCGCCTGGAAACCCAGCGATTCAGCTTTCTGAATCAGGTCTTTGGTGTAGGCACGGTCGTCTCTTACATATAACTGAAACCACAAAGGTTCGGTAGCTGCCTGAACTATATCTTCGAGTGGAGTAGTGGTAAATGAACTCACCACATAAGTAGCCGAAGCCAATCCAGCCCCCTTAGCAGTACCGATTTCTCCATCAGGGTGCATAATTTTATGAAAGGCAGTAGGCGCAATGAGTATAGGATGAGCTAATTCCTGCCCAAATAAAGAGAGAGAAGTATCAAGTTTAGTAACATCATTCAATACAGTAGTATTGAGTTTAATATTATCAAAATCTTCCCTGTTCCATCTGAGTGTTATCTCGTCTGCTGCACCACTGGCTACGTATTCATAAGCCATGCGCGACATTCTGGAAGCAGCCATTGGTTCAAAATCAAACAGATTAACGATTTCGGATAGATCGGTAGGCGAATTATTGCTTAAAGACATGGGTAGGGTTCAGGTTGAATTGGTATTTCAAAGATAATGAAAGAATCAGTTTAAGTTTAGTTTGTTTTGCAATTAGATAATTAACAGAACTCTCAAAAGCAATCCCAATTCAGAGAAATTTGTAAATTTGATTCCGTTTCAGATATGCTTAATCTAAAGAATCGATTTGAACCTCTTTACCTATTCATTTATGAAAAAATACCTTTTGCTTGTATTGCTTGCACCTGCTTTAGCATACGCTCAAAACGCAAAGATTGCTGAGACGAATTACAAGACAAAAATACAATCGTATTATACCCCCGAATACCTGAAATTCAGGGATAAGATTATGAGCGAATTTCCTGATGCGAAACCCGGTAGATTTGGCATGGTGATTAAGGATGTATTTGAAGATGTAGACGACAAGAATAAAGTAATTGCCTTTACTTTTGATGCCTGTATCGGTAAAAGAAATGATTATAATGCCCCATTAATAGATTTTCTTCGCAAAGAACATATCCCAGCCACGCTCTTTACCAGTGGTCTCTGGATTGACGATAATATGGATACTTTCAGAAAACTGGCCGCTGATACGCTCTTTGAAATCGGTAATCATGGCTTATTGCATCGGCTTTGCTCAGTTGATGGCGAAACCAAATATGGAATAGCTTCAACCCAGAACATTTCGGAAGTGATAGACGAAATGGAGCTCAATTCACGAAAAATAGCCCAACTGACAGGCAAAAGACCTCAGTTCTTTCGGTCAGCTACAGCTTATACCGATGAAACCTGTGCCAAACTTGCCAATCAACTAGGCATGAAAGTCATTAATTTTGATATTCTAAGTGGCGATGCCATCCCTTTTACTCCCCCAAAAGTTATCAAAGACAATATTATCAAAAATGCCAAACCCGGCGCCATCGTAATCATGCACTTTAATCATCCGCAATGGTATGAGTTGCAGGCATTACAAATGGCTATTCCTGAATTAAAAGCAAAGGGCTATCGTTTTGTAAAACTGACACACGAAAGACTGATTTCTCAAAGAGGAGAGTAGTTCAGAATTTAACTTCTTTTTATTGATGATTGATTGTATGTTGTGAGGTTGTTTTCGAAAGAAATTGAAAGATTGAGTTACATAGAATGTATTTTGTGAATGCCAATCAGCAAACTAAGGAATATAGGATTTTTGATAATGAAAAATTAACCTGATGACTATATGAAAAAGGGGTCGAGAAACTTATCTTTATATCATCCCATTTTAAATAGTTTCGATGGATTATAAAATCTATACACCGTCTATTGATTTATTGCCTTTTATTAAATGCTACTGGACATTGCTTGCACCTGAAGAGTCAGAGCCTCAAAAGCAAAGAATAGTACCTGACGGCTGTATGGAAATGGTTTTTCATTGCGGAGATTTATATAAACAATACCTGCAAGATGGGAGCTGCTTGATTCAACCCAGAAGTTTTGTATTCGGACAAATCACAAAACCCTTAGATATTGAGCCAACCGGAGAAACCAATATTTTCTCGGTACGTTTTCAGCCGGATGGCTTTATCGCTTTTGCCACTATACCTGTGAGCCAGATGGAAAACCGTGCCGTATCCTTGAATGAATTATTTGGAGAAACCGGAACTACCCTGGAAAAAGATATTCTACAGGCTACAACTACAGAAGACAGAATTGCCTTGATAGAGTCATTTCTATGGCAAATATTAAGTACGCCTGAATCAATTAATAAACTGATTAAATCAAGTATTGAAATGATTATCCATCTGGGCGGACAAGTGTCGGTTGATGAACTATCAGATAATCTGCAAATCAACAGAAGACAACTGGAAAGAAAATTTTCGTCGGTGATAGGTTTGAGTCCGAAACAATTAGCCAAAATCATCAGACTCCAGCAAGCGCTTAAAATGCTATCCGCACAAAATTCAGAAAGCCTCACTGCTATTGCCTATGAGGGGAATTATTATGATCAGGCACATTTTATCAAAGATTTTAAAGCGTTTACAGGAGTAAGCCCGAAAAAGTTTTATGCCAATAATCTCCGGATGTCAGCCTTATTTATAGATAAAGAATAGCTTGTCGCAATTTTACAATTTTGACTATTATGTATGTTTCATTTTTGTTGATAGAAACGAGATAAACCATTTAAACACAAGCAAGGTGAAAACATTTATTAGCCTATTAGGTACCTTCCTTTTATTCTCTTATACTCTAAAAGATGGCCTCGATCAGGCAAGCTTTTTAGAAGGAACCTGGAAAATAGAAGGTAAAGAAACCTACGAAGTATGGAAAAAGAATGCCGATGGTACAATGGAAGGCTATTCTTATAAAATGAAAGCAGGAGAAAAAGTAATAACTGAGCATCTGACACTAAAAATGATTGATGGCAAGCTTACTTATCAGGCCAGAGTGCCCAATCAGAACAACGGAGAAACAATTACGTTTGTACTGAATACAAACGTAAAAGACCTATTATCATTTGAAAACTTAAGCCACGATTTCCCCAAAAAGATTCAGTATAAAGCACTTGATGCTCAAACGATTGCGGTAAGTATATTGGGTAATGGAGATAAGGGGTTTAGGTATAAGATTGTAAAACAAGCCCCCAACCCCTGAAGGAGAGTTAAAAAACAATTCTTGTGAGCAGTAGGCTCACAAGAATTGTTTGAGTCATAATTTGCCCATTGTTTCTGAATACAAAAAGCTTTTACTGGGCTAAGCGTCCTGCGGCATAATCAACGCCAATAATAGACTTCGCTACTTTGGTTTGGAGAGAAATCAATTTTTGTTGGGCTTCAAAGAGTTTGTTTTCACGGCTATTGACTAAAAACAGACTGCTTTCACCATTAATAAATTTGGTAAGTTCAGCCTGATAAAGTCGGCGATAGTTATTGACTGTTTGCTGGTAAATTTCTAATTGGCGTTGCAATTGCACGGCATCATTGAAATACTGATTTACTTTGTTTTGTTGTTCAGTAAACAGGATTCTGTTTTCCCAGGCTTGTTGGGTTATTTTCAGATTAGCCTTGCGATATTCAGCGCGTGCCTCACGAAGAAATAGGGGTAAACCAATCGTAAAGCCCCATTTATAGTTGTTCTGAAAAAGATTAGGTTCGGCAAAGAAGGTATAATCTTTATTCAGCATATTATAATTCAGATTAAGCGTAGGCAACAAACTCTGGAATTTGAGTTGCCTCTCAATATCCAATACATTGCTCTTGATTTGCGCCTGTTGTAATTTCGGGTGGGTGATTGCCGCATTCAGATAATCGCTCAGAGGCATTAATGGTTTATTGATACGTGCCTGGTCTGGCTGAACGAAAGCAGGTAATTGATAAGCCTGTTGATTATCTTGCCATAAGAAATTCCCTAATTCAAAACTGGCATTATTGAGCGTCTGCTGTGCTTCGGTCTGTGAGAATTCAAAACTCTGCAATTGCGCCAGCGTCTCTACGGTATCTATAGCCGGACGGTCGCCGAGTGTTACGCCATTTTTAATAAACTGGTAGCGCTCCTGGTTGATTTGCAGAAGGCTATCAGCCAGTTGTTTCAGAAAAAAAGCATTCTGCCATTCATAATAAGCCGCAGTGGCTTCATAAAGCAATTGATTCAGCATCAAACGACGCTCTTCATCCGAATAAGCCACCATTTCACGCGCTTGCTTCACAGCCGCTCTACGCTTATCTATCAATAAACCTTTCCCTAAAGAGACCGACGCACCTACAAAACTGCTTCTTCCTTTGGTCAATTCGGTAGCGGTATATTGTCCCTCATTATTTTCTGTACCCGCCTTAAAATCTACGCCATACCACGTAGGTATTTTCAGTTCTGAGGTGAGATAGGTATAATAATGCTTGCCGCCAAATTGTTTTTCGTTTTTATTGAAATAAGCTGATGGCTCAAATGCTCCTCGTGCACTTAGTAGCTCCGCTTTTGCCATATCGGTTTGCAGATAAGCTTGTTGTGCAACAGGGTGGTATTTCCTGACAATATTCATGAACTCATCATACACCAGTTTTTCTTGCGCTTGCGCAATTGGCATATAACTCAGGAATGTGACTATATATAATAATATTTTTTGCATTGTAAATAATTGAGTGAATGAGTGATTGGGTCGCTACAATGTGCTGATTGTATGATATCATCATCATTTAACTAATCATTGCCTTCTCTACAGTATTCTGTTTTTACTATTTCTTGGCTGCTTTATCAGCATTTGCCTCGATATAATATTCTGGCGGGAAACCATTGATATTACGCCAGACTTCGTAGCCAAGAGGTACATCTTTTAATAAAATAAATGTGTCGGTGGCTGTACCTAAGCGCAAAGTCTTAGGCCACGGACGTTCTCTTTCATCAGGTTTTACTAAAACCCTGAAATTTCCGGTGGCCTGATCAACATTATTAGAAATGGCTGTAATAACCCCTCTGAAAGTGCCATATGATTGCGTAGGCCAGCCGCTGAATATAATAGCCGGAAACCCGTCGAAAATCACATTTACTTTTCTACCCGGTTGCAATAGGGTAATATCAAGCGGCTTTACGAATATCTCAATGGCCATTTCACTCTGGTCTGGTACAATCTGAGCCAGTTCTTCTCCTTCTTTCACAATTTCACCTATACCTGCTTTATTGGCTCTCGTTACTTGTCCACTTTGTGGGGCAATCACATAATATAATTCATTACGAAGTTTGTAGCTATTGTATTGATTTTCGAGTTTGGCAATGTCTGCTTCACCACTGGCAATCTGCGAAAGTGACTGAAAACGTTCGCCTCTGGTCTTAGAAATTTTCTCAATATACTCCTGATTAGTAGCATTCAGATCAAGCGAAAGATTAATTAAATCCTGTTTTGAATTCATAAATTTAATCTCACTTCCTGTCCGTTTGGCCAATGCATTCTGAAAAGCCTGATTACGTTGTTCATATTGGGTAAGCGATACCAAGCCCTGATCATACATTTGTTTCTGGCGTTTCAGCTGTTCGCTGGCAATAGCAAAATCATTTCTGGCTGCTAGCATATCCATACTATCTGCCTGTATTTTGGCTTTAGTCTGTGATATTTTGTTATTTATCTGTGCAATTTTCAGGCGCAGCGCTTCTTCCATTGCCCGGGTTTGTTCATTAGCTGTATTAGCTTTACTCAGATAATTTTCATTCGCCAGTTCTTTAGCCGTAATCTGTTGGCGTGTTCGGTCGATCAGATTCGGGTCAAGATATTCTACCTTTACCTCTTGCAGGCGTGCAATGGTATCACCTTTCTTAATCATATCACCCTCTTTCACATACCATTGTATTACTTTTCCGGTAATGGCACTATATACTCCCTGTTGACGCTGTTCCTGTCGGAGAGTAGTTACCTTCCCCCGACTTTTAATGTTCTGTGTCCAGGGTAAAAATGCTGCCAGTACCAACAGCCCTAACAGTCCATAAGTCCAGTATTTTACTTTGCTTTGCCGGTCGATAAAATAAATATCTCTGAACGATTTAGGCTGCTTGCCTAAATCTTCTTGTTCAAAAACAGTTTCTATATATTTCATATGTGCAAATGTCTATTGAGTGAATGTACGGTCCGCCGCTGCGGTGATTGTGTGAATGAGTGATTAAAAACAACCGTTGCTTATACTATTTACTATTTGCAAAATCTTGACTAATCACTCAATCACTAATTCGCTAAATCCCTTAATTATGTTAATTCTATAATTCTATTAAAATGTGTCTGAATGCCGTCTTGCTCGGCGGCAACTATAACCGTCATAGGCAAACGGCTGATATATTCAGCTATTTTTTCACGCTTGGCTTTATTCAGACTTTTGAATGGTTCATCAAGAATCATCAATTGGCAAGGCTGAACAAAAGCACGTAACAAAAGAATTTCCTGAATCAGGTGAGAGGGTAGTTTTGCTCCTTTGGTAAATAATACTGTGGCAAAACCTTTTTCAAATTCCTCGATAAATCCATTAAAACCTAATTCTTTAATCAGCTGATTGGCTGTTTCGGGCTTTACATTTGGGTTGCCAATCGTGATGTTTTCCCAGAGTGTGCCATTAAAGATTTCGTTTTGCCCGCTCAGGTAATTGACGTTTTTCCGGAAACTCAGCATATCATAATTATCTATCGGAATATCATTGATAAGAATGCTTCCCGTATGTTCAGATAGATTATTACTAATCAGTTTCAGAATTGTACTAGTGCCGGCACCTGAGGTAGTTTTATTCAAAAGAGCCTTTTCTCCGGGTTTTACCAGAAATGAAATCCCATTAAGCAAAAAGTTTTTATGCGTATAAGAAAAACCTACATTCTTAAACTCAACTCTTAATGGACTTGTATTGTTTAATGCCAGATTCCCGTTTGATTCTGTTGGTGTTTGTAATACCTTGTTCAGTTTCTCAACGGCTGTGAGCACGTCATATACAATATCTATACTGGTAATCAGTTTTTCGACCGAAGCCATGATAGCAATAATCACAATCTCAGCCGCAATAAACTGCCCGATATTAATCAGATTATTGAGCAAAAGGACACAGCCGATAATGAGCATGGCGGCAGTGAGCACAACTTTAAAAACTACCAGACTCCAGTATTGAGTAGTAAGGATACCAAAGTGTCGGGTACGATTTTGCAGATACCCTTGTGTATATTCATCTGTTTTCTGGATATTTAACTGAGTATATTCAAAGTTTTTGAAAGTATTCTGCGTACGACTGATTTCCTGTAACCAGGCAGCTACTTTATACTTAAAATCACTCTCTTTCAAACTCGTTTCCAGACCTTTTTCAGAACTCAATCTGAAAATCATGTAAACAATTAGCAGAAGTAATGCTCCGAAAGCAATAAATATCGTATGATAAAATGACAGCAAGAGGATTCCGAAAAGTATCTGAATAAATGCCGTTGGTACATCAAGCAGAAGCTTGGATAAACCTTTTTGAAGATTAACTGTATCAAAAAAACGATTGGTCAACTCAGGCATATAATAACCCTCTGTAGCTTCCGGCCGTATCTTGGGCAATGTGTCAGAATAAGCAAAGGCATAGCGGACAAAGATTTTCTGCTGAATCTTTTCGCTGAGTTTCATCTGATTAATCTGTAAAAAACCTGCAAAGAAAACACTGACAATAACCAGACCTATCAACACAACTAGTGAAGTTGAGGCGGTATTGTACATTACAAAGTTGATAATTGATTGAATACCTAACGGTAATACTAACTGTATGATTCCGGCAAGTATAGCATAAAAGTAAAGCGAAGTAATATCCTCTTTATCAAGCCTTAGCAGATTGATAATCCTTATAAAGGGGTGAATTGTATGATTATCAGCCATTTGATTTCAATAATTTTTGCAAAGATAATAAAACTTTTTTTGATGATAGTAATACTATTATTAAATGATGTAAAGTTATTATTTATTGTATAGTCACTATTATTATTTAGCTTTGTTTAAATTTTCTTAATATGGAATACCAGTTAAATTTTAGCGTAAACAATAAAATATACATCAGGGATCCCGAAAGTAGTGAATTAGGAAGGGAAATTGTAAGAAAAGCCATAGAATTAATCTATGAGCTTGGTTATGAGCATTTCACGTTCAAAAAACTGGCGCTGGAAATTGGCACAACCGAGGCCAGTATTTACCGCTATTTTAAGAATAAACACCTGCTTCTGGTTTACATTCTGAACTGGTATTGGAGTTATCAGGAGTTTCTGGTGATGTATCAGCTGAAGAATATCAGCGACCCGCGATTGAAAATCAAGAAAATAATACAACTCCTTACCCGCGAAATGCCCATCGACTCGGGCAAGATGAAATATGACATTCCCTACCTGAATCAGATCGTTATTACTGAAAGCAGTAAAGGATATATGATCAAAGAAATAAAAGAAGTTAATCAGGCCAATGTATTCAATCCTTTCAAGGATCTGTGTAATACCATAGCCCATATTGTACTTGAAATTGACCCACAGTATCCATACCCGCATTCTTTAAGCAGTATGCTGATAGAAACCTCACACAATCAACAGTTTTTTAGCTCCCATCTGAAAAGACTGACAGATGTAAAAACCGATGAAGCTGCCTCGGTTTATGTTGCTGCATATTTAGAGGATCTGGTTTTTAGGGTGTTGAGATAAATGCGCAGCCGTGACACCCGCCATCGTGCCCCAAAAATAACCACACATACTTTGATTAATAATTTTCTATTTCAACGCTCTATTCAATAAACTGACCACTGTCCCTATATTACCCATTTGATACCCTTCTTTAATAAAATATTACTATCTGACGTATAATCGGTACAAAACTCGCGAGTGAGAATCAATTAATTGTTAATACTACTAAGCAAATAATTTTGTCTAAAATTAATGTTTAACTTGTAATACATTTATCACTTGGAAATAAATGCCTATTGATAGATTTTAAGCCCAAAGCAATCCATAAACAAATATACTATGAGTAATCAACCAACAAAAATTACAGTAAGTGCCACTATCAATGCTCCTATTGAAAAGGTTTGGCAGGATTTCATTACACCCGAAGCCATCATGCAATGGAACAACGCCTCTCATGACTGGCACACTCCTAAAGCATCAAATGATTTAAGAGTAGGAGGGGAGTTTTCTTATACAATGGCAGCTAAAGATGGTAGTTTTAGTTTTGATTTTGGCGGAAAATATGATAATGTAGTTGAATACCAGCAAATTGAATATACTATTGGAGATGGGCGCAAGGTAAGCGTTACTTTTTCAAACAATGGGCTGGAGACTCTGGTGGAAGAAACATTCGATGCCGAAAATCAAAACCCTGTCGAAATGCAGCAACAAGGTTGGCAGGCTATTCTGAATAATTTCAAAAGATATGCAGAAACAACGCTATAAGCTTTATAACTTTGATTTAACAAATTAATATCTTAGTTAAATCAAAGTTATAACAAATAATCATTTCTTCTCAGCCTCTCTGGCAATAACACGATAGGTATTGTTAATGCCGAGGGTATCTCCTTTAATGCTCAATTCATCACCTATCTCCCAGCGCTTGTAATGTGTGCCCATATTCGGAATTGAAAAAATGGCCTCAAATTTCTCTCCTTTTTTGTCTTTTAGCGTAGCCACATAACCATCTTTACCATTCTCAATGCTTTCGATTATGCCAGTAAATGAATCAGATTTAGTGCATGAGACTAAAGTAAGCATAAAGACAATAGTGATAATCCCAAAAATTGTTCGCATGGATATTTTGTGTTTTAGTATTTGCTTTAAAACGGCAGTAGGAAAGAATTAGTTTGTTGTGTGGAAAAGATAGTTACGGGGCAGATAAGGTGTAGATTCGCCGATTCCCTTATTTTAGTATATGGGTATATACCTGTTTTTTAATCTTGCTTCATCACTTTAAAAGCTATTTTCTTTAAAATCTTCATTTTTACACTAATAAAGCCTGATATTTTAGAGCCTTTTTAAATTCTAATGGAATTTTAATTAAACTTTTTGCCCTTCGACTTGACTTTTATGATTAATTATTGCAAAATTTGTAAACTTTTTTAGTCACAGCAAAACATACTTAAAAAAGCAGGATTTTGTCCTGCTTTTTTTTTGTCTCGTCGCAACAAATGCCCTTCTCTTATAATTTTACATTTGCTTAACTTTCATTTGTTTTTTTCTTTTATGATTCAAACTGACTTAAATGAAGGTCTTGATGTTTATAGAACAGGTTGTTCCATTCTTCTTTGCTTAGCTATCATAAACAACATTATAATAGCCCAGCATCTGATCAAAATCGAATAATTATAAAGAAATTAATAGATAACTGATTTTACCATTGGTCTTCATTTTTTTAGCAATGGTATATGTTTTTCAGGCTTGCTTTTAATTTTAATCTTCTGTTTTAAACTAAATAGCTTCTTTACTCGTTTTAAATACAAACTCACCCAGTTAACCTTTACGCTTCACCTTTTTAGCTTCCGCATTCCCTATTTATAAACGTTGCTTATTAATCTTATGAAGAGATTAACCAATCAATGTGCGCAAGCGAACAATCCATACAACTTTAATTTTTTTACTTACCATGAAAACGTATAAATTCTATTGGGTAGGACTCCTGTTGATATCAATGATAATTTTTCAGGCATGTGAGCCTGATGAGATTGTTACTACTCCGCTCATTTCAAGCTTAAACTGTTCAACTGCTAGTATTTCGGCTACTCCTATGAGTGGCGTCTCCTTTACTGGAAGAGCTACCATCAATTATTCTGGTGGAAACGGCATTGCTTATACCTCAAATGATAGTATCGCTTCTACAGGTGTTACAGGTTTAAAAGCGCACCTGGTGGCAGGTTTTTTAACGCATGGCAATGGAACGATTGCTTATGCTATTACTGGCACCCCGACTTCAGCAGGAAAGGCCTCTTTTCCTATTACTTTTGGTGGGCAAACCTGTAATATAGAACTATCAGTTTCGGCAGATACTACTACGCCTAAACCTTCTACAGGCTCGGTAAGCAGAGTATTGGCTGCCATAGATACTTTTAAAACTACATTGAGCGCAGCTCAATGGACAGCCCTGCAATTACCTTATACGAAACCAAATGCAATCAACTGGTCGGTGCAATCAGGAAATGTGACACGTAATGGTTTAGAATTCAGTACCCTGACAGAATCGCAGATTATCGCAGCCAAAAAAGTGATAGAAGCCGCCACAGGTACTACTGCTGATGAGGGATATAGTGAGTTTTTACAGATTACAATGGCCGAAGATATACTGGCTGCTAATTCAGAAGCCAATTACTCGTCAAAGAAATATAGCATTGCTTTTATAGGTACACCAAGCCAGACCGGAACCTGGATATTGCAGATTGGAGGACATAATTATACCCAGAATATTACATTCAGTAATGGGGCTGTGGTAGGCACTACGCCGTCATTTCAGGCAGTGGAACCGCGCACATGGCTACAAGCTACTACAGCTTACGCGCCATTAGATAATGAAAAAAACACTATGGCTGCCATGCTGGCAGGATTGACCGCCACGCAGCTATCTTCAGCTAAATTAACAACTGCTTTTACTGAAGTAAGTTTGGGTGCAGGTAAAGACGGACAATTTCCAACTACTAAAGTTGGTATACCAGTCAGTTCTTTAAATGCTACGCAAAAAGCATTGGTGCTCGCAGCTATTAAACCGTGGACATTAGACGCAGATGATTTAACAGCAGAGGCTATGCTTAAAATCTACGAACAAGAGCTGGAAAATACCTATATTTCTTATTCGGGTAATGCTACTCTTAATCAAATCGGTGATTATGTACGAATAGACGGCCCAAGCCTCTGGATAGAGTTTATTGTGAGACCAGCCATAGTAAACCCGGCAGAGGTGCAGTATCGTTCAGTTTACAGAGATAGAAAAAGAGATTATGGCGGATTATAGTAAATGTAAAAATACAAAGCGATGTCTCCGTTTGTTCGCTTAATTTGTCTGACAGAAGTGCCTCCTATGGGGCACTTTTTTTATTTGATATTAGCGTAGTATGCAGAAGAATTAATTCAGAATAAAAGAGCCAGACAATAGAGCGTATTAAATGTAGAAACAAAGTGTATACACAAAGGGAGTTCTATTGAATGCCCTTCTCGTTTAATGCAAGAAAATATAAAACAACCTGAGACATCGGCTACGCATCAAATCATAAAATTGCTAAAAATCGTCAGTTTGATAAATCCTGAGCCAGGCGTAAGAGACGATTGGTACATCACTTTCAAATCATTCAGATAATCTACAAAATCATTCATTTTATTCTGGCACACTTCCTTGCTGATCGAAACCGTAAGAGCAGTCTGCAAGGCACTGGTGCTGATGTCGGCATAAGTAATCTCATAACGCCTTAGTGCGTGCGTGATGTCATTATTGAGTTCATTGAAAGTTTTCATTGCTTGTCTAATTAAAGTAAAAACTGATTAACGGCAAAAATTTGCTTATCTAATTGGAAAACACTTAAAAAAAGGGGAAACCGTTTGGGACAGAAATTTATGGTGCAGTTGCTGGATTGATGTAAATATAAGTTTTTGTTTAGACTTTTCCAATCAAAAATCTATAATTATTCAACGACTGGTAGCTCGACTTATTTTATCTTTATTCAAAGAATTAGAAATTGGCTGGAAATCTAATTTATAGGCTTTGAGTTACCCCGATAAGATGCTTAAGGCAAATATCAGGATAGGGATGAGGAAGTGTTCCTCACCGGGTAATTCTGTTCAGGTTTTTACTCACAAATAATAAGTAAATATAAGTTATTTATTGATTAAATTACCGATAGGTATTAAAGAATTATTGTAAGTGTCCCGATTTTTTTATGAAGCCTTTGCAGTCTCTCTTGATTTACCAAAATATAGGCATAATTCATTATTAAATAGTAGAGAAATAAGCGTTTATTTGAACTATATTATATATACGTATTTTTTTGTTTTTGTTCCTGAAAAAAAAATAAAATCAAAAAATATTTTATTTTCTAAAATTTACCATACATTTGTCTCCACGTACTAACTATTATAAAATTTCTATACTTTTGCCTGTTATGTCTATGAATTTTGCCATTATGTCTCAGTATTTTCCTCAAACGAGGTTGGCTTGATGACTTAAATAATTCGTGTCTATGGTAATTTAATACTATTGAGAATAATCCATAATCCATATCAGATTGTGGGTCTAATGACTAGTTTTTTTGCCTTCTGACATCACACCAGATTTTACCCCATCGAAAACTAAGATTTTAAAAGAAATACGTACAAACTGCTGTTGAATCAGATTGTATCTGATATGCTTTTTTGGGGCTCATAAATCAGCGTGGTAATTTCTAATAATTTAAAAATATTAATTTATTTAATAATCTAAATAGCTGGTCTATTGTTGCCAAACCTGTTTATGGTATCTTAAAATACACTTTCACACATCTTCATGACATTCAGATAGAATTGGTTTTATTGATTTATTAGGATTGATAATCAAGTGGTTAGGTGATTAAAAAAAGGCAAGGCAATGCCTTGTCTTTTTTTTAAGATTTTAGGAGATAATTTTAATCATTTTTTTTGGGTGAGATTTATGAAAAGAATACTTTTTACAACTGACTTTTCTATAGCATCAGAAAAAGCAATAAGATATATACTTAATTTATTAGGTAACCATGCCAGCGAATTTACCTTTTTGCACAGTTATTATTCTTTTCAGGGTGATAATCTTGCAGAAGCATCTTTCCAATCTTTTGAAACGATTTACAGTCGTTCAAAGACTAAAATGAAGCAACTTATTTTAAAAGCACAAGAATTAGATAACAATCATATTCATACATTTAAAAGTATTTTATTACCATTATCACCTGCTGGAGTTTTGCATTTTCTAAGGTATCAACGAGATTTTGACTTAGTAGTTGCGGGTACTACCAGTAAGCAGGAAAATACTTTCTTTGGAAATATAGCTACAGATATAGTACGGAATGTACCTGCCAACTCTGTAATTGTACCAGAAAAGGTAAATAATAAACCTCTTAACAATGTATTAATGGCGATTGAAGGACAGGCCGATTACCCATTGAAAGAGCTTTCTGATTTAAAGACAATTTTACAAAAGAACGCGGCTTCCCTTATTTTATTAAATGTAGTAAAAAGCAATCATGATTGTATTAAACCTCTGCCTACTTATGAGTATCATTATTTTTTTAATGATATAGAGATAATAGATTATACCATTTGCGCCAGAAGTGTCAAGGATGGGATTACAAAATACCTGAATTTTCATGAAACAGATATGCTGGTAACCATAACCAGACAACGTTCGTTTTTTGAGGGAGTCTTCAATCGTTCGCTGTCAAGCAAACTCGCCTTGAACCCATCAGTACCCTTAATGAATATATATAACAAGTCAACTGCAAATGTGAACAACAAAGAAAAAGTGAGTTTTTAACAAAAATTATCTGAGGAGCAAATCCCGGATTTTTAAACCTTTAATATGCGTATAATTGTAAATCGTTGCCCTAGATTTCTCAACTTTATTATTTGAAGAACTATTTTTACTTCAAACATGGAACCTATCTGACAAACAGGCCTGGTTATTGACCGGGTCTGTTTTTTCTGTTATCGAATTTCAAACGCTGATTGGGAGGTGCGAAAACCAAATTCAATTATTTGTCTTCAACGATAGACAATTCAATCAGATGTTTTTCTGTATCTAAATCCTCCCTATCCAATGGTGTTTTTGTTTCTAGAACTCTAATTTTTCCAGATCGTGGTACGGGTATATTCTCAGCTATAATAGTAATGGTTTCATAAAGAAAGTAATCTTTTGATATTTGCCATTCGCCACGAAGTGATTCAGGCAACTCTTCATGATCATCGATTATAAATATAGTACTGTCGTATGACATTACAAATATGTCTTTGACCTTGTGTTTCATTTTTATTTTAAATCTCAATTGTTCCAAAGAGGTGAATAAAATAGTGTTTTCAAGTGGCAATTACTAATATTTTCTGAACTAAGACAATAATTCACCGCTTTCTATTTACCAATAATATATTAGCCTCATATCTTGATCAAATACGAGATTGCAAAATTTGCAATAAATTTATACTGCTTTCCAATGGATTTGCCTCTAAATTATTTACTTTAGCGACCGCAAAAGAAATACCTTCATAACGTACTGCAATGTACCTGAACACGGGTTCTTCAAGCACAATTTTTCAATCCTAAATAGATCAATCTAAACATGAAAGAGAAATCAAACGAATCCAGAAGATCGTTTATCAAAAAAAGCGCTATTGCTTCTTCTTTCTTTATCGTTCCTAGAAATGTATTGGGTGGTGTCGGTTTTATCTCTCCAAGCGACCAGTTGAATCTGGCTGCTATCGGTTCAGGAGGTAAAGGCCGTAGCGATATAACCAATGCTTCTGTAAAAGGTAGAGAACGTGTAGTTGCCCTTTGCGATGTTGACTTTTCGGGTTCTGCCGCTCAGACAGTTAAACAATTTCCGAACGCGAAATTATATGCTGACTACCGCGAGATGTTAGACAAAGAAAAAGACATCGATGCCGTAACTATCTCTACTCCAGACCACGTACATGGTCCTGCTGCCAAATTTGCGATGGAGCGCGGCAAACACGTATATGTGCAAAAACCAATGACGCACAATATCCGTGAAGCACGTATGCTGACTGAAATGGCCAGAACACACAAAATCGTGAGCCAGATGGGTAACCAGGGCGCATCAAACCCATTATTGAAAACAGTTCAAGGCTGGGTTGATTCTGGTAAATTAGGTAAAATTGCCAAAGTACAAATCTGGACAAACCGCCCAGTATGGCCACAAGGTAATGCAATGCCAAAACCAGATGATAGCCTGAAGCCAAAAGATTTAGACTGGAACTTATGGTTAGGACCAAACGAGTACAAACCATATATCCCGAATCTGCATCCATTCGGATGGCGCGGTTGGTGGGATTACGGTACAGGTGCTTTAGGAGATGTGGGCTGTCACTTAATAGATATTCCTTTCAGAACTTTAGGCTTGAAATACCCTAAAGATGCTGAAGCTAGTGTGGCAGCGGTTTATACCAAAATGTGGGCTCCTGAGTATAATCCTGAAGGTTGTCCGGCTTCTTCGTTCATCACACTTCATTTTGATGCTACTAAGAAAAGCCAGGCTCCGATTGAAATGACCTGGAGTGACGGTGGTATCAAACCTTCTCACCCTGATATTATTCCTGCAAACGAAGATATCGGTGGCACAAACAGCAGCAATGGTGTAATGATTATTGGTGAAAAAGGAATTATCACAACCAATATCAACGATAGCTCACCAATGATGCCGAAATTATTCCTGAACGACGGTACCAGAGAAGTAGGTCCTGATTTACCAAAAGATATTGAGCCAGAATACGGACATCAACGCAGATGGGTAGATGCTTGTAAAGCAGGTTTCAATAGCAAAGAGCATAAAGAACTAACCTCTTCTTTTGATTATGCTGGCCCAATGACAGAAACCGTATTGATGGGTAATCTGGCTATCAGAAGCTACTTGTTGAAAAGAGACAACGCCAAAGGACAAGCAGAGTTCTACGCCCGCAAAAAACTATTGTGGGATGGTGAAAATATGCGTATCACTAACCTTGAAGAAGCCAACCAATTTGTAGGCAGAACAACTTACCGCGAAGGCTGGAAAGTATAGGTTATATTGTTTTTTGTGGAAATTTCAGAAAATAATCTTTTTGAGAAATTCCGAATATTGTGGAGACAGGGTATTTCCCTGTCTCTATTTTTATGCACTTCCAAGGCGTATATTCAGTTCAAATATCAATTAAGACATATAACATAATTAGCTTTATGCATACTAATTATATCATCTAAATTAATCTCTTGGATAAAATGCTTATCATGAGAAATAACTAATAGAGTACCATTAAAATCTTTAATAGCCTGAGTCAATATCTCCTGGCTGTACACATCCAGATTATTGGTTGGTTCATCTAGTATCAGCATATCCGGTGTATGATTGCTGATGGCAAGGCAACAAAGAAGCAGTTTCATTTTTTCACCTCCACTCAATCCGACACATTTTCTATCCCAAAGTTCTTTTGGAAACTGGTGGTAAATTAATAGCATTTTTAATTCATGCTCCGGCAGGTGCCGTTCGTTGAATTGCTGGGTTTGCTCAAAAACGGTCAGTTGATTATTGATGATGGAGTAATTCTGGTCAACATATAGATATTTAAAATCAGCCCGATAAATTTCACCGGCTAATGGCTCCAAAGCACCAGTAATCAATTTGAGCAGCGTGGTTTTACCTGTGCCATTATTCCCCTCAATTCTGATTCTATCTCCCGACCGGATTTGAAAGAACACAGGATTCTCCCAAAGTAAAATGTCCTGATACCCATAATTGATCCCTTGGGCATCTATCAGAATTTTGCCTTTATGTAAATCCGATTTCTTTAAATCTATTTTCAAAACCTGCTGTTCTTGTATTTGCTTCCTGATTTGTCGCAGACTATCAGTAATATCATTCATTTTCTCTTGCTGGATATCCTTTGCCTTAGCCGTACTCACTTCGGCTTTGCTTTTCAGGTTACCTGCAACTATTTTAGGTAGATTCTGTTTTTCACCATGTGCTTTACCACGTATCTCCTGTTTCTGGCGTTGCTCAGCTAATTCTCTGGCTCTTTGCTGGGTTTGTTTCAGTGTTTTTTCTTTCTCATCCAGCTTTGCTTCAAGTGCTTCCAATTTGCCTTCTTTCTGCGCCTTATAGAATTCATAATTACCACCAAAAACTTCTACACCATTTTTACTTAGTTCAAGAGTAAGGTCAAGAATATTCAATAAAGTTCTGTCGTGACTTACTAGCAGGATAGTTTCTTTGCTCTTTTTAATAAAGTCATAAAGTAATTTACGACTCTCTACATCCATATGATTCGACGGTTCATCAAGCAAGATAATTCCCGGCTCATGAATCAGGATACCTGCCAGAAAAACCTTGGTTTTCTCCCCTCCACTTAATAAATGGATTGGTTGCCTGAGTGCTAAATGTTGGATATGCCAATAGGCAAAAGCATTCTGAACCCGCTCTTCAATTGCCCAGTCATCGTTTAATAATTCAAAGTTTTCAGCCGAAGCATCACCTTGCAGAATGGCTTCATAAGCGTCGAGTTTTGACTCTATTCCCAAAGCTTGTGCAATAGTATAATAATCATACTGCCCTAAATGTTGTGGCACATAATAGGGCTTCTCGGTAAGCATTACTTCTCCTGACGATTGTGCCAAATGTCCGGCAATGATTTGTAATAAGGTTGATTTTCCTGTGCCATTATTGCCAACTAAAGCGGCCTTTTCTCCTGCATTAATGGAAAAATTAATCTGTTGAAACAGTGTTTCTCTGTCTGAATGTATATAGGATAATGATTTGAGGATAATACTCATATCTCAATGTGTAAATAGCTTGTGAAAAATAAAATATAGAAGGACAAGCCAAACGAACCGAAAGGATGTTTGCCGTCAGATGAGCCCAAAAGGCTAAAATATGAGAGGGTATTACATGATTACTAAGTTTGACCGCAACACTCAGAAAATGTATTGCTGGTGAATTGACAATGGGTTTTATCAAAACATTCCGATTGGAATCTATGAGAGCCAAAGTGCTCTCTTACTTAGTATCTTACATTGAGTATGATTTTATTTTGATGCAAAGGTAGGGGATTTTAGTGGATTTTACAAATCTGGTATATGCAGCGAGGGTAATTCTTAAAACTATTCTTTGCTAAAAATGATTTTTAAAATAATAAAAAAAATACCATATTTGTATATAATTTACCAAATTGGTAATCTTTCTTGAAATATAATTGTTTAGTTTATGAGAATCATTACAAAAGGTACTCTTAGAGATTTTTGGGAATTGTATCCTGATTCTGAACAGGAACTCAAATATTGGTATGATAAAATAAAGAATGCTGACTATAAGACACCTAATGAAGTAATAGAAGATAATCCAAGAACAGATACGGTTGGAAACAATAGAGTAGTTTTTAATATATGCAGAAATAAATATCGTTTAATTGCTTTGTTCCGCTATAAACTTAAAACAGTTTATATAAGATTTATAGGTACTCATAAAGAGTATGATTTGATAGAAGATATTAAGAATATTTAAAAGCCACAAAATGAAAAATTTAGAAGAGATAAAAATTGGTTTAAAACCAATAAAAACTAAAGAACAATATCAGGAATATTTAAAAATTATTGATTCGTTGATTGATTGTGAAGAAGACACTCTAGAGGAAGAGACTTTAGAATTAGTGTCTATTCTGGTAGAAGATTATGAATCGAAACATTATGCCATTGAAGCGCCGGATCCAATTGAGGCTATAAAAATTAAAATGGAAGAAGAGGGTTTAAAACGTAAAGATTTAGCACCTTACTTTGGCAGTAGTAGTAGGGTTTCGGAAGTATTGAACAGAAAAAGACCTCTTACTTTAGAAATGATACGCAAACTTCATCAAGGTTTAGGAATTTCAGCTAAAACTCTTTTAGCAGTTTGAGTATGGATTCTATCAGCTCTGATTAAATCTTCTAGATTGCAGCCTGATTCGGTGTCCACATCTTAAAAAAACGAAATGGCTTGGAATATTCTTCTCTCGGACAAAAAGCGATACATACCTTCTGATTATTCAAGGCTGATTCGGTAAGGACTAGGTTCTTTGCTTCGTTTTTAGCATTTTCAAACTCTTTGAGATTGACTTTACAAACCACTTTCCTGAAAATGCTGTTAATCCAGGTCTGCATTTCCGGGTCAGTTTCGTATTTCCTATAACAGGCCAAAGAAGCGTGTGCAGTAATGACAGGTACAAAATTATCGGGCACATCGTCTCGCACTAAAATATACATTTTCATGATTAGGCCGTTTTATGTGGCAATATTAAAGATTAAACATGGAAATTGGTATTGAATCCACAAAAGCTTTTCATTCAATCAGAAACACGCTTAATAAAGTTTTGTATTTATTTCTTCGGCAAAATTCTTAATTTTACATCAACCTCTTTTTAAGAACACTCCTTAGCTTTTATTCCTATGACAGACGCACGCACGGTTGCCAATGCACAACCGCTTAACTTATCTAAACCAGAAAAAATCATTGCCACGATTTTCCGTTGGACACGTATTTTGCTCATGACTACCGTATGGGTAAGTGCAGGACTTTTCGGACTTTATATCCTGGCCTTCTACGCAGCAGCTTTGTATCAGGGAAATCTGGAACGATGGAATGAAATATTGCCAGGATTATATGATAAAAGTACTCAGAAAGCCACAACCGGTATAGGTTTACACTTTGCCATGGGAGGAATCATTCTGATATTAGGGAGTATTCAATTAATAGATGCCATCAGAATCAAATACCTGACTTTTCACCGTTGGGTAGGGCGTATCTATGTGGTAGCTTCTGTATTAGTAGCCATCGGTGGGCTTACCTTTATTATTGCCAAAGGGACCATTGGTGGTATGGTTATGAATATAGGCTTTGGTTTGTATGGTATCCTGATGCTGGTAGCAGCCGTTGAAACGTATCGGCACGCGGTAGCAAAAAATGTTGATACCCACAGAGCCTGGGCATTGCGCCTATATGCATTAGCAATCGGCTCATGGCTATACCGAATGGATTACGGTTTCTGGTTTTTATTGGCCGATAAAGCCGGGCATAACAATACCTTCTCTGGGCCGTTCGACTATGTGATGGCTTTCTTCTTTTATATCCCTAATCTGCTGGTGGCCGAGATATTCATCCGCTCACAGAATAACCGCAAGACTTCTATGTGGCTAAATCTGGTTTTTACGATAATTCTATTAGGAATGACCAGTTTCTTACTTTTGGGTACATATTATTTCACTAAGTTCTACTGGGGGCCAGCTATTGTGGATTGGGTGTTTTGAGCAACAAAATCTAGAGTCTCTCAGCAGATTAAAAAAAATGCTGTATATTCAGCGTTTATTTTATCTGGCCAGACAATTTATGAAGCACACCTATCTTCTGATACTTTTTTCTGTTCTCCTTGTTTGTCAGCAGCTATCAGCACAAAGTAAAGCAGTAGCTATTGATACGCTTCTTAATCGATTGAATCAGAAAAATCTCTTCAATGGTGCGATAGTAGTAGGGCAGGGAGATAGTATTTTATTAAGCAAAGGCTATGGATATGCTAATTTTTCAAATGATGCGCCTTTTACGGTAAATACACCATCAGATGGTGGTTCAATAGCCGAAACACTAACCGCCACGGCCGTTTTATTGTTGGCCGAACAACAAAAACTAAGTCTTTTAGATTCAGTTCAACAATACATCCCCGATTACCCTTATTCAAATACCAAAATCTGGAATCTATTAACACATAGCACCGGAGGACTGCCGGATTACAATTATTATTTTGGCAAAATACCCGCCTCTTATGTGCTTGATGCCAAAACAATGCTTGCAGTCTTGAAAGAGCAGAAACCAGCCTTGCAATATTCGCCCTATACCAATTTCAGTTATAATAGTCCGGGTTTTGATATGGCTGCGGCTATTGTAGAGCGTGTGAGTGGAGAGTCGTACCAGACTTTTCTGAGCAAGTATTTCTTTGAGCCACTGAAAATGAATCAATCATTTATAAGACCTGCACTACTGAATCAATGGCCGGGAGAAAGGATAAAAGGATATACTTATGAGAATGATGTGTTAGAAATAGCCGACATCGGCGACCGCGAAGGTTTTTATGGCGGAAGTAATATCTGGTTTTCGGCAAATGATTTATACCGATGGGGGAGTTCTTTTTACCACCAGCCTATTTTAAATGAAAACCTTATGAGCATCATTACTTCGTGGGTAACAATTCAGGGAAAACTCTCTCAGTTGCGTTTGGGTGGTTGGTATCAGGGTAGAAATAGTAATGCCTATTATTATTGGGGAAGCGTAGCCGGATTTTATAGTTTCATTTACTGGGATGCTGAAAAGCAGTTCACCATTGCTTTTGTGAGTAATACAAATATACCACAATGGGTCAGACCACAACTTACAGCAGCACTAATAGATATTGTGGAAGGTAAAAAAGAGCCGGTTATCACAGAGCCACAAGCAGAAAAAGTTGATACAAAACAAATCAAGTCGATCGTTGGTAAATACACTATCGACAAAATAGGCCCGGTAGAAATTTTCCTGAAAGAGAATATGCCTTATTTAAGATTACAAAATGAAATGGAATATAATATCCTGCAATTAGATGATAAGACTTTCTATGTACCAGGCTTAGACCCATGGATTTCGTTTCAAAAAAGACAGGGAGATACATTTCAAAGTCTTGTTTGGCGCACAAGCCATTCGCAGTTTTCAGGTAAGCGGGTGGTGGATGAGGTGAAATAAAGTAAGCCTGAAATGCTTAAGTAACTTTGTTGAATATACGTAATTGGGCGCGTGTTTATAAGACTGTATTTTATATGAAAAATTGTGTGGATTCAATAGTGTGTATCTTAAGCTGATTTTCGATACAATTCCTGTTTTCGGGATTCATACATCTCAACCAGCCCAAAGTCGTAGACGTGTTCATCAACCAGTTCCAGTTGTTCTACGGTCATGGCATTAGAAATAAAATTGGCAATGCGTTGCAGCTCTCTTTCTTTGCTGGTTTCTTCCGGGTCAGCATTTTCAGCCTGATTATCAATATATTCTACCTCGGTACCTTCTACATTATGTATCACAGATTGATCAGTAATAACTGCTTTCTGCATTTCAACTGAGAGCGGTGCGTCGCCACTATTCAGGTGGAGCTTCGTAACAGTTTTCAAAGCCATTTTGTCAAAATCTTCCGCCCAAAGCCCTTTACCATTTTTGAAAGTCTGCGAGTAGCGTTTCCCATGCCGATGCACCGAATCAGCATCCATGAAAAAAGTACTTTCATAGCCATTGAGCAGCTTAAAATTGCTCGCATAGCCAATTACCTTGTCGCTGATTTTCTTATCCCATTCAAAATGGAAACCCTGAAACGATTCATCGTCAATCTTTTGTCCTTCATAAACTATTTTGGCATCAAGCGTCTGGTATTGCCCACTCCGAATGGCTAATTGTTTAAAACCCTTATAACCTATCAGAAATTGGGCAAGTTGTCGGCCGCTCTTTCTGTCATTATAAGGTACCAGGTAAGCAAAGCCTAAATTATTACTCAGGGGTAAATCTAAAGTAGCGGCCGTAGCTGCTGCATGATACACACTGGTTGGGTCGGCTCGTTTCAGTAATTCGTTGCTGGCTACAATCTGAAGCACTGAAGTCATAAAAGCGGGAGCTCGTTTGCCTAGTAATTCTTCAAATTTCTGTTTCACCGAGGTTTTGCCAAAAAAATCTTTGGTAGTTAACTGTTCTGACATTTTGTTTAATTTGTTATAATCTGGGATTGTTTACTACTGAAAAAATGCGTTCCTGACTTAAGAATAGTTTTTTGGGATAAGAAATATTCCTGCTGATTCCTTTTTAAAACTAAAGCAGATTGTCAGAATTATAATAGTATCGATAGAGATGTAATATTAAACGTTTTCTATGCTCTGTTTATTGAGCAAGAAATAGCTAATATTTTCGTGGTTTTTGGACTTAAAAAACACCTCCTCCAAACGGAGGAGGGTTTGATGATCCTCCTAAAATACTAAACCTAGACATCTGTTTATATGAGATGAATAACTATGATTCTTTTCCTGTTTCAGTAAAGATTCCAGTTATTTTTCGTGTTCAAATCCTGACAATTCAATTATATGCAGAGCAAAACAAAAAATACCTCCTCCAAACTGAAGGAGGCTTTTAACTATTTTACTAAACGTGTTTAACAAACTAAATTTCTTTTGAGAAACACCTCCTTCAGGCGAAGGAGGGTTTTACTTGATATTCCTAACCTTACTAAATAAGCCTTTATGATTGTGATCTATTCTTCTGAAAAACGCCTCCTCCAGATGGAGGAGGGTTTCAACCCTTCTATTCTAACCCTAAAAATCAAATATGAATAGTCACGGCAATTAATCAATGTCTTTAAAAGACACCTCCTCCATCTGGAGGAGGGTTTTACTCTTCTATCTAACCCTAAAAATCAATATATAAATAGTCACAGCAATTAATCAATGTCTTCAAAAAATACCTCCTCCATTCAGAGGAGGCTTTTCTAATAAATATTAGTCATGAAATAAATGCACGATACATTTCTGATGGCGTGTTCAAAAACACCTCCTCCAAAAAAGAGGAGGATTTAAACACTACATACGCATCAATAAATTTTTAATCTACCAATAGCCATCACCTTAGCGAAGGTCACCAGACTCTCGCAGCACAATCAGGCTAAGCGATATTTTCTTTTTCAGATTATTGGTTTTGATAACTTTAGCTTGAATCGCTATGAGAATGCCTATGTGTGGATTTAGGTAATTCGACGATTCAACTAAGACTTTTGTATTTATTAAATATGTTTTTTGTTGTGTGGATTCAATTTTTGCTGAATCTTTAAAATTTTTATTGCACAATTACGAACTTTTACTATTTTTGTTTCGAAAAACTTATTTGTTCGTATTTGATGAAACAAAAATAGCGAACAAATTCGTATTAAACAAGTGAAATCAGAAATTATTTTTATTTTTTAAACGAATACACCTCATGACTATTGGCATACCTCCGGTGAGTGGAACAGAAATTAAGAATTTTCGCAAGAAAAATAAGCTTTCACAGACAGAGTTCGCCGAACTTGTTGGTGTATCGATGCGGGCTGTGCAACTTTGGGAAAGTGGTGACAGGAATGTATCGAGCCTCGCAGAAAAAACCATCAGAGAAGTATTTCTGAATTATAAAAAGGCCGGATTAGAAAATGCTTATGTTAATAATAATGGTAATAAATTTATCAGTAATACAGATGGAGATCTCATTGTAGAAGTGCCTCTGTTGACAACCGAAGCCTTTGCCCGTTATCTCGATGAGTTAAGCGATGCAGGTACTTTTCAGTTTGAAGAAAGAGTACCTTTTGTAGTAGATAAAATAGATAGAGGCAATTTTCTGGCCTTCCGTATTTCGGGAGATAGTATGAATGGAGGAAGAATTGATGATACACCCGACAGAGCAACTGTTTTAGGGAAAGAGCTTTCAATGGATTTGTGGATGGATGGCTTTGGCGAATCAAGATTCGGATGGATTATACTGACCAAACGCAATGTATTGTTTAAAGACATTATCGCTTTTGATAGATCAACCGCTACTATCACCTGCCATAGCCGCAACGACAGCCCCGAATACTGTGATTTCAAACTCTCTTTGAATGATGTGCACAAGATTTTTAAGGTAATGAAACGGACGTTTTAATCATACTTGAAAATTACTGCATGATTAGTGATCATGATATAATCCTGAAATTCTTCTTATTTTTCTTGTATTCTCAGGAATACTCCTTTAGTTTTGTTGTTTAGATTGATTCTAAATAGAATTGCTTTTATACGGGATTTATTTCATTTTATAATTGCAATTTGCTCAACAATCATTTACATCAAAATAATCAACGAATGAAGAAAAATATTTTTTTGATGATGCTTTACTTATGCTATTTGTCTGATTTATATAGTGCAAATAGCATACTTGCCATACCCTTCTGATATGGCAAGTATTATCAAGAGCTATTCTTTGATTCGTGCTACGAAGATGTCACCGATTCCTGCGCTTGTTAGATTAGCATTACCAAATTTTACAGTATTTTGAAAATATCCTGTTACGTAGGCATTATCGTTGCTGTCAACAGATATATCGTTAGTTTGATCTGCTAAGGTGGCACCTATTTTTTGCACCCATTGCATTACTCCTACATTGTTATATTTAGCTATGAATACGTCATAGTCTCCATTGCTAGTAAGTGAAGTATTTTCAAAGGAAGTTGTTTCTTGAAAAACACCTGCTATATAAACATTACCAGATTTATCTAATTCTATACCCATCCCAATATCCTGACCACTGCCACCTGCTTTTTTTAACCATATCAAACCAAGATTTGTAGAAAATTTAGCGACGAACATATCCAAATTACCCGAATTATTTAAAATTCCTCCACCCAGATTTAAAGTATTACCAAAGTATCCGGTTAGATAGAAGTTTCCATCCGCATCAGTTATTATGTCTACACCCGAATCATCACCTGAACTTATTCCATTGCCCGACCAAACCCACGAACTTGTAAAAGGGTTGTATTTAGCTATAAAAATATCAGCCCCTCCAGAACCGGGAAAATAGTTGTTACCTATTGTAGAAGCTCCTACAAAAAATCCTGTAACGTAAACGTATCCATTTTTATCAACAGCAATATTACGCCCAAAATCTGTATTTGCTCCTCCGGTTCGTTGAATCCATTGTAATATTCCATTGGCGTTATACTTGGCAATAAATGCGTCCTCTTCCCCAGCACTTGTAATACTTACAGGACCAAATGTAGCAGTTGATTTAAAATAACCTGAAATATAAACATTATCAGTTGAGTCTATGACCAGACCAGTACAAACATCAGCACTATTACCTCCACCTTGTTGAACCCATTGGAATAAGCCATCTTTATCATATTTGGCTACAAAGACATCAGTTGTGTTACTTACGCTATTAATAATTGTACCACTAAAATTTGAACTCCCTACAAAGGCACCAGTTAGAAATATATCACCATTTTTATTCACGGCCATTTTCATTCCAATTTCATCACTAGACCCTCCTGCCGTTCTAACCCATTCTAGCGTTCCGTTACTTTGGTATTTTGCTATATAAATATCCTGGCCTCCATCACTTGTTACAATAGTTGTCCCAAAACTAGCAGTACCAGTAAAATAGCCAGTCACATATACATTCCCATGAGGGTCTGTAGTTACAGATTTTCCTTCATCTGGTCCACCTCCCCCTGCCGACCAACCAGTCATAGACGGTATATTCAAATCATCATCACTAACCAGCCTCACCCACTTCGATCCATTATAAAGCCTCATACATTTAAAAGTTACATCATAGGCTATATCTCCATCTTGGGGAGACGTGAGCGAGGCAATCTCATCATAACTTAATCTGGGATATGTACTTCCTTGATTAGGGGTAATGCCACCTGGAAGAATAGTTACATTCTGAGCGAAGGTTGTAAAACTAAGAATGCAGAAATATAGTAAAAGGAGAATTGTACGAAGAGAAGTCATAGCTAGATTGTTTATGATTTGAGTGAATAAACAAAAGTAGCTTAAATCCCATAGCAATAAGTTTATTTACTTGCTTTTTTATTATTAGGTATCTTATTAGGGAAAGGTGAACTTTGATTATGTTATCTCTGCGGCTTGTCGTTCTTTCCTTCAAATAAGAATAATTACGTTATACCTTTTCATTTTTGGATGAGTGAACTTATTAAATGACCAGTCAGAATTACTACTTGGGTCTGTACTTTCAACATGACCCTATGCATGAGAATTTGTATGGATTTATACCCATTTTTTGTGCGACTTTTCTGCTCATTATTGTTTGATTTTATTATCCTTATAAACCCTGTCTTTAGTCTTTTCGTTTGAAGAAGTTCATTCTTTTAGCGGCTAATCATCGCCCAAAAACGGACAATCAACTGTACGATTTCGGACACTCATGCTTGATAAAAAACCTCTTTAATGTGCTCCTGAGGCGTTTTTTGTAATTGGCATTCCATTTGTTTAACAAAATATAATGAAATGAATCATGGCTTGGTAATTTATATAATCGCAGACATTCGGCCTGATTTGTTTAGCAAATAATAATAAAATAAATCAAGTAGATATGTACTGAGAAATTTGGAATGTCTGGCTTGATTTGTTTAGCAAATGATAAGGAAATAACCTGATTAAATATAGAGACAATGGGACGACCATATTTAGGAGAATTTGAAGAACTGGTTTTGCTGACCGTGGCAGTATTAGAAGGCGGTGCTTACGGAGTGACGATTGCAGCTGAGCTCAAGAAGCGTACCGACCGCACCATTAGTCTGAGTGGAGTGCATATCGCGTTATACCGTCTTGAAGAAAAAGGTTTTGTAAGTTCAGCATTAGGTGGCGCAACAAATGAACGCGGAGGTCGCAGAAAGAGATTGTTCAGCATTACAGGATTAGGCAAACGCACCCTTGATGAAATGCGCGATGTACGCAACGATTTATGGAGCGCCATTCCGAAATTATCATTCTCGTAAGAAATTGCGAATAACGAATAACGAATTAGCGAATAGCTTGTAATAGTATTTTAGTCATAGTCACTAATTCACCATTCGCTAATTCACGATTAGATTGATAAATTATGAAAAAGCAAATCCCTTCAATACCACAACCACCTCGCTGGGCTGAAAAGCTTCTGTCGGCGGTGCTACCGTATGATTTATTTGAGGAATTGCAGGGAGATATGCACGAGCAATTTGATATACAGGTGGAAGAGATAGGAGAGACCAAAGCCAAATGGCTGTATGTCTGGGAAGCATTAAAGTTTTGCCGACCCTATTTTCTGAAACGCCGCTTTTCGGCAAATCCCGATTCTATTAATGCCTGGTACTTTTTAATAAACCCCTATATGATAAGCAATTACTTAAAAATCGCCTGGAGAAATCTCCTGAAAAACAAAACCTTTGGATTTATTAACCTCTTCGGATTAGTAACCGGACTCACTACTTGTTTGCTGATATTTCTGTATGTAAACGATGAGATGAGCTATGACCGATACAACAAGAAAGCGGACAGAATCTATAGAATTGACAATGAAATAAAATTCAGCGGGAATTATTTCGATTTGGCGGTGTGTCCGCCACTAATGGGACAGGTGTTTCAGGCTGCTTTCCCTGAGATTGAAAATTATACACGTGTGCGGTGGAAGGGGACTGTCTTGTTAAAGAAAGATGGGCAATCTCGTCCGGTTGATAGGGTAGCTTATGCTGATTCTACACTTTTCAATATTTTTGATTTTAAGTTTTTAGCAGGAAATCCCGCCACCGCGTTGAATGAACCCAATGCTATTGTGCTGAATGAAACACAGGCTATGAAGTTTTTCAATACGACTAATATTGTAGGCCAGAGTTTTGTTACCGACCAGAAAACGTATAAAATCACGGGTGTTTTTGAAGATATGCCTAAGCAATCGCATTTTAATTTTGATGTGTTTGTACCAATGGCCGACGACGAGAGCAGTAAGCTGACCTCCTGGTTGAGCGAAAATTTTAATACGTATGTGTTGCTACGCAAAGATGCTAATCTGGCAGTTTTACAATCAAAAATGTTTAAACTGAACCATGAGAAATTGTCCTTGGAATTAAAGGCTGCTGTTAACCAGACTTTAGAGGAAGTTCTGAAATCTGGCGGAGCGGCCAATATCAGCCTAATGCCTTTGACAGATATTCATTTGAAATCTAATAAAATCGGAGAACTGAACGGCAACGGAAATCCTGACAATGTATACATTTTTTCGGTGATTGGTTTTCTGATTTTGCTACTGGCAAGCTTCAATTATACCAATCTTTCTACGGCGGTTGCAGCTAACAGAGCGAAAGAAGTAGGTATGCGTAAGGTGATGGGGAGTACCAAACTCAGCATTGTTGCGCAATTTCTGTCAGAGTCTTTCGCTATTTCTTTTATTGCTTTGTTTATTTCTTATGCGCTGTTGTTTTTGCTTCTTCCTTCTTTCAACGGGCTGGCCAATAAAGCACTGTCTTTTGAAGAAATTCGAAAGCCTCAACTTATTGGGTCTTCATTGGTTTTAATGGTTTTATTATCACTTTTTTCTGGAGCGTATCCTGCCTTTTTTATCTCCTCATTTGTACCGAGTCAGGTCTTAAAAGGAAAAATTACCAAAGGCTTCAAGTCGGGTTGGTTCCGTAATTCTCTGGTAGTATTCCAGTTTAGTATCACTATTATTTTGCTGGTGGGTACAATCATTATTTATCGTCAATTAGATTTTATTAAGCACAAAGATTTGGGCTATAACCGTGAGCAGGTATTGGTTTTACAGAACATAGGTGCTTTGGGCGAGCAGACTCAAAGTTTTAAAAATGAATTATTGGGTATTTCAGGAGTTGAAGCGGCTTCAATGAGTGGCTTCCTACCTGTCAATTTTAGTCGTTCCAATAATACCTACATGAACAATCCAACTGGTAGTCTGGATGGATCTGTCTCTATGCAAAACTGGACAGTAGACGATGATTATATTCCTACTTTGGGCATCAAACTAAAAAAAGGAAGGAATTTCTCGAAAGAATTTGGTACTGATAGCACTGCTATTATTCTGAACGAAGTAGCGGCTAAGAAGTTCGGAGGTGAAGCTATACTAGGGCAAAAAGTCTATACATTCAAAGATATCGATACCAAAGAAATCATTGGATATACTGTAGTTGGTATTATCAAAAATTTCAACTTTAGTAGTCTGCGCGATGAAATTACGCCACTCTCACTTTTATATGGCAGAGATAATGGAAGTATGTCGCTAAAAATTTCTTCAAAAAATCTGCCCGGCCTAATCAGTCAGATAGAGTCCAAATGGAAAGCTCGGGTACCTGAGCAGGCATTGAATTATAGTTTTATGGACGAAGATTTCAACCGCCAATACGAAAGCGACCAGAAGACAGGCAAGATTGCTACCAGTTTTGCGGCATTGGCTATTCTGATAGCCTCACTAGGTTTGTTAGGGTTGGTATTATATGCGGTCGAGTTGCGCACCAAAGAAATAGGAATCAGAAAAGTATTAGGTGCCAGTATCCAGAGTGTTTATACTTTACTGACGAAAGAGTTTATTGTATTGGTAGGGATAGCCATGTTGGTAGCCTTCCCCATTTCGTATTACCTGATGCAACGTTGGTTAAAAGATTTTGCTTATCGTATTGATATTGAGTGGTGGGTATTTGTAGTAGCAGGCGCATTTACTCTGGGTGTAGCCCTATTGACTGTCAGCTATCAAGCCATTAAAGCGGCTACCATGAATCCGGTAAAGAGTTTGAAGAGTGAATAGGGGAATTGAGTGAGTTAGTGATTTAGTGAAAGAGTGATTAATAAATACAGCGTAATAATCTGGTTTTCTAAAAATCACTCATTCACTAAATCACTCAATAAACAATTGAATATGAAGAGTCAAACTAACATGCCGCCCCAATTGGCAGATAAACTGCTAAAAGTTTTTTTGCCGGAAGATTTAGCGGAAGAACTGCAAGGTGATATGCAAGAGCAATTTGAAAGGCAGGTGGAGGAGATAGGAGAGACCAAAGCCCGGATTTTGTACGCTTGGGAAGCATTAAAGTTTTGTCGACCCTATTTTCTCAAACGTCGCCTATTAGCAAAAAATAATTCTGATAATGCCTATTACTTTTTAATAAACCCTCATATGATACGAAATTATCTGAAAATAGCCTGGCGCAATTTTGCTAAAAATAAAACGTATTCAGCCATTAATATCAGTGGACTCGCTATTGGTATGGCCGTTACAATCCTGATTGGTATCTGGATGCAGGATGAACTTTCGGCTAATAAGCATCATGCCAATTATAATAGCCTTTATAAAATCATGTCTCATCAGACCTATTCAGATGTGAGGTCTACAATGGAGGCATCACCATTGCCGATGATAGATGCCTTACGGCAAAATTACCCCGATTTTCAGGCAGTAGCCATTTGTGATTGGGGTGCTGAAAGAGTACTCAGCATAGGCGATAAAAAGATTCAGAAACAAGGAAGCTTGATAAGTAAAGAGGCCATAGATATGTTTTCTTTCAATATCATGAAAGGAGATAAAAATCCATTAAAAGAACCCAATGCCATTGTATTAACAGATGAAACAGCACAAGACCTTTTCGGAGATCAAGACCCCATCGGAAAGATTGTAAAAGTAGATAATAAAATTGATGTAAAAGTAGCTGCCGTTGTAGCCAAGCAACCTGCCAACGCCAGCTTTCAATTTGACTACCTGATGCCCTGGGAACTGATAAAAACGTTTAATCCTGATGTAATTACCTTTACCAAAGACCACTGGGATTATAATGTATTTGTAATATATGCGCAGTTAAAAAATGGTGTTGACCCTGCTAAAGTGAATGCCAAAATAAAAGATGAAATGCTCAGTCATGCAGAGGCTAATTCTTTGGTGCGCACCAGTGTAAAGCCTGAGGTATTTATTCATCCCATGTCTGACTGGCGGCTTTACTCTGACTTCGCTAATGGCAAAAATACAGGTGGTTTTATCAGATATGTGATTCTATTTGCCATTATCGGCTCTTTTATTCTGGTAATCGCCTGCATCAATTTTATGAACCTAAGCACGGCCCGTTCCGAAAAAAGAGCGAAAGAAGTAGGCATTCGTAAAGTAATGGGTTCTTTAAGAAAACAGTTAATTGGTCAGTTTTTATCCGAATCTCTTTTGCTTGCTTTTTTTGCATTAACTATTGCCCTGATTATCAGCTATATCTCTCTACCTTATTTTAATAGCCTGACGCAGAAAACCATGCAATTGCCCTGGACAAACCCGACTTTCTGGGGTATTGCCTTGTTATTTACCTGTCTGACCGGCCTATTGGCTGGGAGCTATCCAGCCCTTTACTTATCATCATTTAATCCAATCAGAATTCTGAAAGGTATTGTATATATCGGCAAAAATGCATCTATGCCTCGAAAGGTGCTGGTAGTGATACAATTTAGTTTTTCAATTGTGCTGATTATCGCCACGGTTGTGATATACCAACAGATTGAACATGGCAAAAACAGACCTATTGGCTTCACAAGCGAGGGACTTATTTCAGTAAATGCTTCGGCAGATTTAATAAAGAATTTCGAACCGCTTCGGCAGGAGTTGATTTCTAAAGGATTGGCGCTGTCAATGGCGAAGACCAATTCTCCGCCCACACAAATATGGGGAGATAGAGTAGGCTGGGAGTGGAAAAACTCTACCGAAGCCGATAAAGGCGTACCTTTTAATAGAATAGAAACAAACTTTGACTATGCCCAGACATTAGGAATAAAATTACTGGAAGGTCGCGATTTCTCAAGACAATTCTCTTCCGATTCATCAGGAGTAATTCTGAATGAAGCTGCGGTAAAAAGAATGAATCTGAAAAACCCGTTGGGAGAATTATTAAAGTTTGAAGGCAAGCCATTGCGCGTAATCGGAGTAATAGCCGATATGCAAATGGGTTCACCTTTTCAGGCCATTGCCCCTTTAACGATTGTTTTCGATAAAGAAACCAACTTCATCAATATCAGAATAAATCCAACTTTATCCGCTAGCGAAGCTATCACTCAAATAGGTGATGTTCTCGGAAAATACAATCCGGCTTTTCCGTTTGAATACCAGTTTGCTGATGTAGAATATGCCAAGAAATTCAGCTATGAGCAACTCATCGGCAATTTAACACTACTGATAGCTAGCTTAGCCATTTTTATTTCATGTCTGGGTTTATTCGGATTAACCTCTTTCATTGCCGAGCAACGCACCAAAGAAATTGGTGTACGCAAGGTATTAGGGGCAAGTATCACAAGTCTCTGGGGGCTACTTTCAAAAGATTTTATCTTATTGGTACTGATTGCTTTCTTGATAGCTACCCCAACGGCCTGGTATTTCCTGAGCGACTGGCTCAAAAACTATCCTTATCGCATTAGTCTATCATGGTGGGTTTTTGCTATCACAGGCTTAGGTGCCTTATTGATTGCCCTGATGACTGTCAGTTTCCAGACCATCAAAGCTGCATTAGTCAATCCGGTAAAGAGTCTTAAAAGTGAATAAATGGTATGTAACCTGATTTAAAAGTGTGAGTTATCTAAAGTCGGAAAGATTATTGATTAGAGCGACAATCACTCATTCACTAAATCACACAATCACTCAATAAATAGCATAAAATGCCCAAACAATCTCAAAAACTCACCCCACCCAAATGGGCAGATAAACTGCTAAAAGTTTTTCTGCCAGAAGATTTGGCGGAAGAGCTGCAAGGAGATATGCACGAGCAGTTTGAGGTGCAGGTAGAAGAGGTTGGATTGTTCAAAGCCCGATGTTTGTATGTGTGGGAGGCATTAAGATTTTGTAGGCCTTATTATTTAAAGCGTCGCTGGATACGAAAAACTGAGAATTATAACCCTGTTTCTATATTTTCACTCATTATGATAAGCAATTACTTAAAAATCGCCTGGAGGAATCTGCTCATACACAAGGGCTATTCGCTCATAAACATCGGGGGCTTGGCCGTTGGCCTGACCGTAACGATGCTCATTGGTTTATGGATTTACGATGAATTCTCTTACAACAAATCCTTTAAAAATTATGACCGCATTGCACAGGTCATGCAATCGCAGACGGTCAATGGTGTAATTGGAACAGGTGTAGCGGTACCAATCCCGATAGCTAACGAACTTCGTAATAGCTATGGTAATGACTTCAAACATATCATTCTGTCTTCATGGACAGAAGGGCATACGATTTCGATAGGAGATAAAAAAGTCTGGAAAGATGGAAATTATATAGAACCAGCTGCAACTGAAATGCTATCGCTTACAATGGTGAAAGGTACAAGAGCCGGCCTGCAAGAACCTAATTCGATGCTGATTTCTGAAAGTATGGCTGAAGATTTATTCGGTAATACTGATCCTTTGAATCAGACAGTCAAGATTGATAATATAATACCTGTGAAAGTGACAGGTGTATATGAAGATTTACCTTATAATACCCAGTTCCACAATATGGATTACATGGTACCCTGGAAGGTGAATGTAGCCATGAGAGAGTGGGTGAAATATTCAGAAGATAAATGGGATAATAACTCATTTCAGGTATTTGTGCAATTGGCTGATAAAGCCGATATGGCTACTGTCTCTACCCGTATAAAAGATGCTAAACTCCGGAAAGTGGATAATTTTCAGAAGTCTTTTAAGCCTCTCATCTTCCTGCAACCCATGAGCAGATGGCATTTGTATTCAGAATTTAAGGACGGAATTAATATAGGTGGACAGATCCAATTTATATGGCTTTTCGGTATTATCGGTGTTTTTGTGCTACTATTGGCTTGTATCAATTTTATGAACCTGAGCACAGCCCGCTCCGAAAAACGGGCGAAAGAAGTGGGGGTTCGCAAGGCTGTCGGGTCAGTTCGTGGGCAATTGATTGGTCAGTTTCTAAGTGAGTCTCTATTAGTCGTTTTCATGGCCTTTGCTATTGCTCTACTAGGTGTGCAGTTATTGCTGCCATTCTTTAATGAATTGGCAGATAAACAAATGACAATGCTCTGGACAAATCCTGTTTTCTGGCTTATCAGCCTGACTTTCTGCCTACTTACAGGATTGATTGCCGGAAGCTATCCTGCTTTTTACCTGTCTTCTTTTCAGGCCGTTAGCATTCTCAAAGGTACTTTTCGGGTAGGACGTTTTGCGGCTGTACCTCGTAAAGTGATGGTGGTTGTTCAATTTACGGTATCAGTTACCTTAATTATCGGAACCATCATTGTTTATAAACAGATTCAGTTTGCTAAAAACCGCCCGATAGGTTATAGCCGGAATGGATTGGTGTATGCCCAAACCACTACTGCTGATATTCATAACCATTTTAATGCATTTCGGGATGAACTGAAAGCTTCAGGAATGGTAACAGAAATAGCTGAATCAGAAAGTCCGCTAACCAATGTCTGGCATGTGAACGGGGGCTTTGATTGGGAAGGGAAAGACCCCGCCCAAAGTCCTGATTTTGCTGTAGTTGGCATATCTCCGCAGTTCGGCAAAACAATTGACTGGCAATTGAAAGACGGAAGAGATTTCAGGGGAGATTATAGTTCAGATTCATCGAGCCTGATAGTCAATGAAGCAGCTGTGAAATTTATGGGTCTAAAAAATCCGGTGGGAACCATTGTAAGAGAGGGAAGTGGAAAAGATGCCTTGCAATATAAAATAATAGGCGTTATTAAAGATATGGTGATGGAATCTCCTTACACTCCTGCGCGTCAGACATTTTTCTATCTGACTAAATACAATGGCAATTTTATGAATTTTAAACTCAATCCGAATGTAAGTGCCAGCGAAGCAGTCAGTACAATTGAGACCATTTTTAAGAAATATAGCCCTGTATCCATTTTCAACTATAAGTTTGCCGATCAGGAATATGATAGAAAATTTGCAGCCGAAGAACGTATAGGAACATTGGCTTTAGCCTTTGCTATTCTCACCATTTTTATTTCATGTCTGGGCCTTTTCGGTCTTGCTTCATTTGTAGCCGAACAACGTACGAAAGAAATTGGTGTGCGCAAGGTACTGGGTGCCAGCGCGCTGAATCTCTGGAGTTTATTATCTAAAGATTTCGCCATTCTCGTAGTAATTGCATTTGCCATTGCCGCACCAATCGCCTGGTATTTTTTAAGTGACTGGTTACAAAAATATCAATACCATACCGAATTATCCTGGTGGATTTTTGCTGCTTCAGGTATCGGAGCCTTATTGATAACCTTATTAACGGTAAGCTTCCAAAGTGTCAAAGCCGCTTTGATGAATCCTGTAAAAAGCCTGAGAAGTGAGTAGAGGATTGAGTGAATTAGTGATTGAGCGAATGAGTGATTAGCCTTATAGTTTGGTTTAAAAATAATTACTCAATCACTAATTCGCTCATTCACTCAATAAACAAGTAGATATGAAAAATCAAACAAGCCTTCCTCCCAAATGGGCAGATAAACTGCTTCAAGCGATGCTTCCGCCTGATTTGTCGGAAGAGTTGCAGGGAGATATGCATGAACAGTTTGAGATACAGGTAGAGGAGGTTGGATTGTTCAAAGCCAGATGTTTGTATGTGTGGGAAGTGCTACGATTTTGCCGGCCTTATTTTTTGAAACGTCGTTTATCAGCACAGGCTGATGATTTAAATAATATTTACTCTTTAATAAACCTTATTATGCTAAGAAATTATCTGAAAATCGCTTTTCGCAACCTGATGCGTGCCAAAAGCTATACCTTTATCAATATCAGTGGTTTGGCAGTTGGTCTGGCTGCTTGTACGCTGATTATCCTCTGGATACAAGATGAATTACAATATGATCGATTCTACAGCAAAACCGATCGGTTATATCAGGTCTATAACAAGGATATTTTCAGTGGAACACCGCAAACCTGGGAGACAACTCCAAGGCTCCTGGCACCAACCCTGAAACAGAATTATGCAGAAATAGAGGAAACAACAAGATTCCGGTCAACAGGATTTACCTTAAGTGTAGGGGATACAAAAATGAACGCCAGCGGCGCTTTCGTTGACCCTTCTTTCCTGAATTTATTTGATTTTACACTTAAATCGGGTAATGCGCAAAGTGTGTTGTCAGGTAATAATGGTATTGTGATTACTGAAGAACTAGCCGAAAAATTATTCGGTACTACGCTGGCAGTTGGCAAGATAGTACAGATTAATAATAAGGAAAGCTTTTCAGTAACAGGTGTGTTGGAAAATTTACCTAATAACAGCAAATTCAATTATATCTCATATTTATTGCCTTATAATTATTTTATTAACCTGGGTTGGGGCACTGATGCCTGGGAGTCAAATAATGATTTTACTTATGTATTATTGAAAGAGCATGCCGATGAAGCGGTAGTAAACGAGAAAATTAAAAGTGTAACAGCTGAACATTTGAAAGGCATCCTGGATGATGTGAAAAATCGTCAGATTTATTTGCATCCGGCCAATAAATGGCATCTGTATTCGAAACAGGAAAATGGGCAACTGGTTGATGGAAAAATCGTAACTGTACGCCTATTCGGTTTAATTGCTGCTTTTATTCTTCTGATAGCCGCTGTTAATTTTATTAACTTAAGCACCGCCCGAAGCGAAAAAAGAGCGAAGGAAGTAGGCGTAAGAAAAGTAGCAGGCGCCCAGAAAATATCATTGATTTTACAATTTATAGGTGAGTCGGTTTTATTAACCTTTTTTGCAGGCATTGTAGCGCTATTCATTGTTTTGTTAAGCCTACCCATGTTTAATCAGCTGACTGGCAAAATCCTTTCATTGAATTTTACTTCCGGCTATTTCTGGTTGGCTGGCATGGGTGTTCTATTATTTACAGCCCTTCTTGCCGGCGCCTATCCTGCTTTTTTCCTGGCTAATTTTCAGCCTTCTAAAGTACTCAAAGGTGGACTTCGCTCACAAAGAGCCGCTTTTACTCCTCGCAAAATTCTGGTAGTAACACAATTTACTTTTGCCATTGTGCTGATTGTGTCTACCCTGATTATCAGCCGACAGATTGATTATGCACAGAACCGTGACAAAGGCTTCAATCAGAATAATTTACTTTTTACAGACTTACCGGGCGACCTAGCCTCACACTATGAGGCTTTGCAAGCGGAATTACTCGAAAGTGGTGCTGTGGTTTCTATGGGTAAATCTTTAGGCCCCATTACCAATATTAACCTACGCCAATGGGGTGTTACCTGGCCAGGCAGTACATCCATTGATAAGGATATTGAGTTTGACAGATTTGGAACTGACGCCAATTTTACAAAAATAACGGGTACAAATCTGGTAGCAGGAAGAGAAATAGATATACATAAATATGCAACTGATTCAAATGCAGTTGTACTGAATGAAACAGCCGTAAAAACCATGCATCTGAAGAACCCTGTAGGTACGAATATCAAATTTGGTAATGCAGACTGGCATGTGGTAGGAGTAGTGAAAGACTTTGTTTATGCTTCTCCTTTCGACCCGATTAATCCGGCATTAATTGAAGGCCCTGGTGGTCCGATTGGTTTAGGTTGGATAAGCATTCGCCTGAACCCTGCCAATTCGACTGCTGATAATCTGGCAACCTTAGAAAAGGTTTTCAATAAATATAATCCGGCTTATCCTTTCGAATATATGTTTGCCGATGAATCGTATAAAGCAAAATTTGAAGACGAGCAACGCACAGGCACTTTAACGGGTCTATTTACAGGGCTTACCATCTTTATCGCCTGCTTAGGTTTGTTTGGCCTGGCAGCTTACACAGCCCAGCAACGTACCAAAGAAATAGGTATCCGCAAAGCCTTAGGTGCCCCAGTGATAAGTGTGGTACAACTCTTAACCAAAGATTTTATTCGCCTGTTGTTGGTTGCTTTTGCCATTGGAGCCCCAATTGGCTGGTATGCAATGGAACAATGGCTGAAAGGTTATAATTATCGCATTTCCATTGGCGTAGGAGTCTTTATTGTTACCCTCTTATCTGCCATTTTTATTGTCTTAGTCTCAGTAAGCTTTCAGGCAATTAAAGCCGCATTGGTTAATCCGGTGAAGAGCTTGAGAAGTGAATAAAGAAAATAGTTCAAAAACATTAGAAAAATGCCAAGCAATCCAACTCCTCCCAAATGGGCAGACAAACTCCTGAATGCTTTTCTGCCTGAGGATTTAGCAGAAGAACTACAAGGAGATATGCACGAGCAGTTTGAGGTGCAGGTGGAAGAACTTGGCCTTAAAAAAGCCCGATGGCTATATGTATGGGAGGCACTTCGGTTTTGTCGGCCTTATTTTCTGAAGCGTCGTTTAGGTGCTTCTTATCAAGATAATTATTCTAATTCTGTATCAATACTTTCACTACTTATGATTCGCAATTACTTTACCATCGCCTGGCGGAACTTGCGTCGGAACTCCGCATTTTCAGCCATTAATATTTTCGGCTTAGCCATTGGCATCAGCTGCTTTATGCTGATAGCTGTATTTGTGTATAGTGAATTAAGTTATGACCGGCACGTGGCTAATGCCAACCAGATATACCGTGTCAATCTGGCTGTAACCGGAAACGGCAATATCATTACTTACCCCAATGCCGACTATGCAGTAGGGATAGGTATGAAGAATACTTTCCCCGAAATAAAAGACTTCACACAGGTCTCTCAGGCAGTCGATTTTGTGAAATATGAAAATAACCAGTTTAAAGAGCAGCACATGGCTTTTGCTGAGGCCAATTTTTTGAAAATGTTCTCCATTCCATTATTAGAAGGCAATATTGACAAAGCTTTGGTAGAACCAAATAGCATTGTGATTTCGAAAACAATGGCGACCAAATATTTTGGCGACCAGGACCCCATCGGTAAATCTTTAGCTATTGGCACGCAACAGGCGGCATACAAGGTAACAGGTCTATTTGATAAAGTACCCGATAATTCGCATTTTCATTTTGATGCCTTTTTGAGTATGTCTACCTGGCATATAACAAACCCGACCTGGAGTAACTTGGGGCCTTATACTTATCTTGAATTAAATAAGAATACAGATGTAAAGAAACTGGAAGCAAAGTTTCAGCAACTGGTGATGAAATATGTAGTGCCGGAAGTACAACGAGACATGGGTATCAGTCTGGCAGAAGCACAGAAATCGGTAGAGACTTTCCGCTTTTTATTACAGCCACTTACTGACATACATTTATATGGCGAAACCAAATATGAAATCGAGCCAGGTGGAGATATTCAATATGTATATGTTTTTTCAGCTTTAGCTGTCTTTATTCTGCTTCTGGCTTGTGTCAATTTCACTAACTTATCAACGGCACAATCAGCTAAACGTTCTAAAGAAGTGGGTATCCGCAAGGTATTGGGTTCTATCAAAAAACAATTAGTCTTGCAGTTTCTGGCTGAATCTATCCTGCTGACCTCTCTTGCTATGCTATTTGCGTATGCACTTATCTTTTTGTTTTTGCCTTATTTCAACGAGTTGGCTAATAAAAACGTGAGTTTTTGGTTCTTCCTGGATTATAAAGTAATTGCTGCACTATTTCTGGTGAGCTTTATGTCGGGTATCATTGCAGGTATTTATCCGGCATTCTTCTTGTCTTCATTCGGTATCATCCAAACCCTGAAAGGAAGATTATTTGCTGCGGGGAAAAATAAAAACCCACTCCAGAGTAGTTTGATAGTCTTTCAGTTTTCGGTATCCACCTTGCTGATTATTGCCACAATTGTGGTCTATCAACAATTGCAACATATGCAGAATAAAAAACTGGGCTATGATAAAGACCAGGTGATATTCATGCCTGATGCCCGACTATTGGGCACTAATCAAATGGCTTTTCAGGAGCAATTGAAGAAAGATAACCGGGTGGTTTCAGCGAGTATTTCACGCATGGTGCCGGGCAACAATAACTTGAACGGAACCCAGATTCACCCCGTAAATGAGAATGGTAATGGAGTAGAAATACATATTGATATTTTTAATATCGACTATGATTACATGAATACCTTGGGCATAAAAGTTAAACAAGGTCGCGCCTTCTCAAAAGAGTTTTCAACAGATTCATCAGGAGTAATTATTAACGAATCGGCTGTACGTGAATTGGGCTGGAACAATAAAAACCCGATTGGCAGAAGCATTGTGCGCTCTGGAAACAGAGAGTTTAAGGTCTTAGGCGTAATGCAGGATTTTAATTATGCTTCAGTAAAACAAAAAGTAGCCCCGGCTATGATGGTGCTAGGGCAGAATTATGGTGGTATGGTTATCAAAATCAATACCAAAGATGTAAACGGATTTATAGACCATCTCAAAAAACAATGGGATAGCTTTAATCCGGGAGGGCCAATGGAGTACTATTTTCTGGATGAGAAATTTGCCGCCCTTTATGCCAGCGAACTACGCACGCAACAGATATTTTCGGCCTTTGCAGTATTGGCTATTATCATTGCCAGTCTGGGTTTATTTGCCTTGTCAACGTTTATGATGGAGCAACGCAAAAAAGAAGTGGGTATCAGAAAAGTATTGGGTGCTTCTGTGAGTGGCATTGTACAACTACTAGTAAAAGACTTCCTGATGTTGGTGCTTATTTCCATTCTGATAGCTTCTCCATTGGCATGGTATGCCATGAATAAATGGCTACAGGATTTTGCCTACAAAATAGATTTACAATGGTGGATGTTTGCCTTAGCAGGTGTATTAGCTATTATTATTGCTTTATTAACGGTTAGCTTTCAAGGCATTAAAGCGGCTTTAATGAATCCGGTGAAGAGTTTGAAGAGCGAATAGCATAGGGCAGAGAGCATGGGGCATGGAGCGAATGGCAAAAGGAAAAGTTTAGATTTATTTTCCCAAGCCCTTTGCACCATGCCCCATGCTTTTTCATTATTTTTAAATTTTTTTAATAATTAATGCGGAATTTTGTAATTTTTTAATTTTAATTCGTTTTATATGACTATTTTAGCAAGACTTTTAGTTAAAAAGTAAAATAAATTGTAATTAAAGCAAAAGTCCCCTTGTTTTAGGGGATTTTTTGTAGGTAGGTGCTATATTCTAAATCCAATCAATACTACATTAAATAATCTTCATCGATTAACTCTTGTGAAAACCCCGGAAAAAGAAGAAATTCAGGGGTAGAAATCTTAATGGAATTTGAGATAAATCCATGCACACAATTCCTAATCTACGACAGCTAATATGCCCATACAACCCACCATAAAGCAGTTGAGAGTTAAAGAGTTTCTACCAGACGAATCAGCAATTTGATTTTATAAAAGAAGAGTGGGGCATGCTGAAAGGAGGCAAAAATACATACTATTATTTCAGCAAGAAATAAATGTCCGATTTACCCCTCTTTTTGGCGTTTCTATACCCTTGTTATATGGGAATGAGGTTGTAATTTTGCCTATCAGAAAACTACTTTCCCATTCATGCAAGCAATTGAAGTGAATCAACCACAATCCACCACAAAGAATATTGGCCGCACTGAGTTTATAGTCATGATGGCGTGCATAGAGCTACTCACGGCATTGGCTATTGATATTATGTTACCCACCTTTGATGCCGTCCGACAGGAATTTCATTTAGGCGCGGAATCAACGGCTACGGCGCGCCTGGTTACTTTTTTCTTTTTCGGACAATTATTTCAGTTAATCTTTGGCCCAATGGCTGATAAATACGGTCGCATTCCTGTGATACGCACTGGATTTGCACTTTATTTAAGTGGTTGTATTGCCACAGTGCTAGTACCAAGTATGTTCTGGTTATTAATAGCTCGTTTTGTGATGGGTATGGGCTCTTCGGCTATGTTTGTAGGTGTTTTAGCTTCCGTAAGAGATAGGTTTGTGGGTAATGAGATGGCTCGTGCCATGTCTTTGATTTTTACAATCTTTCTGATTGTTCCAGTGGTCGCACCTTTGTTGGGTGCTGCCATATTATCGGTGAGTAGCTGGCAGGTCGTATTTCTTACACCTGCATTCTTTGCCGCAATTGTTTTTATCTGGTCGCTACGCTTAAAAGAGTCCCGACCAGCAGTTGAACAACCCAGAGTTAATTTACTTACCATTTTTCGGTCTTTCAGAGAGGTATTTGCCAATCGTACCTTTATCAGATACACAACCATAACTACCATTCTATTTGCCGCTTTTAGTTCTTATGTCAGTAGTTCTGAGCGGATTGTAGGGACTATCTACGGGCAACCACATCTCTTTGTCTATATCTTCGGCATTATCGGATTCTGCATGAGTGTCTTTACCTTCATCAATGCCCGGCTTGTGCAACGTTTTGGAGCGCGTCGTACTTTACGTTCACTTTTAATTATCTATGTTTGTCTGGCTATTTTGTTAATGATTTTAACACTTACTTCGAAAGAGCCGATTCACTTATACGTTTTATTTACGATTGTGGGCTTGCTGCAAAGCGTGAATATAGCTATTGAGCCAAATAGCAGTTCGTTAGCACTAGAGCCTATGGGTGATAAGGCAGGAATGGCTGCATCTATCTACGGCACTTCTTATCTGGTAGTTGGTGCCTTTGGTGGCTCTGTAATTGATAGTTTACTCGTACATTCAGTTGTGCCTCTTACAATTGCCTATTGTGTGGGTGGAGTAATTACACTAGTACTTTTTAGCTTGAACAGAATTGAGTGATTTAAGGTAAAAGGGTATTTTTATCAATATTCTCGTGTACAAAATCTGCCACATCAGCTAATTTAGCAAAGGCAGCTTTCTTTTCATTACTCTCACCTTTGTTGAAAACCGAAAAGGTTTTCCAGTCAACTACCGCTATATTTTTTATTCTATCGATAATACCTCCACAATCCAGCTTTAAAGCATCTAACCGATAGTCATAAATTAATTCAAGACATACCGAGGGCTGATTTTTAGGATAAAAAGTCCAGGTGATTTTCATGCTTCGTATTTTGATAAGTAAAAATACAGAAATACAAGTCCTAAATATCTGTCAAACTCAAAATAAAGCCTAAAAACTTTTATAGTCTTAACCCGAACAATTAATTTTGGAGGTGGTTATTAGAAAGATAGATCCACAAATGCCATTTACCTATACTTTTATGACGCGATTTTTTTCTTTAGTGCTGGGACTCACCTTTCTTTCTTTTGCCCTTTCTGCGCAGGAGGTCAGTGCTTTTCTCTTTAAAAAACTAATACGAGTGAAATCTGTTGTAGTGGACGATAAGGGAAAACAATATACCATTTACGGCGGTGGATTTACCGTAAACGGCAAATATTTGGCTACTACTTATAGCGTTTATCGTCCATCTGGTTTCAGCAAAAAGCCAAAGAGAATGGTGGTCTACTATAATTATACTTTAGATGCCAATAATAATATAAAATATGACTCAGTTGATATAGACCTACTCTATAAATATGTTGGCAAACAGTACGATTTCTCAAAGCATGTATTTAAGGAAGGAAAATTAGAAACAGATTTTATTGTATTGAAGTTGAAGAAGACAATTCCCGTTAAAGCGAGTGAGTTTAATACAGAGGCCAATTTACGTAAGTATACCCAATTGCCTACTATGGCTTTTGACAATGTAGAAAACCAGCTCAGGAATGATACATTGATCTATCTACTACCTCAATTTTATAACAACGTCAAGGAGTCGTATCAATTAGTGATGTTTGGCTCCTCGAAAGTTGGATTTTCCGGAACACCCATCTATAATATCAAGGGCGAAATCGTATCGGTTTTGCAATTCGGACTTGGAGAGATTAACGAATTATATATTACTTCCTTAAACAAAGCTGGTTGGCTCACTGATGAAGATGTGAAAGCTATCAGAAAAGGCTATACAGAGTTAGATCCTCGCAACTTTGTTTTTGGTACGAATATCAAGTATTTTTTAGATAAGTACCTCAAGGGGTTCAAATAGTTAAGAGGTAATATATAGATTCCAGGTTCTGTTAATCTGCTATTAGCTTAAAGTGTAGAATACCTACCCCCACATTCTTATGGCATAAAATTTTCCCGTTTGTATGAATCCATACAACATAAAAATTTAATGTCATGAAAACGATAAAATTATTTGGTTTAGGTTTGCTAGCCTTATTAGGCTTACAAGCTTGTGAGAAGGAAAAAGAAGCTGTTTCCGTAGAACCAGTTACTATTTCAAACCTGACTTGTCCCGGGGCAGTCTTTACAGGTTTAGCTAAAGCAGGTGTTACTTATAATGGAACGTTTACAGTGCCCTACAGTGGGGGAGATGGCAGTAGTTATACCTCAGACAATGGCGTATCTTCAACAGGAGTAACAGGTCTTTCAGCTATTTTAGTGCCGGGTACTTTGGCTGTAGGTTCTGGTATGATTACTTACGCAGTTGCAGGGACACCATCCGCAGGTGGAGCTGCGTCTTTTGTAATTAATTTTGGGGGTCAATCATGCACGGTTGCTTTTCCAGTTTCTGAATCACCAACTGCACCTGAACCTCCAGTTGGTGAATAAATGGAATTAAGCTATTATTCATACGAGCCTCTTGACAAGAGGCTTTTTTTATTGCCTGATTTAAAATAATTTAATACACTTAGTGAGCAAATAATCTGTTAAATCTAAATTATCTTTATCTGCAAATCTCACATAAATATCTGATAGAATGGCTATCTGTCTTTCTTTTCTGCGCGTACCCGATATTGAAAGCACAATTGAATGGTATCTGAAATTAGGGTTTAAATGTCTGGGTACGCATGCCGAGCCTGGTTGCGGTTTGAATTGGGCCTTACTTGATTGGGCGGGTGCGCAGTTTATGCTATATCCAGAAGGTAGAGAAGATGCTACAATTACAAAAGACGCGGGCATATACATTATTGTGGATTCAATTGACGAACTGATTGAGCCAATCAAAGCTAATGCAGAAATAACAGAGGTAAATCCCGGAACTGAGTATGGGAAAAAGGAAATTGTTTTTAAAGACCTGAATGGCTTTCAAGTGACATTCGGCTGCGATATTTAGTAACTTTTAGTTTTATTCGCCTAAATGGCATCACAATTATACTTCGCTTAAAAACCAATCATGTTTATTTATCGTAAATAAAAAAAATCGCGCGATAAAATCACACGATTTTTCAAATAGTATTACAATAAATAAATCAATCCATGTACCCATGGAATTTGACCACAAATTTTAAAAGTTTTTTGGCTTAATTGCAAGAGAAACACTTGAAACTTCAGCTTGTGTAGACCAATAGCCCTGATTCGGTAAGAGCTATTGGTTTTTACTATGGAAATGATAACGCTTGCTCATTTAAATAACCTACACTATTGGCGATTATAGGATTTAGATTGAGGATTTAATCTTAAAATTAACATCAGTTCTTAAGCTATATTTCCCAGTCAGATACCAAGTTAGCATATCCCCAAAGGTCATATCAAGCGTTTTTCGATGCAGATTAGGCAATAATTGAAAATCGGTAAAGTCAATTTTATTAAATGTGATGATTTTAATTACCCATGTTATCAGGAAAAAAAATAATAGTAGAATATTTACAATGCCTAGACCCGGGCGCATCAGCTCTCCTTCTGAAAGAAAATGTTTTGAATAATCAAAATCTATAAAATCTAGATCATACTTAGTTACAAATTTTTCCAGGAGTTCAAAATTATCATCACCAGCACAGCCTAAATCTTTAGCTACGGTAGTTTTAAGCGAAATTTTTTTTACCCCCACTTCTTTACTAGCAAACTTTTTTACTTCTATGTAGGCAGCACGGAGAGTGCTAAAATCTGAATAAACGATAGTAGGTTCCATAAGAGTTTTATACTTTCTTCTGTTGTTCCAAATCTACAATAGCTTTTTCGATTCTTCGCTTACGCGTTTCTTCTGTTTTTGCCTGTTCTATTGAACCAATGAAATATTTTTTATTACTATTGGATAGCGTCTCAAAATACTGTCTGGCAGCCGGACTATGCTCTAAAGCACTCAGGAAATCAGCAGGGACTTCCACCACTCGTGGCTGATTATCAAGTATTACACTTACTTCAATGATTTCACCACTTTTGATACCCGCTTTATCTCTTACCTCAGCACTGACCGGTAGCATGAAAACTCCACCTATCACCGCAACCGTACTTGGATAAGTATAGCCATTAATAGTAACTTTTACCGGAGGTTTTTTACTCTGACCTAACTTTTCAACTATCTCTGCCGGAACTTCAACGCCAGTGGCTGTTTTTCCGGCTAATAATAATTCGGTTTTAAATACAAGTTGCTGATTTTCCATGAGCTTTTTTATTTACAAAGTAAGTGGAAAATTTATAATTGAGAAATGTATTGAAACGACAATTGATGGGGGTGTTTGGGACAAATTAGGGGTTAAATAAATATGGTTTTTGTCAATGGGGCATTTATATATTTCTCAAATCTTAAAATTAAAAAAAGACACAAGCCTGCGCCTGTGCCTTTCGTAATTTATCTAAATACTTAAAACTATTCCATCATCATTTCTGAATGTTCGGATGCTTCTATTTTCTTGCCACCAATAAATAGCAGAAGAAGAGGCAAACAAACCAGAAAGAACGCCCCAATTACCAGGAAGGTATCATTATAAGTCAATACCAATGCTTGTCTTATTACCGTTCCCTGCATCATCTTGTAAGCCTTTTCTGTGGCTGTTACCAGCGCATCTCCTTTCGACATAAACAAACCTACAAACTGTTTCATACGCTCGGCTGAGATAGGATTATAAGCAGAGATATTATCGCTCAAACGCGCCGTATGAAAGACTGTACGGGTTGAGATATAAGTAGTCATGATAGCTGTACCAAATGTACCACCCAACTGACGAATCATACTTGATAGGGCAGAGCCTTGTGCCATCTTTGCCGGTTCAAGGTCAGCTACGGTAATAGTCATTAATGGAATAAAGATTAATCCCATACCTATCCCGCGTATCATCAACGGCCAGAAAAAATCATCCGGGCCTGTTGAAAGACTCAAACCTGATAAATAATAACAAAATGCCACAAACAGCGCAAAACCAATGGCCGAATACCAGATAGGAGATATAAAGTTTTTACGCATAAGCACACCTACTATCAACATCATAAAACCTGTGACAATCGAACCGGGCATCATCAATAAACCTGTCTGACTAGCCGTGAACCCTAAGATAGTCTGGCAGAAAACCGGAACAATAAATACCGAAGCAAACAAACCAAAGCCTAAAATAAAGTTAAAGAGATTAGCTACTGCAAAGCGTCGGTTAGCCAATAGTCTTAAGTCCAGAATAGGAATATGCGCAATCACTTGTCGCCAGATAAAGCCCAGCAACCCAACCACAGCTACAATTGTCATGAAGACAATAAAACTTGATTCAAACCAGTCATTTTCATGGCCTTTCTCCAGAATAATCTGCAAACCACCAACACCCATTACCAGCATTACCAGCGCCAGCCAGTCCATCTTACCCGCGGGTACAGGTTCGGAGGGTTCCTTGATATAACTAAAAGTGAGGAATGTTGCCAATATCCCGAATGGAATGTTGATATAGAATACCCAACTCCACGAAAGATGGTCGGTTATATATCCTCCTAAAGTAGGCCCGATAGATGGCCCGATGATAACCCCCATACCGAAAATGGCATTGGCGAGCCCAAGGTCTTCTTTAGGGAATGTCTGAATCAGGATAGCCTGAGCGGTGGTTAATAGTCCACCACCGCCGATACCTTGCACCACACGGAAGAATACCAGTTCCCATACATTGGTTGAAAGCCCACAGAAAACGGAGGCAACCGTAAATAAAATGATGGAAGCGGCAAAGTAGTTCCGGCGGCCGAGTTTAGCACTTAACCAGCCCGACATGGTAATCATGATGGCACTGGCGGCGGCATAACCCGTCACAACCCAGCTGATGTCCCCAAGCGATGCTCCCAAATTCCCCATCATCTGATTCAACGTAACGTTTACGATGGATGAGTCGATGGTTTGTAGGAGGGCTGCTGTGGTAACAGTCGCTACGATTATCCATTTATCAAATCCTAATTTTAACATCTGTTTATTTCTTTTGTGTGTCAACGGCTACCGATACACTCAAACCCGGGCGTAATTTGGCAAAAACCGGACTACTTTTATCAATTTCTATTTTCACCGGCACGCGTTGTACCACTTTTACATAGTTACCTGTAGCATTATCTGGTGGAATCAATGAGAATTTTGCACCGGTTGCTCCGGCAAAAGATTCCACTTTACCAGTCAATTTCTCTTTTCCATAAGCATCTACATCAATATCAACCGGTTGTCCTAATTGCATTTCAGTCAATTGTGTTTCTTTAAAATTGGCTGTTACCCACAATTTATCTGTATTTACAATCGAACAAAGCGCTTGCCCTGGTTGAATTAACTGGCCAACCTGTACCGAACGTCTTGACACCACACCAGAGGCCGGAGCCACCACTACAGTATAAGACAATTGTAATTTAGCTAAATCTAACTCTGCCTGACGTTGTTTGGCAGTTGCCTGCGCCACACCAATCTGGCTTTCAACAGCTTTGCGTTGCGAGCTTGTTACACCTGTTTGTGTCGTAGCAGCATTAACCTGCAATTGAGCAGTCTCTAATTGCGATTGTGCTGCTTGTAGTGCCGCCTGAGCAGCATCACGTTCTGCCTGTATATTGTCAAATTGTTGTTGTGGAATAGTTTTTTCGGCTAATAAACGGCTATAACGGTCGAAATCGGTCGTAGCTTTTTTCAAACGAATTTGTGCAGCAGCTACATTGGCTTGTGCGGTAGCAACCTGATTACGGGCTGTTTGCACGTTGGCTTGTGAACTCTGTATAGTAGCTGATGCCACACCAATATTAAACTGGCTCACTCCTCCGGTGGCTAATGCTGTCTGTAAACCTGCTTCTGCTTGTGCTACACGAATCTTATAGTCGGCATCATCAATAATAAAAAGTGTATCACCTGCTTTTACTGCCTGGTTATCCTGAAAGCGGATAGCTTTGATATAACCGCCAATTTTAGGTGTAACCGCATTTACATCTCCATCAATTTGTGCATCGTCTGTGGTTTCGTAACGTTGTAAGTACTGGATTTCTTTCCATCCATAAATAAGTGCGGCAATCAATGCAATGGCACCCACTACTCTGATAATTATCTTGGTATTCATGATTGTTTATTATGAAATAATGTGTTTTTAAATGTTAATGTTGACCCCAACCTAACCCTCCCCAACAGTGGAGAGGGAATTATATTTACGATTGTTTTACGTGAATAGTCGATTTTTTTCTCCCATACCCACTGTTGGAGAGAGGGTTGGGGTGAGGGGGTTAATTTTTTCCCGTAGCTTTCAAAAGTCTCTGGTAAGCTAGTTGCCCGTCTACTTTTGAATTAATCAGGTTTAATTGTGCTTGTAATAAAAATGTATTAGCATCAAGTAGGTCAGTAGAACCTACCAAACCGTTGCGGAAACGGGATTCTGTCAGACGATAATTCTCTTGTGCTTGCTCTAATGCTGTTTTAATAACCTTTTGTTGCTCAATAGCTAATTCATAATTATGATAAGCCGCTACAACTTCTGAGCGAATCTGGTCAGTTTGTTGTTGTCCTTGGATAATGCTTTCGTTGATAGCCGTTTTAGCACTGCTCAGACGTCCTTTCAGGTTATATAATGAACCGATATTATATGAAATCCCTAAACCTATATTCCAGGCATTGATAAAAGTATTCGCTTCAGGAATAAGGCTTGCATTCGGGTTTACATAATTATAGCCTGCAGATAAACCTACATGCGGATATTTATTGCTTTTAACCAGACGCAGTTGCGCATCAGCTGATTGTTGACGTAGAGCAATTGCCTGTAATTCAGGGCGAACCTGAATGGCCTGATCTATAAAACTGTTTATTGCCTCAAGTGCAATTACCTGATTGGCAAGTGTAGTATCCACTGCAATAGTAGATGCATTTTCAGCACCAATCAGCAATCCAAAATTGAAAAGAGCGGTTTCTTTGGCTTTTTCAACCTGCAAGCGGCTCAGTTCCAGATTATGTTTTTGCAATTGTAGTTTCAATACTTCGTTTGACAAGATAACCCCTTCTTTTTCTAAATTACGGGCATCTTTCTCGCGTTCATCAAACTGCTGAATGTTCTGGTTGATAACGTCTCTCGAACGGATAAGCTTTACAATATTATAATAAGCATCGGTAACAGTATACACCAATTCCTGACGGTTACGTTGCACATCCAGTTTGCTGGCGCGTAATAATAAGTCAGCCGATTGTTGGGCAGCTTTCTCAGCAAAACCTCCGAATATTTCTTTTTTGATAGAGACAGCTCCCATAGTTGCGCTGAATCCTCCGGCTGGAAGCCCGAATAATGGCTTGCCATCTTCGCCTTCTCCAAAGGCAAACGGCGTAATCAGGCTAAAGCGGGAGTAGGAGAGGGATGCACTGGCTTGAGGTAAGTTGCGGTCTTTTACTTCTTGCGCACGTGCTTCAGCACCTTGCACGCGCAGGTTGGCTGCTTTCAGTCCTTTGTTATTCTGAATAGCCATATCAATGGCCTGGCTCAGTGGCATTGGAGTAGACTGAGCAAGGGCGCTTCCTATGCTCAATCCGAATAATCCAATGGCTGTAATGTACTTCTTCATTGTTATTTGTTTCTGATTTTGGTCAAAAGTGTGTTTAATGTTTTTACTTCTTCGTCGGTCAGATGACTGACAATTGATTCGAAATTCTGAAACTCCAGAGCTACTTTTTTTACAAATTCGTTTGATTCTTCGGTGAGACGTAATTTTACCCGACGGCGATTTTCTGGGTCAACTTCTCGTACAATCAGGTTTTTGCTTATCAGGCGATCAGTCAGTCGCGTCATGTCCGAATTTAGCTCGTGCATTTTGTTTTTAAGCTCTCCTGCATTAAGGCTTCCCGGAAAAACCTCCTGTAACTGGCGTAGTACAGAGTATTGTTGAACCGATAATTTAAAAGGAGCGAGTTTCTGATCGAAATAATTAAAGATGTAGCCATCCGTTATGTGCAGGTTGGCTATCAGCTCGTGGTATTGATTTTTATACTGTTTACCCATATCTTCTTTCAAAAGTGGTACAAATGTATAGACTATATTTGTTTAAACAAATTACGTTTAAACGAGGTTGTTTGATGATATAATTATTCAAATAATTGTTAGATTTTTTTGGAGAAGAATAGAGGGGTTTGTGATGGAGTTAATATTACTTTTTAATATTATATCTAGTTTATAATCAAATAGATATATTGGTATTTAGTGCGTATTATATGGAGCTTATTAAAATGTGATTAAAGTTGTATTTAATAAACATGACGACCAAGTTGGACATAAGGCAGAAGAAAGTCGAGATATAAGAAATTTACCATTTTTTGTGTTTCAGAATAGTAATTCATTTCAAGAAATAAGAATTTTCTACTGCTTTTTCCTCCCATGCCCCCAGCCCTCTGCTCCATGCGATTTATCCTTCGTATTAAAAAATCACCTTTCGCTGACCATTCAGTAAATTATTGTAGGTTTTATAATGGTTTTGCCTTAAAATGTGCAAGAATTTTACTTACTTAGCTATACGTCATGAACAACCACAAAATACACCTAAATCAGTATTTGAGCATAAAATTCACCCATCAGATAAGTAATCCCGCTTCTTTAATAAAATCTTTATAACTAAGCTTATGCTTCCTTTAAATAGTGAACAAATACTTATTTAAAGGCATTTGAATCCACAATTTTAGCCAGTATTTTTAATAAGTACCCATTTTACTCCTTACTTAATTCTATTCCTATGCTTAAACTTTTATTTTCTAATCGTCGAAGGTTTCACAAATACTACCTGCTTTTGCTCACACTTGGTTTATCCGTTGGTGCTTTTGCCCAAAAAGAAGTAGAGAAAGTGAAAACCTATCTGAAAGCCAATGCTGCGCAATATCATTTATCTAATAAAGATATTGATGAAATGGATATTTCGAGCGCCTACCTATCACCATCTACCGGATGGTATCACGTATATTTTGTTCAGAAGTACCAGGCAATTGAAGTTTATAACGGGATTCTGAATACTATTCTGGTAAATGAAAATGTAGCGAACGTGGCTAATACCTTTGTAACTGATATTGCTTCTAAAATACCAGCCAAGATTACACTTATTCCTGTATCTCCTACTGATGCCATTAGTAAAGCTGCCACAAGTCTGAAATTGCCCGGTAATGATGCCAATACACAGCAAGTAAGTGTAAACAGGTTACCTAATGGGCAGATTGAAAAGGCAGTCTATACCAATGCAGATTTATCGAAAGATAATATAAACGTGAAACTATACTGGTTTCCTTACGATACGTTGGTTGGACAGCAAATGGTATCCAAAATAAATCTGGTATGGAATGTACAGATTTATACAAAAGATCATAAAAATAATTGGAGTGTACAGGTAGATGCCCTAACAGGTGATATTATTGATACCAAAGATATGGTTATCCACTGTGATTTCGGAACACCTGAGCATAAGCACGATTATGGTCCGATTATCAGTCATGAGCCAACATCGCAGACAAGAGAAAGTTTTGGCATTTCTCAACCCTTCGCCGCTAATAGTTATAAAGTATTTGATTATCCTTTAGAAAGCCCGAGCCATGGTTCTCAAACAGTTGTTATAAGCCCATATACCAGATTTTTACCAGCAGGTAAAGGACCGGGCGCAACCAACGGGTGGCATCATGACTCAGTCAGTACTTATACAACTACAAGAGGTAACAATGTATTTGCCAAAGAAGATAGAGATGATAACGATACAGGAGGCTATAGCCCGACTTCTGCTACACTGGATTTTAACTATGATTATAACAACGGAGTAGGTACTGCTAATGCAAACCTTGATGCCGCTATTACAAACCTTTTTTATTGGAACAACGTGGTGCATGATGTTTTGTATAGATATGGTTTTGACGAACCTTCAGGAAATTTTCAGAGGACCAATAAGACAGGATTAGGGTTGGGAAATGATTTTGTCAATGCCGACGCGCAAGATGGCTCAGGTACTGATAATGCTAATTTCTATACACCCATTGATGGTTTTAATCCACGGATGCAGATGTATTTATGGACCGCAGGAGGTACACCTGCTTATGAGCCCGATTCTGATTTTGATAATGGTGTTATTGCCCACGAATACGGACATGGATGGTCTACCCGATTAACAGGAGGCGCGGCTAATTCGAGTTGTTTGAATAACAGCGAGCAAGGAGGTGAAGGTTGGAGTGACTTTCTGGCCTTAATGCTAACCACCGATTGGTCAAAACTGACACCGACATTTGCCAGTGCGATTATTCCACGGGGGATAGGTACCTATTCGTTGGCAAAACAAACCAATGGAACAGGTATCCGAAACTATCGTTATTCGTATGATATGGCTAATATAAACTCAGTTGTGACCTATGGTAAAGTAGGTGATACCAAATTTGCCATACCTCATGGTATAGGATCAATATGGGCAACCATGTTATGGGATATGACCTGGGAAATTATTATGCAGGACGGTCAGATTGCTAATAATATTTATACAGTGCCGACTAATATTGCAGATATGAGAGGGAACATTGCGGCGCTTAAGTTAGTAAATGAAGGACTTAGACTACAGCCCTGTAGCCCAAGTTTTGTTCAGGCACGTGATGCTATCCTGACGGCTGATTCACTTTTATTTAATAAAAGATACAAATGTGCTATATGGAAAGCATTTGCCCGACGGGGTTTAGGAAGATTCGCTTCAACCGGCGCATCTACCAATGACCGTATAGTAACAGAAGATTTTACACCATTTGCAGACAGAGTTTTGACTTCTGTCAAAACAGCAACTATTTGCTCAGGTAGTGCATTTACCTATACTGCTACTTCTTCTGCCAGTGGTACTACTTTTGCCTGGAGCCGTCTGGCCGTTCCGGGAATCAGTAATGCTGCTGGAAGCGGTAACTCTGCTACTATCAATGAGACTTTGATAAATACGACTACCGAACCAATTATTGTAGTTTATTATTTTACATTGACACCAAGTAATTGTCCGGTCAAGCAAGAAGTTTGGGTGACTGTTAATCCGGCACCTGTTGCATCGGTGGGTACTTATTTAGTTTGTAAAGATAGTTCAGTACCGTCTGGACAAGGGTTAGCTGTATCTTCTACCTATACCTATAACTTATCAGGAACGATAGTTTCCGGCTCTACTTATAATAGAGCTAAGGGAGACAGTGCCACTACTTATGTGGCCTCCGGCACTAATGTTTATTATCAAGCTACAAGTTTTGTTTCACCAATAACTGGTCGGGTAGTCATTGAAACCATTGACGGATCCCTTACCGGATGTTGTAGGTTTGATACATACGTGTCACTTTATCAGAATAGCTTTACGCCAGCCACACCAGCTACCAATTTCTTAATAGGAGATGATGACAGGGCTGATAAAATATATGGCTCAAAAATAGGGTATAATCTGACAGCAGGAACTACCTATTATGTAGTAGTTGCTACTTATGGAGCCGGAACGACCGGAGGTTATACTTTACGGGCAAGCGTACCTGTTTTCCCACTCACCAATAATTGGTTTACGGCCAGTTCTGGTGGGGCTTCTATATTTTCAGGTAACGTTTTTAATCCGGTAGGGGTGGCTGGTTCTGGAGTACCTAATACAGCTACACCAGGTTCAACTAATTTTTATGTTGAAAATAGTAAGTACCCAGGCTGCCGTACGAAAACCACATTTATAATCAATCCTCCTTCTGTGGGTGGCACAATTGCGGGCAGTACAACAGTCTGTGCACCAACCAATGCTGGTACGCTTACCTTAAGTGGACATACAGGCTCAATTGTCAGATGGGAGTCTTCTACCGATAATTTTGCAAGTAATATAGTATCAATTACCAATACAACTACTACCTTAAACTTCTCAAATCTTACCCAGACAACCAGGTATAGAGCAGTAGTAAAAAATGGCAGTTGTGCTCAGGTTTATTCAGCAGTGGCAACTATTACAGTAAATACCGCGTCTCCACCTACACCTGTAGGCAATAGCCGATGTGGCACCGGAACAGTCACATTGACTGCCTCAGGTTGTGCAGGAGGGACCATTAACTGGTATGCCGGAGCCAGTGGAGGAGCGTCTTTAGGGACTGGTACAAGCTTTACTACGCCAAGTATCTCTAGCACCACTCCTTATTTTGCAGCTTGCACCGTTGGTAGTTGTACTTCTTCGAGAGTGTCAGCGACGGCTACTGTCAACGCTATTCCCGGAGCTCCAACGCCATCAGGTGCTAGCCGATGTGGCCCGGGAACAGTAACGCTGACTGCCACAGGATGTGCCGGAGGAAGCATAAGTTGGTATACAGTTACTACAGGAGGAACCTCAGTAGGAACAGGAGGGACTTATACCACGCCTAGTATTTCAAACACTACCACTTATTATGTAAGTTGTACTGTAAATGGTTGTTCTTCTGCCAGAGTTCCGGTGCAAGCTACAATCAATATAAATCTTACGATGTCGGGTGCTCAGGTTGCTGGCAATTATCGGGCATCTCAATCAATAACCAGTACGGCCAATGTGGCTACAGGTGTAAACTATTATGCAGGAAAATCTATATTACTGAATCCGGGCTTTCAGGCAGGGGCGAGTGAGACATTTAAGGCTGAGATAGCGAATTGCCCTTAGAAGATGAAGATTAATCCTGAACTTTGATTTAGCTGATTTTAGTAATCATAGCCCTGATAATTTTTATCAGCGCAATCATTAAATCAGCTAAATCAAAGTTCAGGATAAGTTATTTTTTATAGATACCAGTTAATAAATCTTTCACCGAACCTGGTTTTCTACCTAAAAGTTTTTCTAAATCAGTTTCAGTTGAAGCAAATTCTCCTTGTTTAAAACCTTCAGCAAAACCTGCTGAAACGCCAATAAGCTCGGCCGGAAGTCCTGCATTCTTTAATACTTCAATAAACGCCGAAGGCTCAGGACTTACATAGCCTATTTCTTTACCAACAGCTTCGCTAATAAACTTGGCAATATCGTGGAATGTAACGGCTTCTGTATTTGATATGGCATAATCCTTATTTTCGTGTCCTTCGTTAATCAATACATTAGCGGCTGCTTCTGCCATATCATTGCGTAGGGTAAATGCCACAGGAGTATCTCCTGCAGGGAAAAATATACCTGTTTCAGTTACATTATGTCCCACAAACATCGGAATATAATCGGCGTAGATATTATTGCGGAGAATGGTATAAGTTAAACCACTTTCTTTCAATGCTTTCTCGGTTGATAAATGAGATTTAGCTACCAGATAAATAGGAGAAGTCTCAGTTTCGTTTTTACGGACAAAACTGGTATACACTACCTGTCCGACACCGGCTTCTTTTGCAGCCTTAACCACATTGTCTTGCTGCAGTCCACGATTCACCACATCATTGCCTGATACAAAAAGTAATTTATCAATACCGTTAAATGCCTTTACAAGAGAATCATAATCATCATAATTACCCACTAGAATGGTAATGCCTTTCGCTTTTAAATCTCCGGCTTTGGCCTCATCTCTTACCAAGGCTGCTATATCTTTGGCTGGAGTACCTTTTTTTAATAAAAAATCTATGGTTGCAGTACCGAAATGTCCTGTTGCACCTGTTATTAAAATCATTGTTTCGTGTTTTTATTAATAGAAATTGTTTTATTGATGCAAAAGTAGTTATATTTGCTATATAAAATATAGTGATATACTTTAGTATAGTGCTATACAAAAGTATAGTGCTATACAAAAGTATAGTAATCTGAAAAAACATGACGGTAACCAAAAAAATAATGGATTTTGCCGATGCAAAATCATGCCCCGAACAATTTGTTCTGGCTCTGAACGATACGCTTAATGTACTGACTGGCAAATGGAAATTGCCTATTTTAGGCTCATTAATGTTTGGTATCAAAAGATTTACAGATATTCAGCGGAATATCCCGAAAATAACACCTCGTATGTTATCAAAAGAGCTAAAGGAACTGGAACTCAATGGCATGGTGAAGCGGATGGTTTATGATGCCACGCCTGTACTGGTAGAGTATGAATTGACAGAGTCAGCAAAAAGATTATCTGATGTAATAGATAGTATGCTTAATTGGGGATTGAATCATAGAAGAGCAACTATGGGGTTAGATTAAGACTAGAAATCTTTCTTCTTCACTTCATCATGATGTTTCATATAGAGTGGAAGCGCCGCAGATCCATACCATGGATAGATTTCTGCTTCTAACACCTTGGCTTTTATAGCTGGGTCGGTTTCTAACAAGGCTTTAGTTTCTTCGGGGGTTTTAGCATTAAGAATGAATATACCTCTATAATTTTTATCATTTTTACTTAGTGGCCCTGCTACTACCAATTTTCCTGCCGATTCCATTCTTCCCATATTCGTCATATGGCCTCTGAAAAGGCTGTCTAATACAGCTTTATCAGTAGTTGTATTAGTCCCTGTTTTCAGAATGACTAATGAGTACATTTTCATCCCATATTCATCAGCACCTAATGAATCTGCTAAAGCTTGTCTGAACTTCGGATTAGTACTTTGGGCATTTGCAGTAAAAGCCAACGCAACCATAAATAAGGCGAGGAAAGATTTATACATAAGCAATAGGTTTTACAAAGAAAATATTAGAAAAATACCAAGTATATGCTAACAATTTATTGAATAATCAACCTTTAGCCAGATTTAAGCTTTAATAGAGTGAGTCGCTTTTCAACAATATATACAACAACTTAATAGTATATGATGTGTGAAATTGTGAAAAAATCCCCCTTTAGGGGTTAGGGGTAGTATAATTATACTTATAAGTAAACCCATTATCTTCTGATACTTCAGTTGGATAACCATCTGCATCATATTTAAAAGTGCGGGTAAAATTATATCTACCAGTAGCCTTGATTACATTATTCGGGCTTTTATTAAAAGCACTTACCCATGCCGGTCTTTGATTGATTTCGTAATAAGGATTCACTTTATCATCATATTCATAATAAGCAACCTGACCGTCCGAATCTGTTTCTTTAATTAAATTACCTTTTGAATCGTATTCAAAACTGGTAACTAATGAATTTTGCCCCGCCAGTATGGTTTGTTTTTCAACAAAGCCTTTTAAATTATAAACATATTCAGTAGTTGTACCAGAGACACCGTCCATACTTCGGGTAACTTTCATTAATTTTCCTTGATTATTATAGGTAAATACCTCTTCGCCTTTTAATCCTAAAGCCGGATTGCATAAAGCAGATATACTTGAATAAATGCTACGCGTAGTGGTCTTCAGTTTACTTAACTGTCCGCTTGCGTTATATTCATAAGTATATTCATCAGAAGGATTGGTTTCACAAAAGGTAAAGGAGTTTTCTTTTACCAATAAACCCTTCTGAAATTCGAAAGTGACGTAGGGCTTATTATTAAGTGTAAGACTGGCGAATCTTTTGCCGGGAGCAGTAGGAGTTTTAGGGTCGGCAGATTCTTTTTTACAGCCTAAGCTAATGATAATCAGGAGGATAAGAGTGAGGTTTTTCATTTTTCTTTATTTAGCGTCAATAGAGTGGAGTCTTGACAAAGATAAAGAAAAGAAGCTATATTTCTTTAATGAATCACATAAAATAAACTATTTAAATTGGGGCTTTTTACTCTATGCAACCCTTTAATCACAGAGTTGCATAGAGTAATTGCACTGAGGCACACAGATATTTTAGCTGGTACGAGATTAATTATCTATTTACTCAATCGCTCCAATACCCGCTTTCCTCCATTGTTATTAGGGTTAAGCTCTACCGATTTCTGATACATCTTTTTGGCTTCTTCCTTATTTCCTAATTTTAACAGGACTTCTCCTAAACTATCATACACATTCCAGCTATCAGGATAAAGCGCTACATTTAGTTTGAAGAGTTCCAATGCCTCTTTATATTTATCTTTACTCATAACCCGGTAAGCCCATTCATTAAGCTCATTTTCATCTGGTTTGAGGCTTGGGTCTTTCTTACGGGCTTCTTCTATCACCTGCATAGCTTTGTCGTAACCACGTTTATCCAGCTCAATTCTTAACATGGTAATAGGGTCAGAGGCCGGGATTTCAGGATTATAGTAGCCTGCTAATTCCTCTAACCAGTTTTCAGGAGAAGAGCCTTGTAAATTTGTCAATACAATTACGGCCAGGTCATCGTCAGGATATAATAAGAAGGCTGAGCGTCCACCACCGCTCATGCCGACAGCCCAATGTTTCGGACGGAATTTGTTTACACCCCAACCCAAGGCCCAGTTGGTAGGTTTGCCATTATTGAAAGTAATAGGCGACCACATGGTTTTGAGTGTCTCTTTCTTGAGCAATTTACCTTGTTGCAAAGCAATCAACCACTTCGCCATGTCTTCAGCTGTACTGTTCAATCCAGAACCCGTTCGCCTGGAAGGTTGAAACTCTGCATAATTGATGGTCAATTTTTCTTCCGGTAATACCTGACCATCCATCGCTTTTTTGAAAGCATAGGTAGGCGCATAATGCGGAATAATATCGCGCGAATCTCCAAAGACGGTATGAGGCATTCCTACTACATCAAACTGTTTTTCCTGAAATACCTTTACAAAGGGTTTTCCTCTTAACTTGCTGATAACCTTACCTAATAGTACATAGTTAGTCTGATTATAACTAAACTGGTCTCCGGTTGGAAAATCCATTGGTAAAGTCATTATCTTTTGCCAGTTTTGGGCTTCATTATAGCCACCCGGTGAGTTTTCAAGGCGCAGAATATCAGGCAAACCTGAAATATGTGCTAATAACTGCTGAATTTTGACTGGTTGCCATTGGACTGGTAAACTATCTATATACTGTGAAATAGGAGCTGAAAGATCAAGTTTACCTTCTTCAACCAGTTGCATAGCAGCTACACCTGTAAAAGATTTAGTACAGGAGTTAATAGCAAAAATACTTTGATTATCTACCGCAATATTATCCTGAATATAGGCTGTACCCAATGACTTGTTTAATACAATTTTACCTTTTTGCATCACGGCCACCTGCATACCTGGAATCTTGAAGTCTTTCATCTGCCGGAGCAAAAAATCTTCTACTTGTTTTTCTCTCGATTGTGCAAATCCCAGTTGCGTAATCAGCAACAATACAGTAATTAGCTTTTTCATAAATAAATTAAAAGTGTTTTTTGTGGATACTCTGACTTTGAAAAAAGGTTACAGAGATTTTTCAATAATTATGAAAAGTAAAATGAGAGAATTCCGATAGTTTTTATGTCGGAAAGTTTTTAATAAATTCCTCCTTTAGGGAGGTCCGACTTATCGGTTAGGGGTGTTTTCTCACCGTAAAATAACAAAATAGCCGTACAATCATGAATTAGATTGACGGCTCTTTTATATAAACTATCTGATATTTAAATTTCCGCTTCGGAAATCGAAAAGAGTGATGAAAACCAAGGGAGGATATGTTGAGGCTAGAAAAATGTATCCTAAAACTCGTTAAACTGCTACCCCTAACCCCTAAAGGGAACTTTAAAAATGCGAAAACTTTTGGCTACAAGGATAATGGTTTAGGGTACATAATTATCTATTCCTGAGTATAATTACCCTTTAGGGAGGTCCGACTTATCGGCTAGGGGCTGTTTTTCAAAAACTTACCTGGAAAAATGCTCTGGCATTAAAAGGCGTGCCCGGTGTGAAATGTATTTCTTCTACTGGCTCTTTTTCATCTTTCAGACGGCTTTCGGTGGCAAATTGTGTTTCTTTCCAACGGGTATTAAATAGGTTCTGGATATTTAAGCCCATTGTATAGCGACCTTTGGTATAACTCACTAGAGCATCGGTTACGAAATACCCTTTGGCTATAATGCTGCCATCTTCATTAGCAGGACGGTCACCAACGTAGCGATAACGCAGACTTCCGCTGAAACCATTTTTATTTTTAAATGTCAGTCCACCAATACTTGTAAACTTCACGGCCAGTGGTAAGTAATTCTGTCCTTCTGCTTCACCAACGGCACGTGGTTTTGCCCAGTTGGCATCGAAATCGGCGAAGAGATTTTTAGTCAGCTGATAACGCACCGATACATCCAAACCATTTCTGACTGATTGCCCTGATGGTTCAACTACACCAGCATCTCCTACATAGACAAATTCCTGTTGTAGCCATAAATACCAGTAAGCGGCATTAATCAATAATTTCGGAAAAGGTTTCCAGGTTGTACCGAAATCAGCACCATAGGCTGGTGGTAGAATATCCAAGCCATTTTGCGCTACTACTACACGCGTATCATTAGAGTGGAATCCCTTACCTAAGTTCAGATAAAATTGTAATCGGTTGTTTTGTGTATAATATAGATTCAACTTAGGCGATAGGATAGTAGCCTTTGCTTTACTTTTGGTATCTGCCTGCAAGTGGTCGAGATATTGATTATGAAAATAATCAAAACGGACACCCACTGTTGCTAATAATTTATTGCTCAGCTGAATAGTTTCGTCAGCGTATAAGCCAACATTTGCTTCGTTGATGTCTCCCAATTTGACAGCTTCTAATAATTCGGAGCGATTTCTGGTATGAGATAGTTCTGAATTATTAGTTAAATCATGGCGATAATTTACGCCTATATTAAACGTAGACTGTTTTTGCCCGATTCCATGTGCAATAGAATAATTGCTATTATAACCCCATAAATTACGTGCTTCTTTTTGTCTGATCTGGTCGCCATTTACTGGGTCTTCCAGAAAGAAAGTAAAGTTAGAATAGAGCTCAAAATTATAATTGGAATAATAAAACTGATTTTTCCAGACATGATTACGTTTGGTGAGTGTTACAAACTGGGCATTCAGATTTGTTCTGCTTGTTTCTCCGCCCTCATTAGGGTCAATCGCACCAAAGAAACCAATCATGCCACTTTCTATTGCCCGGTCTGGAATTTGCCCTGACGCATCCCATTTACTCCAGAAGGTAGACGCCGTAAAAGTCAGGTTGGTGTTTTGGCTGATATGCCCATGATATTTCCCTAAAAGATTCAGCCGCTTAAAACGCTGTGGCGCTTCAAAGTAGGCATCTGAATAATTATATTCTCCAGCCAGATAGGCATTCTGATTTTTATCAGGTAATTTTTGACCAAGCATATTGGCACCACCTACCAATCGGAAAGTATTAAATTGCCCTACTTCTGCCTTTACGAAATTCTGGTCTAAAACTGTTTTTGTTCTGAAATTGGCCCAGCCTGCTGTACTGAAATTTCCTTTGTCGGCATCATATAAACCTTTTTTGAAATCAACTCCATCAATCAGTTCGGGAATGATGAAATGCGCATCAGCATAGCCTTGTCCATGTGCATGAGAAACCATATTAATAGGCATACCATCTACTGTAAGCCGAATATCAGTACCATGGTCAATATCGAAACCACGAAGGAAAATCTGTTCAGCTTTACCACCTCCGGCATGTTGGCCTATAACCACACCCGGAATAATCCGAAGCACCTCTTGCGAGTTGTTGATAGAGCGCAGTTTAATATCCAGGCTGGAGATCACCTGTTGATGCTGAGGATTAGCGGCAGACACCTTTACTTCTTCTAAGGATAACTCAGTACCGGCGAGTATAAAATTAATCACAGATGCTTCATCAGCTTTAACGATTACTGTCTGTGCCTGTGCTATATACCCCATAAAAGATACTTCGACAGTATACGGAGCGGGAGAAAGGTTATTAATCTGAAAATACCCGGCATCATCCGAAATAGCTCCACGGTTCAATCCCGTCAGCACAATGCTTGCCCCACGGATTGGCTGTTTGGTTTTGCTATCAGTTATTTTACCTACAATTATACCCAAGTGTGCAAAAGCGGTAGAAATAGTAAGTAATTGTATAAAAAGTAAACGTTTAAATAAAGTCATAAGTGGTTTTTGCTGATGAAATAGTGTTACAAAAATAATATACTTTATTCAAAAGAGGAGAGACTATTTTTGGATAGGACTTTTGCATACTTTTTTGAGTCTTGCTTTTAAATAACATATCTTTATATTTTCTAGAGTAAAAGTAAATCCCCCTTCAGGGGTTAGGAGCACCCATTATGAAAATCTGTCTGGCACAAACAAAATCAATCAAAGGAGATATTCAGGCTAATATTGAGAATCATTGTCGACTCATCAATCAGGCAATTGCCCAAATGGTTGATGCTATATTCTTTCCTGAGCTTTCATTGACAGGATATGAACCTGAATTAGCCGACTCACTAGCCACAACACCTGAAGATGCGCGTTTTGAGATATTTCAACAAATAAGTAGTAAGCATATCATTACAATTGGTGCTGGTATGCCAATCAGAACTCCCAAAGGGATAGAAATTATGATGCTGATTTTCCAGCCAAATCAACCTTTACAAACCTATGCCAAACAACAATTGCATACTGATGAACTACCGTATTTTGTTGAAGGAAACCAACAGATTTTGCTTTGGCCTGATAGCCTGAAAGTGGCTCCTGCCATTTGCTATGAATCTCTGCAAACCAATCATGCAGAAAATGCCCATAAACTCGATGCAAAGATTTATCTGGCAAGTGTAGCAAAATCTCAAAAAGGAGTAGATAAAGCTTACTTGCATTACCCAATAATTGCCCAACAATACCAGATGCCAGTATTAATGGTCAATTGCGTAGGCTATTGTGATAATTTCGAGAGTGTCGGTGGAACTGGATATTGGAATGCTAAAGGAGAATTGGTGAGAGCTTTAAATGACAGCAACGAGGGTTTATTGATAATAGATTTAGAGACTGGAGAACATCATGTTAAATACCTTTCTATTTAAAAACTAAAATTAATATACAATTTTACTCCACAGTTACTTGTTTAAAGAATAAGACCTTGATATATTTCAGAATTATTTATCAGGTCATCCATCATTTTATCAGGAAATTAAATTGTTAAGAATCATATAGAAAAAATAATTAATCAGCCCCCGAACAAGGGGCTGATTAATTTTATATAAATCAACTATTTATTCAAACTTACCATAACCACTCTTATCACCTGTCAACTATGAAACATCTTACTTTATTGAGTTTCCTGCTGGTTTTTTCCTTTTCTATTGTTCCTCTACATGCGCAACAAGTGGCAGATATGGAATATAATTATCCGATTAAAAAAACGATGTATGAAGCCGGTAAAGGTTCGACCATTGTATTAGATGAAGCACATTTCAATTATCATACATTGGCGGGTAGATATGCCCCTTTCGGACAATTATTAAAGAGTGACGGTTATATGTTGCAATCTGGCAATGAAAGATTTACTTCCGATTATTTAGCCAATATTAAAATTTTAGTCATTGCCAATGCTTTAACTGATAGCACTATCGAATGGAAATTGCCTTCTAAATCGGCCTTTACAGAAAATGAAATTACGACTTTGAAACAATGGGTAGAAGAGGGCGGAAGCCTGATGCTTATTGCTGATCATATGCCATTTTCCGGCTGTGCCGCACAACTCTCAATGGCTTTTGGTTTTAACTTTATAGATGGATTTGCACTAAGAAAAGATAAAAAGCCAGAGGTTTTTTCATTTAAAAGAAATAACCTTAATCAGAATATCATTACGAAAGGCAGAACAAAGGATGAACAGATTGATTCGTTGATGGTTTTTACAGGTCAGGGATTTATTGCACCCAAAGAAGCAACAATTTTGACAAATCTTAATGAGAATTATGAAGTATTAATGCCAGCGAAAGCCTGGGGATTTAATGAAGCAACTCCACGCATATCAGGGCAGAATCTTGTTAATGGAGCATTTATGAATTATGGTAAAGGCCGATTGGTCGTAATGGGAGAGGCAGCTATGTTTTCGGCGCTATTATCCGGGCCTGTAAAAGTAAAAGCAGGTATGAATCATCCTAATGCCAGACAAAATGCGCAATTCCTTTTAAATATTATGCATTGGTTAGATAGAAAACTATAAAACCAGTTTCTGAATAGAAGATAGCGAGTTTGTCTTTGGGCAAACTCGCTATGTTTTATTTCTATTTGCTCGTAAAAATATGCCTTCCTTTATTTCCTTACCCGTTCTCTCTCTTCATCATCCGTATTTCGGTTGATACTGCGGGTATTTCTACCAAAGCTTCTTGAATAAGTAAGTTTAATAACTCTATAAAGCGCAGTTTCATCTTTCCATTTCGATTCACTTCTGATATTAAAAGCAATAGGGGTCATGCTGCCTATGTGTGTATAGTATGAAGTAGTCTGGAATAAATCTGGTAATGATAACTGAAACGTGCCTCTATCGTTTTTGAGTTTTTTGGCAATTCCCATATTAACCACACCAAAGCCATTCAGACGATTGGCTCCATCAAAAAACGGGAAAGTCTGCCAGCCGGATAGTTCTATTTCAAAGTTTTTAGGGAGTGAAATAGTCTGTGTAAAGTTCAGATTCTGAAAAAGATAGGTTTTTTCTGCCGGATTTAAACTATACGAAATCTTGTATTTGCGCAAGGCGGTATTGCTACCCAAAGTCAATTTCCACCAGGAAGCAATCTGCAAAGGTGCACTCATAAATAAGCTGACGCCTTTTTGATAATCAAGATTTTGTGGTGAGGATACGCCAATATCATTCTGAGGATTGGCCGTAATCTGATAGCGCAGTATCGGGTGCAAATCATATTGAAATGATAAGCCAATATTATATCCTTTCTTATTAAATTCTGCTTTTACAACATCAGTAATAGTTGGTTTTAGTAGCGGATTCCCAGAGAAAACAAAAGTAGCATCAGTGTAGAAAAGGTTAGAAATTAAATCAGTATAAGCAGGGCGGGTGATACGCCGGCTATAACTTAGATTCAGATTGCTTTTATCGTTAATGGCATAAGTATAAAGTAAAGAAGGAAACAATTGTGCAATAATAAATCCATTTGTATAAATATTGATTTCCCGCTGCCAGTATTCATAACGCAAGCCTGCGTGCAAAGTAGATTTAGGATTAAGCAGGAAACGGAATTGTGAGTAGGCCGCAAAGATTTTTTCGTCACCATGAATATTACTTTGTGTACGCGGGTCAATCTCCCATACGTCACTTACTTTACGCTCCACATTACTCTCGTTAGCATTGGTAGTATAACTACCTTTTACCCCCAATTCTGCCTGTATTTTAGCATTGATTTGTAAAACATAATCAGCCCTCAGAACACCCACATGAATCGTTGAATGACTTTGTCCCCGATTACCATAATTGAATATCGCATTGGTAGGAGGGATGATATTGCCCTGTTCGTCGAAGTATTGATAAGTAACCAGATTCGGACTATCATTGGTATAACCTATATGACTCAAATCAAAGTTTAGCTGCGATTTACCTGAAAGTTTCTGGTTGAGGTAAAGAGATGAAATAAAGTTCTGTCTCTCGTTAGTTCCATCTGATAAGCCTCTTGAACCTAAAAAACTGCCATCAGGCATAGTACGGTCTCCGGTAATATCAACCAGATTATGCGTATTGCCTGCTGAAAGTGATATTTCACCACCAAAAGAAGTTTTGGTCGTAGGCCTGAACTCAGCCAAGAGATTCAGATTATGTACTTGTTGCACACGGTCAGTCATACCCCCAAAAATGGTACTATTAAAACCACCCATAAAAGGGAAAATAGAAGTGCCGTGCCCTTTATAACCCGAGTAATCATGATTATGGCCAAACGAGTACGAAGCATTGATATTAGCTTTCTTAAAGCCATGTGATAAATTGAGTGAGGTAAGCGCTTTTTCACGATAGCCATAGCCTGCCGTGGCAGATAGGTTCAGTCTGGTACCCTCGTTTTCATTTTTCTTGAATATAATATTGATAATGCCTGCGCCGCCATCGGCGTCATATTGCGCAGTAGGCGAGGTAATTAACTCTATTTTCTCAATATTATCTGCTACGGTACTTTCTAATAAATTCATCAATTCTTCCATCGACATAGGTACTCTTCTGCCATTAAAGAGGATAGTTACCCCACTTTGCCCATTCAGACTGAACTGGTTATTGCGTCGGTCACTTATTACCCCCGGAAGCCGTTCTAATACTTGTAGTGCACTGCTGCCTTTGGTCATCAGGCTACTCTGGATATTGATTACTTTGCCATTAGGCGTATTTTGAATAAGTTCTTTTTTGGCCGAAACAGTCACCTCATTAAGTGCATTATTTTCTTCTATCAGACTGACAGGAGAGATTTGAATAGATGAATTAGTATAAGTAAAGGCTTTCGATTGGTAATTCTGATAACCTATACTACTGATCCGCAGGAAAAACTCACCCGTTTTGGAAGGACTTAATTGAAAGTTTCCATTCTCATCACTGGCCGACCCAGTGATAATGGTAGAATCTTGTGCCGAAAGTAAAACCACATTGGCAAAAGGAACAGCCTCTGCCTTAGCTGTAATTACTTTACCTGTTATTTGCCCGAAGACCGTGACCGAACAAAGTGTTGTCAATAGTAGTAATAGCGTTTTCATTGTTTCTTTAATTTTTCAATGAATTTACGCTTGCCTTATATACACTAATTTAAGAGTTGATAAACTGTAAATGATAGTTGATGAAGCGTAATGATTGACAGATGAACTCAGTTTTAAATCCCATTTATCCTCCTTTCAACGTTTCCCTTGGTCCTTTCTTCATCTTCCTTATTTTGGATACAACACGCAGGGATTTGGATACCTTTGTTTGGGTCAGATTCAAGACCTTTGCAAAGTATTAAACATCAATCAGAATAATATGAAAGTTACATTGCTTACCGGGGCTTCAAGTGGGATAGGTGAGGCCTGGGCAGATAGATTAGCGGCTGAAAAACATAACCTTGTGTTAGTGGCACGCTCTGAAAATAAACTCAAAACCTTATGCACACAATTGAGCCAGAAATATGGTATTACAGCGCAATACATCGCCATGGATTTATCTGAACCCAATGCTGATTTGCGTATATTTGAAGAAACAGAAAAACGCCAGTTAACTGTAGAATGCCTGATAAACAATGCCGGAATAGGCACGGCAGGTGATTTTACACAGATTGCACTTGCCGACGAACAAGCCATGATTCAATTGAACGTTGTAGCCTTAGTTTCTTTAACCCATCGTTATCTCGTGCAAATGCGTGAGCGAAACAGTGGGACTATCATAAACGTAGCCTCAATGGCGGCTTTTATGCCGGCACCATTTATGGCTGCCTATGCGGCGAGTAAGGTATTTGTAAAGTCTTTTACAGAAGCATTAACAGAAGAAAATCGTCCTTTCAATATCCGCATTATGCTGCTATGCCCGGGAGCAACTGAAACCAGGTTTTTTGAAACAGCCAAAATAAGTCAGGAGGATAAAAAAGCTTTACTTGGCAAGGCGAACATACAAACGCCCGAAATGGTTGTGGAAGAAGTCATGAAAGGTTTGAAAAGCAATAAAAGAATTGTAGTATCTGGCTTAATGAATAAGATTGGGGCAAAAGTGGGCGCTTTGATACCAAATTCAATGATTATGAAATTTATTGCGAATAGTGCGCGTTCAACCTTACAAAAGACGCAGTGATGAAAACGAGAAGCAAAAAACTGTTTACGATTGACTCCATCGCTTTGCAGCACCAACTCATGGGTTTGCCGCAACCGCAACATCCTTTAATGAGTATCAGCAGATTTGAGGATTCAAATGGAACTACCGTAAAAGAAACAGGGTATTTTACTAATCAGTTTTATTCAATTGCGGTCAAACGGAAATGTACTTGCCGAACCAAATATGGGCAAAACGACTATGATTATGACCAGGGCATGATGTCGTTTTTTGCACCTGAACAAATCCTGAGCTGGAATGAAGACGATGAAATGCCCGCAACCGGTTGGGCAATCAGCATTCACCCTGATTTTCTGAGAGGCCATGTATTGGAGCAGAAAATAAAAGAATATGGTTTCTTTCAGTATGCCGTCAATGAAGCCTTGCATCTATCACCGCGGGAAGAAAAGATGATAGAAAGGCTATTGAAACACATTCACGAAGAATACCATACCAATATTGATAACTTTAGTCAGGACATTATTCTTTCGCACCTATCTCTTCTCTTGAGTTATGCGAATCGTTTCTATAATCGCCAGTTTATTACCCGCAAACACGTCAGCAGCGATTTATTGGTTAAGCTTGAAATGATTCTGAACGATTACTTCAATACCATCAAAATAGAAGAACAGGGTCTGCCAACAGTCAAGTATATCTCCGACCAACTGAACCTTTCTCCCAATTATCTAAGCGACTTATTACGTAATCTGACAGGACAAAACACCCAGCAGCATATCCATAATAAACTGATTGAGAAGGCTAAAGAAATGCTGGCCTCATCGAACCTCACCGTAAGCGAGATTGCCTATTATCTGGGCTTTGAATATTCTCAATCCTTCAATAAACTTTTCAAGAGCAAGACCCACATTACACCTTTAGAATTCCGGGCTTCATTTAACTAAGGGGACATAGTTGAGTAAACTGGACGTAAAAGGTGGTGTCCAGAGGCTCAACCTTTTGCTTCATGACCTGATGGCTATAATGAAACAGAATTTTAATCCACAGTATTTGCTTACTTTCATAATCAGTATTACCTTTGTCATCAGATGATATGATGACTATGCAGATACATAAACGCTCATTAGCCGAAGAGGTAGCCAATCAGATTAGTGCCTATATTCAGTCGGGTCATTATGTGGTAAATCAAAAATTGCCTACCGAACCCGAACTGATGAAACAATTTGGTGTGGGTCGTTCCAGCATCCGTGAAGCCGTACGTATGTTGGCCAACTCGGGGCTATTGCGTGTGCAACAGGGTGTAGGTACATTCATCGAAGAATATTCATCTGGCAATGAAACCCTGAATCAAAGACTGAAACGGGCACAAGCCAAAGATATTGATGAAGTAAGGCAGATGCTGGAGATTAAAATAGCCCAGAAAGCCGCAGAAAATCGCAATGTTCAACAATTGACTCAGATAGAAATGTATCTGAACCAACGGATCCAGAAAGCACGTGCCGGTTTATTAGAAGAATGTATAACAGCTGACATTAATTTCCATGTGAGCATTGCAAAGGCATCTGGCAATGAAATTCTGGCTGATATGTACGAGGCATTCTCAACCCATCTGAAAAGCTGGTTTTTAAATATACATGCCGATACCAAAGCTTTTATCCAGACCAACGACCTGCACGCCTCTTTATTTCAGAGCATCAAAGACCGCAACGCTGAAAAAGCATTGCACTATGCTACTCTGATTCTCAGACATTGAGCAATGGATTGAATTAAATTTTTTTATAATAAATCATCAGATGATATGATGAATACAACAAAACCAACCACCCACTCAGCGCCGGGACTTGCTCAGCAGACAGTCTATACAGTTTTATATTCAATCAGCTTTGCGCACTTGCTCAACGATATGATTCAGGCGGTTATTCCCGCTATCTATCCACTCATTAAAGAAAGTTTTCACCTCGATTTTTCTCAGATTGGGCTGGTTACTTTAGCTTACCAGCTGACAGCCTCTATCCTGCAACCCTTCGTCGGACTTTATACCGACCGCTACCCAAAGCCTTTTTCTTTGGCTATCGGTATGGCTATTTCATTGTTTGGCTTGTTTAATCTGGCTTATGCCTCTAATTTTTACTGGATTCTGCTATCGGTCAGTATCATTGGTGTGGGTTCGTCTATTTTCCACCCTGATTCCTCGCGTGTAGCCTATCTTGCCTCAGGAGGAAAACGCGGAATGGCGCAGGCAATTTTCCAGCTGGGAGGCAATGCCGGAAGCGCTTTAGGGCCTTTGTTGGCTGCTTTAATTGTCGTGCCTTATGGGCAGCATAGTGTACTCTGGTTTGGTATTGCTGCACTGATTGGAATCATCTTACTATTTAATATAGGTAAATGGTATAAAACAGTAGCCCTGCCGAAAGTAAAAAAGGCAGTAGAAGAAACAAGTGTAGGTTTAAGCAAAAATCGCATAGCTATTTCCCTGTTTATATTACTCTTATTAATATTCTCGAAGTTTTTCTACATGGCAGGTATGACCAGTTATTATACCTTTTATCTGATGGATAAATTTCAGCTGAGCGTAAAAGATGCGCAGATACAGCTATTTATTTTTCTGGCTGCGGTTGCTGCAGGCACTTTTGCAGGCGGACCATTAGGCGATAAATTCGGACGGAAGTATATCATCTGGATTTCTATTTTGGGAGCAGCGCCATTTACTTTATTATTGCCATATGCCAACCTGTTTTTTACGCCTGTGCTGGCTATATTCATCGGTTTGTTGATTTCATCGGCTTTTTCAGCCATTCTGGTATATGCCCAGGAATTGATGCCCGGTAAAGTGGGTATGATTTCAGGCTTATTCTTTGGTCTGGCATTCGGCATGGGTGGGCTTGGTTCAGCCCTATTAGGCACACTAGCCGACCACACCAGCATCAGTTTCATGTTCGACGTCTGCTCTTATCTGCCATTAATAGGTATTCTGACAGGTTTTTTACCTGATATTGAGAAGAAAAAGAAATAAATGAGTATTGGAGAGTGTATCAAAAGTAAAGTACGCCAAACGGTGCGCCGTAGCGATAATATTTGGAAAAAGACCTCGCGGCGTCCACCCCATCCCAACCCTTCCCCAACAATGGGGAAGGGCTTAAAAGTCCCTCTCCCATTGTTGGGGAGAGGGATTTAGGGTGTGGGGTTGAGCGCTGCCAAATATTATTTGGTACAAAAAACTTTTGAGACGCTCTCATTAAAATTACCCCTTAAACACTATTTCTCATCAATATTATTAGGCTCAAAATTACTTTCTTCTTTTTCAGGGGGAGTCTTCTGATCGTCAGCTACATAGCTGAAATCATCTTCTTTAGGCGTAGGTTCTTCATCCGGTAATTCCTCATCTTCCAGATTCTCGTCTTCCAGCACATCTTCATCATCTACCTCGCCACCATTATAAGAAGTACCATCTCCCGGATTCAGAAAAAAATTAAGAAATCTGGCATTATACATCAGCGCAGGCGAAAAAGCCAATAACTGCATCATTTTCATAGTAATATCATTTGGTAATAAATACTACAAAAAAACTGTTCCAGAGTCAGAAAATGGATAATGGAACAAGGAGAATGGAAAACGGGACAAGGAAAAAGTGCCTGATTTTCACCTACCTAGTCAGCGTGGTACACCCTAACGCGGCGCGCCACACTGTGTTAGCTCCCCTTCAGGGGCGGGGGAGCCTACTCCCTAAATGCAATCCCCATCTGATTGGCTCTATAAGATTCTTCAGTACCATGAAATTCGATAATAGCTGAGCTTGCATAAGTATCATCATTCCAGGCATCTTTTACTCTAAGCGCTTTGCCTGTTGGTAGATATACGGCTGATACTTTATACCGACCAATCGGAATATCAATCAATTTATTACGATTTTGTGTGCCCGCTTTTCCACCTCTCAATTTCAGGGTTTTTCCCTGCGAGCCATCAATCAGCGCACCTTCCGGTTGAAATGTAAATTCCACATTCTCGGTATCATTCATATTTTCTTCATTCGGGTCTTTGTATAATTCTGCCAAACCCCCATAATACAGATTCAGACTTAAATCAGGCACATGCCCCTGCAATTTCCACTGAAAATTTCTGACAGGCTTTTCTTCTTGCGTAAAAGATTCATCATTTTCAGGGTCAAGCAATAATTTATATACACGGCCATTATATTGTTTCAGAATATACCCTTTGGCTACCCATTGGCCTAATCCAGCGACCATTGCTATTTTATAAGAGCCATCGGCTGACGAAGTAGTTTCGGCGCTTCTATCTTTGATAACAGTATTGTTGATATAAACAGTAGCCTTTGCAAGTGGCTTGCCGCCAGGGTCGGTTACTTTCCCTGTCAGAAACCCAGCCTGACCTTGTCCTGGGTCAGGATTGGGGCTTGGATCATTGTCTTCTGGTGTAGTACAGGCAGTTGCACTTGCGAACAAACAAGCAGAAACGAGGATAGAACGGAAAATGTATAAGATTGACATGGCTATCAATTGTTTTTAGAGATGATATTGAAATAAGATGAGGTAATGAGATTGTGTGCTTTTGTGAGATATAGTTGTTTCTTTTTCATAATTTTATTTTTAGTACTCAGCTTAGGTAAATAAGCTACTTTTCATAATTGTTGGGTCAAAACTACGACCCACCATTGCCAATGAAAATCTTTCTTGCCATGAAATGTAGGATGCGGGTGCTGATGTGCAGGAATGCGGGGTTGAAATGTATACAATTGAGAATGAAAATATGAGTCGCTCTAGGTGTTCCACCCTTATTCTTAAAAAATATCCGTACTTTTGTGATCCTCAATAATTAAAAAAATACTATGTCAGAATTCCCACCTTGCCCGAAATGTAATTGTGAATACGTGTATCCTAGTGATGGCCTGTTGATTTGTCCGGAATGTTTTTATGAATGGAACCCTGATGAAGTAGTGGCCGAAGAGATCGGCTCAAAGGTTTTAGACGCCAATGGAAATGAGCTGAAAGATGGTGATACCGTGGTAGTTATCAAAGATTTGCCTGTAAAAGGTGCGCCTAAACCCGTGAAAGCTGGTACGAAAGTAAAAAACATTCGCCTGACGGATGGAGACCATAATATCGACTGTAAAATCGATGGTTTCGGAGCCATGGGTTTAAAATCCGAATTCGTAAAAAAAGCATAAATGAATTAAGTGAATGAGTGCATTTGGCTAATCACTCATTCACTCAATCGCTCATTCAATCAATCCCTCAATCCCTCAATTATCTCTCTCCTTAAACAATATAAACTTCTACGAGTTGTTTAGAATAATAACCACAAACTTGACATTCGTACATACCCAATGAAACGACTAATCATTTTACTATTGATTACCGCTCGTGCCGTAAACGCACAAACCATTACCGAGTTCAGGCAATGGTATCTCGATAAACAAATCATCAATCCCGCTTTATTGGTAAATGCAACAGCCAATAATGCCTTATTATCGTTTTCTCCGGGGAACTATACAATTAAGTATCCCGGCAGTTCTTATTCCTTTAACAATTATCAGTTTCTGGCTTCTGGTACCTATCACCCTGATAAAAGTCCACATCATTTTGGAGGATATATCTGGGGACAACAACAGGCCAGTAACTCCCTCGTGCTCGATTACGCCTACGAAATGCCCATCAGCAGGCATACCAACCTGGCAATCGGCGCAAATCTGGGTATGTATAGCCCTTTGGAATTTAAAGAGGGAAAAATATTCAGATATGGCTTAGGAGTTGCCTTGCAGAATAAAAATAAAGAGAATTATATCGGGCTTTCGTTTCCACATATAGTCACTTCCGTTGAGAAAGGCGAATTTACTAATGCACCCTACAAAGCTCTGATTTTGCAAGGAGGGTACACCTTCTATATGTCGCACGATATAAAGTTTATTCCGTCGGCTTATCTGCAGGTTGATGTAAATAAAAGATATGGCCCCACAAGTCCCGGACAATTGTTGGCAGCAGATATAGCTTTCAGATATAAAGACCTGATTTATGTAAATGGAGCCGTGAGTGTAAAAAACTTTAATTTCAGCACCACAGGTGTTCAGCGATTCGGTGTAGGTTTTAAACCCAAACCCGAAATCATGTTGGGCTATCAGCGGGATGCCTTAGATGTTACCGATTTTAAGTATCATAGTATCTGGGTGAAATACTTTTTCCTTTCTAAAATAAGAAGGAAAGCTTCAACAAATACATCCGGCAATGTCAGCAATACTGCCAGAACCACAACCAATACTTCTAAATCAATCACTAATCCACCTAAATCGACAAATAATCAGCCCAAACCTGCGGCAAATAAATCAAAACCAGCGGTTAAAAAGAAACAATAGATACTATTGCGGTGGCATGGGTTTTTTATATTTGCTTTAACAAAACAGAAAAACCATGAAAACCAGAAAATCCATTCTTATAGGAGCGATATTGCTGACTTGTTTGTGCTGTAATAAAAAAGCAAGTTCAGTAGGACAATGTACTGAAAAGCCCAGCGACGGCAGAATGTGTACGGCCATTTATCAACCTGTATGCGGTTGCAATAACAAAACCTACGGTAATTCGTGCGAAGCAGAAGCCAGAGGGATAATGAAATATACAGAGGGAGAATGTAAGAAGACTGTTCCTGACTCTTAAAGGGGGACTTTATAGGAATAGAGGGTATGCTCGCATCAATAGAGTTTTTTGTTAATATTTGATTTTGCATCAGGGGCTTTGCGGAAGCCCCCGATGCAAAATCAAACCAATCTATTGCTTAATCCAGATTGCCCCGTTTTTAGTGGTAAACTTTTTAAGTTTGTTTTCCGCTACCAGCTTTTCCAGCGTTTTCTCTGCTTCTTTAAAAGAAACCTCCGCCAATTCTGAAAATTCTCTTAAAGTAAGCGTAGGGTACTTATGAAACAGGCTTTCCCAGTCTTTTGCATAAGTGATTTTGACAGTTTTAGGATAGATTTTATTAATCCAGGTTTCATAAGCTGAGTAAGGCTTAGTGCCATAGATAAACTCAGAATCACCAGCACTATTAGTAACAAAAATCGAAGGAAACCCTCTGACACCCATTTTTTTAGCAAGACTTAAATCAGCCTGGAAAAGTTCTTTACCTATGCCCTCATAATCTTGTTTTAATTTCTCCGAATCCAGACCTGCCTTTATGGCTGCCTGTTTCAATACTTCCCATTTGGTAATGTTCTTCTTTTGCAGAAACACCATTTCACGCATATTTCTTAAGAAGACAATCGCTTTTTTCTCATCCTGCAATTGTGCTGCTTTGAAAGCAATAGAAGGCGGATAAGACGAATCCAGAGGGTCTTCCAGCCAAACATCCCCATCAATCGGCATTTGATAATGCAGACTTACTTCATCCCAATGATGCGCCACATCAGAAGGCTTGCTGATACCACCGCTATTATAACTCCAGTCAGGCAAAAGCCCGCCCATATGATATTCAATTTCAACGTCATGCCCATATTCCAGTTTTAGTCTTCTCAGTTGTGGTTCAATCCCCCAGCATGAAGAACAGATAGGGTCTGTGAAATAGATAATCTTTACAGGCTTATTTACCGCATTTATCTTTTGATTATCAGTAGTATTTGCCACTCCGGGAATTTCACAGATACCTGTTTCAGGGTCGCAAAGTAGTGGATTATTATTTGTTGTCATTTGTTTTTTGGTTTGTGCCTGGCAACTAAAAATGCCGGCAATTAAGAGAAATAATATTGTTTTAATGTTCATGTCTGAATTTGTTGAACCATTTTCAGTTGAATTATTTTATATGATTGCACAAAGGTCTGAAACCTTACGAACACAGTCAATAAGTCAAAAAAACATGACTACTAAAAAGATGGATGAAACCTCAGAAACATGCCCTGCGCAGACATTGCTAAAACTACTATCAGGCAAATGGAAGCCCGAAATCTTTCGGTTGGCTGTGAAAGAACCATTGCGTTTCAGTAGCCTATTGCGCCAGTTAGAAGGCTCAAACAAGCAGACATTGGCAATAGCTCTGAAAGAACTGGAAGAGACAGGATTATTAGAAAAAGTAACGATTAAACTGAAACCCTTGCATATTGAGTACTATCTGACAGACAAAGGAAAAACGATGATTCCGGTATTTGAGACATTGGAGGCGCTTGCGAATTAGTCAATTGATTGTTGATATTTTAAAAAAGAGAATTTGAAGTTTTAATAAAATCTTGGCTTGCAGCATATCTTCCATCTCCTATAAATTCAGTAAATGTATTATCAATATCAAATGCTTCAATTAACCTGAATTTACTTTTAGGAGAATTAAGGGTTCCTAATAAATCTTTTAAAGAAAACTCGTCGTTAATTTTTGATGAATATTCAGCTAACAAAGCTTTTAAAAATTCAAGCCCTATTACCAGAATTTCACCACTATCCACACCAAATAAGCATTCTTCCGATAAATCATATTCTTCAAAGTCTTCTTTGAAAATTCTGAATATTTCTGAAACATCTATTTCATATTTACCTTCAACAAAGTCATTTATCGAGTAGAAACCAATAATAGAACGACCATATGGAAACAACTCTTTATTGATTTTTTCTGCTTCAGCAGGCGTAATTTGCTCTTCAATTGGCCATTGAATAAAATAATCTAAGACCTTTCTATTAAGAAATAAGGGGTCAATTATTATAACATTGCGTGAGGATAAATAAATATCAAACTTCATTTCTCTTAAACATCAAATGGAAAACAATATTAACTATTCATATTTTAACTTTATCGTCAAAACATAAAAAATAATATCTGAGATGATTTATGAGCTACACCTCTGCATTTCATCAATTATTTCCTACATTACGTCAAACTGCTTTTTGGAGCAAGCAAGATTAATACTACATTCGTTTAAAATAATTGAATCGCTAATTTCTTGTCCGTTTGATGCAAAACTGGTTTTTTAGATATAAGCTTCATCACATTCTTTTCTGGATAGGCTATCATTTATTGTGGATGTGGATTAACATCGGCAATCTTCATGATGCTTATGCCTATCTTTTTCTGGGAGCTTTTCCTGTTAAATTCTACGGTTATATCGTTTTTCAGGCCTTAGGCGCTTATTTTAATCTGTATTACCTTATACCGAGGTTTTTATATTTAGGTAAGTATAAAACTTATATTGCACTGGTTATCCTTACCATAATGGTTTGTTCTGCTTTTATTGTAGGAGGCTACTATCTGGCTCCCTATTTCTCTGATCTGACTTTTGAACAGATATTCGGCCGCCGCCCTGACCAATTCCTGCTTATTTTTACTTCCAACGCCTTTCCATCTACTGTCGGCAGCATGACATTGGCCATGAGTATAAAACTAGGCAAAAACTGGTTGGAAACTGAGAAAAAACGCCGTGATTTAGAAAAAGACAACCTCGAAACCGAATTGAAATACCTGAAATCTCAGATAAACCCTCATTTTTTATTCAATACCATTAATTCTATTTTTGTATTGATACATAAAAATCCTGATTTAGCATCTGAATCACTGGCCTCATTTTCAGAAATGTTGCGCTATCAATTATACGAATGCAACGATCAGGAGATTCCACTAAGTAAAGAATTGCATTTTTTAGAGAATTTTATAGAATTAGAGTCACTTCGCCTGAATGAGAACCAGACCGAATTGCAATTTGAGATTAACCATGCTTCGGCACAGGGGGTAAGTATTTCACCTTTTATCCTTCTTCCGTTTGTTGAAAATACTTTCAAACACGTATCTAAAGGAAAAACACAGAAGAATTTCATACGGATGTGCCTGGCGGTAAAAGACAATAAACAACTGGAAATGCACATAGAAAACAGTCGGGGAGGGGAGTCCACTTCACCCTCATCGGGTATAGGATTAAAGAATGTACAACGCCGATTGAATCTGATTTATCCGCACCACCATCAACTTCAGGTTGAAAATGATGCTAAAACCTATAAAGTAGCGCTTACGATAGATTTAAAATGAAACTCAGGTGTGTCATAGTAGATGATGAGCCATTGGCAAGCGAAGGCTTGATGAAGTATATCGAGGTAATTGACTACTTCGAACTGGTAGCCATTGCCGAGAATCCGCTAGAACTGAATAAAATACTGGAAAATGAACGCATCGACCTAATATTTCTGGATATTCAAATGCCGCACATGACAGGGCTGGACTTTCTGAAAATCAAGACTAATCTGCCAATGGTCATTATTACAACGGCCTATCCCAATTACGCTTTAGAGGGCTTTCAGTTTGATGTAGTGGATTATCTACTAAAACCCATTACATTCAATCGATTCTTTAAAGCTACCAACAAGGCTAAGGAATTACACTTTCTGAAAAACCTGAAAACAGATATTCAGCCACAAAATTCAGAGCCAGACTACTTGTTTATCAAATGCGAAAGCAAGTATGAAAAGATTCTGATTGATGAAATTCTGTTTGTACAAGCCCTCCAGAATTATGTAATTATCTTCACCACCCGAGGCAAATATATGACTTTGCTCCCCCTGAAAACCGTAGAAGAATACCTTGACCCAACTCGTTTTCTACGTGTGCACAAATCCTATCTGGTAGCCATTGCCAAAATCGGAAGCATCGAAAACAACGACATCACCATTCAAAGCCACCTGATTCCCATCAGCCGCACCATGCGTGAGCAGGTAATAGAAATTGTAGTGAAAAGTAAGTTGTTGAGTAGATGAAGTATTGTCGAATGTCCTATCTTAAACTAGGTTGATTCAAAACTGTAAATAGACAACGGAAAAGTTATAATTAGAGAGCCTATGCTATCCTAAAATGAATTTACTCTGAGTTGTCAAAGGTAAATGGAAAAAATTTGTTAAAGTCAAATCTCTCCTCCAGATAAAGCTTAATTAAAACAATATTAACTTTAATATTAAGTCAAATATGAGCATTTCTGATCCCTAAATTAAATAAATAAGCCGTAAAATAAAAAAAATATTAATATTCTGATTAAATTCTGAAATTAGACGAAAATATCTAATATTCATGAAAATAATATTTACTGCTGCCCTAATATTTTTAACAATTATTGTAACGCATGCGCAGTTACCTTCTAAAGTAATTGAGATAGACTCAATTACGCTTACGCCCAAAGAACCTTTACCTTTCGACCAAGCTTTTACTCTTAAAATACCAATTACAGGTAAAAAAGTTAGTTTCGTTTATATAGTACAGCAAGTACTGAATTTTGATTTAAAGCAATCGGTTGAGCAAAGATTATTAAATAATCAAAAAGCATACGAAACATTTCCAAAGAGTTATTTTAAAGTAGAGATTGATGAGAAGAAAAAGAACTATTTGTTTGTTGATTTTAAGAGCAAATTTTTATTAGAACCAAACAAAAGATATACACTTATTTTTTCTGCAGGGCCAAATGAAAAAACATATGAAATTTTTGATTCATACAGAAAGCTTAAACGTGGTCTTACTACTGATTCTGTCTTTGAAAAAAAATATCTCGATTTATCAGATGCGATTGCTGATAGATTTGACGGTCTAAGATTTAATTACACTACTGACATTAACATAGCGAAGAAAAACGTAGACAGTTTGTATAATGCAAGTCTAAAGATTAAATATGATAAAATTGATGCATTATTGACTTCTCTTGATAGCTCAATCGCAATTTCAAATTTGCATGTATTATTTAATGGTAATCCTAACTTGAATGATTTTTTGAAAATAATTGCTTCAGCAAATGCCGCAATTGACGAAAAATTCAGAGAAAAGTTTATGTTAAATAACGAAACACTTAATATGATTAATGAGTTGCACAGACTCGATATAGATTTTTATAAAAAAACACTTAATGGATATTTATCGATTGGTTGTAGATATTGTGAGGCAATAGATACATTGAAATACTCTGAAAGAATCAAGATGATTGATAAATCAATTGATAGTCTCTCAAGACTAGAAACTCTTTCAAGAAGCCTTTCAGTGAATTTTGCTTCTCAAATTAGTATAAGCATTAATATTAGCGCCTATCTGAAAGAACTTAGAACAAGTAAGAAAATACTAAAAGAAATTGAAAAGCTACTTACAGATATTAAAAATGAAATTTCTAAAGATCCGAAGTTCAATGTAGCAGAACTTGTAGAGGGTCATTCTTTCGCTATTAATTTTGCAGCAAGAAGTGCATATTCCATAGTACCTGATTTTGGCTTGGTAAACACACGATTATTTGCAAATGGTAGAGAAAATGATTATAAATTTATGCCATACCTAGGTTTTCATGTTAATCTTAGACCAATTAATAAGGACTTGCATTTCTGGTCTTATAAGCACAAAAACTTATTTCATTTTCTGTCGATTTTTGTCGGGTGGACATTGGTAAAAGTAGAAAGTAGTAAGCGTTTAGATTTTTTTGAAAATAGTTCTCTTTTAACAGGTTTTGGCTTTAGACTTGGAAATGCTCTAAGATTAGTAGGTGGTAAAATGTGGTATTTTAATGTTGATACTAATGGAATAAGAAATTTTTCTAATATGAACTTTGCTGGGTTGTCTCTTGATTTTGAGCTTGAAAAATTATTTAATGGATTTAAGGACCTAAAACCAAATAAAATAAGTGTTACTAATTAACTTTTAATAATGTTATATGGCTAATAAAAATACAAATAAAACTATATGGAAAAAAACTGCAAGAAATATTTCCATAGAACAATTGATTGTATCAATTAACGAGTTAATTGCTGATGGTAAAATTGAGGGAATTGCCCAAAGTAAAATCGAAACAATAAAATTTTCAGTAGAAGAGAGAAGAGATTCTCTTCTAGAAGACTCGAGGCTTAGGGTAGAATCAAGAGGAGTTTTAGCTGCTGATACAGAAATTGAAAGAGATTTATGTAATGGTAGGCCAATACCTCCCAGACCACCGATACCTTCAGATGGGCAATGCACTCATGTTTTTAATAGAAGGACTTGTAAATGGGAAATATGCTGTGGCCCTGGTTGCTTTTAGTACATTTTAAATGAAGTAATCGTATCTTAGGAATTTAGAGTATATTAATTTAAATTCCTAAGATACGCTAGAAAACTACTCATACTTCAACTGCATAGCCTTTATCTCACCTTTACCAGCAGCTTTGCCCGATACATTGATACCAACTCTTGCGGCTCTGTCCCAACGTGGTAGCCAGAGATTATCTACTTCGGCAATTTTGTTGGCAGCGTCAGGCTTTTCGCCTTTCAATTCATAACTGAATTCGTAGAAACGGCCATTATAGCTTTGTAGTTTCAGCGTAATATCTTTTCCGGTGGCAATGGGTTGCGTTTTAACGGTTTCATGTACACCATCTTTTATACGCCATACTTCTACGGTGTTTTTGCGCACACCATAGCCCAGCGCATTTTTTGTGTCTCCATAAATCACGATGCTTTGCATAAGCTCATCTTTGGGCGTTACCTCAACCGTGAAAGTATAGCTTCCTTTTTTGATATTAAACCCGATAAAATTGCCTGTTTCAAGCAGATTAGTGTTTTCAATCTGCAATGCGCCGTTTTGTACAGCATATTTTGGTTCCGGATAATGCACATCGTGTATCCAACGCAGATTAGGCACCGGCTGACTAAAATTGATATTGAAACCCGCATAATTGGTGATACTTGTACCAGCAGGTGCTTCTGCTTGCTGAGGGGTAGTTTTACCATATCTGAAAACAGGCCATTGAGTGGCTTTATCCCACACCAGTTCACTCAATACACCCTGGCGCCCGACAAATGTGAAATCGGCAGCGCTGTATGCATGGTGCAGATAAAAATAACGATTATCAGGTGTAGTAACTACTGTACCATGCCCCGGACATTTCCATACATCATCACTTACCAGTACCGGATTCCCGGCGTATTTCACCCATGGGCCTTGAATTTTTTCAGCCCTTGCAAAACCAACCATATAATTGCATTTGCTGCCACAACAAGAATTACCCGAATAGAGCATATACCAGTATTTGCCTCGTTTAAAAATAGCCTGTCCTTCGGCACCACCTCCTTCCCAGTCTTCTTTATTGGCTGTAATGATATTAAATTCTTTGCCTATCATCTTTAATCCGTCGGCAGATAGTTCGGCGCCTAATAATTCTATGGTCTTGCCTTTATCTAGCCCATAAGCTTTCCAGGTTATGAATAGTTTGCCCTTGTCTTCTATCACATAGGCATCAATGGCTTCGCTCGTCCATTCTATAATTACCCCGTGGTCGGTAAAACCTTTTTTCAAGTCTTTAGTAGTGGCCACACCTATATAAGAGCGTTTGTCTGACTTGCGACGGGCAGTATAATAGCAAAAATAAGTATCATTATGATAAAATAGCTCCGGTGCCCAGAAACTACCCATCGTCCACTCTGGCATTTCATGAAACACAGGGCCGATGTATTCCCAGTCTGTCAGGTTTTTTGAAGCGTACATCGGATAAGCCGGCCCCCATTCTGACGAGGTTCCTGCCGCATAATAGGTATCACCTACACGAATCACTGATGGGTCGGCAAAATCTCCGGCAATAACCGGGTTTCTATAAGTATTAACTGGACGCAGGCCTCGCTTTTGTGCAAACGTAGCAGTAGTAAAAATCAAGAATGTAATAAAAAAAGCAGAGAATAATTTCATATAAGGTTGGTTGAATAAGATGGCGAAGAAAAGGAATTATTTTGAAATAAGAAACTTTGGGTGACAAATTTGTGGCGCTAATCTCCATGTTCGCATCATAAAGGTTTATTTTCGGGATACCATTACAACCGATTAGCCTTTCTTCAAGTCATGCTCATGTTTTGAAGACTAATCTATGAAAAAACTACTGATTTTTACTTGTTGGCTGGTTGGGCTCGGAGCTATGGCTCAGGAGCAGGTGACTGATTTTGCAAATATGAAGATTCCAAGTCTTCGCTATGTGCAAAAGGTGGATACCATTAACGGTAAGTTAGTTTTTTATATCTACCGAACTGAAACTGGGAGGAGCAATTTATGGACAACAGATGGTACGCCGGAAAATACCCATTTGCTGTCGGATAGCACGGGTGAGTCGCCTGATTTGAGCGAAGCAAGTGTCAGACAATATGGCTATCTGTATCTGAAACGAGAATATATCTATCGTACCAAAGGTGACACACTGGAGCGCGTGATTCGAAATATAGGTGAACTTGAAGGCTTTCATGCGTTCAATGGAAAAGTCCTGCTGTATTATCGCAATTATCAATCGAATGGCGTTGAGAATATGAATATATCTGAGTTCGATTGGCTGAATGAAGATAATACCCGTACCAAATGGGATGAAAATGTGCTGCAGTATAAATTCATCGATTCTACTTTGCACTACCTTAAATTCAATTATCAGACAAGGCTTTATGAAATAGGTAGGCTTACTAAAAACGGACTTCTTACCAAGAATATCATAGCCGATTCAAACGCAGGTATTATAAATAAGTTTGAGTATCTCTCTCATAATGGCATAGATTATTATTTCTTCGAGGGTGAAAAAGGAAGAAAGATGGTCTCGAAGCCCTATGATAGTAAAAGTGATGTACAATTGATAGATTGGGGTGGGCAATCATTCATGCCTTTTGTGATAAAGGATAGTTTGCAAAATATCTATTTTCTGAAGCATTACGGCACGGTATCAATTTTTGCCTTGTCAGAAAGTAATGAACTGACCGAGAAATGGAATGTATCTATCAGCAAAATATATCTCAGCAATAATGATATCTGGGGCAATAGTGCGGCATATTGGCATTTTTTGCTTGTAGGAGATAAACTTATTTTTAATTCAACTTTAGGCGGGGAAGGTATCAATTCTTATTTTCTGAATGTATTTGACCTGAAAACGGGTGCCAATAAAAAGAGTAAGAATCTGGTAGAACATTTCTGGCGGTATTATTCACACCTGAAAATTAGTGTGCTGGATACCAATACTTATGTATTGGATAATCAGGCGGATGTAAGAGTTACTTATAGTTTTTTGAAAGACTCGGTAATTTCTGTCAAATCTTATCCATTGAAATATGATTCTTTGATAGTCCTCCCTAAACAGACTGTGCTATTGTCAGGGAGTGTTTACAATTATATGAATGGCATAAAAACTCCTCTTATTCCGATAAAACAATTGTATCAACTTGATGGGACTGAGAGTTTTAAGTTCCGAATACTTAATAATCGAATTTTTTACTGGAAGTATAATCCTGCTACTGGAAATACCGACGTATGGGCAAGTAAAGGAGAAAAGAACGATCTGCAATTATTGGTAAGTTTGAAAGGAGGATTTGATTTTTTTGGAGATAATGTATTTACACAAGGAGCTAAAATTTATTTTTATAGCTATAATGTATCGGGTGGAATGTCTTTTTATGAGATAGATGGGACAGAGGAAGGAACAAAGAAAATCTATGAAAGTAGTCCTCTTTTTAGAACCGGTGTGCAAAATGTACAGTTGAATACCAATCAATTGGTTATAAGATTAGCTGATACAGACGGAAAAGGCAATATCCTTATTATTAAAAACGGTAACGTGAAACTGGTGAGTTTTCAGATATTAGCCTATTATGATTTTTATCTGACGCTGAACGATGTTTATATTACTAAAACTAATGGTTATGCTCAGAACTTATTCAAAGTAGTTGGAGATACACTTAAGTTGATTGACCAAAGTATTGCTAATCTGGCTATTTATAATGATCAATTATTTTATGGACGGGTTGTGGCTGTGCAAGATAATCTATTGGGTTTGTTTACTATAAATCCTACCGATACTTCTACGCGGTTTTTGCCTGATAACATCAGTAGTTTTAACATATTTGGTACTCGATTACTCTATACTCAGGTTATCAATCAGAATAATGTTTTCTCGGTAATTGATTTGTCTACAAACAAAGTCGAAGTAAATAAAGCTAAAAGTAGCCCTAATGGAAGAATACAATATCTGAATGATGCCATTGTGATGTACCAGGGGGCAAATCTGGTGATAATAAAGAATGGCTTGATGAGAGAGTATAATATCGGATTTAATGCCGACTATGGAGTTATCCAATTTAATAAGGGCGTGTTGATATTGGGTTATAAGAATATTACCTATTACGATTTTGCGAGAGATAGAGGTATCAGGGTTCTACAAGATCAATTATATAATTATCAATGGCTTATTAATTCGGGGCTAAAAGATAATGAATTCTTTGTAATTCCTTTGGGTGCAAGTGAAAGCTATGAGCCAACGGGATGGGCTTATTGGTCGGTAGTAGAAGAGAGATTGAGAGCCTTCGACCCAGGGATAAAATCGTTTACTAATTTATATAGTAAAGGCGTATTGTCATATCGTAGCAATAGTATCCGTAAATCTTACTGGTATTTTAATGGAACGGAGCTTATAGAAAGTTACCTGTTACCTGAGTATGGTCCACAAGGAATTTTTAGATACAATAACAATGTATATACCGCTATAGGTACGCCTGAAACCGGAATGGAATTATATCAATTGGGAAGTGATGCTCTCTTTGCTTTTCCGGAAATCGTGAAAGGAACGGAGGGAATTGATTTAAGGAGTGTTTTCGAATATAACAACCAGGTGTATGTCTATGGGTTCACTTATATCAGCGGCTGGCAGGTCTGGAAGATGTCTGATGCCAAAGCAATTATTACGGATACAGAATCTCCACTTGAGCCTTTTTTAGATCATTTTACTATCTACCCAAACCCCACGCAAGATTGGCTTTATCTCAATTCAGAAAAACCTTTGCCTTATAGATTAATCAATACCAGAGGGCAATTGCTGATGCAGGGGAATCTATCTTCACAGGAAGGCATTAATATGAAACAATTACCACAAGGAGTTCATTTGGTTCAGTTATTTGATGGAGGGAAGGCGTATGTACTAAAAATCGTAAAAGAATAGAACTTCCCCATTGCGTAAATCAGAAGTATGAAAGGATACCAAACGCCTGGAACGCCCGATGAGTTTGGGAGCAGTGCATCGCACGATGCAAAGGCTAGAAGAAAAAGGCATTACTGGGCGATTCAGACAAATGCTTTTATAAGCATGGGTCGAGTAGTCTTTTATTTTTCAGCCTTAGCAATATTCGTTTCGTGATTAGGTTTAGTTACATTCACAGCAGAACAACGTACCAAAGAGATTGGTATCCGCAAAGTATTGGGTGCTACAGTAGCCAATATTGTCACTTTATTATCCAAAGACTTCCTACGATTGGTTGTACTAGCGATATTGATTGCCTCACCTCCAGCCTGGTTTGTAATGAACAAATGGCTGGCAGATTTTGCTTTTAAAACGGATATAGAATGGTGGATTTTTGTATTATCAGGCATAATGGCCATCTCTATTGCCTTATCCACGGTTAGCTTTAAGGCCATCAGAGCAGTGGTAGTTAACCCAGTGAAAAGCTTGCAAAGCGAGTAGTTATATTTGTGGCGCGAACCTCCCGGTTCGACGAGCGACGAACCGGGAGGTTCGCGCCACCTAAAACTTATTCACTTCTCAGACTTTTGATTGGATTCATCAAGGCCGCCTTTATGCTCTGGAAGCTCACAGTTAATAGCGCCACTGCTATAGCTAATAAGCCTGCAACTGCAAATATCCACCAGCTGAGTTCAACACGATAGGCGAAATCCTGTAACCATTGATTCATGACGTACCACGCAATCGGGCTTACAATCAGAATAGCAATCAGGATTAGTTTGATGAAATCTTTAGATAATAAGACCACTACACTCATCACCGAAGCACCTAATACTTTACGAACACCAATTTCTTTTGTGCGTTGCTGAGCTGTAAACATTGCTAAACCAAATAGCCCCAGACACGAAATGAAAATAATCAAAGTAGCAAAAATGCTGAATAATTGCCCCGTACGTTGCTCTGACTGATAAATCTTATTAAATCTGTCATTCAAGAATGAATAAGCGAAGGGATTATCCGTTTGCGCTTTCCACTTCTGCTCTAAAATATTCAATAGCCCCGGTATATCACTAGTACGTACTCTGATAGCCATTTGATAGGTATCAGCGCCAAAATACATCACCAGAGGCGCAATATAATTATGAATTGATTCATAATGAAAATCTTTTACCACACCAATTACCGTATACGTTCTTACGCTTGATGGATCTCCATTACCTATGGTTTTCAATCGTTGGCCGATTGCGTTCTTGAAACCAAACTCTTTGGCGGCGGCCTCGTTAATCAATATTGCTGCTGTATCTGAGCGTACACTTTTTGAGAAATTGCGTCCCGCAGCCAGACCAATACCCAGAGTAGTCAAATAATCATCATCAATATTATAAGTCTTATCACGATAAGTAACCGGATGATCTGAACCATTTTCAATGATAAATCCATCGGCGCCGTTATTAGACGCTCCTGCAGGGATATAGCCTGCCATCGTGACATTCGCCACCTGCGATAGTTGCTTTATTTCATCCTTAAGAGAATTTAATTTTTTACCTAGCGTATAAGTATCATGTAAAACCAGGATTTGATCTTTGTCGAACCCTACCTTTTTACTCTGAATAAAATTCAACTGACGATAAACCACAATAGTGCCGATAATCATGCCGATAGAAACCACAAACTGGGTAGTAACTAAAGTACTGCGCAACCAACTACTTTTAAATCCGGCGCTGATTTTGCCTTTTAATACACTTACAGGTTTGAAAGCCGATAGAAAAAATGCCGGATAACTTCCTGCCAGTAAGCCAATAAACAGACAGGCAAGCAGAATACCTGGCAGCATCATGCCTTTGACTAAAATGCCTGCCTCAAATGCTTTGCCCGATAGCTGATTAAAATAAGGTAAGGCCAATATAACAATCGATAATGCTACAAATAAAGCCATAAAAGTAACCAATACAGACTCGCTCAGAAATTGCCCGATTAACTGATATTGTACTGACCCCAATACTTTGCGGATACCCACCTCCTTAGCCCGATTGGCAGAGCCTGCGGTGGATAGATTCATGAAATTGATACAGGCTATTAGCAGAAGAAAAATAGCAATGGCCGAGAAAATATAGACGTATTTAATATCACTATTGGCTTCTGCTTCTCCATCTAAATGAGACTTCAGATGAATGTCTGTGATAGGCTGAAAGACAAACCGAAAATCATCCCCTCTTTTTCTGAATTCAGTAAGTGAAGTACCCAAAAACTCCTGAATTTCGGGGCCAATATATTTCTCAACTAAGGCAGGCATAGCAGCATTTAGTTTTTCAATGGTATATCCTTCACGTAGTACGGCATATGTTAGAGCTGCGCTGGACAGCCATTTCTCCCGCATCTGAATGCTATTAATAGAACCAAATATATCATAATGGAAATGGGTATTAGCTGGTATATCTTCACAAATTCCGGTAATCCGATAGATATCATTTTCACCAAAGGTCAGTGTTTTTCCGATAGGGTCACTATTACCGAAATATTTGTCAGCCGTAGTTTCTGTAATTACTATTGTTTTCGGTTCTTTCAGAACAGTTTTAGGATTTCCTTTTAGCAATGGAATAGAAAATACCTCAAAGAAATTGGAATCGGCAAAAGTAATGCGCTCTTCTTTAAAACTCTCATTGTCTTTTTTTACAATGAATGTTCCTTGAGAAATCAGTCGGGTAGTAGCTTCAATACCCGGAATTTCCCGGATTAATGCAGGCCCTGCCGGAGCACTCGAATACGCACCACTTACTTCTTTGCCTGCCAGCATCCCTTTGATCGTCATTCTATACATACGATTGGCTTTCGCATGATATTTATCATAGCTCAATTCATGTTGAACAAACAAAACAATGAGCAGGCAGGAAGCTAAGCCAATGGCAAGCCCCAGTATATTGATGGTTGTGTAAGCCTTACGAAGCATCAGATTACGCCAGGCAATTTTCAGATAGTTACGAATCATAGTAGGAGAGAGGGATATAGATGAATAATGATTAGATGATTGGTTACGGAAAAAGAAAGGAGTCAGGTACTGAAGCACAGCCCACCAATAATCTTTATTGGCCTGACGTTGGCTAACCTGCGTAAGGCGCTTCTGATAAAATTCATGCAAATCGCCCTGTACATCTTCTTTCAGATCAGGCGAAAGAAACCACTCTAACAAACGGTCAGGCCAGCGGGGTGGTTGGGGAGTTTGGTTATCGGTCATAATAGCTTTTTCTTTTTATTTGATAATCACTTGCAACTTACCAGTCGGAATCTCCTGCCAGAGGTTTGCCCGCATTTCCTGTATTTCAAGCAAGGCTTTGCTTCCGGTAGCTGTCAGCGCAAAAAAACGTTTGCGTCTACCACCGCGCTCGGCGGTTGCCCCGCCCAGTTCTGAGGCCAGATAGCCTTTCTCTTCCAGTCGGTAAAGGGTGGCATGAACGGCACTCATGGTAATGGCGCGCCCCGTTTGCTGTTGCAGACGTTCCCATATAGTTACGCCATAGGCTTCTTCCGAACAGCCCGCAATAACCAGAAGAACTACTTCTTCAAACTCTCCTAAAAAGGTTCTTTTCATAATTTTTTATCTTAAGAATGATTTCTTATAATAATAGAAAACAAATAGGGTGCCAGAAATGGAAAATGCCCTCTACGGTTCAAAATGAAGGGTTTTTGATTGATAGAAAAAATGGACGTGTCCAGAAACGGACAGTTTTAGTCCATTTCTGGACGAAATGAAGAACAGTTTTTTTGAACTTACTTATTAGGTTTTACCAAAATAGAAAAGAGATTATTAAAAATGAAAAGTACCCATAAATAAGAATGTTTTGATGTTACCTGATTATTTCGTAAGTATGCACCGAATTTATAAATAGTATCTCACATACTTTCTCATTAAAACAAATTCACCCATGAAACTTTTGTCCCAACTCTGCATTTGTCTATTATTTATGACCAAGACTTTTGGTCAAATCACACCCAAAAAACTTCTGGTATACTATAGCTGGCCTTCTGGATTGAATTCTGCGTCTAATCAAGGAGACCTTGATAAAGTCGCTAATGATTTTAAGCAATATGATTACCTGGTATTGGGTGCTGACCTTGAATTGGCCTCGCATGGAGACCATGCCAAAACTATTACTATACTAAACAAGATGGCGGGTTCATCAACTAAAGTATTTGGCTATATTGATTTGGGTGTTACCAATGGAGGCAAAAACTTCTCTATCAGCGAGATTCAGCAAAGGGTAGATGCCTGGAAAGCAATGGGCATAACAGGGATTTTCTTTGATGATTTCGGTTATGATTATGGTGTAAGCCGTCAAAGACAAAATGATGCGGTCAATTATGTACATGGACAGACCTTGAAAGTAGTTGCCAATGGCTGGAACCCTGATGAGGTTTTTGGTAATACGGTCGATGGAACTTATAATCCAACAAGCATTGCCACTGTATTAAATGCAGGTGACTTTTATCTGAGTGAAAGTTATCTGATAAATACCTGGGATTATGAAGCCAATATAGCTGCATGGAAAACAAAAGCTGATAAATTAAGAAATTATCAGCAAAGCATTGCTTTTAAAGTGTTGTCTCTTACCACAAGTAATGCGGCAAACCAACAAAACTATGATCAGAATCGCTTCTTTTATGCCTGGTATGGAGCAGCTATTGATAACCATGAAGCCATTGGCTGGGGAGAATATCTTTTTTCTTGCTGTGATCCTATCAATGGAGTGTCGCCATTTAGGGCAAGACCTAATGTAAACATAGGGTCTTCTTATACTTCGGCGGTTCAACAAGCCGGAAATGAAATTTATCGGTTTACTAATCTTGGTAAAATTGCAATTAATACCAGTACCCATACTTTTAGTTTTACGCCTTCATCGAATATTTGTACCAGTATTACCTCAGGTAACTGGCATTCCAGTTCTTCGTGGGATTGTGGAAGAATACCAGGCAACTCTGATGAGGTAATCATTAAAAGTGGTCATAAAATAAGTCTTAATCAGCCAGAACAATTGACCACGTGTATGAAAATTCTTGTAGAAACCGGAGGAATATTTGATTGTAAAACCAGGTTTTTGTCGATATCTGCTAATTGATTATTAAAGATTTTAGAAGGCTAATAACATCAGCGTGCGAATATAATTATTGGCACGCTAAAAATTACGTACCACTATTATACCTTCCTTCAATAATATCTCCGATATTTGCCTTGCTCCAAAACCTACCTATTCAACATGGAAAAAATTAACTGGGGAATTATCGGCTGCGGTGATGTAACCGAGCTCAAAAGTGGCCCCGCTTTTAATAAAGTACCCAACTCATCATTAATAGCCGTTATGCGCCGCGATGCCACCAAGGCAGAAGATTATGCCCGTCGGCATGGTGTACCTAAATGGTATAGCGATGCTCAGCAATTGATTAATGACCCCGAAATCAATGCCATTTATGTAGCTACTCCACCTTCAACCCATGAAGAATATACACTAGCAGCCATCAAGGCCGGAAAACCGGTTTATGTAGAAAAGCCTATGGCAGGCGATTATGCTGCGGCTATCCGTATGGCCGAGGCTGCCAGAGATAAAAATATCAAACTGGTAGTAGCACATTACCGCCGCCAGCAGCAAAGATTCAAGAAAGTAAAACAATTAATAGAAGAAAAGGCCATTGGCGATGTTCGTCTCGTGCGCCTTGAATTAGCCAAATTGCCTTTGACTCCACAGGAAATGGCAGACCCTAAAACTGCCTGGCGCATAGATCCTGCTACGGCGGGTGGAGGGATGTTTCACGACCTTTCTCCACATCAACTAGATTTGATGTACTATTTCTTTGGAGAAGTAGAAAAAGTAACGGGTCTGGCCACAAATCAGGGAGGATTTTATGAGGCCGATGATATGGTAGTGGCTAATGTCTTGTTTAAAAACGGCACTGTTTTTAACGGAACCTGGTGTTTCAATGCCGGAAAGGCCGCTGATTATTGTGAGATACAAGGCACCAAAGGCAAAATTGGCTTTACTGTGTTCAGCACGGATAGCATTACAGTAGAAATGGATGGTAAAGCAGAAACACTTACGTTTGATCCGCTTCTTCATGTTCAACAACCTATGATTGAAGCTGTTGTTAACTATTTTTTAGATAAAGGCCCGAACCCTGATACAGGTTTTGAAGGGGCAGAAGTAATGCGATTGATAGAGACGAGTGTTAAATCATAATGGTTTGTGTCAGGGTATAACAAATAGCTAAACTCTCATCATCTGGCAATAGACACAAGAAATAATCTATAATATATCTTAGCTTTTTTCTGCGTCATTACCACCAGATGTTTCGATTGATAGTATCAGATTCATCTATTGAGTTATGATAAAGCTATCAACAGGGCTAAATGTTTTATGAAAGCATAATTACAGTAAACTGGTCTTTGTAACGATTGAAGAAATTTATTGATTATTGTAGACAGGGTCGTTCAATAAAGTTAACTGAAATAAGTCTTTATTAGGCGCCGAATAAAAAAACAGTTCCTCCTCTGCACAAAACTCAACCAGAGATTCGTAGTGCAATAAGGTAAAAGTTTTGTAGAATACATGAAGCAAATCGCCATCATGATTGATACCTATAATTTGATTTAGCAAAGTATCCTCACTTAATTTTTCAAGAATATTATCTACCTGTTGCTCAGACATATATTTGTTTTTTGCGAGCAAAGGTAGATAGAATTATTGTAAACTTTTTGTCGAGGTTTTTATAAGCTCTATTTGTATTAAGTTTCTGTCTAATTTGCGTATGCAATTGCATGATTATAGAATTATATCTTCTCGAATACAGACTCACGACTTGTGAATAATCTGCTATCTTTGCCCTATGTTAGCCCAACTAAAACATATTATCCAACGAGAGGCAAAGCTATTTTTTCAGCTAAAGAAATCGGAGCGCTTATGGCATATTCCGGTATTGGCTTCACTGTGTACAGGCTTACCCTTATTGATTGGCTATTATCTGGGCAGGCTTGATTATGGGACACTAGCCTGTATGGGTGGTTTGGTTATTCTCTATCTACCATCAACCAGTCTCGAAAACCGGATGCTTACCTTACTGGTTTGTGCATTTGGGTTTATCATGAGCTTTACCGTAGGTATTGCCTTTAGTTTTAATCATTATGTGTCGGCAGCAATATTGGGTGTCTATGCTTTTGGCATTAACTGGCTCACCAATTATTTCAGACTTTCGCCGCCCGGCAATTTCTTTTTTGTAATGCTTGCTTCAATGGCTAGTTGTATGCCTTTTGATTTGATGGCCATTCCAACCAAAATTGGCTTATTAGCACTCGGGACTATCGGAGGTTTTATATTTGCCATGGGATATAGCCTATATATTGTCAGAAAATACCCGGATAAAATAAAAGATTCGGGCATAAGAAAACGACATTATACCAACCTGACTGAATCGATTATTGTAGGTCTATTTATTACTATCTCATTATTGACTGGTCATATCTTCAAATTTGATAATCCTTATTGGATACCTATCTCTTGTCTGGCCATTATGCAGGGTATGAATGTGACACAGGTAAGCCAGCGAAGTTTTCATCGGATTGTAGGAACGTTTATAGGCATGGGTTTCTCATGGCTTTTATTACAATTCAACCTCAATACACTGCAAATCTGTATCAGCATCATTGTCTTGCAGTTTATTATTGAGATATTGGTAGTGCGGCATTATGCACTGGCGGTGATATTTATCACCCCAATGACAGTCTTCCTGATAGAACTAAGCCGAGGTGGAGGAGTTGACCCCAATAGGGTAATTACTACGAGGTTCCTTGATATTTTCATTGGCAGTCTGATTGGAGTGGCAGGAGGCTGGCTATTGCATAACCAGAAATTACATCGGAAAGCCGAACGGCAATTGAGAAAAACCAGAGTGGCGATTTTGAGGAAATAGTTCTCTCTTTATTCCATCTTTGTCTTTAATAAGTTTGTGAGTATCTTGCCAATAAAATAAGTACCACTCACTCGCAAATAAACAAATTATGAAAAAACTCATGACACTTGCTCTATTATCAGGAGCGCTTATCTCACACGCACAAACCACACCCATCCTTAAATCTAAAACCAAATATGCAACAATTATTGAAGGCAACGAAGAGCGCCAGAAATGGTTGTTGAATCCGAAAGATAAACTTCAGGATTATAGTATTTCCAAAAGCCCGAAAGGCAAATGGGTACGATTTATTACTGATACCGACTCAATCAAAAAACTCCTTAAGCCCGGCGAAAAACTAGCGTTCAGGGTAGTAATTGCCGATAAAGATACCTGCCGAATCAGTATCGAAAGCCCTCAGATTAAGAATTATGCCAATCAGAAACCTGTGCAACATGATACTATTCCATTCGTACTGACGGATTATAACAATATCAAATTTAAAGCAGTACTCAACAGACGAGATAGCCTTGATTTAAAATTTGATTCAGGTACCACCGGATTATTATTGACTCATGATGCCATTAAAGAAAAAACGCATAATCTGGATCCGGATAAGGCGGAAAATCATTTACAGATTGGCAGTCTAAACTGGAGTAATCTGGAAGTATTTCCCGTAGCCATATCAGGACAGGGAACAGACGGCCGTTTTGGTTGGGATTTATTTGATGGCAAAGTGGTGGAGATAGATTATGATAAAAACCTGATGATTGTACATACCCGAATGCCTGAGTTAGGCAAAGGCTATTCAAAATTCCCGATTGAGTATACGCATACCTTATTTTGCATCAATGGCGAATTGCAGATAAAAGACCAGAAATTTAAGAACCGCTTTTTGTTTGATAACGGCTACCAGCGAACCATTATGATGGATACCCTGCTGATGCATGAACAGAATTATCCGAAGGACCTTGAAGTGATAAAAAAAGTGGTAATGAAAAACGGACAGGGCAAAGAGATTCCGGTCTACACGGTTAATAATGAAAGACTGAATCTGGGTAAAAATATATTGTACGATATTCCGGTACAATTATTAGCAACCGCTAATCCGGCCAGATTCAAAACACATATCATGGGTAATGAGGTATTGAAGCGCTTTAATACTATTCTGGATTTTCAGAAGAATTATGTATACTTGAAACCTAATAGTTTGTTTAATATGCCTTATACCGATGCCAGAAAAAAGAATGGATAATGCCAAGCGTGTCACACTTATACTCGTCCGCAAAAGAGTGTGGCACGCTTAGCTTTGGGATGGCATATTTCTAGCTTCTATAACCACTTTGCTGACGCACCATCCAACCCGGATATTGTAAAGGTAATGGACTAACCTCATCAATTTTCTTCAAATCTTCTGCACTTAAATCGATTGCAGTTGATTGAATATTGTCATTAAGCTGATTAATACTTTTAGCTCCGATAATCGTGCTGGTAATGCCAGGCTGTTGCCTTACCCAAGCCAATGCCACTTGTGCCACAGAGGCATTATGTTGGGTAGCAATGTCTTTCATCACATCTACTAAATCATACGCTTTTTCTTTGTTGATAGGAGGGAAGTCGAAGTTCTCTCTTCTCGAACCTGAACTTGATTGCTCACGGGTGAATTTTCCACTTAAGAAACCTCCCGCCAACGGACTCCACGGGAAAATAGCCAGTTGATGATCTTTTGCCATCGGAACTAACTCATGCTCAATATCGCGCGATACGGCAGAATAATAATATTGCAAACCAATAAACTGTTGCCAGCCATGATATTTGGCAATGGCCTGTGCTTTGGCTACCATCCAGGCAGGCCAGTTACAGATAGCAATATAGCGCACTTTACCAGTATTAACGATGTCGTTGAGGGTATGCACAATTTGCTCAACAGAGGTTTTTGGGTCAACTCCATGAACATATAAAACATCAATATAATCTAATTGCAGACGTTTCAGACTGGCATCAACAGAATTGAAAATATTGTAGCGCGAAAGCCCCAGACTATTAGGCGATTGCTCCATTCTTCCCAGTACTTTCGTCGCAATCACCAGTTGATCTCTGCGCAAGCCTAAATCTTTAATAGATTGTCCCAATAGTTGTTCTGACTGACCGAAAGAATACACATTGGCTGTATCAAAGAAATTGATGCCGGCATCAACAGATGCTTTTATTAATTCGTTTACTTCCTGCTGTTGCAATTGACCGATACTTCCCCATATACCGGCATTTTGTCCACCGAAAGTCATTGTACCAAAGCAAAGTTCTGAAACCATCAATCCGGTTTCTCCTACATAATTGTATTTCATTATTAGCGCTTGTTTGATGATTAATAATAAAACCCCTTATTTATAGAAAGTTTTTCTGCGCTATAACGTTCATTTTGAGGATTAAATTATGGTTAATGAAATAGCGGAACAATTGAAAAACAGTAGGTCGCTTTCGTTGATAAAAATGTTCTTGCAAAGAGATTAAGAGGCTTTTTTAGTACTCATTGCGTCCATAGTTGCTTCTTTTGAATCCCCTAAAACTACTTTACGATGTTTCTGCCCCCATAAAACAATTGAACCAATAAGCGGTTCTAGCGAATGACCATGGTCGGTGAGGCTATAAAGTACACTGCCCTTCTCTTCTTCACGATTTAGCAGTTTGTTCATTTCAAGATATTTAAGCTCTTTCGTCAGAATACGTGGAGTAATCTCACCTATATCACGTTTCAAGTCATTAAATCGTTTAGGTTTGTCGCACAGACTTGCTAAGATTGCACCTCTCCACCGCCCTCCTATAATATCAATCACATCTTGCACATCGCGTAATTGCCCTTGTTTTTGTTTATTTTTCATTGTGAGGTAGTATCCTGAAGTATACTTGTTTTTTGAGGCAATTTAACAGATTTTATTGGTTGCCACTATACCTTTGCCTAAAACAATTCATGTAATTAGAATGAATATTACGATTATCGGTGCATCGTCGGGCTTAGGTTTACAGACGGTTAAGAGGGCATTGGAAAGAAACCACCGGGTCACTACCTTATCACGTTCAGAGGGGCAGTTGCTGAATGATACAAATCTTATAAAAATTAAGGGTGACGCCACAAGAAAGGAAGACTTGAAAAAATCATTGAGTAGTGCAGAGGCATTGATTGTCACATTAGGCACGGGCAAAAGTATAAAGGCAACTACTTTATACTCTGATTTCGCCAGATTATTAGTAGAGATTCATGAAGAAAATGAGTTGGCTATTCCTGTTATAGTACTCACAGGTTTCGGGGCAGGTAATAGTGGCAGGTATAATAGTTTGCTTCTGCAGATAGCTTTTTTTGTGGCACTAAGAAAAGTATACGCCGACAAAACAAGAATGGAAGAAATCATTTCAGCCTCAAATATGCTATGGGTGATTGCCAGACCGGGACTTTTAAATGATGGAGAATTGACTGAAGAATACAGGGTAGAAAACAGACTTTTCAAAGGAGTAAAAATAGGGGGAATAAGCCGTGCTGATGTAGCTGATTTTCTGGTAAGACAAGCCGAAAACCCAACTGAATTGCGCAGGTTTCCGGCTTTATCAAAAGAGTGATAGTACAACGAAGATTTTACAACTTCAAAATCTTGATATTTCTATACCAGACAGTGCTGCCCCAGTCTTGCAGGCCGATTCTTCCGGAATAGCTGCCCTTGCCGATGGGTGCTTTAGCCAAACCACTTTTAGCAATTTTGTCTTTCCAGTCCTGGCTGTTCAGGTCATGTTCTTGTACCATAAAGCCATTCTGATAAACAGTTAATTTCCCTTTTTTAACAATGAAATGAATCTGATTCCATTCGCCTTGTGGATTGCTCTCGCGCAGGCGAGCATTGGCAACACCAAAGAAATCGCTGGCACGGTGGGTATTTTCAGCCGCCCCTTCATAAATTTTATCGTCAATAACTTGCAGCTCCAGACCCGTATTATGCATATTTTTGTACTCGGGTGTTTCTTTTACGAAAAAGAAAATACCACTATTGGCAAACTTACTTACTTTCCATTCTGCTTTCAATTCAAAATCTCCTTTTACTTCCTCATCAGTTACAATGTCACCACCATTCTTGGCTTTATTCCCGGCTCTTTCGGGCACATTTAACTTGATAGCGCCCTGGTCGATAAGCCAGGCTGAACCGGGTTCTTTTGCACCATAGGCATGCCAGCCTTTCAGGTCTTTTCCATTAAATAGTAATTTCCAGCCTGCTTTTTTTTCTTCTGATGTTAAGGTATTTTGTGCATGAGTTTGGATTAGTGCACAGCTAAATAATAAAACCAAAAATAGCTTGTTCATTTTGTTGTCTCGTGTTAAAGGTTAAAAAGCAAATATAGCAGTATTTGATAAATTAATACATGGTGAATGAGCATAAGCATACAACCGAATTTGGAAGAGAAAATTATATAAAACCTCATTCTCGATCATTATATACTTACGGATTCTTGAGTGCTGACTAATCTAAGCCGCCTTTATTAATGATAATGATTTTTTTTTGCGTTTTTTTAACTTTAATTTTATAGATTCATTACTGAAATTTTCAGGAACGAATGTAAATTAGCACTTTCCTACCACAAAAGATATAACTTATGCATTTCCGAGACTTAAAAAGCACTCCGAAACGGGAGTGGGAATTTATCTACAGCCAATACTGCCTGACTTTCCCGATTGATGAAAGAAGAAATGAAGAACAGTTTTATGCTTTGTTTCAGAACGAACATACTCGCATCTTTGGTATTGATGCCAATAATAATGCAATGGGCTACTTTGTCACATGGCCTATGAGCAATTTCTTGTTTGTAGAATTTTTTGAAATTTATCAGATTTACAGAAGCACCGGACTAGGCGCAAGGGCTTTGGAAGAATTAAAAAACCAATATAAGGTGCTGGTTCTGGAAACTGAACCTCCCTCTATGGGCAGCATAGCCAAAAAACGTATAGAGTTTTACGAGCGCAACGGATTTCAGATTGCCGACCCTGATTATATCCAGCCGGCTTATGATTCTACCAAAAACAGTATCAATCTTTACCTGATGGCTACTGATACCGTTGATGTCAATGCCGTGAAAGTTGAAATTTATAATAAGGTTTATGGAAAAAACATTTGAATGGGTGAATGGCTCAAGGAAAACGGAGAATGGATAAACGCCGGATTTACAGCATCCGGTTTTAGGAAACGAGGCTTAGTACCCAATACCTGATTATACTATGCTCTTGCCGCTTGTACATCATAGGTAAGTGTAGAATATTAATTGATTGAGAGAATATCATTAATCGTTCATTTACTCGCTCACTCAATAAATTATTCCCCTAAAATTAATAAATAAAACTAGTCACCAGATTTCTTGGTTTCTGCTGATTAATCGACCATTAGAAGAAATAATATTGCGTTTTAGTATTTTAAACTCATACCATATTTCTATGCCCAATAAAACGTCCTACTATTCAGTAGGGTCAAAGCCTAACCTTTACATGAATTATCAATTGAGAGAAGGAATTGGTATTGTTGATTTACCAATAATTTTATTAATATTTTGTTCTTAATTTGAGAAGGTTTTATCTTCCAATTACAAAATGCGACTATTTAGCTATCTTTTGCTATTGACTATTTTTACTTCTTGTAATACTTCTCAAACCTTTGAGAAATCCTTTAACCCCAAAATTATAAATTGTAGATTACCTCTGAAGTTGACTGAAATCGATTGGGGAAATCAGAAATATAATTATCAGGTGAATGATCAGATAGAGACCACAATTGAGTCAACTATCCATGAATATTATAAAGAGAATTATCTTTCTAATCACTTGCAAGAAAATTGCCATATATCAACTGTTCGTCTACCAACAGAGGCTCAAACTATTTTCTTGATATTATTAAGGGATCTTACCGGATATACAAATAGTAAAGTTCTATTCTATGATAATGAAACAAAAGAGTTTATTCCTGGAACTTTTGATTTCAATCTTTTTGCACTTTATAATAATTACAACGGACAATTAAAAGTATCAAATCTAAAGGAACAGTTCAAGATTGAAACGCCTGAAATACAATCAGTCGATTTTAATGATGATGGGAGTAAAGATTTTCAATTTACCAGATTAGTTCATAATGGCACATTTAACGCTATTAAAACTACAATTGTAAGTATTAGAGATATGCAAATAGATACGCTTATGGTTACTGAAAAACCAATTGGATTCGAGCCTCGGTAAATTAATTATTCCCCCAACCAACTCTTCAATATCTTGGCTTGAAGTGGGGTAGGGTTTTCGATAGGAACAATAGCATAGGAGGCATCTTTCCTGATAGCAAAAGTAAGCTCTTCTTCTTTAATTCCTTTTGGCGTTTCAAATCTGATTTTTAATTTATCTCCTGCTTTCGACTTGCTGACAATGTCGTTTAATGCTTTGGCGTCAACTTTTTTGGCATCAACCTGTAAAATGGTATGTCTTCTTCTTAATCCACTTTCCCATGCAGGAGATTGCCAGTCTACATTACTTATTGTCAGACTATCATTTCTATCTCGTACACTCAAGCCTGCCCATGCAGATGGTAGCGCTTTAGCAACTGTGTCTATTTTTAATCCGGCATAGTTCAGATAAGTAGGGTAGTCGACCCTTTTCAAGGTATAGATATAGTCAAAGAAATCTTGTAATGAAGTTCTTGCCAGTTTTTCGGCCTCTTTTCTGAATTCCTCTTCTGTGAATCCTCTGCCTTTTTCTTTGTAATATTTATGATAGAGCAAACGCATCAAATCATCTAACGACTTCTCATTTTTAGTCGAATTCCTGATTTTAAAGTCAAGCAATATCCCTAATAATGCGCCCTTATCATAAGGTGAAATGGTTTTATTGACTTCATCGCCTGTACGGCCAAAAGGCCCTTCGTCCCAGGTTTTCCAGCTTGCTTCGGCAGGTGTCTGAAACTGGCGACCAGGCTTGCTTTCGTAGGCTTTAATGCTTTCCTGAAAAGTTTTCAGCATTTCATCGGTCGTTGTCAAGCCTGCTCTTTTCAGAATTAGATATTCATAATAAACTGTTAACCCTTCCGAAAGCCAGAGCATTTTTGTACGGCTACCGTTTTCATAATCAAATGGCCCCAGTTCAATAGGTCTGATGCGCTTGACATTATAATGATGAAAATATTCATGCGCCAGAAAATTATATGTCCTTATCTTTCCCTCCCGATTATTCAGTTCATCACCACTAAACGCAATAGAAGTAGAGTTGAGGTGCTCGATACCACCACCACCAGGCCCGATTGCAATAAAAGTATAGTCAGTATAAGGTATCTCACCAATAATACCGGAAGCCGTACTGACAATTTTCTGTAAATCATTCATCAATAACTGGCGGTCAAATTTCCCGGCTTTATAAGCCTCAAAATAATGAGGAATACCTTTGACCGTAAAAGAGGGAAATGATTCGAGATTGCCGATCAGAATCGGACTGTCGTACAAAATATCAAAATTCTTGGCATAATAGGTGGTTTCTTTGCCTTTCACTTTTGGCAAACCTGTGGCAATTTTCGACCAGTTTGGATTTTTATCAACGCTGATAATTACTTCATTTTTTAACATTCCTACAGGATACATAAAAACACCTGCTGGTGAAATATAGCCTCTTTCTGCATCCAGAAAATTACCAGCCACAAAATTCCTTGTGGCTTTGACATCATACGTAACTTTGATGTCGCTATATTTACCTTTAGAAATCGTCCAGGTATTAGCTCCACTTTTTTCCCAATTCAAAGGTCTTCCATCAGTAGAGAAAGCCTGAAAATTTTCGACATTGTTGGCGAAATTCATTAACTGATAATACCCTGTTATCCAGGCAGGCATAGTTAATTGAACGCCTCCTACTTCAAATCCTCTGCCATCTAAAACTACATGGTACAGATGCGTGGAAGGGTCATTCATAGAAACTTCATAGGCTAGAGATACCTTGTTTTTTTGAGCATATTGAGCTAGACTGACAAAGCAAAAACAAATCAGGATAATTAGCCTAGGAGAGACCTTTGCTGACAAAAAAGAGTAAAGCTTATTTTTCATATACTGCCTGCGAAGTTTGCGATAATTTTAATCGGGAGCAATATAGAGTGTGCAATGTAGAAAAGCAAAAAGGTTTAAGAGATTATCAATCAATATAAAAACAGAATTAACTGCGAAAATCAACAAATCTGATTGAAACCCTGAATGTCAATAGGATACGTTGTGTCAATAATTGGTTTTGTCACAACGTATCCAATACCAACCTCTATCAAGTTAGTCTTTTTTATTTGATAGAGCAACTTCCGAAGGTAGTTTTGAAGCTTGGCTTACTTTTGGTACTTGCGCCTTGGCAACCGAATCTTTTGGTATACCAATGGGCGCATCAGATGATAACTTATGGGTTGTAGTTGATGAGGTTACCCGGGCTTTTGCATGTGCGGCAGGCATTGGTGCTGGGCTATCACTGGCTAATTGGGCCTCTGCCACCATAATGCTTACCAGCACCAGTAGTATACTGGTTAAGAGAATTTTCATGGTTTATTTATTGATTTGTTTCTTGATTTGCTCTATTTCTGCTTTCAGGCTTTCTAGGGATTTCACCTGTTTTTTCAATATTTCAATTTCTTTCTGCTGATTTTCTATAATCAATTGTTGCTCCTGAATAGCTTTTACAGCAAGCACCCCAATACGTGAGTAATCCATTGTATAAAACTGCTCACCCTTGTCGTTTGTATTACTGTATACAATTTCCGGAAAAGCCACCGCTACTTCCTGAGCGATTAGCCCTATCTCGGTTTTATCTGAGTTAATACCTTTATAAGTTTTTACTGCAATTTTCAGCAAATTATCAAGTGTATTTGTATAATTACGGATATCTACTTTTAAACGTGCATCTGAAACGGGGGTATAAGAGCCTGTTGCAGCATTGAATGAACCTCTGTAAACACCATCAGCATATAGATTCAGATTCCCATTGGTTTTAACAGTATACAAGGTCCATGATTTATTGGCCGATGTATTAAGAATTCTTAACCCACTCATCCCAGTTGTGATCTCCGAAGCATGTCTTACTTCCAAGTCTGCTTTGGGATTATTGGTATAAGCGCCACTGTAAGCCGAATTCTTTGTTACCACCAAACCTGCACCGCCGCCTGTAATATGCGTATTTGTAAAGTAAGCAGCAGCGCCTGCACCGTTGGTAAAAGCTTCTAAGGCCGTAGACGGATTCGAACTATTCACATTCTCAAATCTACCACCCACTCCGGTGCCGCTATTAATACCGCATTGCCCAAGTACACCTATACCGTTTTTAGTATTGAAACCCCTTACGCCATAACCCGTGCTGTCACTTCGACCCACTACTGCTCCAACTCCTAATCCCCCTTTGCTACGACCCACCACAGCTTCTCCATACATATTGTCGCCTATTACTCCGGCAGCACCTAAACTTGAGGTAATACCCCATACACCGTTTCCACCGTTTGAATTAGAAAATACACCAGTACCGCTGCCGCTATGTGTAACATTTATTCCTCTGCCACTGTTATCACTATTCAATAAATTAATATCTAATCCTGTTCCCCAACCAGCATGAACGATTTTAACTCCCTGCGCGGTGCTATTCTGGCCAGTTATTTCAAATACCCCTGCATTCCCATTCGCTGATGAACCGTAGACTGCTACCCCGCTTGTGCTTGATCCGAAAACAGCTTTGCCTGTGATTGAAGTACCGAATACGCCATACCCACCTCCATCATGAGACCCCCATATTCCCATACCAGCATTAGAAGTACTGTTATTCATCCCCCTTAGCGCGACAGAACCCACCCCACCATCTTTATTAGACATTACCCCTTTTATTGCATAAGCTCCTGTTAAACTACTAGCATTAACGAAGTCAGATTGGTCTGGTAAAATAGTTGCCGATTGTGAATATACGAAAGTTGTACTGAGTAAAAGAAAACAAAGCAATTGTAATGATTTTTTCATTTTTTTAATAGTTTTAATAAAATATGGATAGAAAGTTTAGTGGAACTTCCAAATAGCTCTTATGAAATTCGTTCGGTTGACATAGTCATCCCTGTCAGAACAGGCCTGATAACGATTTTAAATAAATTACTAGAGAAGTTCAAGAGAATTTTATGCAAATCATAACCCCGGTCAGTAAACAACTGATAGAGATAAAAAGTACAACCCGGTTTGAAATAGTATTTGTTTTCATGGCTGTGATAATTGTGTTTCGATTGATGAAACAAAAGTAGTTCAAGCCCGAATGCAATTCAAAAATATCCTAACGATTGGAAGAATAATCGAATCGAGAGGATGAATAGGAGAAAGGAGAGGTAGATGTAAGAAAAATACAAAACCGGCTAAAAAAGTATTTTATTGAGGGGGGGCAGGTTTTCTTAAATAATCACGAACCTGACAATCCAATTCCTTAGCAATAGATGTGAAGTTCTTAAATAAATAATTGTGTGTAGAATTGTAAGAGGTGGAAAAACGAGCTTCTCTGGTAAGTATATGATATTTTTTGCCATCAGTAAATTCAATAAATGTCACAGATAGCCAGGTATTATAGACAGAGATTTTGACAAAATCTTTTGATGCGTAGGTTCTGGTTCTACCCAAAACGCTTGTTAAGGTTATGCTATTTTCTGAGAGACGAACAATGCTTTTAAGAACAAATAAGTCGAAAGAGATAATTAAAATCACAACTCCAATAATAAGAAAGAACCACTCCTCAATTGAGGGTATCCGAATAGACAAAGACCTATACCCATGGATAGCTATTAGAAAAACACTAAACCAGAAGAACGTTCTCAACCCCCATATTGATAGCATTGTTGGTGGATTATTTTCATCATACGCTAATACCTGCATTTCAATATTTTTATTTGAGCAATAAAGATAAACATTCCTTAAGAATTATCCCTAAAACAAAAAATGGCATGCTTCTATTCAATAAGTAGAGGCATGCCATTTTAATCACTAAATCACTAATTCGCTCAATTCTTAATTAAACGTATATCTCAAAGTAACTCCTTGTGTACGAGGATCACCGATGATACCTGCATAGTTACCTGCACTACCAGGAGCAGCCAATAATTGCTCGTAATAGTTGGTATTAAACAAGTTTCTGCTCCAAACATAAAGGGTAATACCATTTGATGCTCTGAAGCCTAAACGTGTATTAGTCAGGTTATAACCGTCGATGTTCAGGTATTGAGAAGGCGATGGGCTTGATGAGAATTGTGTACGGAAATACGTATCAACACCTAAGAAATAGTTGCCTTTTAAACCGAAGAAAACGCCCTTCACAGTACCTTCTGCGCCAACTGAACCTGCCCATTTAGAAATACCCGGCAATACACCACCTGAAACATCTTTAAAAGCTTGTTCGCCACCTACTTCTTCTAGTGGTACAGGGGCATTTTTGAAAGACACATATTTGCCATCTGTATAAGCAACAGCACCGTTAAGCGATAAGTTATTATTTACTCGTAAACTTGCATCCAATTCTGCACCAAATACTCTTACTTTCTCAGCATTAGCCAGATACCCTCTGTTTACACCCGGTTCCGGTGTCTGTACCTGAGTCTGATAATCTTTAATTTCTGTATCGTAAATAGTCAGGTTCACAACCGAGTTTGGCGAAGGTTTTGTTTTAATACCAATTTCTTTATGCGTTACAAATTCAGGTTTTACAGTAGCCAATTCGGTAAGTACTCTACCGCTGGCGGTTGGCAATCCACCGATATTAATTCCCACTGGTTTATAACTAACGGAATACGTAGCAAAAGCATTAAATCTATCGCTTGATTTATACTGTATAGTTAATCCACCAGAGAAATTGCCTGCTTCGGCAGTAGTATTAAATGCCTGATTCGTGTAAATAGCATTCTTAAGGGCAATCAAGGCAGGGTCGGTGGTTTGTAATCCGCCATATGTTTCGCGTTTATAATCAGCTATTTTCTTATCATAATTGTATCTTAAACCTGGCAATACATGGAATTTATCAGTGATGGCCCAGTCAATCTGAGTAAATGCAGCTAAGCTGGTACTTTGGATACGGTTGGTGGTACGGATACCGAAGTTATCAAATAAGCCCGGTGTTTTCCATAAAGCACTGGTTGAGTTTTGCGCAAAACGCCATTGTGCAGAGCCAGCTTCTTCGGTTTGTACCGGGTCTGAATTCAAATCCTGCCAAAGACCGAAAACCCCGACAACACCACTTACTTTTGAAGAAACTTTACCAGCATATCTGATTTCCTGCGACCATTGGTCATGAACAGAGTTACCCGATGAAATCGTGAAAATTGGTAAGCCTGTATAATCACGGTCATTCAATGGCACCCATCTCCAGTAACGATAAGCCGTAGTTGAAGTCAATGTCCCATTACCGATTTTAATATCTGCATTGGCCGAAACACCACTTAATTGATTATCTGCTTTTGATTGGGTATCAAGATCAACTTTTCTTTCAAATGCGCTCGAATAAGGCAATTGATAGTTCAAATCGGCCAGAATAGCATTGAATTGGCGATAAGCGGCGCGTTTGGTGGTTACTACACCTGCCACAGCCCAACCATAACCATTTGGTTTCTGGTCTGTTATATCACCGATAAGTGTTATTTTTACTTTATCACTTGGCGTATAAAGAATTTGCCCTCTTACACCTATATTATTAATATCGTTGATGTATTGGTTATTGTGTACGTTCAGAATCGTTCCATTACGTTGGGTACCAGTAAATGAGATTCTTGCCGCTAGTTTTTTGCTCAATGGGCCGGTTAATGAACCTTTTGCCTGAATATAACCATAATTACCATAGCTCAACTCAAAACTGGCACCAGGCTCGAAACTGGCCGGACGAGAGGTGATATTAAAAGCGCCAGATGTCGTATTTTTCCCAAAAAGCGTTCCTTGTGGTCCTCGTAAAACCTCCACCTGATCAATATCGATAAAATCAAGCGCCGTAGCTGCCGGACGCGCATAGTATACGCCATCTACATAGTAACCCACACCCGGGTCGATACCATCGTTGGTTAAACCGAAAGTAGAGCCTAAACCACGGATATTCAGGGTTGTATTACGGGCATTTGAAGCATACAACTGTACACTAGGTACTAACTCTTTCAGACGATTCACATTGAAAGCTCCGGCATCTTCTACACTCACACCTCTGATAATAGAGATAGGAAGTGGGACGTTCTGTGCTGATTCTGAACGACGACGAGAAGTAATCACCACATCATTTAATTGATTAGGGGTAGCATCCAATCTGATTTCTATCTTACTTTCGTTGATAACCAGCTCTTTTTTGATGTACCCTACATAGGATATGACTAAGGTAAATGGAAGTTTTTGCCCTGTAATCAAGGCAAATTCGCCATTTACATCGGTTGCAGCCCCATTGGTTGTGCCTTTAATAGAAACTGTAGCACCTATAAGTGGCTCGTTTGTGCTGCCATCAATTACTTTCCCTGTTATGGTTGCGTTGACGATTGGATCATTTTGTGCTGATAAAAAGAAAGGGAATAACAGCAGACCTATCAGAAAAGAGGATTTTATTAGTTTCTTCATAAACATAGAATTTTTTCGCATAGTGATTATTTATTGTTAGTAGCCGGTTTTCGTTTTGATTTTACTCGTGTTTTGTTTTAAAAGTTGATGGCTAAGACAACAAACTGATTGGTGTAAAATGATTAATTAATTGATTGATGATGCAAAAATATAAAACCTATATAGTATACCAAATTAGTAGAGTAATAATTTGTAATATTCTATGGTAAATTATATAGATTCTTTAAAAAGGAACACAAAATTGTAAGAATTGAGTGATTGTGTGAATGAGTGATTGAGTGATTTTTACCTTTAGCTAGGAAAAACTTGAATTCATTTGACTAATTGATTCTTATTTAAACTAAAATATCTATTCACTCATTCACTCATTCACTCATTCACTCAATCACTCAATTCTCACAACCCCTCAAGTACTTCCCGATACCCTCGCCCAATAGGGATGGAAAGTCCGTTGAGTTCGACCATCTCAGCAGTATAAGAATCTATTTTATTGATAGACACAATGAAGGATCGATGAATGCGCCTGAAGAGCGTGGGAGGGAGCAAAGCTTCAATTTCGTGCGTACTCATTTTAGATAGGAAGGTATTTTTAGTGGTCACAATCTTGATGTATTCCTTTTGGCTTTCAATATAAAGAATGTCAGCAAACAGGATTTTTACTTTTTTCTTCTGCACATTCAGAAAAATAAAATCCTTTACTTCTTGCACTTCAACAGGTTTCTCTCTTTGTGCGGTTCTGACCTTATTGACAGCTACTAAAAAGCGCTCAAACTCAAATGGCTTCAATAAATAATCCGTTACATTCAGATTAAATCCTTCAACCGCATATTGATGATAAGCCGTTGTAATAATTACCGCCGGAGGATTACTAAGTGTTTTCAGAAAGGCCATGCCTTTGAGTTTGGGTAGATGTATATCCAGAAAAATAAGGTCAGGTGTATGTTGATGCAGGTATTCTGTGGCCAGAATAGCATCTTTAAAAGTGGCCTGTAAAGATAGAAAAGGTATTTCAGAAATATAATCTGTTAAAATCTTTACAGCCAGTGGCTCATCTTCTATGATAATGCAATTGAGTTTAGACATGGCTCCCTAAGTTGATTTTTAAAACAGCGGTAAACACTGAATTATCTTGTTCGACCGAAAGTTTATAATCGCTATAAAGTAATTCTAACTGACGACGTAGGTTCGATAAGCCGATATTTTCTTTTACCTTTCCTTCCTCTGTCGATAGTTCAGACGAATTTCGAACAACAAATCTTAATTGCCGATTTCTGATAGATAAATGAATGTCTATAAAAGGCTCATTGCGGGTCTCAGAAACGCCATGCTTGAAAGCATTTTCAATCAGCGGCATCAATAGGAGCGGGGGCAACGCCTGTTTCATATCTTCGATATCATAATTGAGATCAACATTCAGGCTTTCATCATATCTCAATTGCTCGAGAGCTATATAATCATTAATGATTTTCAATTCTTGCTCAACAGCAATATAAGCACCCGAGGTCTCGTATAGCATATAACGTAATATCTTCGATAAACGCAAAATAGATTCCGGTGCAAGGTCAGATTTATCTCTTGCCAACGAATAAATATTGTTGAGTGTGTTAAATAAAAAGTGAGGATTAGTCTGCGATTTCAGGTAGTTCAGCTCTGCTTCCTGCTTTTCAATTCGCAATTGCTGCGCAATTCGCCTAAGCTGAAAATGATTATAGGTATGACGGATAATACCAAAGAAAAATACCGAAAATAAGCACAGTCCAAACAGTTCGGATGCGGCTTCTGAGACAGAATCAAATTCAGTAAGTGGTGTAAAAATATGAAAGATAATACCGATACCACGCCACGCATAGATTCCGAGTGTAAATAGAAAAATGTAGAAAAATAAGGTAGCGAATGAAAGAATAATTTTTTTTAAAACGCCTTTCTTCTTTCGAATATAAGGAATGAGGTATTCATATAACAAAATGCTTAAGGCCATTATATAAATAGTTCGCCACACATCATTCCAGAACATTAAGCCTATGGTCTTTGAATCCCGCGCCAAATCAGACAACACCGCCAGACTACAATAGACCAGACCTATCCATAAATAGAGTTGTAGATTTTTTATGTTTAGTTTTTTTAGCATCTGTAGTTTATTAGTAGAGAATGCAAAATTCCAGCTCTATGTCCTTAGCCTTCTGCCCCAAGCACCTTTACAAATAACAGAAAAAAACTCCACCAAAAAAATTATGAGAAAGCACAGAAGCGTATAAATCAAAGGTTTTCGTTTACGGCATTCATACCGCCATTGACGAAAATCTACCGTTTGTATACCCGAATCTGCTATGTGTTGACATCGCTCAGATAGGTTCATTTGATTGATTTATTATTGCATAAGCATTGCTAAAAAACAATTTAAAACTCTCAAAAGCATTACTATGAAAAAACTATTTTTCGGTATTACATTTATTTTATTACAAATTTCTACGCAGGCACAAAAAAGTGTTTCTTATGATGCCGCAAACTGGAAACTCTGGCAAATGGATAAACCGGATAAGATAAGTCTTACTCCTCCACCAAATCAAACCAAAGAAGAGATTCAACGTATCAAACAAGCGATGAGCCAACTGGATGATAAAAAACGTGAGGCCATTCGTTACTGGAATGCTGGTGCGCCTTCCTATCGATGGAATCAGATAATTATTGAACTGGTCGACAAAAATCCTGAATCAATGTTCAGAATTCCGACAGGCTGGATCAATTTATCCATCTATGATGCAACAGTATTAGCCTGGAAAGAAAAATTGAAATATAAAAGGAAACGTCCACACGAAACAGATGCGTCTATTAAAACAATTATAGATGCTCCTAAAACTTATGGGTATCCTTGCGAACATTCAGTAACGGCATCAGCAGCAGCGCATGTATTAGCTTATTTCTTCCCGAAACAAGCCGATTCTGTAATGCAATTGGCGAAGGCAGCCATGCAATCAAGAATTGACGCTGGAGTACAATTCCCGAGCGATACGCAGGCAGGTTGGAAACTGGGAGAACAAGTGGCAATGCAAATTATCGAAAAAGCCAAACAAGATGGCTCAGATAAGCAATGGGATGGGCAGATGAATAAGGATCCGAAAAAATGGACAGGTAAATATCCGGTAGGTATTACTCTGGCGGCTCTTAAACCTATGTTTTTACAAACCAATAACCAGTTCAGATCATTGCCTCCACCCGATTTTGAAAAGGATATGCAGGAAATGCTTAATTTTAAACAGACTTTCAGAAGTGCTTCTATAGCTTATTATTGGGCCAATACCTCTAGTAACTGGGTTGAACTGGCAGGACAAAAAATGTTTGAAAATGGTATGGATGAAGATGCGCCTTTAGCTGCCAGGATTTATGCCGTATTAGGCACAGCTTCACACGAGTCTGCCATTGCTATTATGGATGCTAAATATGCATATTGGGGAATCAGACCTAATCAATATGACCCTAACTATAAACCTTTAATTTCTACACCTCCATTTCCTGGATACCCTTCGGGTCATGCGGCAGGCGGCGGAACCGCCAGTGTTATCATGGCACATTTTTTTCCTGCCGATGCAGAATTGTTCAATAAAATGGCCGAAGAATGCGCAGAATCACGCTTCTATGCCGGTATTCATTTCCGTACTGATAACGAAGTGGGACTGCAACTAGGCAGAAATGTTGGGAAGTATATTATTGAACAATGGACTATTAAATAAAGGGATTGCCGAATGTCGAACGGTTCGCCGTTGCGATGCAGATTGTCGAATGGAAAACTAATTCGACAATCTGCAATCGCATAGCGAACCGTTCGAAAATCGACATTCTCAATAAAAGAGGTGTTTATTTACTCCAACAATTTCGTCTTGTTGTAAGGCTAAGTATAAATCAGACATTGTAAACTTAATAGTTGGTGAGGCTTTGAGACTAATAGAGTATTTTACACTATCGTTTCCAGGAGCTTTGAAAACCTCTTCTACCAATAAACGTTTATTGGCCCAGATAGCAGGAATGCCTTGGGTGTCTTTTACCTCTATATAAGTAAAGACGCCCTTTTTACCCGAGCCCTTACCTAGTTTTATGGTATCTCCCTTTTTTATGGTAATTCCCTCAATCCAGACCGAAGGGATTTTTGTTTTGGAGTCCTGAAAGACCCCAATTGCTGAAAGAAAAACAAAGGTTGAAATCAATAAGAATTTCATGTTGCTATAATCAAATAAGGTAATTAATTAAAGCACCAAAGTATACTTATTGATTTTGGTAATTAGTAAAATTAAAGAAAAACAGAGGGAATTTTTATCGAAGATAGATTTTTAAACCTTCTCACTAAAAGAAATAATCAAATCCTTTCTCCATTCTGCTTCTACCATGCTCCTACCTCTTCTCAAACCTAATATTCTGTATCCTTCCACCGGAAAGTTTAAAGCCTGCTATTTTATTCTGAGTATCCGTATAGAATTTGATTGAACCAATATTGGTAGAAAACTGATTTTCGGTGATAGGATCAATACTTAAATTAGACTCTCCTAATCTGAAATTATTGATGACTAACTGACCATTATTGTTGCTGATAGTATATTCTACTCCCAGTTCTGGACAATGATAAGTGCCTGCATATTGCTCAAATTTACTGGCATCCGGTTTCCAGGGAGTAAATCTCTTCGCTTGAATATGTTTATACTTCAAAAGATTTACTTCTCCTTTATCATCTTTCACAAATGTCATAGAGGCGCCATAAGCATTTATCCAGAAAGTTGAATCAGATTTGGTGTCCATCGGAAATTTATCTTCTCCATTGGCTTGTGTTTGCAATTGTCCGTTTTCGAGCGTAATAGTTACTGCCCATCCAGGTCCTAATTGATATGAACCTGTATATTTTTTCAGAATATCCTCATTTACTTTTGCATTGGGCGTATCTTTATTCACAATTGAAACCGGTTTGTTAGAAGGCTTTATTCGAAACTCTATTAGCGCATGCGCTACTTGTTTGGTAGCGCCATCCAAATCAAAATCACCAGCATTACCAAGAATGATAAACGATACTTGTTGGTCAGGATAATGCATTAATACTGTTCGATAACTCGCCCAACCTCCTGTATGTGAAATAGTTTTGAAACCTTCATCACTGCCATAAGACAAACCATAACCGTATTTTACTTTTCCACCGTTATTCAGTGTACCTTCTTCAAGCATCTGCATAAATACCGGGTCTTTAGCAGCAATAGATTTGTTGAAGTGAATAGCCCATTTACTCAAATCTTCTACGGTAGTAAACAAAGAACTCGAGCCATAGGCCGTCAAGGCACTCAGACTTTTCTTAAAACCCTTATCGGTCGGATAATAAGAATAAGCAAGGTTTTTCACTATATCTGTGTAATCATCCAGAAAATGAGAAGAATTCATATCTAAAGGCTTGAAAATATTGGTATCTGTCCAATCTCTGAAAGATTGCCCACTTACTTTTTCAACAATAGCTGCCAGAAGATTATATCCAGTATTAGAGTATGAATATCGGTTACCAGGTTCAAAATCGAGGTCTTTCTGGTTTTTGACCATGCGCATAATATCTGTAAACGAAAAGGCCTCATCCCAGCGCCAGCCTGCGGCGTGTAAGGTTTGAGGCCAGTCTCTCAATCCGCTGATATGATGCACCAGATGGCGGATGGTAATTTTCTTGCCAAAATCAGGAACATCAGGCAAATATTGGTGAATATCATCATCTAGAGCAATCTTTTTTTCATTCAGAAGCTTGGCAATGGCATATCCTGCAAACTGTTTAGAGACCGAAGCAATATCAAATACACTTGTTGATGTATTCGGAATATCATATTCAAGATTTGCCATTCCATAGCCTTTCTTATAAATAAGTGAGCCATTTTTGATAATACCTACGGCACAGCCAGGACGGTCTTTCCCCTCATATTTTTTGAAAATAGCATCAATTCTGATAGCCAGAGAATCTACTTTCTTTTGGGAAAATACAAGCGTAATAGATAAGATTGTAAGTAAAAAAGTGAGTAATAGTTTTTTCATAGAGACATTGAGGTTACAATTGGTCAGTACCTTCTTTAGCATAGTCTAATAATCAATCATACTAAGAAACTAATGTATTTAGAATTTTTTAAATAAAGTTGAATTTTAAATTGAAAAATTGAACATTTAGAGAAATGCTGAGATACTTAAAACCGAATACTTGAAGTTGTAATAAACATATAAGTATCTATGTTTGTTTATTTTATATCGGGGCAAAAGTTAAATCCTTAAACAAAATTGATGCAGAAGCACATACTCTGGAAAGGCATAGAATATGAGTCGTTAGAAAACTGTCTCATAACCACAACAGAAGAGGGCATCGAGATAAGCTCAACTATTGTGGGGCAGTATGAAGGCAAAATCTATCTGGTAGATTACCAGATTAGAACTAATCCTGATTGGGAGACGGTGTTTGTTGCGATTGAAAGCAGGATAAACCAGCGTGTGCAACATTGGCAATTTGAAGGAGATTGCCAGGGGAATTGGCGAAAAAATGGCAAAGTGGCCAATCAATTTGGGGGATGTATAGACGTTGATATTCCGCTCTCAGCTTTTACCAATACCTTGCCAATCAATAGAGTAAAACTGGCTGTTGGAGAAACGCAATTAATCAAGGTGATTTACCTAGACCTATTGGCTGATGAATTTAAGCCTGTGCAGCAGAAGTATACCCGATTAGAGGAAAACGTTTATCATTATGAAAACGTACCCAATGATTTTGAGACAGATATTACTGTTGATGAGCAAGGGTTGGTGGTAGATTATCCTCAATTATTTTCCAGACGTTTTACTCTTTGATATATCAGATATGAAGTCTGAAGATTTTGCAGAAAGGAGAACGGAACAAGGAAAACGAAGAAAGTAAAAATATTCTCCATTTTCCATGTTCCGTTCTCCTTTTTCCTTTCTCCAATGTTATTCCGTTTTCAGATTCTTCACCGGATTACTCCTCGCGGCTTTTAGTGTTTGCGAGCCAATCAGTATAGAAGCTAAAGCCCCTAATACCAATAATGGAAGCAGAAACTCATAGAATTGCATTGGTAAATGATATGCAAACTGCGTCAGCACTACTTTGTCAAAGAAAATATAAGTGCCCGGTAAGGCTATCAAAGCAGCTATACCCAATAATAATAAGAAGCCTTTGCTAAGCAGATAGATAAGCCCACCCTCAGTAGCGCCCAGAACCTTGCGGATACTGATTTCTTTCAAACGGGTTTCTGTTGTAAACACAACCATACCAAACAAACCTAAAGAAGCAATACAGATAGCCAGAAAACTGATAAAGCCTATCACTTTTACCATGACTGAAAACTGTGCATAAGCCTGCTCAATCTGATCATTATAAAAATGTGCTTCTATCGGATGAACCTTGTCAACCTTCCGCCAGGCATTTTCAATACTTGCCATAGTGGCTGGTAAATCATTTGTTTGAAGCTTCACATTAGCAGAACCCCAGGGCATTTCAGTAGAGTACAAGAAAATTGTAGGGTCAATCTTATTCATCATTGTACCATAATGGAAGTCCTTCAAAACTCCTACAATAGTCAGGCTTTTATTATCCATGATTACCCGTTCGCCCAAAGCTTTTTGTGGATCTCTTCCGGCAATATTGAAACGTTTCAGCACTTGCTCATTTACAATTACTTCACTTTCTTCGCCTTTTTTTGGTCGCAACTTAAAATTCGTTCCGGCTAAAAACGTATGCTCATGGATAGGCAGATAATTTCCGTCCACCATATTCAAAGAAACCATAGACGAGTCTTTCGATTTATCTTTTGGATTCACATACTTAATACTAGTGCCTTGCATACTCCCTAAACTGGTAACCATTGCAGCTCTTGACACTGCTTGCACAGTCGGAATTTCGGATAATTCTTTGATCAACAAATCAGAATTATTGTTCTGCAATTTGATATTCAGAATATTATCGGTCTTGAAACCTAAATCAAAGTTCAGAAAACCCTTATACTGCCGATAACCGACAATAGTGGTAGCAATAAAAATTAAGGATAGGGTATATTGAACCACAATTAATGCTTTGCGGATATTAACATGACGGAATACCTTGAATTTCGAATTGTCCTTCACTACCTGTAAAGCATTGATACGTGAGAAAAATATAGCCGGAAAGAAACCAGCGACAACGCCTACACCCACAGCCAGTAGTAAGAAATAAATGATCTGTTTAAACGAAAGGTCAAGCGCAACCAGATCGCTCAGGTGTGGGTCAAGATTCAGGAATTGACTCCGTAAAAAAAGAAAGAGTAAAAAAGCAAAAATCAAAGATAATAGCGCCGTAAAAATTGACTCGCTCAGAAACTGTCCGAAAATATGGCTCACAGGTGCACCAATAATTTTGCGTATACCTACCTCACGCGCCCGACGTAACGAACGGGCAATAGAAAGGTTCATATAATTGAAACAGGCCGATAAGATAATCACCAATGCCAGCCCACCTAATACCCAAAGCACTACCGGAGGTAAAGTAGGCCCGATTGAATTGGAAAGGTGACCACCTAGTGCGATGGCTTTAAGCGGTTGTAACCACACAGTAATAGTTTGATCTTTCAGGGCTTTTGTTTCTTGTGCTGATAATCTATCCAGATTACGCTGCATGGTTTTGCTATCGGCATTTTCAGGCAGAGTTATATAGACGTAATTCTGCCAGATATTGTTCCAGCCATAAAAATTAGGGTCTTGTTTGCCAAGGTTAGCGTCGGCAGTAGAGAATGACACCAGCGCATCAAAGCGCATATGCGAAAACTTGCTCACATCTTTGGCTATACCCGTTACCACATAATTAAGGGTATCAAACTTTACTACTTTACCCAAGGCTTCCACATCACCAAATAGCTTTTTAGATGTTTTTTCTGTCAATATAAGTGAGTAAGGTTCTTTTAAAGCAGTAGCAGGATCGCCTTTGAGTAGCGGAAATGAAAATACTTTGAAAAATGAATCGTCGGCATAGTAAGCATTTAAAGGCAGGTAATTATCTCCCACCTGTGCATCGCCATAAAAACCGTTACGCAAGATAGTCAGGTCTTCGAAACCCGTCATAGTCTCACGCATTTTTCTGCCCACTTTTACAGAGGTGGAAGCCAGATCCATGGGTGATTGAGTAGGGGTCTGAAGCTTACTGTTTACCCGATAGATACGGTCTTTCTTTACCTGAAAATCATCATACGAACGCAAGTCGAGCAATAAGGCTACCACAAGCAAGCCTACCGAAATGCTGACGGCAAGGCCGAAAATGTTGATAAAAGAGAAGAGTTTGTTCCGTACTAAACTCCGTTTGAATGTTTTAAAATAGCTGCTAATCATAATTAAGTATATATAAAAATTGGTAAAACTGGGTTCACGGACTGTGTACAGACGGAAGAATTTTAATACATCAATCCAGTAAATAATTTTTGCCCGGGTAATGCCTTTTGCTTTCAGGTTCCGTTCAAAATATTCGTTTAAATCACCTTGTAGGTCTTCGGCCAGATCAGCCCTGCAATACCATTTTAACAGGCTTTGCGCCAGTTTGGGCGGTTCAATTTCCTCAAAAGACTTCTCCTTGTCAGGAGGGGTAGGGGTGGTGCTGAAACGTTTCATATAGATCCCTCCAGATTAAAGCCCGGTATAATGCGCCACAATGCCTCACGCGCTTCTTTAGCTTTCAGCAAAGCTGCTTTTCCGGCATGGGTCACTTCATAAAAGCGTTTGCGTTTGCCTCCGCGTGTACTGGTAGCTTCTCCTAAACGGCTGTTTACCAGCCCTTTTTCTTCCAGCCTATTCAAAACGGCATGCACAATGCCCAGCTTGACTGTGCGTCCTGCATGTCGGCTTAGCTCATCACAAATGGCTACACTATAAGCATCACTTATCAGTGCAGCAATACATAAAAGCACTAATTCTTCAAACTCTCCCAGGTTTGTTCCTTTCATTGGCTTCAACAAAATGATTTATTCAGTAAATGTATGTAAAATAAAATGATTAATTATGGTTTTGTATGTAAAATAAATTTCTTCAGGATTTAAATCAGAAATGGTTGTTAAAATTGGTTATAGCTTCAAGCCATGAAGATATTTAACCAATTCAAGAATTTTTATCAGACGGTAGCAGCGAAAAAAAAAATAGTGAGCTAAAACATCTTTCAAATTTTTTAGTTAATATTATGAAACTGTTAAATAATCCATCATAACAATGACAACTGTTGATACTATTATTTCCATTTCTGTTCTCTGCCTGATTATTGGTGCCATCCGATATGTTTATGTGAAAAAAACACGCAGAAGCTATTATGATAAGTTTCTTCGCCGTAGAGTGGTGAAAGAAATCTAACAACGCCAGACAAAAAGCTAATTACGGAATAATCGAAGCAGAACTGATTTGCTTCCTGATTTCCCGTTTTGAAGGTTATTCAATAGTTCAATTGAATAATCCATCAACCTTTTTCCTTGCATCAAATACATTCACAACCACTTATAAATATTTTATCAGGAGTGTTTTTGTTTTGCTATACCTTTGATTCATAATCTTATTTCAGAAAAAACAAAAACACTCATACAATGCAAGATTTAAAGAAATTCGGTGGTTTTTTAGGCGCTATGGCTTCTTTTACACCTTCGTTTATACTAGGTGGCGCACATTATACAATCAGTCTTTTAGAAGGTAAAGACAACCAGGAGGCGAATGCGGATTTTAAACGCACTTTCGATAAATTATTTAACCTGGGCGAACAATTAGGCTCTGAGCTGACAGAAGGTGCCGTAAAAGCGGGTTCAAAAATATTTAACGGCAAATAAGCATTCAAGCGAAACTATAGAACAAAGCCCCTTCTGGGGCTTTGTTGTTTTCAAACACCTAATTGCCCAGAAGTTTCAGCATTTTCTTTGAATTTTCTTTTTTCGGATTCAGATCCAATGCTTTCTGATAGCTTGCTATCGCCAGATCTTTCTTGCCTGCTTTAACATAGGCGTCTCCGAGGCTATCATATACATTATCGCTATTTGGATGAAACATCACATTGAGTTTGAAAATCTCTATTGCTTCCAGTATTTCCTGTTTTTTGAGTAGCGAATAACCCCATTCATTCAAATCATTTTCTGAATGCATATACTGCATCAGGTTGCGTCGGTCTTCATTGGCTGCTGTCTGTTCCTGCTTGTAGCCTCTTTCAAAAATAGCCGCCCTAGCGCCCGGTCTTACTTTAGCTGCATAAAGCCTGACAATCGTATTAATCACTAACTGAGGATTAGAAAAAAACACATAGTGTCCGGTTTGGTATGCAATCAATGAAGAGCGGTTAGCATAAGGTGCTACAAAATTGCTATGACAGTCTTTCCAACGCTGGGCATCAGGTGTGCCTTCAAACAAAGTCAGTTCTGATACAATATCTATGACAGGAATCTTTACTGATAACGGATTTTGCTTCATTACCTCAATCGTATGCCGAAAATTAGCAGAAGCATTCATTTTAGTCAATTGCTCATCTGTAAAAAAACAAGGCAGATTAGCATCAATCATTACCATTGCCTTTATTCTTCTGGGGTTTTGATTAGCAAGAAGCGTTTGATAAAATCCCCCTATCGAATGGCATACTAGCATCAGGTCTTTATCAAAACCTAATTTTTTAAGTGCAACATTCAGTCCGTCTACTTCTTTTTCAATACTCAAATCAGTATCAGCTTTACTGCTTTTGCCCAAACCCATCCTGTCATAAGTAATGATCGGTGCTTGTGTAATCTCTGCAATAGGTTTAGTAATTTTGCTCCAAACTTGTCCATCATTTCCTCCTCCGGCTTCAAACAAAATCGGGGTACCTTTTCCGGGAATAATCGTAAAATGCAATTGGTGCCCATCAACATTGACCAATGTATCAATGCGCGTTTTCTGCGCACTAGCCACTGAATGAATCAGTAGAAGAAAAACAAAAACTAAGAATACAGACGATTTGAGAATACTAATTGATAAACTTGGAAAGGTGTCAACAGTGTTAAAATAAAGGCTTTTAAAATCGGTTTTCATAATTTTATAGTATTGGGTTACTTGTTACCTGATGACAACAAAAGTGAATGTTAGTTGCATTAATTCATTAACGTTACCTCGTATGAGTAAAATATAATAGCCAAGGCGTTTGGATAAAACTTCTGCCAAAACAATAATTTCTGTTAAATTGCATAATATTATCTCGTCTCAGATTTTCTAACTACATGCAAGGATTAATTGTTTTAGGTGTTTTTGTTTTAGTGATAGCCGTTTGCTTTTTTATATATTCCCGACAAAAGAATGCTTTCGTATTAACCGATGAGTTTAAGGATATTTTACATATCCTCAACGACACCGACGAGTCTATCTTTATCAGTGGTAAGGCCGGAACAGGTAAATCGAGTCTTTTACAATATTTTACTGCGCATACCTCTAAAAAATATGTAATTCTTGCACCAACAGGCATAGCCGCCATGAATGTGAAAGGGCAGACAGTTCATTCATTTTTCAAACTACCGCCACGATTGATTCAGGTGGATAAGCTAAAACCTGAATACGCTAAAAACGCATTGTATGAAAACCTGGATATGGTAATTATCGATGAAGTATCGATGATAAGTGCCAATCTGATGGAAGCCATTGATATGGCTTTACGACTCAACCGCAATAGACCTGATGAACCTTTCGGAGGTCTGCAAATGGTATTTATCGGCGATTTGTTTCAATTGCCTCCGGTGGTCAAAAGCGATTTGCAGGAGTATTTTAATGTTAATTATGGAGGTAATTATTTCTTTGATAGCCCCGTCTTTAAGGCCGGGTTCAGGTATCATAGAAAAGAGCTGACGCATATTTTCCGCCAGAAAGACGAGAAATTCAAAAAAGTATTGAATCGTATAAGAGTAAATGAAGCAAAATTTGATGATTTTGTACTGCTAAATGCACGCCACAGAGATAATGTAGGAGATAATAATAGCGCCATTTTCCTGACCACTACTAATAAAAATGTCAAGAAAATTAATAAGGAAAATCTTGAAAATCTGGAAGGAAAAGAGTTTGTCTTTGAAGCGGTGCTGACAGGTAAAATCAGAGAAGAATTTGAGAAATTGAAGGATCAATTAGCTAATAGAAAAATCGGCGAAAGTGAGTTTGAAGATGAAATTGAAATCAAATTTCCGACCAATGTATTTCTGAAACTGAAAATTGGTGCGCAGGTCATGATGATAAAGAATGATAGCCTGAAACGTTGGGTCAATGGCACTGTCGGTATCATCAGCCGGTTAACCAGCCATGACATATGGGTCGAAATTGATGGACATAGCTATAAAATGGAACAGGAAACCTGGCAGGATATTACCTACCAATATGATGCGAAGCGCAAGGAAATCAAAGAAAATATTCAGGGAACCTTCACTCAATTTCCAATCAAACTGGCATGGGCTATGACCATCCACAAAAGTCAGGGCAAAACCTTTGATAACGTGGTGATTGATATCGGCTACGGCGCTTTCAGCCACGGGCAAACTTATGTAGCCCTGAGCCGCTGCAAAACTTTAGAAGGCATTGTTCTGAACAAAGAAATCCGCCCAAGCGATGTGATTGTAGATGATCGGGTGATTGCTTATTATAAAAGGAAGTAGGGAAGTTTATCGTTCATTTACAATGTCAAGAGGCTTAATACGGAAATCCTTTCTTTTTATAAGGTCTTTCTCGTCTTCACTAGGGTCTTTTATTCCTAAAGCAATATACGCTTCAGCAATTCCTTCTCTTCGTTTAGTTACAATTTCTACGGCTTCAATAATTGGTTTCCGATTTATCCCTATTCTTCTAAGGTCTATATAATTACCTTTGTCAATGCGGCCTTCCAGAATCTTACCGACAATAAAAAATGGTCTGCCAGTTATTTGAAAAGCATCATCTAAGAGAAACTGAGCTACTATTTTATCTCTCCATTGATGCCCACAACGGCATTGCCTTGCGTAAGGTGTTCTTGCCAATTGTCCGCACTTAGGACAATTATTAAAGTATACCTTTTCAGGGGTTTGGCTCATAACTCTTTTAACCACATTAAACTCAAACGCCTCATAGCCATCTTTTAGTAGGTCAAGTACCTGAGGATCGTTGCTTAGCCAGCCATTTTTAAAATAAAGCTGTACTCTTGGAGAAGAATCACTTAGGTTAAAATCTAACTTAAATGCAGTTTGATAATGTCTCATGGCTTTCCTTTCCAGCTCTGTGAAAAGATGTGAGTAATAAACTACGATATAGCTTATAATTTCCGGATGAATCATAAAAACGATTTAAATTATTTTTTAAAACCCCAAACCAACAAATTCCTGCATAGAACCCAGAAATTAATAATAAATACCACAAAATTGACAAGGAAGATATTGTCAAAAAAATAAGAAAAAGCCCGAAATTCTATACTATTATCTCCATTATTTCTCCACGAATCAAGATTGGCGTATAAAACAATCACAGAAACTGATACAATGGCTAATACAATAAAATGAATGTTATTAAGCATCAAAGCTCTTTGCTTTTGCTGAAATTGCTTGCTCAGGGCCAATCCTATATGCACTCCCTCTAGCAAGGCAAAAGCAGCATAGAAACTAATCGTTAATTTTCCCCATTCAAAGGTATACATAGCCATGGCAAAAATAGCCGCAGCAACAAAAGAGACAATAAAATAGCAGAGGTGATAAAGGGATTTGTAAAGCATAAAACAATTGTTTTTACAAACTTAGAAAGTTTTAACAAAATCTATCAGTATTTGGAAAAACCATTTAATCTCAGTCACATTAATTATTCATTTTTTTTTCTTACCCGCAACCTTACTTTCTCTTTTTCCGTACAGGTAAAAACTCGTTTATCTGCTTTCAAAAAAATCTACGCTCACAGGCAGTTTTAGCAACTGCACTGCTTTGGGAAATCTTATGTCTAACTCAATCATTCATACTTGATATTTATAATTCTGTACTTTTGTAATTGATTGATTTTCAATGTTTTATGAATTTTTGAAAAAATATTTAACTAATTCTTATTTAGATTAAGTCTAATTACAGTAGTTTTGTGGCCTAATCTAATCTTTTAATCTAATTGTTTCCACTCATGTTTAAACGTTTCGGTAAATCACGAATCATCTTAGCTTCGGTAATTGTTGCAGCAGTTTCTGCTTGTAAAGATTCAGAAGAGGTTACTCCGCTCCGCACAAAAATTGATTATGCTAACGTAACAGCTACTACTCCTTACAAAAAACTTTTTGTAAGTGCTACGGGCGATACAACTGTTGATTTAACAGACGGTAACAATCGGTACAGAATCTATCAGGCATTGAATTATTATCTGGGTAGTGCCGTGAGAGATAATAAGACACTTGATGCAACTGTTATGAAAAACATGTATGCCAACACCGGAAACCCTTTCACTGATGTTCCGTCATTGAATATTTCTGGAGCTAAATTAAATGCTTCTGGCGTGCAACTACGCTCAATGACAGCTTCTTCTAAATCAGCTGCTGAAGCCGAGGCAGAAAGAGTAAAATTAGAAGCGACTTTTGCTCAAATGGTAGAGGCAAGTAAATCTGTTGGAGTAAATGCCGCTAAAGGTATTGCCGGAAAAACAGGTACTTATCTGGTAGATGCAAAAGGTATTGAAATTGCACAAATCGTACAAAAATCTCTAATCGGTGCTTACCAGCTTGATTATATCAGCAATGTATTGCTGACTAAAGGTTTAGAGGCCGATAACACTACGCTTGTATCTGGTAAAAAATACTCTCAGTTAGAGCATAACTGGGACGATGCCTACGCTACTTTGACTTTAAACCCAATTTATCTGGCAAACTCTACTGATGCTGTGCGTGGTACTTCAGAGTCTTTCTTAGGTTCTTATATCTGGGAATATAACAAAGCAAATTATGCGAAAATCCACCCTGCATTTGTAAAAGGTCGTGTGGCTATCGTTAATAATGACATGGCTGAATTAAAAACTCAGGCGACGTTTATCAGAACAGAAATGGAAAGAGCAATTGCTCAGGCCGCTTTGGGCTACCTGGGTAAATGGAAAACAGGTACAACTGATGCTGCTCGCGCACATGCTATCGGCGAAGGTCTAGGATTTATCTATTCTTTGCGTTATTGCTCTATTAATGGTGCAGATGCTGCATTCTCAGATGCATTACTAGCGGGATTAGTTGGTTCTACAAATGGTTTCTGGGATTTAACCAATGAAAAAATCAATGCCGCGGCTGATGCCATCACTGCGAAATTCAAATTGACTAATTAATAGTTTCTTTATTATAAATAAGTGGGTTGATAGCTAAAAATGCTGTCAATCCACTATTTCATTTAAAAATCATGAGGTATAATCTTGGAAAAAAGCAGATATTATTATTGTTAGTAACAGGATTTTTATGGGCTTGCGGTGGTAACGGCGGAACTACCGACCCCCCAACACCTGTGGATGATGGCAAAGATAGAAAGACTATTCTTACACATCTGGCTGATAATATCATTATTCCTGCGTATGGCAATTTCAAAGCAAAACTTGACCTGATGGTAACAAAAGGCGATGCTTTTGCAGCTAAGCCAGACCAGACAACATTAACTGAGTTTCGTGCTGCGTGGGTTGAAGCCTATACAGAATGGCAGAAAGTTGAACTATTTGACTTTGGCCCGGCTGAAAGACAAACACTTCGTAATTTTTTCAATATTTATCCTGCCAGCGAAAAAGGTATCAATGCTAATGTTGCCGATCCGTCTGCTAATCTGGAAGTTCCGGCTTCTTATGCACAGCAAGGTTTTCCGGCTTTAGATTATCTAATAAATGGTTTGGGTAGTTCAGATGCCATCATTCTGACTTTCTATACCACAGCACCAGATGCAGCTAAAAGAATAGCCTACGTGAAACGCCTGACAAGCAGGATGAATACACTTCTGGATAAAGTAACCACAGAATGGACAAGCTATCGGGATACTTTCATCAGCAAAACTGGTTTAGATATCGGCTCTTCTACTTCTTTGATGGTCAATAGTTTTGTATTGCATTATGAGCGTTTTATCCGTTCCGGTAAATTTGGTATTCCATCAGGAGCCATGCTTAATGGAGTGGTATCTCCCGAAAAAGTAGAGGCTTTTTATAAAAAAGATATTTCGCGCACATTGGCTCAGACTGCTCATCAGGCGGTGATTGATTTCTTCAATGGTAAGAATATCAAGACTGGAGCAGACGGCCCGTCTTTTAAAACCTACCTGGTAGCTTTAGGAGCCAAAGATAGTGCTACAGGTCAGTCGTTGGCAGAGATTATCAATAATCAGTTTGCAGCCGGCAAGACTAAAATAGATGCTTTGAAACCGAATTTTTATGAGGAAGTAAAAACCAATAACCAGGCGATGGTTGCTACTTACAACGAACTGCAAAAAGCAGTACGTATGCTGAAAGTAGATATGACCTCAGCCATGAGTATCACAATTACTTATACCGACAATGATGGGGATTGATCCCATACCCCAACCCCTCTCCGCGCAGCGGACCGTGTCTCAACAATAGGGAGCGGAAGCCGAGCGGAGGGGCTTTCTTGGCGCTCTTCCTATTTTTGGGACGGTCCGCCGCGCGGAGGGCTGGGGTGGGGTTAAAAACTCTCTCAAATTGCAAAAATACCTTAAACAAAAAATATCTGCTGCACCCTTAGCGGTTTTCAGGATTGGCCTTGGGTTAATGTTGCTGGGTAGTATCATCCGGTTCTGGAGTAAGGGCTGGATTTTTGATTTATATATCAAACCCAGGTACTTTTTCCCTTTCTATGGGTTCGAATTCGTGAAGCCGCTTGGTAATTATACCTATGCATTATTTTTTATATGTGGGCTTTGTGCTTTGCTGGTAGCTTTGGGCTTGTTTTATCGGTTAGCTTGTATAGGCTTATTTTTGAGCTTTACTTATATCGAGCTGATAGATAAATCAACTTATCTCAATCATTACTATTTCATCAGTCTGATTTGTTTCCTGATGATTTTCTTACCAGCTCATGTCTATTTTTCACTTGATGCCTATCGTAACAGACAAATCTCAGCTCAATATATTCCTCAATGGTGTGTCGATGCCATTAAGCTGATGATTTGTATCTTATACTTTTATGCCGGCCTTGCCAAACTAAACTCCGATTGGCTATTTCACGCTCAGCCACTGAAAATATGGTTACCTGCCCGCAATGATATGCCCATTATAGGGCCATTGTTTAATAAAGATTGGGTACCTTATGTCTTTAGCTGGTTTGGCTGCATCTATGATCTCAGCATTCCGTTCCTACTATGGCGTTCGTCTACCCGTTGGCTGGCCTACGTGGCAGTTATTGTATTTCATTTGCTCACGGCATTACTGTTTCCGATTGGTATGTTTCCGCATATTATGATTGTGGCAGCTTTGATATTTTTCTCGCCCAATTTTCATAAAGGCATCATCCGCGGTATCAGCCATCGCTTAAAGATTCCGCTGGAACTCACAGAAAATACACGTCAATACATTGCTTCCTCATTTATCTTACCTGTTTTTATTGTCTTTTTTACTTTTCAGATATTGTTTCCGTTCAGATATCTATTGTATCCCGGCGAATTATTCTGGACAGAAGAAGGCTATCGTTTTTCATGGCGGGTAATGCTGATGGAAAAGGCAGGCTATACGCAGTTTACAATAAAAGATAAGAACGGGAAGCAAATGGTCGTGAACAACAACGATTTCTTGTCAACTTTGCAGGAAAAAATGATGTCGACACAGCCGGATATGTTACTGCAATATGCACATATCCTGCGCAATTACTATGCAAAACATGGCTTTGAATCGCCACAAGTATATGTCGATTCCTATGTAACACTCAATGGCCGGATGGGTAAACCTCTGGTAAGCCCAGACACAGATTTGGCCAGAGAACAAGATTCTTTTCAACATAAATCATGGATTTTACCATTCAATGACACTATCAAAGGTTTTTAATACATTTCTACTCTGTTTAATTGTTTCTGTTTCTTGGGCACAATACCAGATAACAGGTACTGTACGTTTTCGTAAGGATAGCACCATTGCCAAAGAATGTCGCATTATACTCAATGCAGGCTCACCCTTTACTAGCACCGACGAAAACGGCAATTTCCGGTTCAGAAATTTACCTAAGGGTACTTATCAAGTACAAACTTCTTTAGCCGATTATCAATCATATAAGCAAGAAGTCAATATTATTGAGAAAGATATTCATCTGACCATTTATCTTGATTTATTGAATGCAACGCTCAATGAAGTAATAATAAAAGATAAACAAACTGATTTTGGCTTTACCCGTATGCGTGCAGTAGAAAGCATGGGGATTTATGAAGGAAAAAAAACAGAAGTAATTTTGCCCGAACAATTGGTGGCTAATCTGGCAACTAACAACGCCCGGCAGATATATGCCCGCGTAGCAGGATTAAACATCTGGGAAAATGATGGGGCAGGTCTACAACTAAGTATCGGTGGGAGAGGGCTTGATCCCAATCGAAGTTCGAACTTCAACGTTCGTCAGAATGGTTATGATATTAGCGCTGATGCTCTGGGTTATCCTGAAAGCTATTATACACCCCCTATTGAAGCAGTTGGGCGAATTCAGATAGTTCGTGGAGCAGCATCTTTGCAATATGGGACACAATTTGGTGGCCTCATCAATTTTGTAATGAAAAAGCCCGTAACTGACCGGAAAATGGAACTCACTGCCCGGCAAAGTGTAGGCTCTTTTGGCTTCTATAATGCCTTTACGAGCGCCAGTGGTACAGTTGGTAAATTAAGTTATTATACGTATTTCCAATACAAAACAGGCAATGGCTGGCGTGCCAATTCTGATTTTAATAGTTACACCTATTATGCAGATATAGACTATAAATTAGGTGAGAAGACCACAGTTGGCATAGACTTTACCCACATGAGCTATCTGGCTCATCAACCCGGAGGCTTAACTGACGCCATGTTTGCAGCAGACCCACGCCAGACTAACCGCGAGCGTAACTGGTTTAAAGTAAACTGGAACCTGTGGGCAGCGCATTTCGATCATAAATTCAATGCCCTGAATGAGTTTAACCTGCGTGTATTTGGTCTGTCTGCTTATCGTTATTCAGTAGGTTTCCGTCCCAATCGCGTAGCAAGTATTGATGATAATAGTGAACGTGATTTAATCAAGGGAGATTTTAATAACTGGGGTGCAGAAGCGCGTTACCTGAAACGTTATTTTATTAAAGACAAGCTCTCTGTTTTTTTGGCAGGTACCCGCTATTATCATGGTTTCAATCATAGTATTCAAGGTTTGGGTAGCAGAGGCAAAGATGCTGACTTTAATTTCCTGAATCAGGAAGAAGGCATTGCCAATGATTATGTTTTTCCGAACAATAATGTATCTCTGTTTGCCGAGAATATCTTCTATTTAAGCGATAAGTTTTCAGTCACTCCGGGTGTGCGTTTTGAATACATTCATACCAAAGCTGACGGTTTCTATGGCACTATTTTATTCGATTTAGCGGGAAATATCATCAGTGCAACACGAACGCCTGAGGTGCGCAACAATGGTCGTCAGTTTGTACTTGGAGGAGTGGGGATAAGTTATAAGCCTACCTCAAAACTGGATATTTATGGGAATATCTCACAAAATTATCGCTCAATCACATTCAGCGATATGCGGACAGCCAACCCATCGTCTGTAATTGACCCGAATATGAAAGACGAGCGAGGCTATTCGATTGATTTAGGTATCAGAACACAACAGACTACACTCTATAATTTCGATATAAGTGGCTTTTTTCTGAATTATGATAACCGCATAGGTGAAGTACAGTTTTATGATGAAAGCAATCGCGTATTACGCCGTAGAGGAAATATCGGGCAGGCAGTTATCTTTGGCTTAGAATCTTATGCCGAAGCCGATTTATTGAAACTCGCACAACCAAAAGCTGAATCCTGGAGTGGAGTAGTATTTGTCAATGTAGCCTTAATCCATTCTACTTATAAGAAAAGCGAATTGCCGGGTATTAAAGGCAAACAGGTAGAATTTGTGCCGAACGTGAATCTGAAAAGCGGGATACGCCTCGGTTATAAAAATCTGAAAGCTTCGTTTCAATACACTTATTTATCAGACCAGTATTCTGAGGCTACCAATGCAGTTGATGGAGGCGTTTCGGCGGTTGTGGGCTTGATTCCCGCCTATGATATTATGGATGTAAGCGCATCTTATCAATTCAAACGCTTTCGTTTAGAGGGGAGCCTTAATAATCTGGCAAACAGAATGTATTTTACGCGCCGCGCCACTGGTTATCCCGGTCCCGGAATTTTGCCATCAGATGGAAGAAGTTTTTATCTGACTTTGCAAGTAAAAATATAAGCTAGTGTGGTACGCTTATACTCGTCCGAAAAAGAGCGTGTCACGCATAGAAGAGCAATTTGTTTTTCAAAATTTTGAATCAATATGCTATGCTTTCTGACCTTTTGGCTACGCTTGAAAAATAAACAGTTGAATTTTTTGAAATACTAATACTCCTTTGTTAATTTGATTAGAATCCCAGACATAAATATCCAGGATATTTAGCGAAGATAGACGTTTCAATACATACTTTACGTTTCTTGTAGAGATGTACCTTTCTGGCAGGAGTAATTTTGCTGAAAAAATGCTAATCAATAAGACACGAATCCCTATCGCAGGTCTGGTTGGGAATTTAAACATTCCTACTGAGACCTAAGCTGGCGAGCTTAGGTCTTTTTTGATGTATATAATTGACCGATGAGATTTTATTGTTTTATTATCTAAGGTAGGGGTTCAAAATTTTGAACCCGGATGTATACAAAAATGCCCCTAAAATAAGGGGCATTTTGCTACAAGCGTATGAAAGATTCATGTAGAATCTAACGTCTTGATGAACCTGCAAAGGCTCAAATCTCTTCTGTTTCCTGGCTGATTTTCTAATGATGTTGTATCCGATGTAACACTATTCATCGGTCTTGGCTATATATGGCTCAATTGGATTGACTTACAGGGCTCTTGAACTTATGCGAAGCAGTCAATAACTTTTTCATCTATATTTGTCACTAGCCTTAGATAAACAATAATGTATCATTTTGATACATTAAAAGAAGTCTATTAAGTGTCATTTATACAAATATAATAGAATTAATCTTAAAAAAGAATTAAAATTATCCCCACAAGATAATTTTGAAACGCTTTTTCTGAAAATTTGAATGATGTACACTTGTTTTTTGATGATATTCTACGTTCATCATTTGTTTTTTGAGATAAATCATGATTTAATTTTTTTTGTAAAAAGGATAAAAGATGGAAAAAACCGGAAGGACAAGCGTTGAGATTGATTGGATCAGAGAACTAATCTTTTTCTGGGGCTTTTTTATCCTCATGTCGCTCAGCCATTGGAATTTCCTCTCATCGGTTAAAGAAATCACCGAAGGGTTTTTGCACTTCCTTATCCTCTATGTCTTCGCGATATTCTATCGGATAGTTGTCTTTCCGTTGTTTACCAAAGGCCAACTCAACCGCTTTTTGATTTTTACAGTTATCGTTCTGATTTCAGGAGGTATATTTCTCTTTGCGGCCGATTATTTCTGGTTTTATCCTGAGTTTCACAAATCACAGACCTGGACGAAAATGGGGCTGCTCTATATTGTTAACACAGCCGTAAGTCTGATTACAATGGAGGCCATCTTCCTGCTTGAACACTTTTATAGGCAACAAATCAGAAGCAGTAATCAGATGTTGCAATTGAGTGAGGCACAAACCAAATTATTACAGGCGCAATTGAATCCTCATTTCCTGTTTAATACCCTTAATAATCTCTATGGCATCAGTATTCAGGAGCCAGGCCGGATGCCCGTAATGATTATGCAATTGTCACAACTGATGCGCTATCAGGTAGAATCCGCATCACGACAACAAGTAAAATTGAGTGAAGAAATCGAATACCTGAATAGCTATATTCATCTCGAAAAAGAGCGGATAGGACAGCGATGTACAGTTACTTATCAATATCCTAAGCCGCTTGAGTCATTAGCTACTTATCAGATCGTACCGCTTCTCTTGCTACCGCTCATCGAAAATGCTTTTAAGCATAGCAGTGGCACAGTAAAAAGCTGTTTTGTATCTATTGATATTTCTATGCTCGGCAATACTTTAATTATGGATATTCTGAACTCAGTACCTGTGCATAGACCAAAGTTAATCTCAACAGGTGTAGGAATACCTACCACCAAAAAGAGACTCGAGGCTTTTTATTCGGGGAGTTATACACTCCAATTGGAAGAAGCCGATAGTCAATACAAAACCCGATTGACTTTAGACCTTAACCGAAGAAATAATGGCTGAAAATACACATACGAAGAGTTTAAAGTGTATAATCGTTGATGATGAACGCGGCGCACATCTGGTATTGCAACATTATATCTCGCAAATAGACCGATTGGAATTGGTAGGGAGCTGCGACAATGCCCTGGAAGCTATCAACCTGATGCACAATATCAAGGTAGACCTGATGTTTCTGGATATTAATATGCCTCAGATGAGTGGCCTGGAAATGCTCAGTACGCTAAAAAATAAGCCACTTGTGATATTTACCACAGCCCATTCTGATTATGCGCTGGAAAGTTATAGCTACGATGTGGTAGATTATTTGTTGAAACCCATTCAGTTTACCCGCTTTCTGAAAGCCGTTGATAAAGCTTTTTATCATTATGGTTTAGGTTTGCCAGACAAAACTGTTAATACTCCACCATCGGCGCAATATGAAACTTCGATTGTGATTCGGGTAGATGGTGATTGGTTAAGAGTAGAAATGGATGAGATCAGATATGCCCAAAGCTGGGGCAATTACGTAAAGATTTTTACTGATTCACAAATCTATCTTACTGCCCTGACACTCTCTGAACTCGACCAGCGATTACCCAGGATACAATTTGTGAGGGTGCACAAATCTTATTTAGTGGCCATTAAGCGTGTAACCCGCATTAGTGGCAATGCCTTGTATATCAATGATATTTCGTTGCCAGTTGGGCTTACTTACAGAAGAGAATTGTTGGAGCAGTTTAAATAGTGCGGGCATTAAAACCGACTATTTCATAAATGATGCGAATGGTTTATTTTTAATAACCAAACATCAAGTATTTTTTGTGTACTTTGCATCTTTTAATGGAGATAACAAGTATATGAAATACCTGATCAATGTATTTGCCCTGCTTTTCTGCCTGAATACCTATGCCAGAAAATTAGAAGGCTATATCGTAACAAAAGAGTCTGACACACTGAAATGTGAAATAGTACAGAATTTTGCGGTGCTTACCGGAGTCGATATTGCTTCGTTTCAATATGGAATCAGAGTAGTGCTGGAGAATGGGAAAAAGCGAAACTTCATGCCTGAGGATATAAAGGCCTTCGGAATTTACCTCAAGGATGATATACTTCATTTTGTCTCGGTAAAAGTGGTGTCAACAAACTTATTCGGAGGGGCAGATAAAAAACATGTTTTCATGCATATTATCCAGAGGGGATACATAAAAGTCTATTATTTTATTGACCTGATGAGTGGGCCTAATGGCAATGTAAGAACACCTGTCTATGCTGCTCAATTAGGATATGACGATTATGCCCAATGGTTGGAAGTAAGAAGAAATGAGCTGGGTAAATATGATTTTAAAGCCTTTTTTAAAGGATTTATCCCAGAGTATTACGCTTTTTTTGACTCTTTGTCAGACAAAGCAAAATTAGATGAAGTGCTCGATAAAATCAGTAAATTTAATAGGGCTATGGTCAAATAGAGAATTGGGTTTATTTAAGCCTATAGCCCTCTTATGAATGAATCAGGTAGATAGATCAGTATAAGTCATAAGTCTCAACCATTTGGCGCTCACCTACATAAGCTGTTTTAGGTGCATTGCCTGACACATAAGAAGTCCATGCCATATCCCAGAAATAAGCTACTCTGCGTGTCCAGTCGTTTTCTTCTGCTACTTCTGTTCTTTCATTGGCAATCGCTTCATTATTCTTTTCGATAGCGCGCGATACATTTTTCAGGAAGTCATCATGTGTATTGCATAAATACACATGTTCTCCGAAAGAAGAAATATCTTCTGAAAAATTAGTGGTTACCACAGGTTTGCCCGCAGCTAAATATTCATTGATTTTTAGCGGGTAAATACCTGCTGTAAAATTGTTATAAACAAAAGGGATAATAGTGCAATCAAAATGTTGTAGATAAGCTGGTAATTCTTCAATGGTTTTTGGACCTGTAAACACGATGTTTGGAATAGTATCCAGATCAATATGGCTGAATTTTTTATCTTTTCTTGGGCCAACCATCACAATCGTTTTATCAGGATTAGACCTGGCTACCTTCACTAATAAATCATAGTCAACTCTTTGGCATATAGCGCCTGTATAACCGATAATCGGGGTCTTGATGTTTTCTAAATCAGCAGGTCTTTGCAATTGAGTGTCGTTGGCTTTTTTAAATAAGCTTACATCAGCGCCATTAGGGAAATACTCTACTTTTTCGCCAGTGCGTTTGCTGATATGTTTGCTCAACCATTTCGAAGTAGCCAGAATCATATTATAATTTTTGGCACATTCATCCTCTTTGCTTGCACCGTTTTCTTTTATGGCCTCTATATTATCTCTGCTTTGATAAACACTATAAGTAGGGTTTAAATAGTTCTGCAGGTCTGATAAGTAAAAAGGATTAAAAGAATTCAGCATGATATAATCTTTGATATTCTTTTCTTTCAAAATGCGTTTGATTAAACTGGCAAAGATAAAATTGTTGATTTTGGTAAAAATGGTACTCAAAATACCTTCTGGTAATGAACCGGCCGGAAGCATTACATTTGGAGTAGCTGCCACTAATTTTTCTGACTGATTAGGAATATTAGTCAGATAGTTTTTCCCTAATAAAAGCGCGGGCAATCTTCGTTTAACAGAAGGCAAATTACGCTCCTGCCAAAGGCTTTTTAAAGTGTAAGGAAAATCAATGTAGTAAACCGGATTATTTTTACTAAACACCTTTGCCAATGCTAACGAAGCTGATGAAATTTCACCGTCCCAACGAGACATGGTAGCTACAAAAATTGGCAGTTTTTCAAATTCATCACGAGTGAGCATAATCTTAACAGTTTGAAATTATAGATAGAAAATTTTTCATAATATTTTGTATAAATACCTAAGCTATATTAATATTTCCTGCCAAATAGGACGTGTTTTTCAGGCGTAGAAAAATAACTACGCTAAACATTCATAAATGTTTGTGACCAGGAAATACTATTACCGAATGATAATTTTAAAAATGCCCTTGAAATGGACTTTTAGAATATATACTTGTGTTTTACTGATATAAATTTAAATATCAATATTCTATATCATTTTGGCATTTCGATTAATGGTATTAAAATTAGGTTAATCTGTAAAAAAATGAATATTAATTGTAAACCTTAAAGAATTGAATTTTAATACCAAAGATTCTTGTGATGCTCTTATTTAAGGCTAAAATGAAGCAATAATGCCTATTTATCAGACATTTCTACAAGATTTGATTAGATATTTGGTTAAATATCTGAGGTTTTAAATAATCAATAGCAATGCTTTTAAATATTCAAAAATCAATCCAAAACTTTTTAAACGAAAAATAAATAATTTTTGGACTATAAAAAATTAAAAAAAGATACTTGAATTGAGATATATTGGTGAAATATGTCGATGAAAATAGGTATAAGCGGAGGTGATCAGAAGATTAACAATTTTTTATCGGCGAAAATTATCGTATTCAAATCTCACTTTAAATATTTATGGCAAAAAAATTGTAACATTTTTACTATAAAAAGTGTTGTAAAATAATATTTTGAAAAATTATATTGCACACAACTTGATTTACACTATATGTAATATACGTAAATTTTTAAATGATGGAATATTCAATACTATTAAAAGATCAGATTTGTTTTCCGGTATATGCATTATCAAGAGAAATCATCAATCATTATCGACCATTACTTGATGAGATGGATCTGACTTATCCGCAATACTTGGTCATGATGGTACTATGGGAAGAGAAAATTCAGACAGTGAACCAACTGGGAGATAAACTGATGCTAGATAGTGGTACACTTACACCTCTATTGAAACGTCTTCAACAAAAAGGTATTATTAATCGGGAAAGAAGTTCGGAAGATGAGCGCGTGGTTTTTATTTCATTAGCAGATGAAGGTGTAGCGCTTTTAGATCAAGCCTTGTGTATTCCTGAAAGAATAACCAATTCACTGGGAATTTCAGAAGAAGATTTAGTGCAATTAAAAAGTATAACAAATAAAATTTTAAATCGACAACAAAAAAACAATCAGTAGTAATGAAAGCCTTATACACAGCAACTGCCACAGCAACCGGTGGACGAAACGGACACGTAAAAACCGACAATGGTATATTGGATTTACAGGTAAGAATGCCTAAAGCCCTGGGTGGAGCCAATGATGATTTCACCAATCCTGAACAATTATTTGCTTCGGGATATTCGGCCTGCTTTGATAGTGCCTTGAATCGAGTAATTAAATTATCGAAAATACAAACCGGTGAAACCTCAGTAACAGCCAAAGTAAGTATCGGACAGATTGAAAACGGAGGTTTCGGATTGGGAGTTGAACTGGCAGTAAATGTGCCGGGAGTAAGCCACGAAGAAGCAACCAAACTGGTAGAGCAAGCACACCAGGTATGTCCGTATTCAAATGCTACCAGAGGTAACATCGAAGTAAAGCTCAATGTAACGAATGAATAAGCTAGATTATCTGGTATTCTGAAATGAAAGTAAATGTTCCCTTACAACTTCAGGTTCTAAGGGAACATTTTGTTTTCAGGGTTTATAAAGTAATGCAATCACAAATTCGGAGTGCATTTTCTATTTCAAAACCGGAATTTTTATAAAACTATCAGTAAACCATTTTACTTTCAATGGCTCGCCAGAATCTTTAATGGTTTCCATACTTACATCTTTACCCGTTCCATAGTTTAGTTGTGAAAATGAATTTTTATTTACATTCACAACTATCAGCAAACGGCTTCCTTTACTTAATTGCTTGCTTATTAAATGCGTATTTGAAAAGGCTATGGTAGTGAGCTGATTAGGCATTAACAAGGCTCTTTCGGTAATATCATTTGCATAACTTGCACGGGCTACAATATAAGATAGGTGAAAGTATTCTCCATTGGGCATTACTTCGTACAGGGTAATACCATAATCAAAATCTTTTTTATTAATTTCTACTTTTATTTCACCTGAAAAAGAGCCGTTTACCAACATAGGTTCTTTGATTGGTTCGCTTATAAAAAAGTAGCCATTGCCGATATTTAGATTTTGGCGGATAATTGGGTCAGGGTAATAATCATTATTGCTATGGTCTCTATCAGCAAAATCAATTTCCTGAGCCAGAAAGTCTTTCTTTGTTGGCTTTTGAGTATCAGCCTTATAAAAATCTCCTGTTTTTTCTTTGCTCAGATAAAATGTTACATGCTGATTACTCATTTTCTCAAGAGAAGGAGCACTGCGCCACTCTTCTGTTCCCATCACCTGATAGTTGATTTTGTCTTTTAACGCATCTGGTTTAGCACCATTTTTCAGAATATAATCAAACCATTGATAGGTGATTTTCTTGATGTCAATTAAAGCAGTAGGGGCAACTTTATACCCATTTACCACAGGCTCACCACCAATCTGCGTACCAAAATGACCGTATGGCCCGATGATTAAGTACAGTGGAGTTTTAGGGCTATATTTAGCCATTTCTCTTAAATAATACAGACTCGAATTCTGGGAATCATTATAGTATCCATCAAATGCTAAAACAGGGATATTGATATGCGCAAAATCTGCTTTATAAGGAGCCATATTCTGCCAGTAATTATCAAAAGACGGATGGCTTATCCAACGTTGAAACCATTTGTTCGGTGCATTATCCAGACTATCAAATTGAGTATAAGCAACGCCTGTCTGCCACCATTGAGATTGTAGTTTTCTGAATCTTTGTCTATCATTGGCCGTTAGCGTATCCAGATATTTATTATTCGCCACATAAAAAGCCCATTCATAATTAGGATTCACAAATATGTTATTCTCCATAGGTAAACCCATTCCCGGGCGGTTGGCTACATAAGGCACAATGGTTTTAAGAGCCGGATGTAATTTTTTGGTAGCCGCCCATTGCGTGAATCCATTATAACTCCCGCCAAACATACCTACACTTCCTTTACACCAGGCTTGTTTGCTTATCCAGTCTATCACTTCATAGGTATCATTGGCGTCATTTTCATACGGATAAATCTCGTTTGGGCTAAATCTTTTCCCTCTCGTATAAGCTATGACTCCTATATAGCCTCTATCCGCCGATTCTTTCAACGACCTCATATCTCTGCCTTTATCTCTCACATAGATTGTAAACTGAAAAATAACAGGTTTGGGCTCAGTATCGCCTTTTTTGCGCACTACCATTGCCGAAATAGTGGCGCCGTCTCGGGTTTTTATCAATACACTATCCTGAATATCATACTCAGATTGTGCATGGCTTAATCGGGCTTCAAGGGTTTGTTGCGCATATATCAAATGATTGGAAAAGAATAAGAAAATACCTAAAATAGGCAGGCTAAATTTCTTAATTAAGATGCGTTGATTAGTAAACCACTTTGAATAAAACAAAGGATGGTCTTTGATAAGTTTGATTGATGGCATTTTGCTAAACGTTAATAGTTTTTCATAATTGATATGCAAAATACTGCAAATAGAAGTGTATTTCAAAGAGGCATAAGTATAGGTACAAAAATAACAACTAAAAATTGTATCCTTAAAACATCATTTCTTGTTTGAGCACAATTAAAAATCGGGGAAGAATTCATTCTAAAAGGAGGATATTATCGGATTTTTAATTGTGTGAGTTTAAATGATGCCTGCTTTTTTGTTTACTTTTTTTCAGGTAAAAAAAGTAAAAGCCTTCCAAATAAGAAATAGTGGAAAAACTATAACTAAACAGGTGTATAAAATTAATTGATAGTGAATGTGGCTTGAAATTTTAATGTCAGAGGATATTTTCTTAGTACCTATGTTCATTTAAGTAAAAGCACTAAGCGTATGCCCACAAAAAAAGCCACCTACAAGATGGCTTTTTCCAACTAAAACAAAACTATTGAAACAATAGCCACCTTAATAAACGAATCAATATATAGCGGCACTTACATTGATCAATAAAATTAATGAATGAGTTAAGCACGGGAAAAATGAATTGGCTGAGTGTCGGAAATTTTTGGATGAATGTAGACGATTGGCCGATGAATATTTATCTGCCGAGCCAATCTTTAAAATCGGGCACTTTATGTACACTCACAAATACTTCTTTTCGTGACTCAGGCGCTAAATCGAGCTTGATTTTGGTAGGTGAATACATCTGGATAGATTTAATAGATTTTCGTGCTATCAGAAACTGGCGGTTTGCCCGAAAGAAATTCATTGGGTTTAATTGATTCTCCAGACCATCCAGACTATATTCCAGCGGTAGTAATTGCCCTGCCTTTGTCATCAGAAAAGTTGATTTTTCCTCTGAATAGAAAAAGGCAATATCCGCTGTCTCAATGCTATATATTTTGGTGCCGATAGTTACCATAAACCGGTCTTTGAAGGCTGATTCTCTGGGCTTTTGTACCAGTTGTAATAATGAATTGATATCGAAACCATTATTTGCTTGCAGAGACTTGAATTTCTCCAGTGCTTTTACCAGTTCATCATAATCAATAGGTTTCAGCAAATAATCAATGCTATTCACCTTAAAGGCTTTTAGCATATACTCATCATAAGCGGTAGTGAATATGACCGGAACGTTGAGATTGATTTGTTCAAAGATACCAAATGCCTGTCCGTCTTCCAGATGAATATCCATAAAGGCAATATCGGGCAAGGAATTTTGTTGAAACCATGCCACAGATTCTTTTACTGACGGCAATTGAGCCAGTATCTGAATGGTTGGGTCGTAAGTCAGGAGCATTCTGACTAAAGCTCTGGCTGTGCGTTCTTCATCTTCTATAATAATTACTTTCATCTGAGTAGGGGAATCTTGACTACATAAGATTGATTAATGATTTCATGGCTGACTTTCATATCGGTCAGCAAGGCATATCGGTTGACAATGTTGCTTAAACCTACACCTGTTGATACATCAGGTTGATCTCGTGGCTGTAGAGGATTTTCAACCACCAGATAGGGGGCTTCATAATAGATATTCACCACAAGCGGCTCACTGACTGACATTCTATTATGTTTGACAACATTCTCTACCAGCATCTGTAAAGCGAGTGGGGTAATCTGATATTTATTTTTTATCTCATCAGGAATATGAATATGCACATCAAATTTATTCTCGAAGCGTATTTTGAGTAAGAAAGTGTAAGATTCAATAAAATCTAATTCTGTTTTAAGCAAAATCAACTCTTGGTCTCGTTGTTCCAGAATATATCGATAAGCCTTAGATAATTGCTGAACAAATTTTGATGAAAGGTTAGCATCTTCATGAATCAGAGAGTTAAGAATACTCAGGCTATTAAACAAAAAATGTGGATTTACCTGACTTTTCAAGGCTGCAAACTGTGCCAGCACAGCCTCTTTTTCCAATTGTTCACTTTTGATTTGCACATCTTTTAATTGTTGATAGGCTCTGAAATTAAGCGTAAGATAAAAGGCTGAAAACATAATAACCACCGAAAACCCCTGATTGAATCGGGTGATATAAGACCACATATCCGGCGAAAACTCCGTAGGTCTTTTTTGCGGAATCAATGAGGGCCACAGAGGAAAAACCACACTCAGTATACCTTTGATGGTATACCTCAAGGTAAAAGTATAGGCAATAGATAAACCAAGCGCAATGGCAATCGAAACCAGCAAAGCCGCTATACTGAATTTCATCAGGAAATCTTTACCCCATAAAATGCCTATCTGATACTGAATCCAGTCGGTAAATGTGATCCAGACAAAATACATACCCATAGTTAATGCAGTAAAAATGACTAAAATTCCGATGAAAAGCGGCGAAAAAATGGGGTCTTTTTCGGTATTAGGCATATTTACATAAAACAAAACCGGAGAGTAGAATATTAATAAGCGAAAGGCTAATTGCCATTTTTGCTTAGCTGTCAATAAATTAGCCATACATACACATTTAAAGATGGGCAAAGGTAGGAGGAGTGTTCTCTTCTATCAAAGAAAACAAGAAGAGCAGACAATTCAAAGGGTTGAATGTAGCTTTTAGCGGATGAGTGTGATTATGGAGATTAGAACATTTTATAGAAATATTGTAGGGGTTCAAAATTTTGAACCCCTACAATACCTGATCTATTTCTTCGTGCGTTTCGCCCGCACATATTGCAAAGGCCATTGGGTTTCATAAGCCAGTTCAGAAGCCGCTCTTAGTGGGAAGTAAGGGTCTCTTAACAATTCTCTGGCCAGAAATACTAAATCCGCTTTACCTGTTTTGATAATTTCATCGGCTTGCTCAGGCGTCACAATCAAACCTACTGCTCCGGTTTTAATACCCGCTTCATTTTTTATTTTTTCAGCAAATGGTACCTGATAACCTAAGCCAACGGGGATATTAGCAGGAGATGTTAAACCTGCCGATGAGCAATCTATCAGGTCAACACCTTTGTCTTTAAGAATAGTAGCCAGTTGTACCGATTCTTCAGGTGTCCAGCCATGCTCTTCCCAGTCTGTAGACGAGATTCGTACAAATAGAGGATTGGTTTCTGGTAAAATTGCCCTCACTTCATCCACAAGCGTTAATAAAAGCCTGATACGGTTATCAAAACTCCCTCCATATTCATCAGTTCTCTTATTAATTAAAGGAGAAAGAAATTCATGAACCAGATACCCATGCGCCGCATGGATTTCAATCACCTTAAAACCGGCCTCTAATGCACGGCGGGTAGCTGCTTTAAAATCATTAATGACCTGTTGAATACCGTCTATATTCAGGGCTTCTGCTTTCCCTTTTCCGTCACCTAATATTACTTCACTGGATGAAAAATTCTGCCAGCCACCATCTTCTATCGGAATAAATCTACCTCCTTCCCAAGGAGCCTGTGTGCTGGCTTTATGCCCTGCATGTGCCAGTTGAACACCCGATACCGCTCCATGCTGATGAATAAAATCAGTTATTCTTTTTAAGAATGGAATATGTTCATCTTTCCAGATGCCCAGATCACCCGGTGAAATACGACCTTCCGGTGAAACGGCTGTCGCTTCGGTTAAAACTAGCGCTGCACCACCCACAGCCCTGCTACCCAGATGCACCAGATGCCAGTCATTGGCAAAGCCATCTTCGCTCGAATATTGGCACATCGGAGAAACAACCAGTCGATTTTTGAGTGTAATACCTCTGATTTCAAGAGGAGTAAAAAGATTCGGATTCATATAGCGGTCAATTTTGGTTCGTTTATCAAATCAAACGTCTGCTTATATATTTATGTTCCTACTATGAGTTAAATCTAATACTTCTCCTTTTTTAGAGTGAGAATTCAGACTTTCTACAGAATTATTTCGGTAATTTGCTGCTCAGTATTGATTCAGATCCACATAAAACAATTGAGATAGAGAATGAAAGAAAACAGAGCCTTTTTGAAACGATTCGTTATTCCACCACTTTTATTCATTATCTCTCTGGGCCTATTCAGCATCATTGCGCATGAGATTGTGTATGAACATGAAGACTGGTTTGATACTACCGTATTCACCTTTATTAAGACTTACTCTTCTACATCGGTTATTGGGTTTTTCAAGTTTCTTACCTTCTTTGGGTCTGGTGCTTTCTTGTTTCCTGCCTATATCGTTTTGGTTGTATTGTTATTCTATTTACGACGTAGAGCAGACGCCATTCATGTAAGTATATTAGCTATCACAAGTACACTAATCATTTATTCCTCAAAACTATTTTTTGCCCGACCAAGACCCGACTTGCCCTTATTCGATAAACTGGATAGTTATAGTTTCCCGAGCGGTCATTCGATGGGTTCTTTTGTCTTTGTCTGTATTCTGATTCGTGAACTCTGGGAATCAGCTTTAGCTGTTTATTGGAAATGGATAATCAGTTTTTTCCTGCTCTTAACGACCTTCGCCGTTGGAATAAGCAGAATTGTGTTACGTTACCATTATGCCAGCGATGTAGTAGGGGGCTTTTGTTTAGGATTAGCTTATGTATTATTTTATTTTGGTATGCAGAAATGGATGAAACAGAGACGCTCAATCTAATTTGATTCAAAGATATTTACTGGTCAGTTACTTTTGTTAAATTACCTTCCGCATCATAATATCTATACTGAATTGATTTTCCATCCTTCACAACCATAACGGTTTTCAGATTTCCGTTTTCATACCATTCTTTATATTCTCCATCTGCAAAGGCTCTTTCTTCTGAATAGGGCGTAAATCTGCTTATTTGTCCGCTTTCATACCAGAACTTGCCATCGCCTACAATTTGCCCTCTTTTAAAAAAATGACTTGATTGCAATTGTCCGTTTTCAAACCAGGTTTCCCAATGACCTTCTCTATAGTTATTCCCGTCATAATATTCTATAGCTTTTAGTGCCCCATTTTCATAATAGTATTGCCAGGTTCCAATTTTGCACGAATTTTTATATTCTCCATTTGAAAGAATCTGACCATTGGAATAATACTCAACCCAAACACCTTGACGTAAATAATTATAGGATTGTCCTTTTACTCTGATTTGTCCATTATCATAAAAGTTACTGGGTTTTATACTCAGATAATAATCTTCCAGTAATGCTTTGTACATAAATAATGGTACCTCACAAAAATCAATTTCTGGGCCATCTACTCCATAAAAAAACTCAATTCTTACAAGGGTATTATCAATGATATTGATATCGTAACCTTCATACGAGATAAGGCCAGCTTGTCTAAGATAAGTTTCCGTTTTCTCAAATCTATTTAGTAAATGCGACTCACATTCTTTTATGGCTAATTCAATCCTCAGAAGGTCTTTTGATACGGTTAATAACCAAACTGCAAGAGAATAGTTATTGATGTTATTTTCCTTTAAAACATTTGTTAGATATTCTTTGATATTAGTCATTTGCGACGGAAGTTTTGCAGGCAATATCAGCATTAAATACTAATATTTAAAAACTTCCATGAATAAGAATCTCAATCTGATTAATTACTGCAAATTAGACCCATCAGAAGTATGTAATCTTCTGAATACAAAGCTCGAAAGAATACTGATAAGCCCAATAACAACAAACGTATACCTGAAAGCAGTATGCATACTGTTATCCATCATCGCTTTGTTATATTCAAAATATTTCAATATCAATAATCCACTCGAAATACCAAAACCAATAGCTAATTGCTGGTTAACAGCCAATAAGGAATTGCCGCTGCTAGTATGATACTTACGCAAATCAGCAATAGCAATGGTATTCATAGAGGTAAACTGAATAGAGTTGAAGAAGCCAATAGTTACAATGATAGGCACAAACCAATAAATAGAAGTATGAATACCCGGAATAGCCAGTGAAGCTATTAACACGCCGATAATAATTGTGTTGACTACCAAAGTATTTCTATAACCAAACTTGTGAAGAATATCAATAACCCTTGACTTGGCAAAAATCGCCATCAAAGCCATAGGAGCAATCATCCAACCCGATACAATAGCCGATTGCCCGAAAACCGTTTGTATCATCAATGGTAAAAGCAATGGTACTGAACTGATACCTAATCTGGTAGCAAAGTTGCCTAAAATACCAACCCTGAAAGTGCGTACCAAAAAGAGATTCGTCGGAAAAATGGCATTCTGAGATTTACGGGCATAGATAAAATATACTACTAAAGACAAGATACCTATGATAAAAATGGTAAGAACCAGTGTCAGATTTTGTATATCGCCCAGCAACTCAAGAGATAATGATAATAGGAGTGAGGCCAGTGAAAAATAAACAAAACCCCTCAAATCAAACTTCGGAGACTCTGATTTATAATTAGGCATATAGTTTTGCGCCAATATAATCCCTAACACACCAATCGGAATATTAATCAGGAATATCCAGTGCCACGATAAGTAAACCGTCATATAGCCACCTACCAATGGACCCATAACCGGGCCAATCAAGGCAGGGACAATGGCAAAGTTCATAGCTTTTACAATCTCTTTGGTATCAAAGGTTTTTATAATAGCCAGTTTGCCTACGGGTGTCATCAGGCTACCACCAGCTCCTTGTATAATACGTGCTATGATGAGATGAGTCAGGTTTTTAGAAAGCGCACAGAATAAAGAACCCAGACTAAAGATAATTAAGGCAAAAATGAAAACCCGTTTTGTGCCAAATTTATCAGCCAGAAAACCACTTACGGGCATCAATACTGCCAGCGTAAGCACATAAGCTACAATAGCATAGTGCATATTAATGGCCGATTGATTGAGGTCTTTGGCAATAGCAGGCAAGGCTGTATTCAGAATAGTAGAATCCAGCATTTGCATAAAGATAGCTATGGCCAAAGTGATGGGTAACCTTTCTTTTACTAGGTTGCTTTCAGTCATGAATTAATTAAAAGTAATGGTATTTACTCTTTAAGACAACCAGATTTTCCGATGATTTGTTTACTATAAATGTTTTAATCCGGTCGCACTTAAATAAGGTTTACTTCCAATCTACAGCCCTGAACACAATCTGAGAATATCTATCTTTCTCATACAAAACGCCTATCGTTTTTTTACCGAGCATTACTATATCTGAATACGCCGTATAATCCTTGCCTTGTCCATCGGGGCTTTTATCAATCACCTTGCTGATACTCCATGTTTTCCCTTCATCAAAACTAATTCTTAGAGTCAGGTTATCCCGTTTGCTGGTGTGGTCATTATTAGCAAATGCTAATAGATGTTTGCCTTTTTTGATGCCTATTGATAATATACTTCCTTCGCAAACAGGGTCAGGAAGCTGCTCATCAAAGTAGGTGTTTTCCCATGTTTCACCACCATCTTTACTGATAGCCACAATCCTTAATCTTTTATCACCTTTCTGATTCCGGGCATTAAGCATCAGACCATTATCCGAAATTTCAGTGGCAGTAGATTCATTGCTGCCCGGTATCCCAACCGATTGGCTAAGTTTAAAGGTTTTGCCGTGGTCGTCGCTATAAAAGGCATGTGCCAAATAATCTTCTCCCTGTTTTTGCGGTTCACCTTCTGAGTGGTTGGCTGCTATGTATATCCGCCCTTTATATTTGCCATTTTGTATCTGGGTGGCATGGCCTGGCGTATTGGCATAGTGGCGCCAGTCTTCTTTAAAATTATAAGCCGGATTGACCTCAGGTTGTTTAGGCTTGTGCACCTGCATCGTGATATTTACTCCCTCACTCCAGGTTTTGCCTCCATCGATTGAGGTCTTAAACCATACCTCTCGCAAACCTTTCCCTTTTCTCACTTCACCTTCATGATTATTGCCTGTATTGTAAAATAGAAACAATCGACCTTTAGGAAAAGTTGGGTCTGTCTCATCAAAAACAGGAGCCGGATTTCCAGCCTGTAAAGCTTCATAATCAACAATAGTTGAGAGGCCGCTCCATGTCTTGCCATTATCAGAACTCCTCTTCATCACAATATTAATATCCCCAAAATCAGCACTGCCATTTACACGGCCCTCCGCAAAAGCTAATAGATCTCCATTGGGAATTTTTATGATTGCAGGAATACGATACGTTTTATGTCCTTCATTGCCTGAAATGAAAACCGGGACACTTGACTCCTGGGCTTGTGCCTTACCAAATAAGATAGTAGCTATGAGTAATAAAATGATTTGTTTCATGAATAATCTTAGCTTAAAACGCCTGTACTTGTTCTCCATCCACGTTTTTCAATGGTTCTGATATTTTCGCTGGTCCTTAATTCGGTCATAAAAATTGTCAAAAATAAACCATCAATCCCAACATTTCAAAAGCTCCCCTTCTTTTCCGAAAACAGGGTCTGTGGTAGGCACAGGCAAATGTTCAATGCGAGATATGGCCTCTTTTCTTTCTTCGGTTGTGCCAGTCAATAAATCCCAGTCTTTACCCTCAGGATAGCCGCCTACTATTTCATAGTTTTTATGGTCGGATAGAGAAAAGTGCCCAACACCAGCCGGCAAAATAATCACATCTCCTGCCGCTACAGTCAAAGCCATGCCTTCCGCACCACCAATTTGTAGCTTGACACTGCCTTTACCCACACCTAATACTTCATGCGTGGTGCTATGAAAATGATCATAAGGCAATACAATATCCCTCCAGTTGTTTGTCCAGTCATTTGCCTTAAACCGCTCTTCAAGCCAGGCTGATTTATCTTCAGCATCAGTTACCTGATGATACACAATCACGGGCAAGTGATTATTAGGAATGGTGCCATCGTCGGCAAAAAAATATTTCTCAAAAGTATAATCCATCAATTGTATAATTTATATCAATGATAATAACCTCGGTTAGTTATTATCATCTTGTCATTGGTAATATATGAATTAAGAATTAAACGAAACTAAAGTTTGGTGTTATTTTAAAAAACTAATGGAGCTTGTTGGATAAAAAGACTGAGAATTTGAAGAGTAATAGCACAAAAAAAGGATTGCCATTGAGTGTTTAATCTCATGGCAACCCTTTGTAATAGACAAAAAGACTTTATTTAAATATCGCTCCTTTCTTTTCTAACTCCTTATACTTCTCGATATACATTTTATCAAGCTCTTCCGAGTCTTTGTATTTCACGCGTAAGGCCGCCAGCTTTTTATGCAATTCCTCTCTGACTTTAGCATAAGCAGGGTCGTTATAAACATTTTTCAATTCGTTTTTATCCTTGCGGCGGTCATATAATTCCCATTCGTCAACATCATAGTAAAAGTGTATCAGTTTGAATTCTTCCGTCACAATGCCATAATGTCTTTTTACCATATGAATACTTGGATATTCGTAGTAATGATAATAGGCCGCATCGCGGAAATTTTTGCCTTGACCCTTAAATATCGGAACCATGCTTTCTCCCTGCATATCAGCAGGTGCTTTAATCCCGGCTGCTTCTAGAAATGTCTGCGCAAAATCCAGATTCTGAACCATCTGAGAGTTCTTCGAACCCGCCTTTATCACCTTTGGCCATTTGATTAAAAGTGGAGTTCTAAACGATTCATCGTAAATAAAGCGTTTATCGAACCAGCCATGCTCGCCTAAATAAAAACCCTGGTCAGATGTGTAGACCACAATCGTATTCTCGTCAAGCCCATTTTGTTTCAGAAAATCAAGTACTTTACCTACCCCTTCGTCCACCGAGGCAATACAACCCAGATAATCCTGCATATAGCGTTGATAGCGCCATTTCAATTGGTCTTTCTCGGTCATTTCAGGATATTTTTTTACAAAATCATCGTTTACTTTATCGTAGGTTTCATCCCAGGTTTTGCGTTGAGCAGCATCCATCCGGGCAAGATTAGACTTATAAAGCATTTTATCTGTCCAGTGATTTTCTTTAATCCCCAGCTTGTCCATATTCTCAGGCTTTATCTTTGAATCACCACCCCAGGTCATATGGTGCATTAGTGTCATTTCCTGTTCTTTGGCAGCACGACCTCTGCCTTCATAATTATCAAAAAGAGTAGCAGGTTCCGGAAAAGTCTTTTTAGTGAACTCTTTGTAATGTCGTTCAGCAGGCAACCATTCGCGGTGTGGTGCTTTGTGCAGATAGGCTAAAAAGAACGGTTTATCATCGTCTCTATCGTTTTTAAGCCAGTTAAGTGTCATGTCAGTAATAATATCCGTTACATAACCCGGCACTTTCATATTACCCTGTTTTTTAGTAATAAAGTCAGGATTGTAATAATGACCTTGTTCTGGTAAAATCTTGAACTCATCGAAACCTTTCGGATTATTGCCAAAGTGTAATTTGCCAAACATGGCCGTTTGATAGCCATTGGCTTGCAGAATCTGCGGAAATGTAACGTTATTGGTATCAAAAGGGAAATAATTGTCAACTTTGCCGTTCAGGTGGCTATGCTTGCCAGTAAGAATAACAGCTCTGGAAGGCGCGCAGATTGAATTGGTAACACAGGCATTGTTAAAAAGCATCCCTTCTTTAGCAATCCTGTCGATGTTTGGTGTTTGTATCAATCGGTTATCATACGCAGAAATGGCCTGATAGGCATGATCATCTGACATGATAAAAACAATATTCGGCCTCTTGTTTTTCTTAGGCTGAAATGCCTTGAATGAAAACAATAAAACGGTGCTTAGCGCAACAAATGCAATAGGGAAAAGTATTTTCTTCATATATGACTATTTTTTAGTATCCGAAACTATTTCTTTGCCTGTGTCCACTGAATGGCATTCTCAATTAATCGGACAAAATGCTCATTTTTCCAGGCTTCATGGTTATGACCGATTGAGGTATAAAAAGTTCTTCCCTTGCCAATTTGCTTGCACCAGGCCACCGGATGATCTTTGCCCATACCATAATTTTTATCTTTGATGAATAAGATATTGCCACTTGGATTAATCGATTCGCCATTGATAGTAAATTGAATATTGAAACCTTTCTGACGAGGATTTTCGAAGAAAACATACCATTCATCGGCATGGCTCCATGTTTTAGGGATACCTACTGTAATTGAACTATCGGCCTGAGTATCCATCATTACATCCGTTTTCTGAAACTGCGGATTGATAGGATGGTGAGAGAATTTTGCACCCATTAAGCTTTTCTCATACCAGTCCCAATGATGAGAATCGTCACCTGCACCATGAATACCCATCAAGCTGCCTCCATTTTCTACATATTTTTCAAGAGCACGTTTTTGCTCATCATTAATCACTTCTCCGGTTGAATTATTGAAAATAACCGTACTGAATTTGGCTAATTGAACTTCGTTGAAAACCCCACCTTCTTCCGTTTCGTAGACAAACCAGTTGTTCTTCTTTGCTAAATCAGCAATCACAGGTTTGGAGGCTTCGATAGATTCACCATGACGAAAACCCGTGGTTTTTGAGAACAGTAAAATAGCAGGCTTACCAGCCGGAAAGACGATTTTAGGCGCTTCGGTTTCATAAGAAACAGGGAAGCCGTATTTGACCTTGTAGATGAATATACCAAGCAGCCCGCCGAGCACTACCACAATTGCGAGTACCGACCAAAGCACGATTTTCAGGATTTTCTTCATAGGGTAGGAGTGATTTGAGGTGAAAGATAATAGACTGAAACAAATGTAGAAATAAAAATTGTATTGTCTGAAAAATAGACAATAAATTTTGGTAATGTTTTTCTTGGGATAGTGATATTTTAATTAATGGAGAAAGGGTGCATGGAGTGAGGAGAAAGGTTGATGAAGTCAGAATTTTAATTCCTTATTTAGCACAATAAGAAATATCTGATAATTGAAAAATATATACCCATATTGCTGCGCGGAATAAGCGTATAACTCAGTGGTTCAATAACCTGGTGGAGTTTCGTTTCAAAAAAAATATTCTGGCAGGGGTTCAAAATTTTGAGCCCCTATTTTATAAAATGAAGATGATTATCTTTACATTTTATAGTAGAAAATGGCGCAATGATAGAGAAAGCAATTTACATAGGAGATAAAAACACTTTTGCCATCAGGTATATGCCAGATTATTCCCTTCAAATGGAAAATCAGAAATTTCAAAGTCATTATGCTTACTGCCACTTTGTTTTAGGTGGAAATATTATAGGCTTTCAAGATGAAATATGCTATCTAAGTACTTGGAAGTATGCTTTTGAATACTACATTCATTTGATAAAGCATAATTTTAAAAGTATATCATCTCCACTATTCAATAATAAAACTGATGAAGAAATCTGGGAACTATTATGTATGATGCATAGAAAGTCAAAGGGTTTATCATTTAAACAGAATAGTAAAATAGCCTTACTATTAAACAACATAGAGTTATCAGTTTTAGAAAGTCTTCACTATACGTGTATCTTATCAATTGATGAAACTACGGATAGATTTATATCATATTTAATCAGTGTGGATGATGAAATTATATATGTCTGGAAGAAACATAAAGGACGGAAATTAGGGTCAATAAAAGTAAAAAGAACCTTTGTTATTGAAACTATGGAAGCATGTATTCAACAAATAGAGAGTGATTACCCTCATTTAGCCTATTCTGGAAAGATTAGTTAATAATAAAATCTACTTCACCATTCCTTCCAAAGCCGCTTCATAAGTATCCAGACATTTATTCAAAGGCTTGCCTTGATTATGAATACAATCGCAGAAATCATCTACTAATTTTGGGTTTTTACTTTTTTGGGCTTGTCGTTCGCAATCGAGCATCGTATTATAAGGCTCAATAGAATACATATTCAGGAGGGTAGAAATAAGTACAACCAAAACCGCTAATGACCCAATAGCAAATTTGACCGGAAAAGATTTGATGCGTTCGCTTTTGTCTCTTAAAATCTTATGATCTGCGGGCTCATTGAATGGTAGAATGTATTTGATTTTATGATAATCCCATAGAATCAAAAACAGACAAGCCAATACCATTAATGGAGAAGTCATATGCGAGCCAACAAATCGAACGGCTAAAGAGAGAATCGTAATATTCAGAATAATCGGAAAATAGATTAGCGCGCCTATCGTAGCCGTCCGGGGGATTAATAATAAAATAGCGGCCGTCACCTGCAATACCCCAATAGACGTGTAATAATAGCCGGTATAATAAAGCGCTTCCAGATAGTGCCCCATCGGATGATTGATAGAAAGGGAGGTAAAGCGTTCGCCAAAAATCTTTACTAAGCCGGAAGGTATAAAACCCGCCGCCAGCGCAACCCGACAGAAAATAGAAAAATACTGGAGCCATACGTTTTTCCTAAGCTGAGCATGAATCTGGTCAAGTTTGGAATAGAAATTCATCAGAGGTTAAAGTTTAAATAAGTAAAAAGTACTTTTTGTTTCAAAGTAAATATTTATTTATTCAATCCACAAATGAATTTTTATAATATTTTCAAAAGGGTTTAAAATTTTGAATGCTACCACTTCCCAATATCTTACCAGGTATTTAGTTATATTTATGCTATCAGTAATTTATAAGCACTTAGGCAACCAATAACCAAATGTTTGATCAACTAAAAAATAATTTCGACCTCAACAATGGCAAATGGGGACAATATGCAAGCTATTTTAAGCAGCAGAAAGTTCCGGCCAAAACAGTGCTTCTGCACGAGGGAGAAGTGGCAAAAAAAATGTTTTTTGTCGAAAAAGGTTGTTTGCGTGTCTGGTTTAATAATAATGGCAAAGACCTTACCTCTCAGTTCTTTTTCGAGAATAGTACGGTATCTTCCATCGAAAGTTTCAGAAAAGAAATTCCAAGCCCTGTTACTATTGAAGCTATTGAGCCAAGTACCATCTGGTGGATACATAAAACTGATCTGGATAAAATACTGGAAGAAATAAAACAGGTTCCCGAATTGCGGGACAGATTTATTGATGCCCTCTTCGAGCGTACTTTCGAGTATATGAAATATGCCTTTTCGTTTATTAAAGACACGCCGCTGCAACGCTACGAAAATCTGCTGAAAGAAAGGCCACAATTAATACAGCGCATTCCTCAACACTACATTGCTTCCTATTTAGGCATTACCACAGTTCACCTGAGCCGTATCAAAAGCCAGTTGGCTAAAAAGAAATCATAAACTGTATTTAATAACAAATGTTATCGTTTTCCAGAAATCGGCACTCTAATTTTGCCTTGTCTTAAAACAAAGCAAAATGAAAATCAAGCGCGAAATTGTTACCCCATATCTCATATTTATCTTCCTGATAGTCAGCTGTTCCGGCCTCCTGATGTTTTTTCATCTCCTTGATGATTATACCACAGTAGTGCATGAATTCTTAGGCGTAATATTCGCAGTTTTCGCTATTCTTCACATCACTGTTAACTGGAGAAGCATCCTGAATTATTCAAATAAACGCCTGCTTGCTGTACCAAGCATCGTTATTCTCATAATATCCATGGCTTTTATTACCATAGGCAAATTAAAAGGAAATCTCGAACGCGAATTACTGGAAAAACTAGTCCAATCACCTGTGGCAGATTCATTCAAAGTGATGCAAATTGATTATGAACAGGCAAAAACGAAACTTGGTAAAAATAGAATAGTAATCAAAGACTCAAAAGAATCCATAGAACAGATAGGCATAAAAAACGGCAAATCACCGGAAGAAATCATTGAAATATTAATAAAATAAGTTTCAACATAAAAAAGGAATATCATGAAAGCAATAGTAATGTACGACAAAGGCGGAATGCCACAATACACAGAAGATTTTCCGGAGCCGGTGGTTCAAAATGAAAATGAAGTGTTACTGACTATGCGGGCATCTGCTGTAAAACACATAGATAAATCAAGAGCAAGCGGTAAGCATTATTCAACTCAGGGAGATGTCTCAAACGCAAGAATAGTAGGCGGCGACGGGGTAGGAGTTTTGACTGACGGAACAAGAGCTTTTGCCTTTGGCATGAATGGCATGATGGCTGAAAAAGTGATAGTGGATAGAAACAGTATTATACCAATACCTGAAGGCTTAGACGATAGTGTCGCCGCCGCTCTACCCAACGCCGTAGCAGGTTCTGCGATGGCACTTCTATTCCGTGCAAAAATCAAAGAAGGAGATACTGTTCTGATTAATGGCGCTACCGGATTCACAGGCAAAGTAGCAGTCCAGGTTGCCCGTTATTATGGTGCCAAAAAGATTATTGCTACTGGTAGAAATCAGCAATCATTAGAAGAACTGAAACTATTGGGTGCTGATGAGATTGTTTCGTTGAAACAGGATGATACAGATTTCATTGCCAGAATAAAAGAAATACATCAAAGCAGGCCGATTGATATTATTCTGGATTATTTATGGGGTCATCTGGCAGAAATGCTATTGGAAGTTTTAAAAGGCAAAGGGATGTTTACGCCTAAAACAAAATTCGTAACCATTGGCTCAATGGCCGGAGATAAAATTCAATTATCGGCAGAAATCCTCAGAAGTGTTGATTTAGAATTATCAGGCTCGGGATTAGGCAGCTGGACGCAAGCGGAAATGCAGGAGTTAATTACAAGTATAATTCCTGAAATGTTTCAATTGGCTTTGGACAATAAACTGAAAGTTGATACGATAGACATAGCAATGAACAATATAGGAAAACTATGGGATATGAAAATGACCGATGGCAAAAGGGTAGTGGTGAAAATAGCATAGCTATGGTATTTCTTTTAACTGCTTGAACTGCCTGGCAATTAACCAGATTCCAATAGGTAATAAAAGAAATAATAGCATATAGAGGAACGTAGATTGAGTGGTAACGTCTAATGTCTTTTCAATTGTATTGAGCTTGCTGGCTAGCACATATAAAATGTACCCCATAAATAACATAATAAAGGGAAGTACGAGAACGGTTTCAAGAAAATTGAGTGTATAGCCATTTAAGGCAATGGCAATGAATACCCAGGCAAAAATGAGATTGAGTAGAAAGAAGAAAAAACGTTGAATATTTTTAGGCTCCTTTTCAAACTGTCTTAGAAATTGATAAGAAAGTATAAAGAAACCAAAGTACAGCATGGCACTCAAACCCGCAAGTATATCGACATATGAAGGCTTACCTTGAAAGAGAAGCATCAATAGTCGTGGACTTATTAATAGCAAAAACAATTGCCAGATTTTGAGTTTAAGGAGTATATTCATAAACGCATCTTAAGTCTTCCTGTAACAGGATAGATGAAAAAGATTTACTATCAATGCGAATGTAAGGAGCTGCAGATATAGCAAATTGTTGATTTACTTAAAAAGATGCGTTTTTTTTATTTAAGTAAAGCTTTTATAGATTTTCTTTATACAAATGTAGAAGGTAATCCTGAATTAATTCTGTAGAATTTTAGTGTGAAGGATTAAAGATTGAAAGCATTAACAGAAACCGTAAAACCTGCTTTTGAAGAGTACCACATTAGAAGATGAATACCAAGAAAAAACGCGAAGCTAATATCTCTTTTTTATCATGCATCATTCACCAATAGATATTAATGAAACACTGATATGTAAGTCACACTCATATCAGGGTAAGTATTGGTATTACATTTCAGATCTTGTTCGTTAATGAGCTTAACAAACATATTTAATTGTGACGGTTGAATCGTTTCGTTTATTAAAACTGATAGGCTACTGATATCCTGATTGTCTATAAACTCTTCGGAGTGAATATTACTTTTATGCAACGCTTCTTCGACAGTATGTCTAAGATCATTTCTTTGTATAGCTATCTTCATAATAATCTACCAAATAATAGGTTAGTGAGACAAAGGTACAAATTGTTTCGATGTTTTCAGAATTAAAATTTTATAAATGCTTCGACAATTCTATCTCATAAAAGTTTAATAACAATTGAAATTTTAATCTCGCAGCAAAAGTTTTTTAACGGAGTCAATACACGTAATAAGGTTGAAAGTTGCGTGGTTTAGCATTTTTGTGTCTTCAACTGTAGGGTAACATAAAATCATAGTACCTGTTATATATGCTTACCATAAATACAGGCGAAGGTTACAAATACAAGGAGATAATTTATGGAAATATATCCCGGATACTACTTCAAAAATATCATAAATTTACTAGTATGGGAATCAATACTGATGTACTTTAGCGGCTATAAAAATATTTGCTGAAATGACTATTTCTTCATCTTTCAAAAGTATATATTTAGTAGTGGGCCTTTTGATGAATTGCCTTAATCTATTGGCTCAGAATTTTTATCTGCAAGGGCAGATAAAGGGTTGTGATACAGAATGGGTATACCTCTCAGATTATGATACCAACCAGAAAATTGACTCCACACATTGTAAAAACGGTGCTTTTGTATTTAAGCGACATTTAGATGAGCCTTTTATGGCAAAGCTAAGTCTGGAATCTGATAAAAATGGGACTCTTTTTTTTGTGGAAAATACCAATATGACTTTAGATGGTTCGAAAGAATCATTGTGGAGTAGTAAAGTTAACGGCTCAGCTTTAAATGATTTGAATAATTATTACAACGAAAATTTCTTCCACCCGCTTCGGATGAAATTCGTACAGAACTCAGTAGAAAGAAATCAATTGAAACTCCCTGCGGATTCTTTGAAATTAAAAGCCATTGACAGAAATACAGACTCGCTTCAGGCAGTATCAAAACAGCAGATTGTCCGAATGATTCAGGAAAACAGCAAAAGTTTTTTAGGCCTGTATACGTTAAGTATTCATTATGGCGAAATGGAAATAGAAAAAGTAAAGACACTATTGGCCAATCTCAGCGATGAATTAAAAAATACACCCACAGGCAAAAGACTGACTGAAATTATTTATAAAAAAGGCCTATTAAAAGCAGGCGATTCATTACCTGTTTTTGTATTGAATAATACCAATAAACAAGCAATATCATCTGAATCTTTCATCGGGAAGTACGTCTTCTATAATTTCTGGGCAAGCTGGTGCGGCCCTTGTAGGAAAGAACACCCAGAATTGATTGATTTATATATGCACATAAACCCTCAGAAAATTGAATTTGTTAGTATTTCAACAGATGAAGATTTGAATAAATGGAAGGACGCCATTGCCAAAGATAAATTGTTGTGGAAACAATTGGTTGATAAAGTAGATAAAAATGGCTTAACGCTAGCAGAAAATCTAGGAATTCAGGGCATACCAACTAATATTCTGGTCGACGAAAAAGGAATAATCGTAGCAAGAGATATTACTATGCAAGAGTTTAAAAGTATTCTGGAGAAAATACATAAATAACCTTTGTTTTTTAGAACATAAAACCCTCAGGTTAAAATCTTGCATTGACGAGAAACTTTTAACACAAATATACTATAGCGTGCGCACTTCTGCCCCGTTTTTTATCAGGCTAAATTAACAAGGCAAACGGCACTAAGAAAAAGTAAAAAAATGCTGGCGAATAATAAGTAAAGGCTGTTTTTTCTCATGATAATGGTTTTTAATAAAATCAATTAAAAAAATATACCACTCTTTTAGAAAATATACGTAAATCATTGGTGGGTAGATTTTTACACAAGTGAGAAAATTTGTGTGGATTTTGTCTGAGCAAAGACAGATATACACACCACACAAATGACAATGGTTGTCAGCTATAGTAAATCAGTCAAGCTTCTATAGCGCCTTCTTCCATTCTGCATTCTTCATTTTCCTTTCTCCAAAATTTTTCCATCCCTATCCAACCTTTTTTAATACCGCCTAGTCAAAGAAGTATTAAGAACTATTCCATACCATAAATTATATGAAAAACTTTCTATTGATTATTATTATTACCATAACCAGCCCCTTGCTGTTGGCTCAATCCACCACAATTACCCCGGGCAGCCAGGGGAATATTCAAACCCCGCGACTTTCGTATGAACAGATAATGTCCATTCCTGACCCACAAGCTGGAATGATGGCTTTCGACACAACCTTTAAATGCCTGAAATACTATAATGGTAATAAATGGCTTTGTACTTCACAAACCGAAGGAGACGGAAAACTGGCAGGTTTTGCCTGGCAAAAAAAGAACGCTTCAACCCTTGCTCCTGATTATGTGACCAATATCCTGACCGATAGCGACAACAACGTATACATAGCCGGGTATCTACGTGATTATTATTCAACTATGTACGTTGCCAAGTTCTCTCCGAATGGGACTGTAATCTGGGAGTATAAAGATACTTTTTATAATGCCGATGGGGGGGTATCGCTCGCAGTTGATGGAAATCATAATGTGTACGCGGCCACAAGCGTAAATGCCAGTACCTATTCTTATCTGAAAATTGTCAAACTTCAGGCTAATGGCACCGTTGCCTGGGGTGTTAACACTTCAAGCCAATCAGGGTCAGGATGGCAGCAGACCTGCAAAGGAATTTTTGTAGACAATAGCCAGAATATTTACGTAACTGGTGATTTTTCAGGCCCAATGTCCATCGCTTCTTTATCGATTACAGGTAGTGTTGGTGGTGAGGCGTATGCCTTGAAATTATCAGCTAGCGGGAGTGCTACCTGGTTGAAGAAAATTGCCAAAGGTGGTGGTATAGCCAAAGTTAATGCCAACGGTGAAACTTATCACGCAGGGTTTTTCAATGGGAATATCAACATAGAAGGAAATAACCTGAGCTCGGCAGGTGACGACGACATATTGGTTTGCAAATACAACAGCGATGGTTCACTGGTCTGGCTTAAACAGGCAGGCGGGAGTGGTCAAGACAGAGCGACTGACCTGGTTATCGGCAATACAGGTGAAGTATACGCCATCGGAAGTTTTTCAGGAGCAGCCTTGTTTGACGGGAACATAGCCAATGCAGTAGATGCCACAGATTTTTTTGTAGTGAAATATAAAACAGATGGTGTTTTTGAGTGGATACGCAATGGGGGAGGAACAGGACCCGACAAAGGTATAAAAATTGAGCTATCACCCACTAATCAACCAGTAATCTTAGGAGCAATCTCAAGCTCAGCTACCTTTTATGCCGGCCCTACGATTTATGCTACTGGTGAGCAGAATCAGTTTCTAGTCACCTACGATCCCGTTAGTGGAGCTGTTAAATGGGCAAAAGTAGTTGAAAATGCCGACGGGTTTAAAATTAATAGCCTCGGAGATATTTATACATGGAAAAATCTGGGCCAATACACCGCCATGTCTAATCCTCCTTATGCTCAAGGATATAATAATGCATTTACCAAATATACCAGAACAGGCACAATGGTATATAAGCAGGTAAACCAGGGAACAGTGGCGTCTTTGGCCTTTGGTACAGATAATCATTTGTTTTTTACAGGGCTCTTTGAAGATAAGGTTCAGATAGGCAGTACGAAATTAACAAGCACTGATACAGATATTTATGTAAGTCATTGGGTAGAATGAGCTTGGTTTAATTAATAGTGTAGGTACCGAATCTCCTTTCCTTTTGGTTGGGAGATTTTTATGTATATGAATCATTATGAACATTTACACAGAAATCAGGCGGCCAACCCTGTAGAAGCACTCAAAAAAAATGGTAAACCCTACAGGATTCACCATCTTCTTGTGTGTGGAATAATAACTCTACTCTTTTATCTGTTAAAATCCTTATTAGGAGCTGTATCTCCCGGATTTATATTCTGGTCTGAATCGTGCTGGTTTGCCATATCTCTGTCTTCATCTAGTGTTGAATCTTCAATATCTTTCTGACTATTACCTGAATAATCAGCCTGACGGTTCACCGCATCGCTGGCATCTACATCGAATTCCTGACCGTCTTGTCCTCTATAAGTACTGCTTTGGTCAGCTTGTTCTCCACTATTGTGGTTACCCCCTTGTTGTTTCGAATCATTGACACCCTGCCCTTGTTGCTGAGTGCTTTGTCCTTGTTGTCCTTGGTTCGAACTATTTTGTTGACCTTGCTGGCTGCTGTTGCGGTTGCCTTGTTGTTGAGTTGCTGTGTCGTCGTCCTCTCTTCTTGGAGTATTTTCTATATTCTGCATAGTTGTAATGGTTTAATAATGATTCCGATAAAAATTGTATGCCAGCCAAATGCCGATGCTGAATCAAAAACAGAATGGCAAGGCTTACACTAAAACCTTTAAAATTGTGGCGAAGAATCCTCACTCATACGCTTATCAATGCGCATTTCTTAACTGATGCGTTCTTTGTCGTGTTCGCCAGGCTGTCCATGCTCCTGTACTCCACAAAGCCCAGATAACCAACAAAGGTTGAAAAAACAAACGCACCAAACGCTTGGTATCAGTATCCAGGCCAAAAGCATCTCTATGATTGATATATTGCGAAATATTACCGGGGAAAATAAGTACAAAGAATAGGGCCACAATCCAGCCAACCTCTACTCTTCTGGATTTAATAAATAGCAGAGCTAAACCGAGCAGAATCTCAGCAACACCAGATAAAACTACCACCAGATCTGTATCTAAAGGCACCCATTCGGGCACTTGTGCCGGAAAATCAGCTCTTAAAAAAGTAAGATGCCCTGTACCCGTAAAAATGAGCATTAGCCCCAATAATACCCTGAAAATATTCTGGCTTGTTGTTGTGTGTATCATATAAATAGATATTTGTGCAACAATAACTTAAAAGACTATGCCAAAGGGCATAAAGTCTCATCAGACAAGAAAATGTCGATTTTTTTTATTTGTTTTTCTTTTAGAAAAGCGCGGAAATAGTATTCTCAAAGCCGTTTTATAAAGGGCTTTTAATTGTACCATTTGGGAATTGAAACAAGGCTAATTTGGCAGCCGAGACACCTCCATCTTTACTTTTAATTGTACCATTTTGGAATTGAAACTTGATATTATGAAACGGGCTTTTATGTAATCAAAAACACTTTTAATTGTACCATTTAGGAATTGAAACGAGTCAGATGATAAAATAATAGTAGATTTTATAATACTTTTAATTATACCATTTAGGAATTGAAACCAGCCACACTTATAAAAAGACTTACGTCCCTCTACAACCTTTTAATTGTACCAATTAAGAATTGAAACTGGACATTCCAACGGCGTTCGAGTTCTTTTACAAATCTTTTAATTGCACCATTTAGGAATTAAAATCTAAATTACTTGTTCCGTAGCGGAACAAGGTGTAACTTTATATTGTTAAATAGCAATCATAAATAGATAAAGTGGAACAATTAAAACAACTAATTGCAAGGCTATTATTCAGGAGAGCGCACATCAAGCAAATTCTTAAAAACTTGCAGGATGAATTAACCGAAGAGCAAATAAATAGTTATCTAGAAGAGCTTTTTGAAATTGAAGAACTGATTGAAAAACTCAAAAAAGGATTAGAATAACTCCTTACATAAATTTTAATATACAATAATGGTTAAGGAACAAATAAAAATAAATGGAAAAACAATTGAGGAAGATTTACAGGAAGGCCGCGCCTTGATTGATGAAGCAAAGAATTATCTATTGCTAAAGGGTGAGCCTGTTGAGTTGGATAAATGGCTTACTATAAAAAGATACTGCGAGCACTTCGGTATCAATGATACGCAGGTTGTAACCAATTGGATTAGAAGAGGTATTATTCCTCCTGAAAATGTGAAAGAAGTTGAAGAATTAAATGGACTAAGGCTTATTAAAGCTATTCCATACAACACTTAATCGTACTAATCAGTAGACTAAAAACAAAACAAGCCATCTAAAAAGATGGCTTGCTATATATTCTATTTATTTCCTACACCTCATTCACTTCTCTTTGATTAGTATCCGTTTGAGGCTCTATCTCAGGTTTGTCATAATGATTATCCCGATTTTCTTTATTTCTGTCCTGGTCTCTGTTCGATGGGCCGTTAGCATCCCATTCTTGTCCTTGCTGGCCTTGGCTTGAACTATTTTGCTGGCCTTGTTGAGGCGAATTCCTATTTCCTCCTTGCTGGCTGCTACCTTCTTGTCCTTGGTTCCAGTTTTCTTGTCCTTGCTGGCCTTGATTGCTATTGCTTTGTTGGCCTTGTTGTGTGGTATTTCTATTACCTGATTGTTGAGTGGACGTATTTTTATCATCGTCTCTTCTCTGGGTGTCTTTTTGATTTTGCATGACTCAATTTGATTTAGTTCAAAATTGTTACTCCAGTGATTACTAAGGCAAAAAACTTATGCCAAGCTTTATCAAAGCAATTTTGAGGCATAATTTACAATTGATTCCCGGGTGTCGTCCATTTTATTGCCCGTCATTATTTACTGGCTGATTTTAATTGCGGAAAATGGTAAGAGATAAGTTTTGTTCACAATAAATATTCAGACAAGAAAGAGACAAATCTTAGTCTTACGTTGTGGGCCCGACAGTCTGCATCCTTGCTCAAACACAAAGACGCCAAAGTTTTGATAGATGCATTGGTGCAGGAGATGGGAAAAGTTTAAAGACAGAATTTTAGCGATATTCTGACAAACAATCAATAGGGAAGAAGTGTTAAGTGCAAGTACATAACAATAATCCCCACAACAATGGAAAATAGAGAAATAGCACACAGCCATCTTGATAAATTTGTAGGTAAGTGGAATACCGAGGGAATGGTTTTACCAACAGCCACCAGCGCAGGCTTAGAAGTGAAAGGAACAGACACATATGAATGGCTCCCGGGCGAATTCTTTCTGCTTCATAAGATAGATGTAACCGTAGGTGACGAGAAAGTGCAGACTTTGGAAATCATTGGTTTCGATAAGGATGCCAACCATTATACCATGCAGTCGTTTGATAATAAGGGAAAGACCAGCCTTATGTCAGCAACATTAGCAGACGACCTTTGGATATTTAAAGGAGAATCGATGCTATTTAAAGGAAAATTTAGTGAAGACGATAATGTGATTTCAGGTGTCTGGGATCAGTTAAGCCAGGATAAAAGCTGGATACCCTATATGAATATCAAGCTGACAAAGGATTTAGGGTAGTTTTGATTTTAAGAAAATTTTAAGAAAAAACTTGTTTGTATCATAAAAAACATTTTACCTTTGTGGTATGAAAAATAAAATGGCATATAATACTATCTGTTGTTGGTACGGGCTTAGTCCGCATCAAGCAAGATAGTTATATCCATTTCTCAAGATATACTGAGCCGCTTGGTGTGAACACCAGGCGGCTTTTTTATTGCCTTTTATTTCAAAAATAAAGGCAGAATTTTATACACATCGGTAGTTTAATGGTAAAACGTTAGTCTCCAAAACCTGAGTTGTGGGTTCGATTCCTACCCGATGTGCTGATAAGTCCGGTATGCTCAATGGATGGGCATTTGCCTGCAAACCAAACGTAGTCAGTTCGATTCTGACACCGGACTCATGGACGTCAATTTATTGTACTTTTCAGGCTATTTTAAGAAATACTCAGAAACTGTTTGAATTGAATTTTATGAATCATTTTGAACATAATTTATATGAACTCAAACAGTTTCTTAAACCTAAAATATTTTCATATTAGTCTTCATCGCCAGAGTCTCTTATAATTCTATTAATATTAACGCTCACGAAGTTGTTTTTCTGAGAAACTGATTCTATTCCTTCTTTATCAAAATCACCCCCTAGATTAGTAAAACTTTGAAACCATGTAAACAACGGAACATCTTTAACATTACCTAAAAGCTTTCCGACAATGCTTGCAAGTGATAAAACCAGATCAGCTACCTGACCAACAGGTGTTGCATTTGTAACAATACCTTTAATTGAGGAAATTAAGGCAGAATATTCCTGGTCATTTTTTGCATTAGCCAATACTTGTCCGGTATCTCTTAGGTTTTGTTTACTTTTTATAATAGATATAAAAGTATGAATCTGAGCTGGAGGATTAGGTGTATTTGTTGTTTTCTGCCAAAAATGAATAGTTCTGTTGATATTCAAACTAGTCTTATCGAGTACTTTAGGGAATCCTTCAAGGTTCAATGTCTGAACAACATCTCCTAAATCATTTATTGTTATAATTAATACGTATAGATTAGCAGCTTTGTCTTTAGCCTTATTCAATAAAGCATGTGTATCGTTGTCAATAATAAAAACATCGGTTAATCTTAATTCTATACCACTTATTTCTGAAGATGGGGGTATATCACTCTTTTCAATAAGGTTAAGAATACTAAATTCTGGATCGTTGAATTTTAATGCCATAATTGGATTGATTTAGAAGTTGTTAATCTGGTTCAAAAAATAATTAAATGTCTGTATTAGCAAAAATGACAATTAAATTTACTATTGCTAATTGAGAAATATTGAATAATTTTATTCTACGGTTGCTTTAGTTTAAGAAAATAGAATTAATGCCTAAATGAGCATTATTTGAGTATGCAGTAATTCTTAAACACGTTTTGAAGGATAGATTAAAACCATGATTTTGGGTACAGAACTCCCAAAAAACTTTACGAACTTTAAGAGCAAAACACAAGCCCAAATGTTCCAGAAGCACTCAATAGCTATTTGTCTTGCGTTAGCAACAATATTTTTGCTGACAGCTACTTTCTTATACCCGGGTGGCTCACAGGCAAGCCTGCAAACCATTGGTTTCGATTGGGCGAATAATTATCTCTGTAACCTGTTTGACGCCAAAGGAATAAACGGAGCGGATAATCCGGGTATGCTCTGGGCTTTTGTGGGAATGTTTTTTCTATGTCTGAGCCTCGGCATCTTTTTCTATCGGACATCAGCCAAAATACAACATCGAAGCAGCGCCTTGATTATCCGCTATTGCGGCATGATAGCCATGTTTTTTGCTTTTTTTGTCACTACCCGTTACCACGATATAGTGATAAGTATTGCTGTCACCTTTGCCATGTTAGCCATTTTTTATCTATCAGTATTTATTTTTATGTCGCGCCTGATATATTTAAAGATAATTACTGCGCTATGCCTCATTACCTTGTATTTCAATGCTTTCGTATATTATTCAGGGCAGTGGTTGGTTATTCTGCCAATTGCTCAGAAAATCAACCATTTCATAATTATCTTATGGGTATTAGGGTTGGAATATTTTACCACAAGAGAAGATTTTCCGTATAAAGCTAAACCGAAAAAATCATGAAACTTAGTGCACTTCGCCCTATTCTGAGAACTCATCAAATAGCCGAAACAGTTGAATTTTATACAGAAATATTAGGCTTCAATCTGGATAATTATGATGAAGAATGGGGTTGGGCTTCCTTAAGTTTAGATGGTATCGAAATCATGCTGGCAACGCCAAATGAACACGAGCGTTTTGATAAACCTACATTCACAGGTAGCTTCTATTTCAATACAAACAACGTATATGATTGGTGGGAACAACTGAAAGACAAAGCCAGAATCTGCTATGAGCTTGAAACTTTCGAGTATGGTATGAGAGAATTTGCTGTGTATGATAATAATGGCTACCTTTTACAATTCGGACAGGAAGTATAAGCTGAGACCTCAATTGTATTAATAGGATATTAAATTCCACTTCCCTTCCTAAATATTCCTCCACAAAAAACAAAAAAAGGTACATTTTTTGCTGATTTTTGATTATATGAAAATATCATTTGTCTGTAATGTATAAAAAACTAGTTTTTATTTTGTTGTTTGGGGTATCCTCATCTATCATGGGACAGGTGCCGGACCGTGCAAATATCCTGGAACTACAAAGCAAACTTCGAAAAACCAGATCTGAAAAAGATAAAATACCTGTTTATTTATCCATAAGTCAGTATTACCAGCAGAAACAAGCTGATTCAGCTACTTTTTATGCTATCAAGGGGCTTAAAGCTGCAACCGTTTTACATGATAAAAAAGCACAGGGACAAATGCTTTATCAAATGGGTGTCATTAATATTGAACATGATAACCTATCCACAGCACATCAGCATCTGATAGCGGCATTAGACATTTTTTTATCTCTGAAAGATAGAAAAAATACTATTCTGTCTTACGAAGAACTAGGAGTGATAGAGGGCAAAAATGGAAACGTATCTAAAGCCACCGAATATCTCAATAAGGCCATAAAGCTGAGTAGAGACGTCAAGGATACAGTAGATATGGTGCAAAGTTATCTAAGATTAGGCTGTATTGAGGAGCTAAACGATAATACAGATAAAGCACTATCTTACTACAAAACGGCAGAAGAACTAAACAAGGCATTACCATTATCCAAGCTTAATTTAACTATTCTGCATCATATCGGTAAAGTCCATTTGAAAAAAGGGAATCATGACAAAGCCATGTCTCATATTAAGAAAGGCATTGCCCAGACAGATAATGCCGAAAATGCACACAAACATATTAAATTTCTGACCCAAGCCGGAGAAGTGCACCGACAATCTGGTAATGATGATAGTGCTTTGATTTACCATAAAGATGCCCTTTCTAAAGCGCAAAAGTTTTCTTTGCCTGAAGAACAAGCACGGGTATTGATAAAGATTGCAGATATAGTTAAAAAATCAAGCACTGATAAAAGTCTTGCGCACCTCCAAAATGCGCTTTCTATTGCCAAAGAGATTTCTCAACCCAAATTAGCGGCTGAAGTATATCGGGCCATTGCAGAAATCTATCGCCAGCAAGAGCGTTATGATGATGCTTTATTTACACTAGAGCAACAACACGCTTTATTGGATAGCCTTTTCATCATCAATAAATCGCAGGAATTAGCGGGTTTACAAGCAAAAAATGCCTTACTCGAATCAACAGAGAAATTGGATTCTGTTAATCAGGAGCGTAAGTTTGAAATAACCATTGCAGTCATAATCATTCTCGCCGTATTATTAATCGCTTTCTTTGCCTGGTCGAATGCCAAGAAAACTACGGCCATGAATATCAAACTGGCTGAATCAAATCAGATAAAGGACCGCTTGTTTTCTATCATAGGCCACGATTTGCGCGGCCCAATTGGCAATATGTCTCAACTACTATCCATTCTTGAAATGGACGGTATTCCGATAGAAGAGCAAAGAGAAATCATGGGCATTCTCAGACAACAAAGTGAAGCCTCGTTTGAAGTATTAACCTCATTACTCAATTGGGGAAAAATACAATTGCAAGGCGTGGCCGTGAGTATGGTTGATTTTCAGCCAAAAGGGGTTATTGACAAAAACATAGGCGTACTCATAAATCAGGCAAAGGATAAAATGATAACTATCACCAACGAAGTCCCGGCCGATTTAAGTGTATTTGCCGATGCCTCCCATTTCGATTTCATTATCCGGAATCTCCTCTCAAACGCCATCAAATTTAGTTATCCGAGTGGCATAATTGATGTACGCACCCAAGAAAGCACCGATAAAGACTTTGTTGTTTTCGCAGTAAAAGACACAGGAGCCGGCATTAGTCAGGAACAACAGCAACAGTTCCTGAGAACCAATATTGACGTATCTTACGGAACAAAAGGGGAGAAGGGGACAGGCTTAGGTTTATTGTTGATTAAAGAATTTATTCAATCAAACGGCGGAAAAATCTGGCTTGAAAGCGAAGAACGAAAAGGTAGTATTTTCTATTTTTCTTTAAGGAAATCGGAGAAGTGATTGGAAAATGGAGAAAACGGAGCAGGAAAATAGAATTAATTGATTTTGAAATTTTGACTGACTCACTTCAATATAATGCGTTGTGGCAATTGATTATACGATTTGAAAAATCGTGATACATAAAAAAGTGCTATATCTGAATTCCAGATATAGCACTTTTTATTTGAATATTTTATTAGCTCTTTCCCTCTGCCCCATGCCCTTACCCCCTGCTAATTGCTAATAACTATAAATCGATATATTCATAATTCCCATTTTCGAGGAGAATGACGATACATAACGCAGACGCTCTTTTTCTAAAAAATCCTTGAATTTATTCAAAGCACTCATGGTTGTTTCTCCCTCAACCTTGATTTTGATCATCACAAAAAAGTCATTACCAAAGGTATTCTGCGCCATCAGTTTACTCAACTGGAGTGCCTCTGATACCTTGCCTTTAAGATTAAAAACAGTTGCCATCAGTAAGTAATCAGGAAATTGTTAATTGAAGAAATGCTTTATCGTTGCCGTGCTCAAGCTGTATAGATTTACAGCCACTAAGATTACAGACAATACCTTATGAAAAACAGACAGTCTGTAAGACTGATAAACAAAATTTTTTCAGGCTATTAAATTGCTAACGAAATTTAAAATAAATTAGTCCAAATATCAAAGCTTTTCTTAAAATATTTGAGGTTAAAAGCTCGTTAATAAACAACTTTATCCGATAAATAATAGCCTTGAAAATTAATTAACCAGTTTGTTGAAAAATTTGTTTCAGAGTATTTATACATAGATGGAAAATCGTTTACTATGTAGTGCGCATTAACTTTTTGCAAAAGCACTCTTAGCATCTGTTGGCCTGCCAGATTTTAGGGTTTATTTTACCTTTTGGATAGAAAAGCTTTAAATCGATCAGATTAAAGAAAAATGATTTTCTATTAGTATATTTGAGGGTTAACCTGACATCCGAAGAACATTTTTTACAAACTGCCCATCAATTTAAACATTACTAATGCCGGAAATATTGAAAATTGTTCTAGCCGATGATGACGAGGACGACAGAGATTTCTTTCAGGAGGCCGTCCAGCTCACACAAATACCAACTTTGTTGACAACCGTGAAAAACGGATTAGAGTTAATGCACCTTTTGCAAACATCCGACAAGTTTGATTTGATTGTATTGGATGTAAATATGCATCTGAAAAATGGCGTTGAAACCCTAATTGAAATACGCGCCGATAAAACGCACAAACAGACTTTTTGTGCCATTCTTACTACCGCCAGCAACAAACATTTAGAAGAAGATGTCCTGAAAAAAGGGGCAAATATATTTAAAACCAAGCCGTATAATTTTGACGAATATGCAGCTAATGTAAAAAGTATTATTTATGCTTGTCAGCAAAGTTTGAAATAGGATACTCGTCAATGTATTTAAAGAAACGGGATAGTTTCTTAAACAAGTTTAAGAAATTATAGATAATCGGTTGATACTTTTGCGATAGTAAATATTAAGACAGATGAACATTATCTCAATCAGATTCTTACGACTATTTCTACGACTGGCGCTTTCTCCCTCATTTTTGTTAAGTGCAAATACTACTTACGGATTTAGTATGGATAATCTGATGGCTTCTAAAACGAAATAGGATTTTTAGATAAGGCTGAGATTAAAAAATGTTGTATAACCGAGAGTTTCTACAAAAAAAACGCTGCAATCATTTACATTTTCTACTAAAAACTTAAATTTGTTTTTGGCAATACACTCATTACCCTAAAAACCAATTTAATGAAAAAAATTCTGCTTTTTCTTCTAGTTTCAGTAGCTTCCTGCAAAAATAAACCAACACAAAACCAACAAATCAAAGGTCTCAGCGAATATGCGGTAGATGTACCCGGAATTCAGACATTTTATGATAAAAAAGGTGTGTTGGCCGATAATGGTATGGTAGCCTCGGCTCACCCGATAGCCTCACAAGTAGGCGTTGAGATATTGAAAGCGGGCGGAAATGCCATTGATGCTGCTGTAGCGACTCACTTTGCTCTGGCAGTAGTTTATCCTTGGGCAGGTAATTTAGGCGGAGGTGGATTTTTGGTTTATCGTGATAAAAAGGGCGGTACTTTTACACTTGATTTCCGTGAGAAAGCCCCTCTGAAAGCGCATAGGGATATGTACCTTGATGCCAGTGGGAATCCGATAGCAGGTTTAAGCATTTTAGGACATCTGGCAAGCGGTGTCCCAGGCTCGGTAGATGGGATGGTAACTATGCACGAAAAATTCGGTAAATTATCATGGGATAAAGTAGTTGCACCAGCGATTGCCCTTGCACAGAAAGGAATCGTATTGACAGAACGGGAAGCCGTAGGCTTGAACCGCGTAAAAGCTGATGTAGTAAAAGTAAATGCACCGGATTCTCCTTATTATATTCGCCCCGATAAACAGGAATGGAAAAGGGGGGATACACTCATTCAAAAAGATTTAGGCAGAATATTAAGTCTGATTCAGACAAAGAAGCGTGCCGGATTTTATGAAGGCGAATGTGCTGATTTATTGGTGAAAGAAATGGAACGTGGCAAGGGGATTATTTCGCATGAGGATTTAAAAAATTATCATTCAGTTTGGCGCGACGCGATCGTTGACCATTATAAAGATTTTAAAATTATTACAATGCCCCCAACTTCAAGTGGAGGCGTGGCTCTCATGCAGTTGATGAAGTTTGTAGAACCATATCCATTAAAAAAATGGGGTTGGAATTCAGATTCAACGGTTCAGGTGATAATTGAGGCAGAACGCCGTGTATATGCCGACCGTGCTAAATGGCTGGGCGACCCTGATTTTGTAAAAGTACCTGTAAAAGAACTAACAGATAGAGGATACCTGAAAAAACGTATGAGCGATTTCTCTTTTGCCAAAGCCACAGATAGCAAAGCTATCAGTGGTGGAGCAGTGCCGGGCTACGAAAGCAACGAAACAACACACTACTCGGTAGTTGATAAAGATGGGAATGCCGTTTCTATTACTACCACTTTGAATGGCGGATTCGGTAGTAAAGTGGTAGTGCAAGGAGGAGGGTTTCTGATGAACAACGAAATGGATGATTTCAGTATCAAAGCAGGTGTGCCCAATATGTTTGGTTTGATTGGTAATAAAGCGAATGAAATTGTGCCGGGCAAAAGAATGCTTTCGTCGATGACTCCAACTATTGTTGAAAAAGAAGGTAAATTATTTATGGTTGTTGGTACTCCGGGTGGCTCAACTATTATCACTTCAGTTTTCCAGACGATATTGAATGTACTAGAGCATGGCATGACGATGCAACAATCGGTTAATGCTCTGAAATTCCATCACCAATGGTTGCCAGATAATACGACTTATGAGAAAAATGCTTTCAGTGAAACTACTCTCAATAACCTGAAAGCCAAAGGTTATAATATGGTACCTATGACTGGGTCATTAGGGCGTATGGATTGCATCATGCTTCGCCCTGATGGTAAACTTGAGGGAGGCTCTGACCCAAGAGGAGATAATACAAGTATAGGGTATTGATAATAATGCTATCACAGCAAAGTAGTTTGAATGCTACTTTGCTGTGATAGATAAAATTATATGAATCACTTCACAAATTCAACTCCTTCCATACTTTCTAATCTTGCAATTATACCCCAGCCATAAAAATCATTGGCAACGGCAATTACCAATTCGTTTTCGCCTTGCTTTAAGTTGAGGTTTACTCTGGCATTCTGTATAGAGATACGCCCTTCAGGATATTTACGCATCGGAGCTTGTAAATAAGTATTCTTATCTAGAAATACCATTTGGTTATTGAGAAATACCCATGCATCATCGCTGAAACCAAATTGCAAAGCATTCTTCTGATTTTCTGCAACCTTGATTTTAGCCTTAAGCCAAACTACTTTTCTGGTATTGTTTCCGCCCAGTTTTCTGCTGAGGTTAACCATTCCTTTGGCCTCAGCCATGATGGCCTCTGTAAATGTTTCCGGCTTGGGCAGATTGGCTGGAGTTACCTCGTTACCCGCCGGTAAATCAGTAAGTTTTGTTAAAGACCAGTTTCTGATATATTGCGCATCATTGTCTGTTAAATCAGGTGCGGGAAAAGCTGGTAAGCCTTCAACCACACCAGGTTTTATCTGCATACTTGATACCACCATTCAGAATAGAATTCCATAGCTCATCTATGTTTTCATCATATGACTTGGCTTACTCAAAACACCTTTATTTTTAAAATATAAGTTAAGTCCGCAACAACTTCTAAAAATAGACTCGAACATTTCAGAGGGATTTTTTCAAAAACAGAAGTTTCATTTGTTTGTGTCATATTAATAACGACCAATTCTATTTTTGTGCTGATTTTTCTGCTATCTCATTTTGTAATATGTTCGGATTACCAATGCCAGTATTGATATATGGGCTCAGGCTACGATGTAGGTAATAATTCCATCCACTAGAACAGTCTGTAAAGCATTGAATTTCAGGAGTTAACCCCCAATGTATAAACTCAATTTTTGTTTTATCATTCTCTTCCGAAATTTCAAAACTGATTTTAGTGCCTGTCCATTCGCTTTTATCTTCTAAAAAACTCAGATAACTTTCAGTTACCAGCCAAACAACTTTTTGGTCAGGGATCAATTCTACCAACTTTTGTCTCGAATAATGTACATCTGCAAATCTTACCTCAAATTCTTTATTCAAATGGTGAGAATCGCCAGTAAACTCTTTAGACCACCATTCTTTTACATTATTAATGGCATTATAAATTTCATGAGCAGATTTATCTGCCCAAAGTGTAATAGTTAAACTCTGATTTTGCATGGTTATTTATGGTATTAGATTATTAATGGATTTATGAAGCAAAGGTAAGGTCTGAATTTTATTCAGAGAGGGTGTAAAACAGACATTCTAACAGGTAGATTCAGACAAAGTAAAATCTTGCTTTTTGATAAAATAATGGGGTGATCAACATTATAATTTACCCATAAAGAAAAGCACGCATAACGGGATAATAAATGGCATAGACATTAAAAGAATGAAGAATAAAAGACCAAAAAATCCATACAAGCCATTATCTTTTTCAGAATAATAATCTATAATTTTCAAGAACCTTTTATCTCTTTCAAAATAAGAATCAACAAAATAACTAACTACTGCACCTGTTAGAACTGTGATTGGTAGTATAATTAGCCAATTTATTGGAACGGTGACAGATTCCTCTCCAAATATAGCTATCCACACTAAAAACACCGTAGATAGAATAGGAACTATTAAAGCCATTATAAAGGCTCTACTTATAGGACTTGGGATTCCGTATTGGTTATGACGGTGTCTTGGAAGGAAATAATACATGCAATAAAACATATAGTCAAACCACCTTTTTAACATTTTCATTGAATCAGGTTCATTAATATTTGTGCAAGCGTACAATGGCTGACATAAATATCTATATTATCTTAATCTGAATAATAAGAATATTTAACAAAAGGTGATTTTTCGGGACTTATATGGTTTTATTTGTTTTGAAAGGAAAGTTTAATTCTACATCGATATGCAGGTAGAGTTATAAAACATCATTTGGAGCTTAAATCTATATATTTTGAAAGACTATTAACTTTAGCTAGAGATGATTTTCTTTCTTATACACATTCAATTCAGTAGTAAGACTCACTAAAGACGGATTATTACGGGATATTGTAATTGGAATTTTATCTCCTGTTTTATATTGTCTATAAGTGTTTCCTTTAACTCTCATTACTTCACCATAAGGCTTTCCTTTGAACTGATATTCAATTTCAAAACCCCCTCCAAGGCCATATTTATCAATAATTCTGGCAGTGCTTTCATAAGGGCTATTCATGATTACCCTTAGTTTATATTCATCATATCTGCTGTTCATCAATTTAATAGAATAAACCAATAAGGCCAGAAGTAAAACTATAAATAAGCCAACTATACAAGAAAGTATTTGGGAGGAAGAGAGTTTGAGTGCCATCAATATTATTTTTTAATTTTGGTAGATTCTTTCGGCTTGTATATCTAAAATTGCGTACCACCCCCATTTTTATGACAGCGTTATGGGTAAAAATTTCGTCTTCATTTATGCACAGGGAATAATCTATTTGCAATAAATAGGGGTTAGTTAAGCCGGAAAAACCTTTGTGGATATAATTACAACATCATCACTTTAACAACAAACCGAATTAAGTACCGTAAATTCACACTTTATGCGTATAGAAAACTATTTAGCCCGAATCAGTTATCCTGATTTTCATCAACTGAGCCTTTCAAGCCTTTTTAAACTTCATCAGTCACACATATATAGTATTCCGTTTGAGTGTCTGGATATTCATCTGGGAATCCCCATCACATTAGATGTAGAGGCTATATATAAGAAAGTAGTTAATTATTTTCGTGGAGGATTTTGCTACGAACTCAATACTTTATTCAATTGGTTGCTCAATCAATTGGGGTATGAAGCCAGCATGATTTCAGCACAGATTGTTAATAATAACCAACCCGGACCAGAGTATGACCACATGGCCATCTGTGTCAAAATGGAATCTAATTGGCTTTTAGACGTTGGCTATGGCGATTTATTTATTAATCCAATCGAAATTAAACCTGATGTTGTGCAATACGACGGGGTAAACTATTTCATGATTAAAGAATTGGGAGATGATAAATACAGTCTGATGATGTCGGCTACAGAAACCAATTTTAAAGAGAGATATGTATTCAGTTTATCAGGAGTAGCATTAGAAAAATTTGAATCACAATGTCAGTTAAAACAGACCTCAGAAGATTCTCACTTTGTTAAAAACCTGATTTGTACCAAACCAACCGAAAGTGGAAGAAAAACGATTTTTAACCATAAGTTTCTTGAAAGAAATGAAAGTGGAAGGCATTTTTTTACATTTGAGAGTGAGTTTGACTTGGTCAAATGCCTGCAGGAAGAATTTGGGATTGATATAAAAAAATATCAGAACCGATTAGCAGAGATGTTTCAGTTTAGCTTCTAAGAATTGTCGAATGTCGATTGCAGATTGTTGAATTATAAACCAATTTAACAATCTGCAATCAATATTTACTTTAGTTTTCTTTTCCATAATATTACACCTCCTAATAGTATCAGAAGAATTAAATTATCCCGGACAACATGAAAAGTTCTGTCTGCAGATATTTCATATCCGCTCGAAAACAAAGAGATTGTAAGTGTTAACTGCACTACCAATGCTAATATCAGTATCCATTTAAATATATTAAGAACTATTTTCATTTTGATTGAGATTGCCACAATTGACCCGCAAGGTAATACAATTATGTGTACAAACCTTGTATAAACCCTATACCCAAGTTAGCTGTATAAGTCTTAGTTCGCCTTTAGGGGTTGGGGGCAAACCTCAATGTAAATGTAGTTCCGGTATCAACGACACTCTCAACGTTAATGCTGCCTTCCAGGCTTTCCATTTGAGACTTGATGAGATATAAGCCCAGACCTTTGCTGTTGGGGCGGTCGTGGAAACGTTGATATAAGCCAAATATTTTTGATTTATGCCTATCCAGATCTATGCCAATACCATTGTCTCTAAAAGTCAGAATTACGGTATCTGCTTCTTTATGGCTTTCAATTTTTATTTTGAGATTCCGTTCATAAGACCGATATTTAATGGCATTTGTCAATAAATTCATGAAAATGCTTTCAAGATAAGTCTCGTTAAAAACCACACTAGGCGCACCTGTAAAATCAAATTCAATTTCCGGCTCTACTTCCTCAAGCAGGTTTCCCAGCTGGCCTTTGATCTGGGCAAAGATTTGTCCAAACAAAATTTCTTTCTGTTCAATAGAATCGCTGTCTCTTATAATCAGAATTTTTATCAAGTCATTGACTGTAGTATTCAGCTGAATGGTAGAAGTCTTGAAACCTTCGATAATCGTTCGCAGGGTAGCGTCTTTAATTTTAATATCCTGTAATAAATCGATGAATCCCATCAGATTTGATAGCGGTGCTGTCAGATTATGAGAAGTAATGTAGGAGAAATTCCGCAAGTCATTATTGTTCTGATGAAGCGTTTTTATCAGTTGTTCACGCTCTATTTCATGATTTTTTCGCTCAGTTATATCTCTATAATTGATAACAATAGCACCTACGGCAGGTTCTTGCAGGAGATTGGTACACGAAGCTTCCAGCCATTTATAAGTGCCATCTTTACTGAGGCTGCGGTATTCAAAATTTCTCGTTTTTTCAGGGTCTTCAATAACGTCAATAAAAGCCTGCGAAACATCCTGCAAATCATCCGGGTGAATGAGGTCATATCTGGCTTGTCCTATCATCTCATGCTCATCAAATCCGGTAATCTTTTTTCCGGCCGGACTGATCTCCAACATTACACCATCAATACTCATCAGACTTAAGCCGTCATTACTGTTCTGTAATAGACTTCTGAATCGTTTTTCATTATTGCTGATTGCGTCTTCCGCACGTTTTTTATCAGATATATCACGTGCAATTTTAGATGCTCCCTTGATATTTCCCTTGCTATCTCTGATTGGCGAAACAGTCAATGAGATATAGATTAATTCACCATTTTTCTTTCTGCCTTGCGTTTCAAAATTTTCAACCGAAATCCCTTGCTTGATTTTTTCAAAAATCTCATCCTCCTCGCACAATCTATTCTGAGGTATGATCAGATGACAGTCATTCCCAAGTACCTCATCAGCGCTAAAACCAAATAATTTGGAAGCGCCTTTATTCCAGGTAATGATTTTATTCTCAAGGGACTGGCTGAATATGGCATCTTCTGACAAGTTGACAATTGATACATATAATGCTTGATTTTCTTCAAAATGTTTTCGTTCGGTTATATCTGTAAAATTGGCAACAACTACATTAATATCTGGTATGTGAAGTAGATTGGTCAATGTGCCTTCGAGCCAAATATAAGAACCAGCCCTCTTCTTTTTCCGGAAAGTCATTGAAACAGGTACTTCAGGAGATTCAAATACGTGTTTTAATTGTTCAATGGTATATTGTAAATCTTCAGGATGGATACTATCGAGTATGTGATGTATTTCTTCTTCTCCATTGGTATAGCCAAACGCCTTTTCAATAGCCGGACTCAAAAACTCTACTTTACCATCAGCATCAAATAAAAAAAGCATATCATGGCTATTTTCCAGAATAGACCTGAATCTCAACTCCCGCTTCCTGAGTTCTTCTTCAGCTTTTTTACGACCTGTTATATCTACCCCTGTTACACAGACCCCTGTTATTATGTCATCCTCTACTACTGGTCTGATTGAAAAATCTATCCAGGTTTTACTGTCCTCTTTTTCATATAAGCGGTCAAACTGAATGATTTCTCCAGCAAAAGCTTTTTCGAAAAGAGCCATAACCACTTCTTTTCTATCATCTGCAATAAAATTCAGTGCATCTTGACCAATTTCTATTTCGTTAGGGGTGTTCAAGAACGCAAATATTCTGGCATTACTATTAAAAGCTTTTACTTTGCCGTGTCCGTCAATTAGTAAGAAGGCTTCTGTAGTATTTTCGAAAATCGTTTTTAAGCTGTTTTCAGATCGTCTCAATTCTTCTGCGGCTTTCAAACGTTCGGTAATATCATAATAATTAGAAACAATAGCATGTACATTTTCGTCGAGCAATAAATTCTTGACACAACCTTCTATCCAGATAAAATGTCCACCTTTATGTTTAATTCGGTTCTGGCGGGGAATTGAGATGCCAGGATTTTCTAATAGTTTTTGTGTTATCTCCTTTATTTCTTCGGCTTGTTCAGGATGCAGGAAGTCTAGATTGCGCTTTCCGATTACTTCAGATGGTTCATATCCTGTCAATTTCTCAAATGCTGGGCTTACATATTCTATTATGCCGTCTTTGTCTGAAATGATGAGCATATCGGTAGAGTTTTCTACCAGCGACCTGAACCTTTTCTCATTCAGTTCAACTCTTCGTTCAGCCTTTTTACGTGCCGATATATCATTGATAAATGTGCCTGCTTTTATTTCATTATTGAAATCTTTATAGAAGGTAGAAGAAATTTCAACGGCAAAATTTTCACCATTTTTGCGAATTCCAATGGCTTCTCCTTTCATACTTCCCGTTTTCTCCTGTTCTTCTAAATCCTTTACAAACTTAGAATCAGTATGGTCTATTAAATCATTTCGGTTTAAGCGCTTAAATTCCTCTACGCTATATCCAAACATTTTAACAGCAGCATCGTTAACATCAATCACCGAACCATCATGATCACTAAAAAAAAACGCATTAACAGAATTCTCGACAATGGCCCGATAGTTTTCTTCGCTTTTTTGTGTTTCGTTTTGCGCCTTTCGTGTTGGTGTTATATCAGAACAGGCTACAAAAACACCAATAATATGTTTTTGATTATCATAAATAGGTTTATATTTATTGATTGTAGAATATATGGTGTTGTCTGGGCCGGGTAGTGCAACTTCTAATTCCAGTGTCTGGCCTTGCAATACTTGGTTGTAAATATTTTTTGCAATTTCAAGGCGCATAGTAGGAGCATAGCTCAGGATATTTTGCCCTTTAATGATATCTCTGCCCAGATATCGGGTATATTTTTCTTGAAATTTTTCACTGAAAGTAATAATTTTTAGATCTGCATCTACCACAAAAAAACTTTCTTCGGTATAATGCTTTATTAAATCGCTACTATCTAATTGGCTTTTAGGGTAGGCTTTTTTAGGTATGTTTTGGGATTGGTGCTCCGAAAGACCCTTTCCTGTTATTAATTTATTGATACTCATTTTAGCAAAAAGTTGTTTTGTAATTGAAATCCTTAAATTGTGTTTCAAGATTTCAATAAGAGAAAAAGTTAATTGTATATGACTGAAAATGTTTTTAAGAAGGGTGAAAAAAGCAGCAAAGTGCTGATAATTAAATTGTTATGTTTTTTAAGGCGTTAATAGCAAGTGGCTTGGATAGATAATCGATTACAATAGGGTATTTCTTTGCCTTGGCTTTCTCTATCGGGTCTGTAGACGACGAAAGAATAATTATTTGAGTCTGGTTGAAATATTGATAAAATGTTTTGACGAATTCTTCGAGAAAATCCCAACCACCCATTACTGGCATATTCAGATCTAAAAAAATCAGGTTGAGATAATCTTCTGTTGCGTCAGTATTGCGTAGTTCAAGATAGTAGTCCAGAGCTTCCTACTCATTCATTTTTGTGATAATTTCTTCAGCAAAAGCGGCTTTCCCAACTATTAATTTAATCAATGTCAGGGTAATTTTATCGTCATCAACACACAGAAGTTTTTTTACCATAATGTATACGTATAGGTTATGCCACTATTTTCTCTAAACAGCATTCCCTGCTTGTAACCAAGCATTTATAAAAACATTACCAATAAAATTACCAATAGCCGATGGTTAAAAAAAAATAGGGCAGAAGATTACAACAAAGTTAATTAAACATAAAATATCAAATTCGGTACCAGCCTTGCAATAAAAATAAGTAGTTCAATCCGATTTTACAAGCGGTTTAGCTAATTTGGAATCATTATAAAGCTGAAAATATCATTCATTTTAATAAATAATTTTCGTTTATATCTTATTTATTTGGAAATAGTAACTGCTAGCTCCCAGGTTTCGGGGTTGAAAGAGCATTGACAACTCAACCTTTGTGCTTTTAATGAATCGATTAGTTTTTTGAGTTTAGATGAATTAGTTTTATGATCCAGAATGACCGTAAGGCTGTTATTCTGCAAGCTGCCATCCATTTTTACATAAATGATTTCATACTCCTGCAAAGTATGAAGAACTCTCCAATTGAGATTTTTAAGTTGTTTCATGAATTTAATTGTTTCTAAGCGGCATGGCTTAATTTTTTAGCAAAAGTTTTATGGCCCTTTTCAAGGGAGCGTGCAGGCTATGGAAACTAAACTGAATCAAAAATAGAAGCTAGAACAGAAGTTATCAAGCAGAAGATACTAAACTTATTTAACGGGGTTATTGATGGCTAACGGGATATAATACCTATTTCTTCCTGCTCAATTAATGATTAAATATTGAAATACTGATGGTTTGAATGTGTGAAGGAACTGAAACTGATGATTTAAACCGAAGGTGCTCGGATTCTAATATATTACTAAAGTTTTTTAAGTATTCAGGCATTTCGTCGTCATTCATCATAGAAACCGTAATAGCTGTATCATGCTCTATAATTTCCTGAGGTATGATATTGCTAGTCTCCAGAGCATCATAAACAGTTCTTTTAAATTCTTCGTAAGTCTTCATGGTAGAATAAGCTAAGTAAAGGGAAAACGATCACTAAAAGTGATTTATAGATATTGGGAAAGAAAATTTAAAGGATTTAAACAATAGGATTATGAGGGGGCGCAGTAGTCTATACCAAATGTAGGATATTGTTTAGACTTTTCCTAAAGAAAAATTAAAAAAGTTAAACAAGTGTTCCGGACGGAAAAATCGGATTTCCCAAAGTAAGAATTTAAAAAAAGCTCCAGACATTGTCCGGAGCCTTTAGTAATTAAACAGTTTAATATATATTATGCAAGCTCAATTTCTTTAGCCAGATATACATCCTGAATAGCATTCAGGATCTTTACTCCTTCTTCAAATGGACGTTGGAATGCCTTACGGCCCAGAATAAGCCCCATACCTCCGGCACGTTTATTAATGACAGCCGTGCGAACAGATTCTTCCATATCTGATTCGCCCTTCGATTCGCCTCCAGAATTAATCAAGCCAATACGCCCCATATAACAATTGGCTACCTGATAGCGGCAAAGATCAATCGGATGGTCTGTGGCTAGCTCGGTATACATTTGTGGCGCGCTTTTGGAGAAATTAATGGCCGTAAAACCACCGTTACTTTCCGGCATTTTCTGTTTGATAATATCCGCCTGAATTGTAACGCCTAAATGATTCGCCTGCCCTGTAATATCGGCTGCCGTTTCGTAGTTGATATTATCTTTTTTAAAGCCATTATTACGGGTATAACACCAAAGAATAGTGGCCATACCCAACTCATGCGCTTTCTCAAAAGCTTTGGCAACTTCTATAATCTGACGATTTGAACCCTCTGAACCAAAATAGATAGTTGCCCCAACGGCTACCGCCCCTAGATTCCAGGCATCTTCAACCGAGCCAAACATTATCTGCTCATATTTGGTCGGGTAAGTAAGTAATTCGTTATGATTGATTTTTACTACAAATGGAATCTTGTGGGCATATTTACGCGCCACAATCGCCAGATTGCCAAAGGTAGTAGCTACGGCATTGCAACCGCCTTCTATGGCAAGCTTTATAATATTTTCTGGGTCAAAATACATCGGGTTTTTGGCAAATGAAGCTCCTGCTGTATGCTCAATGCCCTGGTCGATAGGAAGAATTGATAAAAAGCCAGTATTAGCCAAACGTCCGTGCCCATATAAAGCAGCCAGGTTCCTCAACACCGGTATACTCCGGTTGCTGCCCTGAAAAATCTCATCCAGATAGTTGGGTGAAGGAGAATGCAATAAGTTTTTATCAATAGTTTTACTGGTATGTTGCAGTAAATAATCGGCGTCTTTGCCTAAGTAATGAACAATTTTCTGATAACTCATAGTTGAAGCTAGATTTGGTATCCTATTAATAAAACAACTGAGTTGATGGATTGTTACATTAAAATATGGTGAAAATTGGAAGTGCAATTTATAAAATCAATTTTGCAAGCTAACTAATAATAGTTTACATTTACTTCTCTTTCTATCCCTCCCAATAAGTGCTTTTACTGATTGATGATGTCAAGGGGCTTCTGGTCAATGAATAATTTTTCAGATATGAATCATTTAATAGTATCGGCTATGAAAAGAACAATGAATAGTTTAAAAGGTGATGTGATATTTATGCTTGAGAAGTACGACTTACTTCATGAAGAGATTACACCCAATGCAAGCAGCGAAGGAGTGACTATCACACTTGCACGCAAAAACGATTCCCGGAGATTTCAGCACTTTATTCATTATCTCAATGCCGAAAATATCAATTATTACGCCTATTTCTGCCCCATTGTGAAGCGTATCAAAGTGAATATATCTTTAGAATAAATGTTAGTAGGAGTATAGTTCAGGTTTTTGAAAAGCTTTTAAGGCTAAACTCTATCTTATTCCCTCTGTGGCGTCAATAATTCAATACATTCAATCTTCGTCAATTACGAATAATTTCAAATTATGATTAACTTGCATACTTTGTGCAGAGAAAAACTGTGACGATTTAAATTTAATTGCGTAATACGATGGACGATTTCCTGAAAAGTATTGAAAAGAAAATAGTAAAATTATCGTTTAAACAACAGGTTTTATTTGCCGTGTTGACCTGCGAAAAACTACTCCCTAATTATAGACAGTTCAGCGATACCGAGAAATGGGGAAATATTGAAGTGCTGGAAGATGCTATCGTAATGATCTATCAATATTTGCAGGATATAGAAGTAAACGACGAAGAACTGGATGCAGCCTATGAGAAAATCAGCGAGATAACACCCGACGTTGAGCGTTTTAAAGGAGATTTGGCTTCTTATGCACTTGATACCTGTTCGGCCGTATCTGATGCTGTTGAATTCCTTTTAAGTGAAGACCAGAGTTATTTGATAAATATAGTTTCTATTGCACAGGAAACAATTGATATGTTTGTTCAGGAGTCTGAGGAATTAGACCCGATTGATGAATATTTAGATAAGAAGATAGCGCAGAATCAATACATGAAAAGAGAATATAAACGTCAACATGAGATTCTACGAAAATTATTAGGCGCAGAAATAGACTTACCTTTTATCTCATCCATGCGCGATTTCAATAATAGTACCGGAGCCATTATTGAATTATCGCTGGTTAATTAATCTATTTCAGTGTGTAGCATGATGTTGTGGCTGATAAAATTCTTCCGAATTTTGGCGAACTAGAAGTTCGCCCCACAAATGATAAATCCGAAAATAAAAAATGAGTTTAGAATTAAGAAGACATTTTGAAAAAATAACTCCTGTTACCGATCAGGAGTTTGAATACATCATGTCACATTTTACTCCCAGAAAACTCAAAAAGCATCAGTTTCTGATTCAAGCCGGAGGTACGGCTCCATTCGATTTTTTTGTCATAAAGGGTCTACTCAAAGCTTATTATATCAACGAAGATGGCAAAGAACATATCCTGCAATTTGCCATGGAAGACTGGTGGATTTCTGATTATCAGGCCTATTTCAACCAAACCGAGGCTACGCTGAATATCGATTGCATTGAAGAGGTAGAAGTTCTTTGCCTCTCGTTGCATAACCGTGATAAACTCTGTGCCGAATTGCATAAAATTGAGCATTTTTTCAGACGAAAATCTAATTCCGGCTATGTTGCTTTACAGCGTCGAATTTTATGTTTGCTTAATAATAACGCCAAAGAACGCTACGAGCAGCTATTAACACAATACCCATCACTATTTCAAAGAGTACCTAAAACCCTGATTGCTTCTTATCTGGGTGTTTCCAGAGAAACCCTTAGCCGCCTTTCTGCTTAGTGTGACATACATCACACCAAATCTGTGACATACCTCCTGTGCCACCCCATGCTTTATTGTCAATTTTGCATTGTCATTCAAACACAAGCATGAGAAAAATTATTCAAACAATGTCAGTAATTGCTGCGCTAACAGTCGGAGTTAATCAGACAACTATGGCACAGGCTAAAACAATCAATACAATGAAAAAGAAAATTTTATTCGTGGTAACAAGCCACAGCAAAAAAGGAAGCACCAATCAGCCAACAGGGTATTATTTAGGAGAAGTTTCACATCCGTGGGAAGTATTGCATGAAGCAGGCTATGAAATAGATTTTGTGAGCCCCAAAGGTGGTAAAGCTCCTGTAGATGGATTTAATTTAGATGATGCTACTAACAGAAAATTCTGGGATAACGCAGAGTATCGTCATAAAGTGGAACATACCATGACCCCGCACGAAGTAAAACCCAATGAATATGCGGCTATATTTTATGCAGGCGGCCACGGCGCCATGTGGGATTTTGCAGATAACAAGGCTTTAGCAGATATAGCTGCCAGAATCTATGAAAACAAAGGTATAGTAGGAGCAGTATGTCACGGTCCTGCCGGATTGGTAAATATTCAACTAAGTGATGGTAAATATCTGGTAGATGGAAAGAGAATAAATGCTTTCACAAACGAGGAAGAAACAGCAGTTGGATTGGAAAAAGTAGTTCCTTTCGCATTGGAAACCCAATTAATTGAAAGAGGTGCAAAATTCGAGAAATCAGGCCTTTGGCAATCACACGTGGCCGTTGATAGCCGCGTCGTAACCGGACAAAATCCACAATCGGCCAAAGCAGTAGGAGAGGCCATTTTAAAAGAGTTAAACAACTAATTATTCATTCATTCACTCACAATTAACCATTCATAATCATCATGGACTTACATTTGAACAATAAAACAGCTTTTATCAGTGGCTCAACAGCAGGAATCGGTTTTGCCATCGCTAAAAGATTATTAACGGAAGGAGCAGAGGTAATCATTAATGGCCGAACACAGGCAAGTGTAGACAAAGCAGTACAAGAATTAAAAGACCTTACTAATCATACAAAAGTATCAGGCATCGCAGCCGATTTTGAAAAAGTTGAAGAAGTAAACGCCTTGATTAGTCAATTGCCCTATGTAGATATATTGATTAACAATACAGGAATTTTTGAACCCAAACCATTTGCTGAAATACCGGATGAAGATTGGTATAGATTCTTTGACATCAATGTGATGAGCGGAGTACGCTTATCACGACACCTGTTCCCTAAAATGTTAGAAAAAAACTGGGGAAGAATCTTATTTATTTCAAGCGAAACTGGTCTTTCGCCTGCCAGCGAAATGGTACATTATGGCATGACCAAAACCGCACAATTATCAATCAGTAGAGGAATGGCTGAATTAACAAGAGGTACAAACGTAACTGTCAACTCAATTCTGCCCGGCCCAACCAAATCACGTGGGGTAGGTGGATTTATCAAAGAGCTTTCAGTAGCTGGAAATACCAGTACTGATGAAGTAGAACAGAATTTCTTTAAAGAAACCCGCCCAACTTCACTGTTACAACGCTTTGCGGATGTATCTGAAATTGCTGATACAGTAGCGTATTATGCCAGCCCATTGTCATCAGCTACAAACGGCGCTTCCATAAGAGTAGACGGTGGTATCCTGAAATCGATTGTATAAAGAAAATAGTTAGCAGTAGCCTATTTTAATCAAGCTGAAATAAGAAACAGACACTTATTTCAGCTTGATTAAAAGGCTTTCAGTACCTGTATGTTTCATTTCGATAGAAGTATTAAACACCATTAGTTTTATATCTCCATCTGGTGTTACGGCAGTAATTACCTCTTTGCCATCTTCAAAGGTAATAACCACCATTTCTTTTCCGTTCGGGTCTTTCTTGATTTCAATTGCAGGTTTCATATTCTTAAAGTTTTGTGTGAATAATTACGTATATATAACTGTTAATGGTTGGTTTTGTTTATGGTTAATCTTCCAATAAAATAAATAAAAAAGCCCCAACCATGAGGTCGGGGCAATAATTTTGGTAGATGGTATTTCTTAATAACAATTACTTGTCAATCCGGTAGCATCAAAATTAGTCGTATAAGTCCCTTTTTTAGCGTCATAAGCTACAACTAATATCAAGCCCACTTTCCCGGCTCTTTTAGGTGAGCAGTATTCAAATAAATAATAACTGTTGGCTTCACCTTTAACCACTCTTGCCAACTCTATGAATTTTGCTTCCAGTTCATTTTTATTCTGTGGGAAAACAGCTCCATTCTTACCGATTGAAGTTAAAATAGGCTTGTCAATTTCAGTACCCAAACCAATCGTAAACAATGATATTTTAGCGTTGGCTTTGCTTACTTTGTCTAGTGCTACTTGTTTAGAATAACGGGCTGCCTGGTCAGTTCCATCAGTGAATATGACAATCGAGAACGCTGAAATATAACTCTCCTTCTGTAAATCTTTTAGGCGCTGCTCAGCTTTATCAACAGATTTAATGACTGCGCCATATAAATCTGTTGATGGATCTTTAGAAATACTCGCACTCAAGTTCTGCACGGCATTGGTCAGCTGGCTTTTATTAGAGGTAAAATCAACCAATGTATTGAGTTTATCTTCTCCATCAAACCACGCAATGCTTACCAGATAAGAATCATCGCCCGATGTAGTAATGATATTATTGATAAAACTGATAGTCGAACTTTTAAGCTGCGTTAAAGCAGTAGAAGTAACACTGGCGCTTAAATCGAGCACAATTAAAGTATTATGTCTGAATTTCTGCGGACTTGGTGAGAACTGCTTGTTTGCCTCACTTTCAGAAATCGCATTGGCGCATTCATCATTCGTCCCTTGTTCATATACTTTAAAATTCCCAGTTGTCAGGCCAGAAACTGGTAAGAACTTACTGGAATTTTCGTTCACTTTCAGAATCATACTCAACTTACTGCTGCCGGGCACAATCTTAGGTGCTGAGATGGCTGTAATGACTAAGTCATTATAAAAAATATCAGGACAATTGCGGTTGGGGTCTTTCTCACAAGAATTAAAAAGGAGTGCACAAATAATTAGTAATCCGCCAAGGAAAATCTTCTTTGTCATGGTGAAAATAGGTTTTATTTAGTATAAGCACGTAAAAGTCTCGCAAATTAAATATTTCTATTGGTACGTATCTGCATTTCTAACGAAAAATAACGATAAATGTGATAACTGATATTGAATATTAAATTTTGCTAGCAGTTTATGACCTATTTTCTAACTGAATAAGAAGGTTGATTTTGTTTCTAGTTAAGAATTTTATTATGAGGTGTAAATGGTTGATTTTCACCCTCTTAATATTTTTTTAATTGGTAGTCTCGGCTTGATTGAATAAGTTTGGCAAAGTTTAGAAGATAAAATCATTGCTACTATAATCTAATCGCCAGGGTCATAAAGCCTGAAGGGATTGAAGATATAACCTGAAAAGGGTTGAAAAGAACTTAATAAACGTACGCTTATTAAGGCTGTTCGTTCCATAGGACAGTTAAATTGTTAATTGTTTGATTAAGGAAATACCTCTGCCCATGGCGGAGGTATTTTTATGAAGAAAATATACCATTTGCTTATATTTAAACGAATGATAGCTTTTAGTGTTTTAAAATACTTGTGTATTCAATCTCATAATATAATCCGGAAGAATTTGGAATTAAATCGTCTTCTGCAATCCTATAAATCTGTCCTTTTTCATTAAGTATCAATTGTGTTTTTACTACGCTTTTTCTAGGAGGATTTTCTTTCTTTAATTCCACTTTGCGTTCGATGATATTATTTTTAGAAAAATAGATAGCAGGGCCATCCAAACGAGAGATATAATAAATTGGTGATATATCATCCTGATAATTAGTTTTAGTATCATAGATGAATGAAATAATGTGCAATAGTTCTTTTGATTTATCAAAAACTCTTTCTTCAACAATATTACCGTTTTGCACGGTGTATTCAGAGTATTTTCTTAACTCACTCAAGATTGTAATTGTTCTCTTATTAGGTAAATTGCTATCAGCAGTATACTCAAATGTTTCAATAGTTGTTTCATTTTCATCACTTAGCTGAATGAGCCTATTCTTTGCATCATATTTTAGTTTATAAAGAATTCCCGTAGTTTTATTATTTAAAGGATCTTCAATACTAACATTATCAAGTCGATCACTTAGATAATTATATTTATAGTCAACATCTCCCCAATAACCTCTTACTTTTTCTTTCAACAATTTACCTGCATTATCATATACGAATTCCGAATAAGTAATAGGCGTAAAATTACTAAAATCGCTATATTTTCTATAAATTCTATTGATTTTTTGTATTGTTTCCGGAGCATTAACAGTTTTTCTTTCGCATGAAAAAAATGCGATAAGAAGCAATAGACAGATGAGTTTTTTCATAAATCAGGTAGTACTTTTTTAGTCAGAGAACGCTTGTTTAGCAGGAAGTCTCAGTTATTTTATGGTCAGACAAATATAGAGAAATAAAACAAATTAAAAGAGAATGTAAATATCTTGAGTTTGCATAAATCTACGCTTCCAAAGCCACAATCATATGATTAAGCAATTGAAGAAAAACGGACTTATGAAATGTCTCATTTAACCGAACACTCACAATTGTCATTGCATCTGAATCCTTAATAAACGCGTTTAATTTTTTAGTATCAAACAGAATTGCTTTCTTATCCATCTTTGAAGACACCGATTTGATATCTGCGGCCCAAAAACTAAAAGCATCAGCCCCACAACAATCAGCTGTGCAATTTACTTCCAGCCGATTAATTAAATCACGAAATGTTCCCATAAATTCATCAATTTCCAGCGCTACATAATCCACTGATTCGTCAAAACCAATTCGCTCAATCCATTCTGTGTTGCTGATACTTATACCTTCCTCCATACTAATAAAGTTATCGTGTTTTAATAGATTTCTATTTGGCGTTTGAGTAGAAAAACAGAAGAATTTCTAAACAATTTGTATAAATAAGGAGGAAGTGATGTTATGAGCCGCTAATATAGTATACAAATTGGTTAAAATTCAATAGTCTATTAGAAAAATGTGCTATCTGTGCAGTTAAAGTAGTTAAGTAATCTTACTATATGAGCGGTATCATAGTAAAGTGATATTTAATCGAATATATTAGCGCTTATCTAAAATTGCAAATACACAATGAAAAAATACCTGCTCAACTGTTTTCTGCTCATACTTCCGGTTATGCTCTGGAATGGCTTATTGACCAATAAACTACCGGCAGTTTACCAACCAGATATCTTTTGGCACAATATTCCAGTATGGGTAGGATATGGAGAAAATATCTCAAGAGGCTTAGTTTTTCTGATGGCCTTTCTGATACCTTTACCTACGGAAAAACTTTATCAAATAACCGGTTTCTGGATTTATCTGATTGGGCTAGCACTCTATTTCATTGCATGGATACTTTTAATTGACTATCCTGATAGTGCATGGAGTAAAAGCCTTTTAGGATTTATGGCCCCTGCCTATACTCCTCTGTTATGGCTCACAGGTATAGCCCTGACAGGCAAATCTTTCTATTTCAAAATCCCTTACCGTGCTTATTATTTTATACTCGCTTCTCTGGTTTTTTTGAGCTTTCATTGTTTCCACACCTGGTTGGTATGGGAAAGACTTCAATGATGTTTGATTTTGGTTAAAGGAATAAAATCTTTAATTTCAATGATATATAGTCGATGATTTTATAATTGTTTTTTTTTGAATTTCATTAGTATTTTGGAGCTGAAATAAGATTAATGTGATAAGGGTTAACTGTTTTTTATATATACTTATATGGGATTAGATATTGATGTTTTAGTAAACAATTATGATCAGGTTTTTCCTGAAAGTTTTGATTTGCCAGTAAATAGAGATTATAATCCATACCACTTAAGCAGAAGTTTTTGCTATTTAATTCTTAACAGTGTAAGAGGTGATGGACAGGAGCTTCGTCAGCTGGAGCTTATATCAGGTCTGGACTTATCTTGTTTATACCAGATGGGAGAGGCTCCTTATGATGATTATCATTTAGATATTACTTTGAAAAGTATTAAATCAGATGCAGAAAAAGAAAAATTTTTGCATGAAGAAGAAACGAAGAGAACGGCACTTGAGGGTAATATTGATAAAGTTTTTGAAACTATTCAAAAATTAATTTCAGTTTTAAATTCAGTTCAAAATCTGCCCAAATTAATGCCACCACACCCGCGTATAGTTGAAGAATATTATGCAGATTTTTCATTAGGGGAAGATGAAGAATACTATCGCTATCATTATTTTGGTAAAGATTTACGAAACTTCGAAAAATTCTTAATTTACGCCAAAAGCAAAGGAACTACTACTGTTTGGTTTGAATTTAGTTAAAGTGTGAAGGTTCAATAGATTCGCTACAGTTGGGTAGGATTTAGCTATCTTGAAATTCTTCT